>OZ255626.1:3247500-4104999 GCA_965276775.1 Acidobacteriaceae bacterium
GGATGGACTAGGGGGCTTTCCGGCTTACTGAATCCAACCAAACTACGAATGCCGCTGACAACCAGCCCGGGAGTCAGACTGTGGGGGCTAAGCTTCACAGTCGAGAGGGAAACAGCCCAGACCGCCTGCTAAGGTCCCAAAGTTACAGTTAAGTGGGAAAGGAAGTCGGAACGCCCAGACAGCCAGGAGGTTGGCTTAGAAGCAGCCATCCTTTAAAGAAAGCGTAATAGCTCACTGGTCAAGCGGTCCGGTGCCGACAATACAACGGGGCTAAAACTGTACACCGAAGCAACGGATGCGTACTTCAGAAAGTACGCGTGGTAGGAGAGCATTCTCAACAGCATTGAAGTCCGACTGAGAAGACGGATGGAGCGTTGCGAAGAGACCCTGCCGGCATAAGTAGCGATAACGGAGGTGAGAACCCTCCGCGCCGAAAGTCTAAGGTTTCCTGAGGAAGGTTAATCCGCTCAGGGTTAGGCGGTCCCTAAGTCGAGGCCGAAAGGCGTAGATGATGGACATCCGGTTAATATTCCGGACCTCCCAACTCTCGTTTGACGATGGGGAGACGCAGAAGGATAAGCAGGGCCTCCTATGGCTATGAGGCTCGATACGCGTAAGGTGGTTTCCGTAGGCAAATCCGCGGGAGCACAACACTGAGGCGTAAAGTAGTAGGGCGTATGCCTGAAAGCTGCTGATTCCACGCTGCCGAGAAAATCCTCTAAGGAGAGTAGTTGGGAACCGTACCCCAAACCGACACAGGTAGACGAGGAGAATATCCAAAGGCGCTCGAGTGAAGGCTTGTTAAGGAACTCGGCAAATTAGACCCGTAACTTCGGGAGAAGGGTCGCCTCATTAGCGTGCAAGCGCGAAGAGGCCGCAGTGAAACGCGTACGGCGACTGTTTAACAAAAACACAGGTCTCTGCAAAGTCGAAAACGACGTATAGGGGCTGACTCCTGCCCGGTGCCGGAAGGTTAAAGGGAGAGGTTAGCCGCAAGGCGAAGCTTTGAACTGAAGCCCCGGTGAACGGCGGCCGTAACTATAACGGTCCTAAGGTAGCGAAATTCCTTGTCGGGTAAGTTCCGACCTGCACGAATGGAGTAACGATCGTACGACTGTCTTAACGAGTTGCTCGGCGAACTTGTAGTACCGGTGAAGATGCCGGTTACCCGCAGCTAGACGGAAAGACCCCGTGCACCTTTACTACACCTTAACTATGAATTATGACCCTTGCTGCGCAGGATAGGTGGGAGGCTTTGAAGCCAGGCTTTTGGGTTTGGTGGAGCCAACGGTGAGATACCACCCTGTGAGCGTTGTGATTCTAACCTGCTCCCGTGATCCGGGAGAGGGACATAGTTAGGCGGGTAGTTTGACTGGGGCGGTCGCCTCCTAAATTGTAACGGAGGCGCGCGAAGCTACTCTCAGACTGTTTGGAAATCAGTCGTCGAGTGCAAAAGCATAAGAGTGGTTAACTGTGAGACCTACAAGTCGAGCAGATGCGAAAGCAGGCTTTAGTGATCCGGTGGTTCTGTATGGAAGGGCCATCGCTCAACGGATAAAAGGTACGCCGGGGATAACAGGCTGATCGAAGCCAAGAGTTCATATCGACGCTTCGGTTTGGCACCTCGATGTCGGCTCATCGCATCCTGGAGCTGTAGAAGGTTCCAAGGGTTAGGCTGTTCGCCTATTAAAGCGGTACGTGAGCTGGGTTCAGAACGTCGCGAGACAGTTCGGTCCCTATCTGCTGTGGGCGTAGGAGATTTGAGGAGGGCTGTCCTTAGTACGAGAGGACCGGGATGGACGAACCTCTTGTGTTCCAGTTGTCCTGCCAAGGGCACGGCTGGGTAGCGAAGTTCGGTTGTGATAACCGCTGAATGCATATAAGCGGGAAGCACGCTCCAAGATGAGATCTCCCTGAAGGGCCCAGGAAGACCACCTGGTTGATAGGTTGGAGGTGGAAGCGCAGTAATGCGTGCAGCTTACCAATACTAATCGCCCGTTCGGCTTGTCCATAGAATTAACTCTGTGCAGTTCTTGTTCGCATGCACCGATGGACATTCAACACAAGCCTTGTATCAGGAACAGAGCAGTACCCCAATCGATTTCGTTGTGAGATATTCGGGCGGTCCGGTGAAGAAGACACCGGGACCGGCGGGCGTAAGAGCCGCCGAGCAAACGCCATCCAGTTTACCGGTGACCATACTGTGAGGGTCCCACCCGTTCCCATCCCGAACACGGAAGTTAAGCCTCGCTGGGCCGATGGTACTGCACGCGTAGGTGTGTGGGAGATTAGGTGATCGCCGGTAATAACATCGAAGCAGCCCGCTATTGTGCGGGCTGCTTCTCTTTGCGGCGCCGCGGCGGCGTGCATTCGCGTCAGAGTATTTGCTTCAATCGACAACGGACGAACGACGCCGGACGAAAAGGTAGAGTGGCCAGTGTCGCGAAGAGTTCTATACGGAGCTGCGACAGTTCTTCTGACCCTGCCAGGCGGTTTGCAGGCGGCCGCCGGATTGCCGGCTGGAGGCCGCGCGCAGAGTGTACCCCAGTGCAGCGGCGTTTCGCTGCAGGCATCCTACCTCGCCGAGGAGAAGCCGGGGGGCGGCCCAGGGTTCCTGCTGGAGGTCCGCAACCGCGGGAATGCTCCCATCGCTATCGTTGACCCCGTGCCTCTCAGCGTGCATTGGTATGCTGCCAGCGGAGGACATTGGCTCTGGAGAGCCTCGAGCGGATCTGGGGGCAGCCTCGTCAACGCGCTGCGCGAGAGCGGTCCGCTCTTTGCCGAGCAACAGCCGGCAAACTCACCCGAGCTGGCAACGCGGACGATCTCGCCGCATGGATCGTATCGCTGGACGGTGTTCTCAGGCGACATGGCCGCGCTTCGCTACCGACCGGGCTGCGAGCACTGCAACTACGGAGGCGAGCGGCAGTTCCGGGCGGTGCTGGCCTATGCGTACCTGGCGGCGTCGACCGACCACACACCGGGGCTGCTGCGCTGCGGGCTGCGCAGTGCGCCGGTTGTGATGCCGCCACTGCCGGATTTACAGAAGCCTAACAACTCCGTTGCCCGGTAGGTGTCTCTACTGGTGTAGGAGGAAACACTATGCGTCACGCATTCCGCACCATTGCCTTCAGCAGCGCGCTTTGCCTGGGTCTAGCATCCGGCTCGTCGCTGCTAGCCCAGGACAGCAGTACCAGCCCCGCGCAGGGCCAGAGCGCACAAGGACCAATGCAGCACGGCGGCATGCATGGACCTATGTCGCCCGACAAGGAGCTTGCCCACATGACCAAGCAGCTCAGCCTGACCAGCGACCAGCAGTCGCAGATCAAGCCTATTCTTGAGGATCGCCAGAGCCAGATGATGCAGATGCACCAGGACTCGAGTATGTCGCGCGAGGACAAGATGACCAAGATGAAGAGCCTGGACGACAGCTCGAACAGCAAGGTGGAAGCGGTGCTAACCGATCAGCAGAAGCCCAAGTACGAGAAGATGATTGCGAACCGTCAGCAGCACATGGAGCAGAGGCGTGCCGAGCACCAGAATGGCGGTGCGGAGCCGCAATCGTCCGGTGCGCAGCCTCAGTAATTGAGAGTCACGCATTTGGCAGGCAAGAGGGAGCCCGCGGGCTCCCTCTTGCCGTTTTGCGGAAGAGTCGAGATTGTGGGGCCAGCCGCAGGTCCCTTGGCAAGCCCTGCCGGCTCTTCCTGACGCTGCGTGTCAGCTTTACGCTCATGGCTTGACAGGCGCTGGATCTTGCTGCTCGGCAGCGGTGTGGAATCGCCGATACTGGTCGTCGGTGATCTCGACCTGGATGTGATAACCGAGGAAGAACGCGGCCCGGGCTTCGACGTGAATGGACGCGCCGGTTGGCAGCCAGACCTCGTTGTTGATGATTTTCTGGTCGAAGGTAAAGCTCGACCCGGTAGAGAGCGAAACCAGGCCCAGTTCGAGGCGGAAAGGGCTGTCGAGCGTGGCCTGTACCCGACGCACCTGGTGGTCCTGCTCGTCGATCCAGACGGTTCCGGTGAGGTGCTTGGAGGCATCCTCGGCGATGCCGTGAGTCTGCGCCTTGGGGTCGCCGGTGAAATCGAGCGCAATCATCGGACGGTTGTCCATGGTGACGCGCCGCTCATTGGTGAAGTGTTCAATGACGAGCATCCTGCTGACGCTGACAGTGTGTTTGCTGTTGAGCTGGTCGCCCGGGGGGGTGTGCTCGGCCTGATCGACCTTGTTCTTGATGTGGTCGGTTTCCCTGGCTTCTTCCGCCGCGTTCAGACTGGCGCCGTTCTTGCGAACCAGCCGCTGGATAGGGTGCCCGTTTACAAAGAAGACGTTGTACTCGCGGGTTTCCTGCTTCTTGACGCCGCCATGTTTATCGAGCTCATGCATGACCTGCTGCTCGCGGAAGGTATACGACTCGCGGGTCTTGTCGAGCTGCCGCTGGTGCGCCTGCACGTCCTGGATGAGGGTAGCGACCGGGGGCAGCGCCTGAGCGCCGGCGGAAAGAGCCGGGAACAGCAATAAGGCGAGGAGCAGGATGCGAGCGGCCATACTTAGAGGTTCCCACAGGTGCGGTGGCGGCGGCGAATCGGCTCGTTGAAAAGGCAAAATCGCAAAAGAGTGCAAAAGCGGCGGCCATGCGCTATGATTCAGCCGAACGCTTGCGCTGCTTATGATTCTTACTCTTTTCTCCTTTGGTCTTACCTGGGTTGTCCTCGCCTTCACATTCTTCGGCATGGCCAAGCTTTTACCTGGCTTTCACAGCTCGTATATCCAGTCCACCTTCACGGTCGGCTTCATGGTGGGCTTTATCGACGCGCTCATCATCAAGAGCTCGCGGGTGATGGACTTCGAGGTGCCGTTCGGGCTGCTCTACCTCCTGATCGGCGGCATCGACTTCCTGCTGATCATGGCTACTAACAACAGCCAAATCGGCTACTACATCATGGGGCACAAGAGCCCCTTCATCGCATCGATTGTGCTCGCGTTCGTGGCCTTCCTGACCGAGTTCATCAAGGAAAAGTTCCGAGCCGACGTTCGCTGAGCTGAAGACCTCCGCGAGAAAGCCTGCCGGGCGGCAGGCTTTCTCGAGCAATTTAGAGCAGATTACGGCTTGTTACTTGCCGCCCAGCTTCTGGGCGGCGATCTGTCCGGCTGCCGTGGTCTTGTCGGTGTCCTTGATCTTGGCGTAGAGTTCGCGTGCGGCCTGCGGATTGGTGCTCTGCTGGGCCGCGGCGAAGGCAAGCCGCGCCGCGTTGGCGGAAACCGTGACGGTCGGGTTTTCGATCAGCTTGCGATAGATGTCGGCGGCCTGCGGCGCGCGGCCGGTGTTCTGGTAAAGGCTGGCGAGAGCCATTTTCGCTAGGGCAGCCAACCCGGAATCGCTGCTGCCGGCCGCCTTTTTCAGGTCGGCTTCGGCCTGCGCGTTGTCGCCGGTATCTTCGGCGGTAAGCCCGGCGAAGTAGCGAGCGTTTTTGCCGGCCTTGAACACACCGTACTTCTCAGCGACAGCCTGGAAAAGGGGATGGGCGTCCCTGGAACGGGAGGCGCTTGAGGCGTACATCTTCACGTTCGGCACCGGCGGCTGGCCCGGCTGCTGGATGGGCGCGTCGTACACATCCATGGCGTTGCTGAAAGCGACCTGCGCCTTCTGGGATTGATTGCCGGCCCAGATGGAAGCGGCGATGACAACCAGGATGACGGCGACCCCGATGACGGAGAGGCGGATGGCCAGGGGTCTGTTCTGCTCAAGCCATGAGGGGTTTGCGGTGCTAACACGCGAAAAACTGCCGGCCGCGCCGGGGGTTCTGGTCTGGATGTCCACGGGGTGTCTCTTGCGCCTTCTGGAAGGAGTGGCGGGGCGGGTTTGCCCTCGCTCCTCTCAGTCTAGCAGCGGCTTCGCACACGGCAAAACATGCAGGGGGTGAGAGGGGATCCCGCTCCGCGTGCGGCTATGTTTGAGATGAGCCCGTGTATAGGCCCGGGCTTCAGGCCGCGCGTACCGGATCGGCGAGCTCGCCGTTCTCGATCTTCTCCTGGCAGGCGATGCAGTGGGACGCCCAGGGCACGGCTTCCAGTCGGCGCTCGCCGATCATTTCGCCGCACTGCTGGCATTCGCCGAAGGTGCCGTCGTCGAGGCGGTCGAGTGCGCGGCGCACCTGCGACAGCTGCGCGTGCCCCTGGGTTCCCTGCAGGAACATGAGTTCTTTCTGGTAGGACTGCACCGCGAGATCGGCCGCGTCCTGCAGGTCGTCGGTGCTGCTCTGGCGGCCTTCCTTGACGGCGGAAATCATGTTGCGTTCGAGCAGGGACTGCTGTGCGCGCAGTTTTTCGTCGAAGCGGTGGAGAGACTCTGGGGAACGGGTTGTCACGTTGTTACTCCTGAAGAGATCGATTGCCTTGGGCTGGCGAATGAGTATTGGACGCAGGATCGGTGAAAAAATATGTTTGATTTTTCAACCATTTTTTTGCTATGGGAAATGGCCGCGCCGGCTGCTTGCTCCTTTGCCCCGGGACACGTAGGCTGGAGCCATGTACGACGACTTTCATGTTGAAGATCACTGGACGGCCGAAGACCTGCACTGCCGCTGGAAGGCGATCGTGGTGGCCATTGCGACGCGCCATGCGGACGCGGTCGATATCCGCTTCGATGTCAACGGCCGGCCGGTGTGGATCGCCATGCCCTGCACCGCGTGGGTGGAGTACAAGCGCCGGACCGGGTTCGCGATTACCGATGCGCTGGCGGCGCAGATCGCGGGCCGCTACCTGAAGCAGTCGGTCGAGAACGGCTACGACAACGGCCGAGAGATGTACACGATGAGCGTGGAGGAAGTGCTGAGCGGGCTGGAAGCGGTGATGAAGGAGGCCGGCAACACGAGCGCGCTGCCGCTGCTGCCGCGTACCGGCGATGCTGTGGCGATGACGTACTGGGGACGGCTGGCGCCGGGTGATCTGGCGCCGGGCAGCCACTAGAGCCTGTTATTAACTTCAGCCGGGAATCCGGGTCAGTTTGGCAAGCATGAGTATGGCGAAGGCAAGGTAGTGGAGTCCTCCGAGCGTGTGGGCGAGCCGTTCATAATCGCGCGCGAGGCGGCGGAAGCGCACCGCCCAGGCGAAGCTGCGCTCGACCACCCAGCGGCGCGGCAGCAGCACGAACCCGCGCTTGGCCTCGGTATGTTTGACCACTTCCAGCCTTACTCCATGCGCGGCCGCCGCCTCCATTGCAGCCTCGCCGGTGTAGCCCTGATCGACGAAAGCCAACTCCACATGGTCCCCGGTCACCTCCTGCACCGCCCGGGCCAACTCGCCGACCTGGGCGCGGTCCTGCTCGTCGGCCGCGGTCACGTGCAGTGCCAGCAGGTGGCCCAGCGTATCGACCGCCGCATGCACCTTCGAGCCTTTGCGCCGCTTGGCCCCGTCATAGCCGGCGCGCGCGCCCGACTCCGGCGTCGATTGCAGCGTGCGGCTGTCCAGAATCATGGCCGTCGGCTGAGCATTGCGCCCGGCAAACTCGCGCAGCAGCAAGCGCAGATCCTCGACCATGGCCTCAAAGCAGCCCGCGTCCATCCAGCGCCGCATCTGCTGGTACACCACCGGCCACGGAGGCAGGTCATTGGGCAGCATGCGCCACTGATTGCCCGTCTTGACCACGTACCGCACCCCGTTGAATACCGCGCGCAGCGAGTACTCCCGCTGCGCAGCGTCCTCCCGGCACAAGACCAGATAGGGCGCCACAAACGCCCACTCCTCATCCGTCACATCGCTCGGATACCCGAGTTGACCACGATTGCCCATCCCAATATCGTCAGACCAACTCTCCGCAATTCCTATGCCTTTGTTTCTAAAGGAACAAGCTTAATAACAGGCTCTAGAGTCGTTTGCCTGTAGGTCGCGAGGCGCAAGTCTTGATGCATATGGCTTTTCTTGACGGAAAAGCCACATCGAGAGTCGTTGGTCTCTCTACAGCAGCAGGCAAACGGCTCTAGGCTTCTGAGTCGGAACTGAGCCGCAGAGCCGGGCCGCCGAAGAAGCAGGTCCTTCGCTGCGCTCAGGATGACCCATTATCCGGGGTGACCCATCATTGATGATGACCATTGTCAGCGCATGGCGAGGGTCTGGCGCACTCCATCCGCGTAGGGTGTTTTGCACAGGCCGCCGCTGCCGGCCAGCAGGGTTGAGAGCTTCGCGTCGTCCAGCACCAGCGAACCATCGAGTAGGTACTGCATCTCGCCCAGCTCGCGCATGTAGGGGTTCATGGCGCGCACAAACTTCATCATCCAGGCGCCGGGGACTTTGTACCGGGCGGGCTTTTGTTCGGTGGCGAACACGAGCTCGACCATTTCCTGGATGGTGGTGACGCCGGCGCCGCCCAGGTTCCAGGCTTGGGCCGTATGACCGGACCAGGCGGCATCGGTCTGCAGCAGTTCGAGGATGGTGGCGGCTGCATCCGGCACAAAGACGAACTCGTGCGCGCGGTCGATGGGCCCGGGAACCTGGGCTTCGGTCCCTTTTTTGGCCGCTTGAAAGGCGCTCCACAGGTGGCTGGCCTCGATGCGCGGGCCGTAGAGGTCGGCGATGCGCAGCACGCCGGTCGAAAACACCCCCGGAACATGCGCGGCAAGCACGCGATCTTCCTGGTCGCGGCGGATTTTGCCTTTTTCGGTCCGCGGCTCGCGGGCATGGGCTTCGGTGACGCGCTCGGCTTGCGGCGGCCCGTAGCTCCAGTTGGAGCTGACCAGCAGAAAGCGCGCGGCCCCGGCGTGGCGGGCCGCGGCCAATGCTTTGTCGATCAGCGGCAGGTGGTCCTTGAACTTCCACAGCGCCGCGCCGATGAGGTACACGACGGTACCCGCGCCGGCGCAGGCGGGTCGAAAGGCGTCTTTGTCTTCGGGGTCGATTTGCAGGTGCTCGCAGAGGGGATCTTGGTGAAATCGCACCTGCAGCGCCAGCAGCGACCGCCCGACGACCCGGTAGGCGATGCCGTGCCGGCTGAGGAGTGGGCCGAGGGTGCGGCCGATGGCTCCGTTTGCGCCCAGCAGCACGACCTTGCCCGCGATAGCCATAGCCCTTTACGCTACCTGCGGAGCCGGCGGGCGGCAAGCCCCTTTGCGCGCGGGGGCTTGATGGGGCGCACGAGACGCGGAGGGAAGCAACGGCCATGTTTGCACGATTGCTGCGCGTGACGCGGCTGAGCGCGGATTCCGCGGAGAACCCGGTGCCGCTGGCGTGGCTGGACAGCTTCGCGATGCGCAACTTTACCAATGATGCCGCCTTTGACGACACGCTGCCGGTGGGCGAGGGGCTGCTGGAAGCAGGGTTTCGGGTGCCGCTGCCCGCGCTGGCGCTGGCGATGGAGGACTGGTTCCGGCGCAAGGGCTGGCTGCGGGCGGGGGAGCGGTTGCGGGTGGAGGCAGAGAGCGGGCAGTAGCCGCCGCTGGGCCGCATCCTAGCAAGAAACGTGCGCCGGCGCACGGCAGGCAAGGAACGCGCGCCGGGGCGCACGGCAGGAGAGACGCATGCAAATGACCACGCTTCGCAGGCTATTGATCGACGAATTGCAGGAGATTTACGTTTCGGAGTCGATGATTGAAGACGCTCTGGGACGCGCGGAAAAAGCAGCCAGCGCGGAAGATCTGCAGCGCGCTTTCAGCAAGCATCGCGAGCAGACGAAAGAGCAGATTGGGCGGCTCGACAAGGTGTTCTCGTGGCTGAATGAGAACCCGCGCGGCGGCCGCGGGCTGAGCGTGAAAACGATGCTGCGGGAGATGGAAGACCGGCTGGGCGAGGGTGGCGATGCGCACGTGATCGACGCGAGCTTGATCCTGGTGGGGCAGCGGGTGGAGCACTGGGAGATCGCGTCCTACGGCGCGGTGCAGATGTTCGCGGCCAGCCTGGAGCAGAAGGAAGTGGCGGAGCTGCTGGGGCAGACGCTGGAAGAGGAGAAGGCGGCGGATAAGACGCTTTCCGATATTGCCGGGCATGTGAACGAGGAGGCCAGCGTCGCCAGCTAGAAGGTTCAGTGAAGAGCGACTCGCATATTTCGCTTGCCGAAAAGCAGATCCTTCGCTTTGCTCAGGATGACACTGTGTTGCACACGCTGGACTCCATAACTGAGGAAACCAAAGCGCCGCGCGGAAGCGGCACGCGCGGCAAACCTTTTCACGGCTTTGACATCCGACAGGAAGCACGGCAGTGGCTGGGGTTTACCAGGCGCTGCCACCTTTCCCAAGGAGAAAAATACGTATGTGGCTGATCATCGGTATCGTTCTCGTTCTGGCATGGGTCGGCGGGTTTGTGATTTTCCATGTTTCCGGATTTCTGATTCACCTACTGCTGATCTTCGCGGTGATCTCGATCGTCTTTCACTTCCTGCGCGGCTCGCGCACCTAGGCCCGGCTATTCGCTGTAGTGGAGCAGGCTGAAGACGTCGTACTCCGTGAACCGTTCGCGGCCTTTGAGGAAGTCGAGCTCGACCGCGAAGGCGAGGCCGGCAATCCTGCCGTGGAGCTGGTTGACGAGCTTGATGGTCGCCTCCATGGTGCCGCCGGTGGCAAGCAGGTCGTCGACCAGCAGCACCCGCTGGCCGGGTGCGATGGCGTCCTTGTGCAGTTCGAGCGCGTCGGAGCCGTACTCCAGGTCGTAGTTGACGCGGATGACCTCGGCGGGAAGCTTTTTCGGCTTGCGCACCGGCGCGAAGCCGGCGTTGAGCCGGTACGCGAGCGCGGGGCCGAAGATAAAGCCGCGGGCCTCGATGCCGAGCACCAGGTCGATATCCCGGCCGATGTAGTGCGAGGCCAGGCCGTCGATGAGCTCGGCAAAGCCCTTGCGGTCCTTGAGCAGCGTGGTGACGTCGTAGAACAGGATGCCGGGCTTGGGAAAGTCGGGAACGGTGCGGACCAGACTCTTGAGATAGTCGCTGCTGCCGGCGGGGATTTCTCCCGTGTGGGTTTGGGGCATCGTTTACCAGGCTCCTTCAATGGTGAATGCTCCCAGCGAATCGGCGTCGGCGGGAGGCAGGTTTTCTTCGACGATGTGGTCGACGCGGCTGCCGCGGGACCCCTGTTCGAGCGCGGCGCGGAGCTTGGCTAACTGCTCCGCGGCGCCGGCGGCGATTACCTCGACCGCGCCGTTTTCGCTGTTGCGCACCAGGCCGCGCAGGCCGAGCGCAGCCGCCTCGCGATGCACGAACCAGCGAAACCCCACGCCCTGCACCCGGCCGGTGACGCAGTAGTGCCGCACGATGGTGCCGCCGGGTTCGCTCATGCGCCGCTCCTATACCGCTCCTGTGCCGCTCTCAAAGTTTCCCAGATGGACCGGGTGAGCGCAAGGCAGCTCCCGTCAGGAGGCGGTTTCGAGTTCGGACTGGGCCAGGGTGAGCGAGCGGAGGGTGTTGGCGTCAGCGTTTTCGCCGAAGCTCTGGACCTGCTGGAGCGCGGTTCGCAAAGCTTCGCTGAGAGCGGCTTGTTCGGCGTGGCCGAAGCGCCGCACGGTGTTGAGCAGGGCGACCGAGGCGTGAAAGAAGACGAACGGCTGCTCCACGCGCATGCGCTCCACCAGCCAGGGAACCGCGCCCATCTGGGGCTTCATCTGCAGGATGCAGATGGCGGCGAGGCGCTTACCGGGGGAGCTGGCCGCGCTCATCCACTCGTCGAGGAAGAGGTCGGCGGCGAGCGCGAGGGTGCGCATCTTGGCGACGACGGCGTTCATGGCGCGGGTGCGCTCGGGGCCGGCGTGCATGGCGGCGCGGGTAGTTTCGTACTCCTGCGCGAAGCCGAGCATGCGGGCCTTGATGGCGGCTTCGGCGGCCTTGCGCAGGGTGGAGGTGGGGGCGGCATCGAGCAGTGAGCGGACGCCGGCGGCTGCCGCGACTTCGGTTCCGGGGATGGTGGCTGCCAGCTGGGTGGCGCTGCGGGCGTCGGCCGGGATGACGGCGTGGGCGGGAATGCCCGCGCCGAGCGCCGCCGACTCGCTTTGCGCGACCTGCTGCTGCACGTCGCGGTCGAACTCGATCTGCCAGATTTTGAAGCGGGTGGCGCCTTCGGCCACGCCGACGGCGGCGTGCAGCAGCTCGGCCGCCGGCTCGCGAAACCACCACAGGATAAGGCCGATGAGCACCGGCCACACCACGGCCGAGCAGATGGCGGCGACGCCCGTGAGGATGCCGCCCAGGTAGCTGGCGCGCTCATTGACGACGACCGGGTGCAGCACTTCAGGCGCCTGGGTTACGAGGGTAAGAAGGGAAAGCAGCGGCGTTCTCCTCCGGTTTGGGAAAGGTCAAAAGCGGTTGGCCCGGGCTATTGCGCGATGCGGGCGCGGGGCGGTTCCTCGGGTTTGGTTGGGGCGAGACCGGGGGCGGTTCCCGTGTCCGGGAGGAACCCGGAAAGTACCCACACCGCGACCCACAGCAGCAGGCCGAGCACGATGAGCATGAGGCCGAGCGGCCAGAACGCCTGGTATAGCTGCGCAAAGGCGGGGTCGGGCGCGTAGCCCATGCCCTGCGTGACCAGGACAGAAACCAGCAGCACCACGCCCAGCGCCAGCGCCAGCGTGCCGATCAGACGGATTCGCTTGAAGCCTCGTTGCCAGTGCATGATGTGAGCCATAGTAGCCCGGGGTGGCGAAACGGGCAAGGTTTCTGTCTTTCCTTGCGAACCGCGGCAGGACGTTTCGTGAGCGTGACCGCTTCGGCATACGTCAAAGATTCAGCTGTGAAGATCGCTCTCATACCGGAGGCAGTTGCATGTCGAAATATTTCGCATTCGCTCTTGCTCTGGCAGTCCCGTCGTTCGGGTTTGCCCAAACTCCTTCTCAAAACTCCGATTCAGGAACAAAGCACTATCGGCTGACGTTCGTGGTGGACTCTGGACAAGGTGAGGCGGGAAAGCAGAGCTTCATGCTTGATGTGCCGGTTACGCCGGGAAAAATGGGAGCTGCCAGCGCCAGCTTGATAGCAGAAAGTGATGGCAATGCGGCTTCAGTGGTCCAACAGCTTTTTGAATGCAGGAATGTCCACGCATCCGCGACAGGCTTGGCGCTGGACATCGCCATGCAGTCTGACCGCGAAGCCCCTGCGATTGCCGGCGTTGTATCCGCGAGACACAATCATGGGCAGTTTCAGAGAACGGTGGATTTGCAGTTTGGCAAGCCAACCCCGGTGACGGGGGAAATGCGCTATCAGGTGCTCGGCAATACTGATCCGGCACTGGCTGCGGCGCTGAAGCAGCCGGCGCCGACGATCACTGTAACTGCCGACGCTCTATAGGGTTGATTCAGATAGTGCGCGCGCCGCTGCAAACTTACTATTCGAGGGAACGGGTCTGTGTGCTTTCCGGTGGAAGTCGAACTCATTCTGAAGTTCTTTGATTCGCTTCGTCCTGCCTCGAAAACTAAGCCCGCGAGAGGTACACGCCTTCGGCGGTGTCGACGCGGATTTTCTCACCTTCGTTGATGAACGGGGGCACCTGCACGGTGAGGCCGGTTTCGAGGCGGGCCGGCTTGGTCACGGACGAGGCGGTCGCGGACTTGAGGCCCGGCTCGGTCTCGACCACGGTAAGCTCGACGGTCTGGGGCAGGTCGATGCCGACCGGGACGCCGTCGAACATGGAGACGGTGATCTGCAGGTTCGCCGTCAGGTACTCGACCGCGTCGCCGAGCGTGTCGCGCTTCAGGTTCATCTGCTCATAGTTGCTCGGGTCCATGAAGTAATAGTCGTCGCCGTCGCTGTAGAGAAACTCCATCGGCATTTCGTCGACGATGACGCGGTCGATGGGATCGGGGGAGCGAAAGCGGTGCTCGAACATGGCGCCGGTGCGCAGGTTGCGCAGCTTGGCCTGGATAAAGGCGCGCAGGTTGCCGGGGGTGCGGTGCTCGACCGCGAAGACGGTGTGCAGCTCGTTGTTGAACTTGATGATCATGCCCGGACGCATCTGGGTGGCGGGGATCGCCATAGGGGAGAGCTCCTTCAAGAGTGGATCGAAATGGCGCGGACTGGCGCGGGGGAGAGTATCGAGCGCCGGTTCCATTCTAGCGCAGGGCGCGTGCGCCGGCTGGCGGCCGCGGCGCCCTAGCTTGCGGCCGCGGCGCCCTAGCTTGCGGCCGCGGCGCCCTAGCTTGCGCCGAAGACCTTTGCGAAGAGATGGCCGATGCGGCCGAAGAAGCCGCGTTTGGGAGGCGTCTGCGGGGCGGCGCCGGGTGCAGACGCGGGCTGGGTCGCGGCCGGTGCGGGCGGCGGCCCGGGGGGCGTGCTGGACGACAGAGTCGCGGAGACCTGCGCGTGCGGTTCGCCCGCCGCAACGATGGGTTGGGTGGGCACGGCGGGCGGCTGCAGGCCTTCGCTGACGGCGGTGGGGAACGCGGTATCGGATGGCTTGGAGGACGGGCCGCCGGGTGCTTTGCCGTTCTGGGCGACGGCTGCCGCCGGTTCGGCCGGGGGGCAGCCGCAGGGCTCTTTCTCGTTGTCGACCACCTCGTTGAGCGAGCCGTGCACGAAGAGCACGCGCTGACCTGGCCGCACCCGGTAGGCGCCGCCATCCATGAGGCTGCTGGCGATCACGTAGGGAGCGTTGGCCCCGGCGTTGTCGACGCAGGTGTCGCCCTGCTGGTTGACCTGCAGTTTGAGCTCGGCGCGGCCGGGTCCGGAGATGAGCAAGCGCAGGTCGGGCGTGAGGATGACATCGGAGTAGGCGCCGGGGGTATAGCTGGCCTCGAACGCGCCGCGGTCGAGCGAGAACATGAGCCCCGCGTCGTCGGGCTTCGCGATCGCGTGCGGCACCACGTCCTTGGCAATGTGCACGGTGGTGCTGGCGCAGACCTGGAGCGCGCCGCCGCGTGCGAGCGCGACCTCGGCGGTATGGCCGCCGGCGGTGATGTCGCCATTGTTGGCGATGGAGGCGCGGCCGTTGGCAACGCTCATGGCGCCGTGCAGGGTCACGCCCTCGGTCGCGACTGTTGCGACTGGCTGCGGAGCGGGCTGCTGCGCGGGCGCGGCGAGTGGGATGAGCGCGGCGAGGGCGAGCGCAGCCATGAGATATGGACGCGCGCTGCCCGGGCGCCGGTAGCCGCGGCTACAGCGCAAGAAAGTTCTCCACCAGCCGCTTGCCGTCGCGGGTGAGCACGCTTTCCGGGTGGAACTGCACGCCCTCGACCGGGTGCTCGCGGTGGCGCAGGCCCATGATGATGCCGTCGGTTGTTCGTGCGGAGATTTCAAGCTCGGCGGGCAGGCCCTGCTCCGCGACGATGAGCGAGTGATAGCGGGTGCAGGTCATGGGGCTGGCGATGCTCGAGAAGATCGTTCTGCCGTCGTGTTCGACCTCGCTGGTTTTGCCGTGCATCAGCTGCGGCGCGCGCACCACGCTCGCGCCAAAAGCCGCGCCCAGTGCCTGGTGGCCGAGGCAGACGCCCAGGATGGGCACGCGGCCGGTGAAGCGGCGGATGAGCTCGATGGAGATGCCGGCCTCGTGCGGTCCGCAGGGCCCGGGTGAGAGCAAGATGCGTTCGGGGGCGAGTGCCTCTACTTCGTCGACGGAGAGATCGTCGTTGCGGCGCACCACCATCTGTGCGCCCAGCTCGCCCATGTACTGGACCAGGTTGTAGGTGAACGAGTCGTAGTTGTCGAGGACGAAGACCATCGTATTGCCAGTTTACTGCTCGTGGTTTGTTTCCAAAGCGAAGGCTAAAACCCCCTGCGCGGGAGGCGGGCACTTCGTGCCAGGTGTACTGGGGGTCATGCGGCCCTCCCGCTGGTCGGGATCGACATTGCTGCTGCCGACCAACGGGAGGCCCATCAACGCTCGGGTTGCGAACACAGGGTAGACCCGCCACGTTAGGGCTATGCCCCAGAAGCGGCCGCAAGCCGCGCAGGCGGTTTGTACTTCAATACACCCAGCTGGTCACATCGGCGTCTTTCGGCGCGGTCGCCTTGATGTGCGCGGCCATCTGGGGCAGCACCCGCTGCGGCCAGGTGCGGTAGTTCTCGGCCATCGTGTAGGCGTCGGGGCCGCCGGTGTAGCAGTGCGGGGCGCCGGCGCCATACTGGAAGCTCGCGTCGGAGTGCGGGTTGCGCGTGCCGTCGAGCATGTGCTGCATGCGGTGCACGGCGTTGTTGAGGAAGTAGGTATCGCCCTCGCCGGCCTGTACGTGGAGCTTGCCTTCGAGCTTGGGCCCGAGCGTGGGCCAGTCGCGCGCGAGCACCGCGGTCAGGTCCCAGTGGTCGTGCCAGTACTGGACGGTCTGCTTGTCGATCGCGCCGGTCTGGTCGTTCCAAATGGGCACGGGCAGCCCGTCGGCGCCCTGCGGCGAGTACACCGCTTGCCAGATGTTCCACTGCTCGCCCGAGCGGCCGTGGGTGCCCAGCACGTACTCGAACTGGACCTCATCGCCGGTGGTCGCGAGGATGGAGCCGTCGGCTTTGCGGTCGGCGGCAATCGGGACGGAGCCGAAGTCGGCGCGGCGGGTGAAAGCGTTTGTATCCTGGTATAGGTTCACGTTCTGGTAGTCGTGGAAGTCGACCGGGTCGGGGCAGGAGGCCCAGGTTCCGTTGTAGAACTCCGGATAGAAAATCTGCGAGGCCAATGCTTCCCAACCGCCTGTGGACCCGCCGAAGGTGGCGCGTGCCCAGCCCTGGCCGATGCCGCGGAACTGTTTCTCGATCTCCGGGATAAGTTCTTGAGTTACAGCGCTGCCGTAGGGGCCGACGTTGGCGGAGTCCATGACGTAGGAGTCGTCGTAGTAGGGGTTCGCGTTCTGGATGGAGACGACGAGCATGTGCGGCATGCGGCCGTTGGTCCAGTCCTCAAAGAACTGGAAGCCGCGCTCGGCACGGGCGCGTTCGCGGCCTTTCATGGCGGGCGTGGGCGGCGCGGCGCGGAAGTCGAGCCCGAATGCCGGCGAGAAGTGGTCCTGGTAAACGACGGTGGGGTAATGCGCGGCGGTGTGTTCATCAAAGCCGGGCGGCAGCAGCACCCAGGCGTCAAGATACATATCGCGGCCCCAGAAGGCCGACAGCCTGGCCGAGCGCATGTGCAGGTAGCGCAGATAGGGCTTCGCGCCGGGGTCTTGCGCGAGCAGCTCGCCGGGGGTGGGGACCGGCGGGATGACTTTGTCGAGGGTGAGCTTTGCTGCGCTCGCGGGGGACCAGTCGAGCTTGACCGGCGGGTTATAGGGGTTACCGGGCTTGCGGTTCCAGTGCTGGCCTTCGCCGCGGTCGGGCGGCAGCAATACCGTCTTGCCGCTGGCTAAGTGGAACGGCTCGTATCGGTTGAAGACCGCCTGCACATAGTAAGTGCCGGGGGGTATTTCGGCTAAGTGCCGCAGCGGGTAGCCGGCGGTCGAGTTATCGATTGTGACTGTGCCGCCGGGTTTGAGGTTTGTAACATCGACGCCGAAGGCTTGTGCCGAGTCGTACTGCTCCTGCACCTGGTCGCGCGGCTCGTCGTCCGTGTCGCTGTGCTTTGAAAAGACAACGACCAGATGGCCAGTCAGGGTCGCCGCGCCTTTGGGGAAAGACGCGGCCGGCACAGCGACGGTGAACGAGGGACTGACCTGCCCGTGCGCGGCAAGGCCAAACAAGGGAGCAGACAACAGGGCGGCGGAGCGATGGAGGCGCATGTGGAATCCAACATAGCACCTCCCGAGTTTGCCGCTGGACCGCAGAGGGCTACTTCGCGGAGCGCGCCTGCGTTGTCTTTTCCGCGATCTCTTGCGCAATCCATGAACTGAAAGGCGGCAGGACGACCTGCTTGTCGCGCACGGTATTGTTTTCGGGCGCGTTGCTTGCCGCCAGTGTGCGCAGGGCCGAGCCGCTCGCGACATAGGCGGCAGTATCGAGCGTCTGCGGCTGCGCGCTCATGTTCATCGCGACCAGCACTTTTCCGCCGTCGGCGCCGGTGCGCGTGAACGCCAGTATATCGGGCGCGGTGTTCATCAGCACGTCGATCTTAGCATCCGGGGCAAACGCGGGATTGGTCTTCCGTAACTGTGTCAGTTGCAGATACCAGCGCAGCAGCGAATCCGGTTCGTTCTGCTCGCTCTCGACGTTGACGGTCGTGTGGTCGGCCGCGACCGGCAGCCAGGTGTGCGGGTCGGTCGAGAAGCCGGCCTGCGCGCCCGCGGTCCACTGCATCGGGGTGCGCTCGCCGTCGCGGCCCTTGTCCTTCGGCCAGCCGGTGCGGCCAACCGGGTCGCGCACATCCTCGATGCGCGTGGGCGGGTGGGTGCGCATGCCGATCTCCTCGCCGTAGTAGAGCAGCGCGGTGTCGCGCGTGGTCAGCATCATCGTGGCGACGATCTTCGCGATGGCCAGGTCGTGCACGCCGTCGCCCAAACGGTCCCAGTCGCGCGGGTTGTCGTGGTTCGAGAAGACGAACAGCGGCTCCGACCCATTCAGCCCGGTCTCCGCGTCGTGGATCACGGTGCGGTAGCGCGCGGCGTCGAGCTTCTTCGACCCGAAGCCGAGCAGCATATCCATCGGCAGCTGCAGCTCGTCCTTCTTCGCGCCGCCGTACCACTTATCCAGGTCGGCGACATTGGGCAGATAGGTTTCACCGATCAGCACGCGGTCGCCGGGATAGCTTGCGACCACCTTGCGCATGCGCCGCATCACGTCGTGCACCTCGGGCAGGTCGTCGGTGTACTTGCTGGTGATATTCGGGTCGCCGTATGCGTTGGTGCCGCCGGTGGGCGTCTCATCGCGCAGCTGCGGGTCTTCAAACAGGGCCGGAATCGCATCGAGCCGGAAGCCTGCCACGCCGCGGTCGAGCCAGAAGCGCAGCACGTCGAACATCGCTTTCTCGACCGCCGGGTTGCGCCAGTTCAGATCGGGCTGCTGCACGTAGAAGCGGTGGTAGTAGAACTGTTTCGTCTTCGCGTCCCACTCCCACGCGGAGTGGCCGAACCCGCTCTGCCAGTTATTCGGCGGAATGGGCTTGCCGTCGGCCGTGTAGCCCTTCGGGTCGCGCCACACATACCAGTCGCGCTTGGGGTTGGTGCGCGAGGAGCGCGACTCGACAAACCACGGATGCTTGTCCGAGGTGTGGTTCATCACCATGTCCATCAGGATGCGGATGTGGTGCTGCTTCGCCTGGGCCAGCAGACGGTCGAAATCGGCCATCGTTCCATATTGCGGGTCCACGGCCTCGTAGTTCGAGATGTCGTAGCCGAAATCCACCTGCGGCGATGGGTACGCCGGTGAAAGCCAGATGCCGTCGATGCCGAGTTTTTCGAGATAGGGCAGGCGGCTGGTGATGCCGTTCAGGTCGCCGATGCCGTCGCCGTTCGAGTCCTGGAAGGAGCGGGGATAGATCTCGTAGAGCGTCGCGCCCTTCCACCACGGTGTTGCGGAGGTGGCGGCCTGAGCGTGCGGAGCGGTCTGCGCCGGCACTGCGGCGGGATAAAAACCGAGGAGAACGGCGGCGATGGGCGCGAGCGCGAAACGATGCATGTCGATGATGAGCATGCCTGCTGGAGCGCCCTCGTGTCCAGCGGCGCATGGCTGGCGGCCAATCAAAAAGGCCCGGCGGCAAGCCGGGCCTTTGTCTTTTCCGTACACTCCTAACGAGTGCGCGTGGTCTCGTCTTCCACCTGCAGTTCTTCGTGCCGCACGTTGCCGCCGACTTCCTGCACTTCATCGATCGCGCGTTTGCCCACGGAGACTTCTTCACGCACAACGGTCTGCTTGTCGAGCGAAGCCCGCTCCTCGGAAAGAGGAATGCGGATATCGTCGTTTTCGCCGATCGCGCCATGCACGGCCGTTTGTCCGCTCACAGGAATGCGCTCAATGACGAGCTCCTCGCGCGTGACCGGCACCTGCACCGTCTGCTGCTCCGTAATGGTTTCCTTGTGGATGCGCACTTCGCCGCGGCTGATGCGGTCCTTATGGACGCGCAGCACCTCGCCCAGCAGCTGAATACGCTGCTGCCCGGCGGCGGGCGCGGCGTCTGCCGCGGTGCCGTAATCGTAGCTGCTCGCCGCCGCGCCGAGGTCGCCGCCGCTGCGCTCGAGGATGGCTGCCGCTTCCTCTTCGCGCCCGGGCGCGGTCACTGTGACAAGCATGCCGCTGTGCTCGGTGCTGAGGCGATGCTCAAAGTAGCGTGTGTGCTCCTGCGGAACGGACATGCCGCTGAGCGAGTGCGAGACGTCGCCAGCCTCGTAGTAGCCGTCGTTGGAGTCGGCATAGCCGCCGCGTGTGATTTCGTGCGAGGCATTGTCATGGGTGCGCTCATCGGCATACTGCTCCACGCCGCCAGTGGTGGTGTGCGCGCCTGTTTGCCCGTCGTGATCGCCCTCGAAAAAGTTCTTAACCTTGCCCCACATGCCTTCGGCCTTCGCGCCGGTGGTGCTGGGCGGTGCGCCTGCGTTGGCGTACGAACTATCGGTGTCATAGGACGCGCCGGTGGTCGCGCTCGCGGAGCCATCGCTGGTCGCCGCGCCGATCTGGCTCTCTTTGAAGCCGGCGGATTTCAAGGCGTCGATCGCCTCGGTGGACTGCGCTTCGTTACTGAAAAATGCAACAACGGAGGAACTGGAGAGAGTAGTCGCCATGAGAACCTTTCCTTGGCAAACCCTTCCGCGCTGGGAAGGTCTTGGACGCAGCAGGGCATAGACCCCAGTGCTGGCGGTCGCTCAATGTCTGCGTAGAATTGTAAGTGGGAGTTAGCGCCTTCGGATCGATACCTGCAGCACCTTCTTATTTACACAGTAGGAGCCGGAATGAATGGGCTGGGTTGCTTCGTCTGCCGTGTGCGAACAGTCGACCTATTTCTGTTGCAGTCTAACCGCGCGTCCGCTCGATGGCGCGCAGCACCGCGCTGGCTTTGTTAAGGCACTCCTCATACTCGCGCTGCGGCACGGAGTCGGCGACGATGCCGGCGCCGGCCTGCACGCAGCCTTGTTCGCCCAGCAGCAGCAGCGTGCGGATGGCGATGCAGGAGTCGAAGTTGCCGGAGTAGTCGGCGTACAGGATGGCGCCGCCGTAGATGCCGCGCCGCGCTGGCTCCAGCTCCTCGATGATCTCCATGGCGCGGATCTTGGGCGCGCCCGAGAGCGTGCCGGCGGGGAAGCACGCGCGGAAGGCGTCGACCGCGTCGAGGCCCTGGCGCAGGCGGCCTTCGATCGCGCTGACGATATGCATGACGTGCGAGTAGCGCTCGACGTGCATCAGCTCGCGCACGCGCACGCTGCCGAACTCGCTGACCCGGCCTACATCGTTGCGGCCCAAGTCGACCAGCATCACGTGTTCGGCGCGTTCTTTTTCGTCGGCCAGCAGCTCAGCCGCGATGCGCCGGTCTTCTTCCTCGTCGAGCGAGCGGGGGCGCGTTCCCGCGATGGGCCGGTACTCGACACGGCCGCCGGTGACGCGCACCAGCATCTCGGGCGAGGAGCCGACAATGTGCGTCTGCTGCTCCGATCCCGTTCCTGGACCCAGCCGCAGGAAATACATATACGGCGAGGGATTGACGATGCGCAGCGAGCGGTAAATGGAGAACGGATCGACGCCCGGCTGCACGTCGAAGCGCTGCGAGAGAACCACCTGGAAGATGTCGCCGGCGGCGATGTACTGTTTCGCCTGCTCGACGGAGGCAAGGAAGTCGGCCTCGCTGGTGCGGTGGGCCACGTCGAGCGCTTGAGGCACGCGGGCCGGCGGACGTGTGGCGCTGTCAGGAAGAGGCCGCGCCAGCCGCCCCGCAAAATGCTCCAGCCGAGCGTGCGCCTCGGCATAGGCCTGCTCGGGAGGCTGCCGGCGCACGTCCGCCGTGACGACCAGCACCATCTCCTTGCGCAGGTAGTCGAACGCCAGCACCTCGTCGAAGAAGAGCAGGCAGGCATCGGGCATGTGCAGCTCATCGGGGGCGGTCGCGGGCAGCTGCTCGATCCGCCGCACCGCGTCATAGGAGAAAAAGCCGACCGCGCCGGCGGTAAACGGCGGCAGCCCGGGCAGGCGCGCCGGGGTGTGGCCGCTGAGCGCGGACTGCAGCGTCTTGAAGATGTCGCCCTCGCGGGTTTCGATCCGGCCGCCCTCGCTTACCGTGAGTTGGGTGCCGCGGGCCACGATCTTACGAAACGGCCGCACGCCGATGAAGGTGTAGCGGCCAATTTTTTCGCCGCCCTCGACCGACTCCAGCAGAAAGCATTCCGGCTCGTCGGCCGCATCGCCGGCGAGGCGCAGAAACGCCGTCACCGGGGTCTCCAGGTCGGCGTTGAGCCGCAGGTAAAGCGGCACCAGCGTGTGCGTCTGGGCCAGCGCGAGGAACTGCTCGCGGGTGGGCTCGGCGTCGGGCAGGATGGATTCGGCGTCGGGCATGGTCGTCTCCGTTCATGGTAAACGCCCGGCGCGCCTGCTTCGCTCCCGGCGTCTAAGCAAGGGCAGGGAGTGACGAAAGTGGCTCGCGATGGGCCATTGGTGTCGCTTGTAACCTTGCTGCCCCATCGGGCGAAGCCTATACTCGGGGACGTTTGTTCAGCCCGGCCCCGTGCCGGCGCCCGGCTGCATGTGCCGGGGGAGAGAAGAAGTAATGGCAACAACGGTAACGCTGGAACAGGAAATCAACCCGTGGGAGGCGCAGGCCGCCCGCTTCGATTATGCCGCGCGCAAGCTCAACTTGGATGACGGCATCTGGAAGGTTTTGCGGCAGCCTTCGCGCGAGATCATTGTGCATTTCCCGGTGCAGATGGACGACGGCCGCTTCGAGGTGTTTACCGGCTACCGGGTGCAGCACTCGCAGGCGCGCGGGCCGGGCAAGGGCGGCATCCGCTACGCGCCCGATGTAACGCTCGATGAAGTGCGCGCGCTGGCCAGCTGGATGACGTGGAAGTGCGCGGTGGTGAACATTCCGTTCGGCGGCGCGAAAGGGGGCGTCATCTGCGACCCGAAGAAGATGTCGCAGGGTGAGCTGGAGCGCATGACGCGGCGCTACACGGCCGAAATTATTGACTTTATCGGACCGGAAAAAGACGTGCCCGCACCCGACATGGGCACCAACGAGCAGACCATGGCCTGGATCATGGACACCTACTCGATGCACATGCGGCAGACTGTAACCAGCGTGGTGACGGGCAAGCCGCTGTCGATCGGGGGCTCGCGCGGGCGGCGCGAAGCCACCGGCCGGGGGGTGCGGAAGGTGTGCGACGAGGCTCTGCGCTTTCTGGAACTGCCGCGCGAAGGCTGCCGCGTCATTCTGCAGGGCTTCGGCAACGTGGGCTCGAACGCGGCCAAGCTGATGATGGAAGCCGGCTACAAGATCATCGGCGTGGCCGAGTTCGACGGCGGCCTGTACAACAGCAACGGCATCGACATTCACGCGCTCGCCGAGCACCGCCTGCGCAACGGCACGGTGCTGGGCTTCCGCGGCGCCGAGGCGGCCGACCCGGACGAGCTGCTCGTCACCGACTGCGAAATCCTCATCCCGGCGGCGATGGAAAACGTCATCACCAGCCGCAACGCGGACCGCATCAAGGCCCGCATCGTGGCCGAAGGCGCCAACGGTCCCACGACCGCTGTCGCCGACGAAATTCTCGCCGACAAGCGTGTCTTCGTCATTCCCGACATTCTCGCCAATGCCGGCGGTGTGACCGCGTCGTATTTCGAGTGGGTGCAGGACCGGCAGGGCTACTTCTGGAAGGAAGATACGGTCAACGAGCAGATGGAGACGATCCTCGCCGATGCGTTCGACGACGTGGTGCGCTACGCCGAGGCGCACGATGTGAACAACCGGATCGCCGCCTACATGCTGGCGATGGACCGGGTGGCATTCGCGATCAAGCAGCGGGGGATTTACGCGTAGAACCGCACCGCAAGGGTAGGCGGCTCCAGGCTGCTTGCCCACCTGGTTCGCGGGAGGCACGGCGTATGCAAGAATGGGAACGCCAGAAGGGGCGGCTCCGCCGGTGATTGTTTTCCTCTGTTGGGATTCCGGTTGCCTGCCGATAGTGGCTCCATGTTTGAGACTTCCACGCCTAACCCTGTGAAGCCGCCGGTCCCCGGAATGGCTGCGCCGACTGCCCGGCCCGGGCGCTTTCCCCTGGAGCTTGAGACCGAGTTTGCCGAGATGCAGGCCGCGACGCCCGCGGGCGGCACGCTGCCTGCGCTGCTGGGCGCGGGCCTGCTGTTTCACGCGCTGCTGATCGCCGAACGTGCTTTCCTCGCGCTGCCGCCGCGCATGTTCGCGCTGCGCGGCGGCCCGGTCACGCTGCTGCTGGTGCTGTATCTGCTGCTGCCCGCTGCTTACCGGCAGCGGGAGAGCGGCCGCGCGTTCCTGGTGCTGTTTTCCATGCTGCTGGTGGCGGCGCTGCTGGCCGGTGTGCCGTTCGCGGGCGCGGCGCAGCTGCTGCCCATGCAGACCGGCGTCGCGCTGCTGCTGCTGCTGTTCGGCTGGCTTACGGCGCTTCCGCGCCACTGGGCGACCATCGCCGCGGGCGGCGCGCTGCTGGCCGACGCGGCCTCGCTGCTGCTGGGCCCGGCGCCGGCGACCGCGGGCCTGCCGGTCATCCTGGAGTCGCTGTGGGCGCCGGGCTTTGCCGCGGCGCTGCTGGTGATGCTGGCCGTGGTGCGCCACAGCGAGGCGCGCCGCGAGTTCCTGCTGCTGCGCCAGGCCGCCTTTGCCGGGGTGCCGCAGAGTGCGGCCGGGGCTGAGGAGAGCCGGCACCTGGACCCCGAGACCGGCGTCGCCAACCGCCTTGCCTTCGACATGCGCTACCGTGCCGCTTGGGACCAGGCGGCCAGCCGCCGCCACTCGGTCGCGCTGCTTTTCTTCTCCATCGACAACTTCGCCGAGCAGAAGCGCGACCTGGGCTTCCGCTTCTCGGAGCTGCTGCAGACCCAGGTCGCCGGCCTGCTCAAGGACGGCCTGCGCCGGTCCGACGACATGGTCGCGCGCTTCGACAACCAGCATTTTGTGGTGATGCTGCCCGGGGTCGGCACCGACGGCGCGACGCAGATTGCCGAGCGTTTGCGCGGCTGCGTGGAGGAAATGGCGGTCTTCGCCGGGCAGAAGCGCCACTCGGCCACGGTGACGGTCGGTGTCGCCAGCCTGCGGGCAAAACGCGGCACCCCGCGCGAGAAGCTGGTGGAGTGCGCCGTGCAGGCGCTGGACCAGGCGCGCGCCACGGGGTTCAACCTGGTCTGCGTGGAGGGCCGCGGTTGCATTCCCCGCATGAGCTAGCGTTCCTCTCAGCAGAGGCAGCCGGGCTGCTTGGAACCGGCATAACCGATTGAGCTCGGCCGGGCGCATACCCGCAGTGCCAGGAACGACCGAGTAACAATCCGGGCACACGCGGTGCAATCGGGCTCAGCCGAGAGCGGCGGCCCGAATCCGTTCACAAAAGCGCCGCAAAGGCTGGTGCATAATGAACTTGCGCCCATCCGGCCTCAAACCCGCCAGGCTCAGACTCGAACGTGTGTGAATCTCCCCAACTCCATCACGACTAGCCGCATCCTTTGCGTGCCGCTGCTGATCTGGCTTCTCTCTCCGCATTTTCCCCTGCGCGATACACCCGGCGGCCAGGAACTCTTCGTCTCTGTCTTCTTTATTCTGGCCTTCGTTACCGATGGAGTGGACGGCTACCTGGCCCGCAAGCGCGGTCAGATCACCACGCTGGGCATGCTGCTCGATCCTCTCGCGGACAAGCTGCTGGTCACTGCCGCCTTTATCGCGCTGGTGCAGTACAACCCGCACATCGTCAAGCCCTGGATCGCGACCGTTGTAATCGGGCGCGAGTTCCTGGTCAGCGGCCTGCGCTCGATCGCGAGCTCTGAGGGCTTCACCATCGCGGCCAGCGACCTGGGCAAGCTCAAGACCGTCATCCAGATCGTAACCGTGGTCGCCGCCGTGCTCGACCACCGCTGGCACAGCTGGTATATCGGCTGGTTCGTGATTCCGGTCGACGCGATCTCGATCGCCGCTATCTACTTCATGGCGTCGATTTCGATCCTCTCGGCGGTCGACTATTTCTGGGCGTTCTGGCGCAAGATCGACCGCGCGGGCGAGCGAAGGCGCGAGGGGGAAAACGCCCTGCTGCTGGCCAGGAAACAGCCGAACCAGTAAGTGAGAGGCGCCCGGAATTGGGCTGCCTCTCGCCCGCTTCCGTTTCAGGCTGGGATCGCGCGGGGCTGCTGCGCGGATGTCGCAGCCGGCGGCCGGGTCAGGCTGTGCACGAAGTGATACGGGGGCCAGGGTCCGGAGAGCTGCAGCTGGCAATCGCGCATCTGCTCCCGCGCCATCTGGAACTTGTTCTGGTAGCGCTCGACGTGCCGGGACGAGATGAGGTGGCTGACATCGAGCTGCATCTTGCCCGAGTCGAGCCAGCGGCAGCTCAGCTCCTCTTCAAGCGGCGCAAACATGCGGTTCAGCTGGGTCGAAAGCGAGCGCGCCTTGGTCTGCCGCTCCCGCTGCCGGGAGGCGCTCTCCCGCATATCGCTCAGGTAGGTGCGATTGCCCGGCTGCGCCCCGGCAAAAACATCGCGCATCTGCTCACGGCAGCAGTCGTCGAGCGTCAATTTCATATGCATCTCGCTTTTGCCGTGCAGCACCGCCAGGTTGGAGAGGAACTGGCGCTGGTTCGAGCGGATGGAGCGGCGCAGCAGTTCGTCGTTGGCGAAGACAGTGCCGAAGCGGAAGGGAAGTACGGTGGCGGTCTTGAAGCAGTCCGCGATGACCCGGGCGTGGTCCTTGGCGCTTTGCGAAGAAGGTGTTTCGGTAGGGATGTGCTCGGAAACGACGACGGCGAGGTCACTGGCTGGATAGAGGAAAACCTGGTTGCCTTCAATGCCGCTCACTGTTTCGAGCGGTACCGGTTTGCGGTGGCGAAGCAACTCAGGAAAGGCTTGTTTCTCGGTCACACAGTAGGCATACCACGCCATTTGGGGCTCTCCATGGGGTAGCGGTCCGATCGGTTTGGAAGACTGGATGGGGGCATAGCTGGTTTTCGGGAGCCGGCCGCCGGAAAACCGAAGGCATGGCCCATCGCTCCTTCTACAAGCGATTGAGCGCATCCTAGCGGCCATTGGTAACGCTTGGCAATCAAAAAACTGCCACTTTGGTTGTAATCCGTCGTGTGTGACCACACCCTTTCGCCCGCGGCCTGGAAACCGCCTCCGCCCCTCTCAGCGGTGCAGGTAGAGGAACAGCAGAACCATCTGCACGATAACCAGCATGATCAGGACGAGAACCGCCGCGGTCAGCAGGCGCGAGCGGTCGGTAAGCTGGCTGACGCGATGCGAGAGGCTGCCCTGCTCCACCACCGCGCGCTCCGCGGTCTCGCGCACGCGGCGGATCTGCTCATCGTGCGTGTCGATCCGCAGCCCGGCGGCCTTGAGCGTCTCCGCCATGCCGGACTGACGCTTGTCGAGGGTGGTCAGAAGCTCGGCGAGCGCGGAGGGTTCCCCGGGGCGGCTTTCCACATGACCCGCCAATGGGCTCACGGATGGGCCTGCGGGCGCGGCTGGGCCGACGCTGCCAAGCAGCGGCAGCAGTCGTGCTGCCGCCTGCGCTGCGCCATGGTCGATCATGCGCAGCGCCCCGCCGACCGCCGGGAGAAACGGCCGCAGGGCACCCAGGAGCTGGCGCCCGCGCTCGCCGGGCGGAACCCGCGGGCGCCCCAGGGATGCGTCCGTAAGGGTTTCCTTACGGGGCAGGCTGTTCTCCACCGGGAGGCGCTCCCGCGCGGCCGCCGGCACGGCGGGCTCGCTGGCGACGACCCGGGCCTCGAGCACCGCCCTCGCGTCGATAGCCGTGCCGGCGCCAGCCTGAGCCGCGCCGGCGCCAGCCTCGTTCCCTGGGCTGGCAGCCTTCCTTGAAGGTGGTACTTTTTCGGTCGCAAGGCTCATCATGCGGTCCACTGCGTCATTCTTTCCCATGCCGTTCTCCTTCTTGCCCAGCGTTGCCGTGTCTGCCGCTTTGCCGAAGCTTACCCCTGTCGCAGCAGCGCCGCCTGCAGCGCGTCGCGCATAACCTGCGCCGGCGCGGGCTGCCCCGACCACAACTCCCACTGCCGCACACCCTGGTGCGCGAACATTTCCAGGCCGCCGATCACTTCGATGCCGAGCGCCCGGGCCAGGCGCGTCAGAGGGGTCTCGGCCGGCCGGTAAACCATCTCGAAGACGATCCGCACCCCCTGGAGCGTGGCCGTGTCGACAAGCGCTCCCTGATCCAGCATCCCTGTCATGCCGACTGATGTTGCATTCACCACCACATCGTAGCCGCCGGACGGTGCCGCATCGGCGGCCTGCGCGCCGCTCTCCCGGGCCAGCTGCTCGGCCGCGGCGTGGGTCCGGTTCAGGATCGTGACCCGGGCTCCCTCGGTGCCCAGCCCGAACGCCGCGGCCCGGGCCGCACCGCCCGCGCCCAGCAGCAGCACTCGCGCTCCTTTCAGGCTCATTCTGTGCTGGAGCGGCTCGACAATCGCGGCCGCATCCGTGTTGGTCCCGAACAGCGAGCCGTCTTCGCGCCGGACCACCGTATTGACTGCGCCGATGGCCGCCGCGAGCGGGTCGATGGCGTCCAGAATCGGCAGGATTTCGACCTTCCACGGCATGGTGACGCTCAGGCCCGAGAGCGGCAGGCCGCGCACCAGCTCCATCAGGTCCGCGATCGAGGTCGTGTGCAGCGGCAGGTACACAGCGTCGATGCCGGCGGCGCGGAACCCGGCATTGTGCAAAGCGGGCGAAAGCGAGTGCGTGACCGGGTTGCCGGCGACGCCGTACACGCGCGTGGCGGGGGAAAGCCCGGCCGCGCGGTACTCGCCGAGCAGCGTTTGCGCCGGTACCTGGCCCGGGGCGGTCACGCCGCCGCCGGCGCTTGCGGCAAAAGTAAACAGCGCGCCGGCACGCAGCCCCAGCACCCGGCTGGGCAGCCCGGCCTGGCCCATGCACAGGCCGACCACCGGCACGTCACCCGAGGCGGCTTCGAGAAACCGCAGCATGCGCAGGTTGTCGGCCAGGGCCTGCGCGGTCGAGACAACCTTATAAACAGCCGGCCGCGCGGGCGCGCCGAGCGTGCGCAGGCTTGCAAGCGTCGCCTCTAAATCGCCCGTGCCGGTGAAGTCGTGCGCGCTGACCAGCAGCGCCGCCCCGGCGGTTTCCAGGTCACCGCGAAGGCGTGCCAACTGCGCCGGGGATGAGGCGGCGAGCGTCTCAAGCTCCACATCGACCAGCGCGGCGCCGGCCTGGGCGAAGCGGGCCAGCAGCTGCAGCTGCTCCTCGACCGAGCCGCAAAAGCCGCCGCCGCCGAGCGTGCGCCGGCAGGTCGCGAGCACGGTCGCGCCAGGGTGCGCGGTGCGGAACCGGCCCAGCGGGGCGAGCCCGTCCGCTGGGCTGGCCAGGGCGTCCATGCGCAGCTCCACGAAGCGGCTCTCCGCGAGCGCCGCCGCCGCATTCTGGAAAAGCCCGGCCGGCCCGCCTGCCTGCACGGCGACGCATACCGGCGCGAGGCGTTCGCGCAGCGAGGACGGTAGGGAGGCAGATGCAGGCACGTTCAAGTCTCTTTCTCGACCGGCCGTCAGAGATCGCAAAGCAGGACGGTCGCCTGCTGATGCTAGCCGCTCCCGCAGTGCATCGCAAACCCGCCGTCACGCTGGCCCGGTGCGCATCGAGCGAGGGTTTCCAGCGAGCGGAACCCCGCTCCACCCGCGCGAAGGGTTGCCTGTAATCCGCCGCCCCGCCCCATGCAGCACTTGCCTGCGCGGTACACTCCAAGTGCCTATGGAAATGCCGCCGCCGCAGCCTGCCTCTACCTTGTCAAACGCCGTACCGCCTGCCCTGCCGCATCCCTGGACCGTGCGCGGCCCGGAGGCCCTGGAGCGCTGGGCCGCCGACGCGCTGGGCCGGCACATGCTGCTGGTGAGCGAGGTGGGCGCCGAGGGCGCGCCGCGCACGCTTGAGTCCGCGCTGCGCCACTACGACGATGCGATCGCGATCCTGGGCGCTACCGGCTCCGAGCTTGGCCTGCTGCACAGCGTGCACCCGGACAAGGCCATCCGCGATATGGCCGAGGCGCAGCTGCAGAACGTCGCGCAAGCCGGGGTGGCGCTGAGCCTGAACCGCGATGTGTACGCGGCGCTGAGCGCGATCCCGCTGCCGGCGGATGACGCGCCGGCAAAGCACTACCTGGAGCGCACGCTGCTGGGCTACCGCCTGGCCGGCGTGGACCGCGACGACGCTACGCGCGCGAAACTGCAGAGCCTGCAGGAGCGCGCCACGATGCTGTCGCTTACGTTCGGGCGCAACGTGCAGGAGAGCATCGGCACGGTCGCGGTCGACTCGGCAGCGGAGCTGGCCGGCCTGCCCGAGGATTTCGTCGCGAGCCACCCGCCGGAAACGGAGGGCGAGCACGCGGGGAAAATCGTGCTGACGACCAATTTTCCGGATTACCTGCCGGTGATGACCTTCGCCCGCGATGCCGGGCTGCGGCGGCGCATGTTCCTGGCCTACCAGACGCGCGCTTTTCCGCAAAATGTCGCCGTGCTGCAGGAATTGCTGAGGGTGCGCCGCGAGATCGCCGGGCTGCTCGGCTTTGCGACCTGGGCGGACCTGGCCACGGCGGACCAGATGATGGAGTCCTCGGCCAAGATGCAGGCGTTTCTGGACGACCTGGATGCCGCGACGAAGGAGAGTGCGCAGCGGGAGTATGGGCTGCTGCTCGCCTTTGCGCGAAAAGCGGTGGGAGAAGCCGCGCCCAAGGCTATCGATGCCGCGAGCCGAGGCTTCTGGATGGAACAGTACCGCCGGGCGGAGTTCGATTTCGATTCGCAGGCCGTGCGCCCGTATTTCTCGTTCGACCGGGTGCAGGCCGGGGTGCTTTCGCTGGTTGAGAACCTGTTCCAGGTGCGCTTTGCGCCGGTTGGCGATGCCGAGGTGTGGCACCAGAGCGTAACCACCTGGGACGTGTGGGACGCGCGCGCAGCCGGCAGGAAACTGGGCCGCTTTTACCTCGACATGCACCCGCGCGAGGGCAAGGACAAGTGGTTTTCCGCCGCGCCGCTGATCCCCGGCATCCGCGGCCGCCAGGTGCCGGAGGCGGCGCTGATCTGCAACTTTCCCAGCAGCCGACCGGACGATCCCGGCCTGCTGCAGCACTCCGACGTGGTGACGTTTCTGCATGAGTTCGGCCACCTGATGCATGCCATCCTGGGCGGCCACCAGGCCTGGGCCGGGGTGAGCGGCATTGCGACCGAGGGCGACTTCGTCGAGGTGCCCTCGCAGATGCTGGAAGAGTTTTTCCGCGACCCGGCGCTGCTGGCCCGCTTCGCCCGCCACTACCAGACCGGCGAGCCGATTCCGGCGGCGCTGGTGGAGCGCATGAACCGCGCCAGCGCCTTTGGCCGCGCCGACTCGGTCCGCACCCAGCTGTTCTACACCAGCTACTCGCTCGATACGCACCGGCTCGACCCGGGGACACTGGATCTTGACCGCCTGCTCCAGGACGACTACCGGCGCTTTCTGCCCTACGAGTGGGTCGAGGGCAACAAGCTGTACGCGAGCTTTACCCACCTGACCGGCTACTCGTCGAACTACTACACCTATCTGTATGACAAGGTGATTGCGCTCGACTTTTTCCGCGAGTTCGCGGCCGACGACCTGCTCGCCGAGGCGGTGACGGCGCGCTACCGCGACCAGGTTCTGGAGCCCGGCGGATCGAAGCCCGGCAAGGAACTGGTGCGCGCTTTTTTGAACCGCGAGCAGAACCCAAGCGCGTTTACAGAGTGGCTGGGGGAGGCTCTGTAGCGGTAGCTTCTACGGAAACGACAAGCAGCGCGGCGAGCGGCGTGGGTTCGAGCACCGCGCCGCGCATCCAGACCAGTTCCCCCTGCCACGCGAGCACCGGCCAGCCGGCGCGGTCGGGCGCGGGCACGCCCATCCGCTCCAGGACTTCCTTAACCCGCCTGGGCGCGCCGCTCGAGTAGCGCAGGCGGACCCGGTCGCCCGTCCGGGCGGCGCGCAGGGTGGCCGGCGGCAGGCCGGGAGCGCTGCCTGGCGCCGGCGCAATGTGAAGCCGGACCCCGAAGCCCGCGCCCTCTCCGGGAACCGGAATGACGATTTCTCCCTCGGCCGCCGGCGTGTTGCCGAGCTTCGAGTACACCAGGCGCAGCTCGCGCGGGGTGCGCTCCGCGCGCAGTTCCCCGGTCAGCTGCTCGCGGCGCGGGGTGCTGCCGGCCGGCCCGTCGAGCAGCCCGAGCGCCCGCGCCGTCTCAGCGAACGCAAGGGGGGCGCCCAGCTGGGCCGCCGCGGCCCGCAGCACCCGGCGCGCGAGCGCCGCAGGCAGCGCCCGGAGCCGCTCTACCTCGATCGCGAGCGAGCGCTCGCCGGGCACGGTCGAGCTGGCTCGGCCGCCGCCCCGCACCGGGCGGCCCGGCAGAAGCAACCCGGGCAGCAGCCGGTCGAGCTCCGCCCGCCAGTAGCGCTCGTCATCGCGCGCCAGCACGCTCACCTGGGCCAGCTGCTCAGCCACCTGCGGGTTGAACTCCGCCAGCGCGGGCAGCAGCTGGCGGCGGATGCGGTTGCGGGTAAAGTGCAGGTCCTGGTTCGAGGCATCTTCGCGCCAGCTCTGGCCCAGCGCCGCAAGCCAGGCGCGCAGCTCGGCGCGGCGCGCGCCCAGCAGCGGTCTGACGACGACGCCCGTGCTCGCCTGCGCTGCCGGCAAGGCCGCAGCCCCGGCCCCGGAAAGATCGGCTGCCGGAATCATAGGGTAGATTGCGCCGAGGCCGCCCGTCCATGCGCCCCGCAGCAGCTTTGCCAGCACCGTCTCGGCCTGGTCGTCGAGGGTGTGGCCGGTGGCGATCGCGTCCAGCGAGATCTCGGGAGCGCCGCCGGCCAGCAGGCGGCGGAACCAGCCATACCGCAGCAGCCTGCCTGCTTCCTCGATCCCGATCTGGCGCTCGCGGGCCAGCGCGCCCACGTCTGCGCGCAGCGTCTCGCAGGGAAGCGAGAGCTGTGCCGCAAGCGCCTGCACAAAGGTCGAGTCGGCCTCGGACGCCGCGCCGCGCAGTCCATGCTGCACATGCAGCACCTGGAGCGCCCACCCGTGGCGGCCGGCGAGCCTGTGCGCCAGCCGCAGCAGCGCGACCGAGTCGGCGCCGCCGGAGACAGCGACCCCCAGCCGCGTTCCCGGCGGCAGCCCATCGAGCGAGAAGGGAGGTATGCGGTTCACTCTTCCAGCATGCCTCATCGCAAGCCGCCGGTGGAAAATCCCGGACGATTCCAGTCGGATATGGAATGCGGCGTGCCGGCGGGATTGTGACCGCGAGCATCGAGAGGATCCGGAGGATCAAATTGGGCCAGAGTGTGACAGAAGTTTTGCGTCCGGCTGCCCCAAAGTGAAATGATATGCAGCCGCGGCACGTTACTCCTGTAGTCTGAATGTGTCTTTCCTCGCGCCGCGGTTTGAGCCGATGGACACGCCGCGCGCCGGGCCTGCTTCTTTCGCAATCCAGGCGCGTCTAAAGTAGGAAGTATCCCGCCGCGCAAGCGCGATGTTCGGACATACATGAGGAGTTCCAGGTGAATTCTACGGTCAAGACAGTAATCTTCTGGGTGTTCATCTTCGCCTGCCTCATTCTTCTATGGCAGGTCTTCCAGAAGAGCAGCAGTTCCGGGCATGACCAGGATGTCTCGTTCTCGACTTTCCTGCAAGATGCGAAGTCCGGCCAGGTGCAGGACGCGACGGTAACCGGCGGCGACGTGCACGGCAAGCTCAAGGCCGGCACGCCCTACCACGTGATGGTGCCTGCCAACTACCCGCACCTTTATGACATTCTCGAGGAAAATCACGTATCGGTGACGGTGCGTGACAACCAGGGCAGTTCCTGGCTGCCGATCCTGATCAACTTCGCGCCGCTGCTGATTATCGGAGCGCTGTGGTTCTTCATGCTGCGGCAGATGCAGTCGGGCGGCAACAAGGCGCTGTCATTCGGCAAGAGCCGGGCGCGGCTGCTTTCGATGCAGCAGAAAAAGGTCACATTCAAGGATGTGGCCGGGGTGGACGAGGCCAAGGAAGAGCTCAAGGAGATCATCGAGTTCCTGCGCGAGGCGCAGAAGTTTCAGAAGCTGGGCGGCCGCATCCCCAAGGGCGTACTGCTGGTCGGACCTCCGGGCACCGGCAAGACGCTGCTTGCGCGCGCGGTTGCCGGCGAAGCCAATGTTCCGTTCTTCTCGATTTCCGGCTCGGATTTTGTTGAAATGTTTGTCGGTGTAGGCGCCAGCCGGGTACGCGACCTGTTCGAGCAGGGTAAGAAGAATGCTCCATGCATCATCTTTATCGACGAGATCGACGCGGTTGGACGCCACCGTGGAGCGGGCCTGGGCGGCGGACACGACGAGCGTGAGCAGACCTTGAACCAGCTGCTAGTCGAGATGGATGGCTTCGAGTCGAACGACGGCGTGATCCTGGTCGCTGCCACCAACCGCCCGGATGTGCTCGATCCGGCGCTGCTGCGCCCGGGCCGCTTCGACCGCCGTGTCATTGTTGGACGCCCCGACGTGCGCGGCCGCGAAGAAGTGCTTGCCGTGCACGCCCGCAAGGTGCCGACCGCGGAAGATGTCGACCTGCGCGTGATGGCACGCGGAACCCCGGGCTTCTCCGGCGCCGACCTGGCCAACATGGTCAACGAAGCCGCCCTGAACGCCGCGCGCTATAACCGCAAGGCAGTCCTGATGGCCGATTTCGAGGCCGCCAAGGACAAGGTACTGATGGGCGCCGAGCGCAAGTCGATGCTGCTGAGCGACGAGGAGAAGCGGGTCACCGCTTACCATGAAGCCGGGCACGCCATTGTCGCGGCCATTCGCGACCACGCCGACCCGCTGCACAAGGTCACCATCATCCCCCGCGGCATGGCGCTGGGTGTGACCATGCAGCTGCCCGTAGACGACCGCCACACCGTCACCAAGGACTACCTGGAGACGCAGCTCGCGATCCTGATGGGCGGCCGAATCGCGGAGGAGATTTTCCTCAAGCAGATGACCACCGGCGCCGGCAACGACATCGAGCGCGCGACAGAGTTGGCCCGCAAGATGGTCTGCGAGTACGGCATGAGCAACCTGGGCCCGCTGACCTACGGCAAGAAGGAAGAGCAGATTTTCCTCGGCCGCGAGATCGCGCAGCACCGCGACTTCTCGGAAGAGACTGCCAAGCAGATCGACGCCGAGGTCCGGCTCAAGGTCGACAACGCGTACAAGTCGGCCTACAGCATCCTGGACGGGCGCCAGGAGGCCATGCACCGCATGGCAACCGCGCTGCTCGAACGGGAAACTCTCGATGCCGCGGACATCCGGATGATCATCGACGGCCAGGACCTGCCGCCGCTGAAGCCCTCCGGCGGCCCACCGAACGGATCGGCGACCGGCGACGTGCAGCAGATCCTCAAGCCGGAGCCGAAGCACGGGAGCGGTTTTCCTGAAGGCAGTCCATCACCGGCATAATTCGCGAGTGCATACAACAGAAGGCAGCCTTTACCGGGCTGCCTTTTCTTTTAGGAGCGTTCCTCCAACAGCAGGACATGCTTGCTGTGCTCATTTCCGGCAAGGTGCAGGATCCCTTTGTCCATCGTGATCAGTATCAAGCCCTCGCGCAGGGCCAGTCCCAACAGGTAGGCATCCGTGACCTGCCTAGTGCCGTACAACCTCCTGGAAAAAGGGCTGCACAGGGTTTGCCAGTCGGCAGCGATGGGCAGGTAGCGATAGCCCAGATGTTGAGCGAGCTGCTTCAGAATCGCCGCGGCTTCGCTCATGGTTATCTGGCCTGAACGCGGCGCGGTCGCGTTGCGGAGAAATCCTGCCTCCGTGAAGGCACAGATAGCCCATTGGAGGTCAGGCGAAGCATAGAACCACTCTTTGACAAGTCCGTGATGGACATGGCTTGCGGCCGTGAGAGCGAAAAGTATATTTACGCCAAGCAGGTATCGAGGAGTTTCAGACAAGTTCATCTTCCGAGGCTGCTTTCACCATCTCCGGGGTGAGCACGTTGGCCCTCTCCGCGATCTCAAGATACCCGTACTCGTTCATCTTCAACCTGCTTGAATCGCTCCCCGGCTCTGGCACTTGCTCAGCGCGGCGGACGAGTTCGCTGAGCGCGGCGGACAACGTGATCCCCTTTGCACCTGCATACGCAGAAGTAAAGCGATACGCATCTGCATCAAGATTGACCGTTGTTCTCATATAAAGATTGTGCGTCATATGGCGATATCGGTGCAACTCTTGGCATTTGGTGCGGAAGCAGCCGTGGTGAGGGTGACTGGACCTGGGTGACAGCGTTTCTTCAGGAGCCTGCGCGCGGGTAAAACACTACCTGCGGCGCCAGCGGACGCCGTCTTTCGAGTCCTCGAGCACGATGCCCTTTTGCAGCAGCTCGTCGCGGATTTGATCGCCGCGGGCGAAGTCGCGGCTGCGCCGGGCCTCTCTGCGCTCGTCGACCAGAGCCTCAATCCGCGCGTCGGTGAGCGAGCGCTGCGCCAGCAGCGCGGCCGGCGCTTCGGCCAGGCGGCCTTCGCACTCGGCCCAGGCCAGGGCTGCCTCGGTCGTGGCCGCGTCGTCGGCTGCCAGCACCGCGAAGACGCGGTCGAAATGCTCCAGTAGCGCGAGTAGCGCCGCGGCATTGTCCACGCCCAGCGCGCCCGCGTTGGCGGCGGTGTTGGCGGCGCGCACCATGTCGAAAATCGCGGCGCGGGCCTCCGCGGTGTTCAGGTTGTGCGCGAGCGCGGCATCGAAAGCCTGCTGTGCCTGCCCGGTCGCGGCCAGCAGTTCGACGTTGGTCTGCCCGGGCCATGCGGTCGAGCGCATGCGGTCGCGAAACGCACGCAGCCGGTCCAGCGCCGCATTCTCAGCCGCCAGCCCCTCGAAGGTGAAATTGAGCGGCTGCCCGTACGGTACCGAGACCAGCAGCGAGCGGATCGCGGAGGCCTTGTAGCCTTTCAGCAGCAGGTCGCGCAGGGTGTAGAAGTTGCCCTCCGACTTGGACATCTTGCGGCCTTCGACCAGCAGGAAGCGCACGTGGAACCAGTGCCGCGCGAAGGGCTGGTGGGTTGCGCCCTCGGATTGCGCGATCTCGTTTTCATGGTGCGGGAACATGAGGTCCTCGCCGCCGGCGTGCAGGTCGAACGAATCGCCCAGGTATTTGAGCGCCATGGCGGAGCACTCGAGGTGCCAGCCGGGGCGGCCGGGACCCAGCGCGGAGTTCCAGTGGTGCTCGCCCGGCTTGGGCGCCTTCCACAGCGCGAAATCCCGCGCCGAATCCTTGTCGTACTCATCCACCTCGACACGGGCGCCGTCAGTGATGCCGGCGAAATCTTTTTTCGAGAGCTTGCCGTATTCCGGGTCGCCCGAAATGCGGAAATACCACGACCCGTCCTCGGCGCGGTAGGCCAGCTTCTCGTCAGCCAGTCGCTGTACCAGCTCCACCATCTCGGGAATATGCTCGGTCGCGCGGGCGATGACGGTAGGTCGCTCGACCGCGAGCGCGTCCAGGTCCTCAAAAAAGGCCTCCTCGAACCGGCGGGTATAGTCGGCGATCGGCAGCCCGGCCGCGCTCGCATTGCGGATGATCTTGTCGTCGACATCGGTGACGTTCATCACGTGGCGCACTGGGGTGCCGGTCAGCTCGAGCGTGCGGCGCAGGATATCGACATGCAGAAAGGTGCGGAAGTTGCCGATGTGGCCGTAGTCGTACACGGTGGGGCCGCAGACGTACATGCGCAGTTCGGGGGATTCATCCAGGGGCGCAAGCGGTTCGATCCGTCCGCTGAGTGTGTTGTAGAGCTGAATGGTCATTCGTTCAGGCGCCGCGGGGTGCCGGCAGGTGGGGTTCCGTCGCCTGATTCTAGCAGCCGGCCCCGAGCGGCAGGCGGGGCTCGGCGGTCAGGCTCTCGCGCGCAACCAGCCCGCGCTCGAAACGCGGCCACGCCGCCGCCGCGATCATCGCGGCATTGTCGGTCGCGAGCGCCGGGGAAGGGAACAGCACGGCCAGCGGCTCCCGCGCGGCCTGCTGCTGGAAGCGCGCGCGCAGCTCGCGGTTGGCAGCGACGCCGCCCGAGACGAGAATCGTTTTCGCGCCGTAGCGCCGCGCCGCGGTGAGCGTGCGCTCGATCAGGTTGCCGACGACCGCGCGCTGAAACGAAGCGATCAGCCCCAGGGTTTCCGCGTCGCACAACGCAAGCGCATCCGCCGGTTTCGCCGACCCCGCCAACGCCGCGGCGCGGGCCGCGATCGAGGGCCCCAGGCCGCGGCTCTCCACAAAGCGCAGCACCGCCGTTTTGATTCCTGAGAAGGAAAACAGCAGGTCCGCGTCCATTGGTTCTGTAGATGGTGGCTCATTCGAGGGCCGCTGCCGCGCCTGGCGCGGGCGTACCTCCGCGAACCGGAACGGCACCGCGCTCGGGTCGCCATGGCGGGCGAGCGCGTCGATCCACGGGCCGCCCGGGTAGCCCAGGCCGAGCAGCTTCGCGACCTTGTCAAACGCCTCGCCCGCCGCGTCGTCGACCGTCCGGCCTACCACGCGGTATCGCCAGCCGTTTGCGTCGCTCGAGGCCAGGTACAGGTGCGTGTGCCCGCCGGAGACGACCAGCGCCAGCGCCGGCTCGCCTGCCTGCTGGCCGGCATGTTCCAGCAGCACCGCGTGGATATGGCCTTCCAGGTGGTTGACGGCAATCAGCGGCTTGTTGAGCGCCCAGGCCAGGGTCTTGGCATACGTCACACCCACCAGCAGCGCGCCCGCCAGCCCTGGGCCTTCGGTCACCGCGACGGCATCCAGCTCGCCAAAACCGACGCCGGCCTCGGCCATCGCCGCCCGCACCACCGGCACGATATTGCGCAGGTGCTCGCGCGAGGCCAACTCCGGCACCACGCCGCCGTAGGGCGCGTGGGTGCCGAACTGCGAGGCGACCACACTCGACAGCACCGCGCGGCCGCCCGCAACCACGGCCGCCGCGGTCTCGTCGCACGAGCTTTCAATGCCTAGAATGAGTCCTTGAACGATCCCGCGGCTTTCCATCGCATCTCGTATCTTAAAGAGATTCCCTGCATACTGGTGGCTTATGGAGTTTGCTCCCATGCGATTGTTGCCCCTCCTCAGCGTTCTCCGGAACTGCCGCCACGCCCGGCGGCTCGCGATCTCGCTCGCGGCACGGCCTGCGTGCCGGCTCAGCCCAATTTGCAGCACACTGTATGGAGAACTGGTGTGACAAACAGAAAGCGGCTCTTCGGTGGCCTGCTCATTCTTCTCGGCCTTGTCTGCTTTCCGCTCGCCTACCGGGCCGCGGGTACGGCGCGCGTATCGCTCGGGGTGCTTTCCGCGGCGCTGGCGGCTGCGGGCATCGTGCTGCTTGTTGTTCGTACCAGCCCGCCGGTGCGCACCCAGCAGGCCGCCTTTCACATCCCTGGGTTTACGCCCAAATACGCGGTCAAGAACATCGCGCTCGAGCCCAGCAGCGGACGTCTTTGGATCCGCGACAAGCTGCTGGGCGAGCGGCTGCTGAACCCGGATGAAGTGGTGGAGTGGAAGGCGCGGCAGGACGAGAAGGACGCGCTGGTGTGGGGGCTCGAACTGAAGATCAAGGACGCCGCCGCGCCGGTCTGGTTTTCGCGCATCGGCAACACGCCCGAGTCGGTCGATGAGTGGTCCGAGCGGATCACCGCGGCCTACCGGGAACTGGGCAGGGCGTAAGCCGAGCGCGATGAAGCAGGCGGAGCAGGCAGCGCTCGGCATCGTCGAAACCCTGCGCGCGCGCGGGGAACAGGCGTTCTACGCAGGCGGTTGCGTGCGCGACCGCCTGCTGGGGCGCGAGCCCGCGGACTACGACGTCGCCACCAGCGCGGCGCCGGACGCGGTGCTGGCGATGTTTCCTCGGACGTTCGCGGTGGGGGCGCACTTCGGCGTGGTGCTGGTGGCCGCGGACAATGGCGTGCAGACCGAGGTGGCGACGTTCCGCAGCGATGGCGTTTACTCGGACGGGCGCCGGCCTGACTCCGTCCGCTACTCGCTGGATCCGCGCGAGGATGTGGCGCGGCGCGACTTCACCATCAACGGCATGCTCTACGATCCGCTCGTGGACGAGGTGCTGGACACTGTCGGCGGCCAGCGCGACCTGGCGGCCGGGCTGATCCGCGCGATCGGCGAGCCGGCGCGCCGCTTCGCCGAGGACAAGCTGCGCATGCTGCGCGCGGTGCGCTTTGCCGCGCGCTTTGAGTTCACGCTCGAAGCCGAGACCGAGGCCGCGATCCGGGCGCAGGCCTCGTCGGTTCACCAGGTCAGCCCGGAGCGCATCCGTGACGAGCTGACCCGCATGCTCACCGAAGGCCATGCCGCGCATGCCTTTGAGCTGCTGGACCGCACCGGGCTGCTGCGCGAGGTGCTGCCCGAAGTCGACCGCATGCACGGCGTGGAGCAGCCGCCGGACTGGCACCCGGAGGGCGATGTGTGGGTGCACACGCTGCTGCTGCTTGAGAAGCTGGAAGCCGGCGCCGAGCCGACGCTGGCCTGGAGCGCGCTGCTGCACGATGTCGGCAAGCCGCCCTGCTTCGTGCGCGATACCGATCGCATCCGCTTCAACGGCCACGCCGAGGTGGGCACGCGCATGGCCGAGGCTATCTGCGCGCGGCTGCGCTTCTCGGGCGAAGATACCGCCCAGATCGCGTCGCTGGTCGCCAACCACATGCGTTTCGGCGATATCGAGAAGATGAAGCAGTCCACGCTCAAGCGGTTCTTCCGCCTGCCGCGTTTTGCCGAGCACCTGGAGCTGCACCGCCTCGACTGCCTATCGAGCCATAAGCTGCTGCGCCTGTACGACTTTGCCAAGAGCCGCTACGAAGCGACGCCGGCAGACGAAGTACGCCCGCAATTGCTGGTCACCGGACGCGATCTGATCGCCGCCGGGTACACCCCGGGTCCGCTGTTCAAACAACTGCTGGCGCTGGCCGAAGATGCGCAGCTGGAGGGGCGCATTCAGACGACCGAGCAAGGGCTTGTGCTTATTGCGGAGCATGCCCGGCAATCTGACTCCCTGAGCTGAAGGGCATTCGCCCTGTAAGTGAAGGGTCTCAACGCCCGAACAACGATTGGATATCGCGGCTGCCGCGTACGACGTGAAGAATCAATAACTTCTTCCGTATCTTCCGAGTGGATGCGGTAAATGATGATGTATGCACCTACCGTGAAACTTAGCAGGTCTGGACGGAGGTCTTCATCGCGGGGGCGCCCGATATACGGGCTGCTCGCCAGCAGCAGAAAGCGCTGCGTGAGGGAGTCGATGCAGCGGTCTGATACATCGAAGCTGCCGCTTTCTGTCGCAAGGTAATGCCAGATTTCATCCAGATCGGCTTCGGCTTCCGGGGCGACACGATGCGCCATCAGCGATGTGCTGCCTGCTCTGCGGCAAGCCGGCCGCGTTGCTTTACCTTTCCGGCAAGCGCATGCATGCTGTCCGGCGTAACCAAGCTTCCTTCACCGCGGCCGAGCGAGAGTTCTGCTCGATCGACCTCGGACAGAATCTCCGCGCGGGTCCGCTCGCGCTTCTCCCAAAGAGACAAAGCCTCCCGGACCGCTTCTTCCTCGCGGTGCAGCCTGCCCGTTGCAATCGCCTGCCGCACCAGGGCTTTCTGATCTGGGGTGAGTTCAACTTCCATTCTCCGAGGGTAGGAGACCGCCATGCAGGCGTCAAACAGCATGAGACACGCTGGAGCTCGCTCGTCACCGCTGCCAGACAAATCCCGCTACTTTTGCGGGGAAGCCTGGCCATTGGGCTGCTGCTGCCCGGGCTGGACCTGCTGCTGGCCGTTCTGGCCTGCTTGCGGGGCCTCGCCTGCCGGCGGCGGCACCGGCTTGGGCCGGTTCAGCAGCTTGAAGCCGTCCCGCGTGACATAGAAGTTCTGCGCGTTCAGGTCTGCTTCCAACAGCTCGCCCGCGGCGGTCGAGAACAGTTCGATCACGATCGAATTTTGTGAGCTCATCACCACGACTGTGTGCTTCACGGCAACGTTCTGCCCGTTCAGCGTGCCGTTCAGGTCGGCCTCGGGGGTGTACTCGGCGGGCACCAGGATGCCGGTCTGCTTCGGGATCAGCACCCATGCGGTCTGGGGCTGCGTCAGGACCAGGTGCGTCATCAGCGTGTAGGCCGCGGGGTCCAGGTCCGGCGCCAGAACCGTGTTCCGGTGCCGGTCCACCGTGTTAGTGCTCTGTTTGCCGTCGGCGTTGATGTGGATCTGGAACGACTTGCCGGTCGAGTCGGCCGCGGTATCGAATTGAATATTGTTGCCCGAAGCTTTGGCGCCATGCACCGAGCCGGTCAGCTGGTCGCGCGCCAGGTTGCCTTGCGCATCCACGGTCGCCGTGTTCGAGAAGGAGTAGGTGAAGTTGTCGAGCTTCAGGTGTCCGCTCGATGTCAGCGTAGCGCCGCCGCTGATCGGGGCAACCGCATACTGCGCGTCGCCCAGCGCCTTACCGTTCTGCGTGATGGTGTAATGGGCTCCCCCCGCGGGCAGTGCGAACGACGTCTGGGCGGCGCAGGTTCCAAGCAAAACGGCGGGCAGAAGTAGGGAAAGAAAATAGCGCATACAGGCAGCAACCTCTTGCAAGAACTAACCCGGCGGCGCGCAGGAAGTCGCTGCCGCTCGCCACAAAGGGACCTGACCGGAGGCTGAATGCGTTGCCGGCCAGGCCCCTCTTTCACGTCCGCAAGCGAATGTGTCGAAGCTGAAGTTCGAAAAAGCAGATCCTTCGCTGCACTCAGGATGACAATCCCTCAATAAACGACCTACCAAGCTATGCCTTCTGCGCGGTCTCGAAGCGCTTGTTTACCTCGTCCCAGTTCACCGTGTTCCACCAGGCGGCCAGGTAGTCGGGACGCTTGTTCTGGTACTTCAGGTAGTAGGCATGCTCCCACACGTCGTTGCCCAGGATGGGGTATTTACCCTGCGAGATCGGGTTGTCCTGGTTGGGCGTAGTCACGATTTTGAGCTTGCCGCCATCGAGCACCAGCCAACCCCAGCCGGAGCCGAACTGCTTGGCGGTGGTCTCGTTGAACTGCTTCTTGAAGTCCTCGAAGGAGCCGAAATCCTGCTTGATCTTGTCGCCGATGGCGCCGGTCGGCTCACCGCCGCCGCCCGGCTTCATGATGGTCCAGAACATAGAGTGGTTCACATGGCCGCCGCCGTGGTTGCGCACGGCCGGCTTAATGTCTTCGGGCACGGTGTCGAGCGAGCGCAGCAGGTCGTCGGGCGTGTGCTTGCCGAGCTCGGGATGCTTTTCGATCGCGGCGTTCAGCGCGGTGACGTAGGCCTGGTGGTGCTTGTCATGGTGCAGCTTCATGGTGGCTTCGTCGATGTGCGGTTCGAGCGCGGCGTAGTCGTAGGGCAGGGCGGGAACTTCGTAGGCCAAGGGTGTCTCCTTCTTCCAGGTACGGGGTTCGATTCACGCCATTTCCGGCGCGAACGGGTTCACCTTTATAGGGATGCATGCGCGGCGCTTTGGGCTTCCATACCGGGGCCGTCCACCTTTCGTAACCAGCGGCTCACGGAAGCGAATGTGACGCGGAGCCCGGTTCGTGCATCCTTGAGGAAGACGTTTCGCGGATGAAGCCAGCGAAACACGAGAGCCGGAGCGGGACTCCGGCGCGTTTGAACAGCAGGGAGCAGGATTGACCGACCGCCGCATTACCCGCCGCGAACTGCTGCGGGCCGCCGCCGCTGCCAGTGCCAGCGGAGCCATCACTCTTGGCTCCCCTGCCGCCTTCGCGTACCAGAACCAGCAGCAGGCGCCGAAGACCGCGCCCGGCCAGCAGCCGCAGCCGGAACAGGCGGCGGCCGAAAAGTACACGCACCCGCCCGGCGTGTTCATCAACCGGCCGCTCACCCAGGTCTCCAAGCAGGCGGACATGCTGCTGGACGAGATGGAGGAGCGCGGCTGCCAGTTTTTCTACAACGAGGCCAGCCCGAGGACCGGTCTGGTGCGCGACCGGGCCTCGGCCGTAGGCATCTCGCCCTCGCGGGTGGCGTCGATTGCCGCGACCGGCTTTGGGCTTTCGGCGCTGTGTATCGGGGCCAAGCGCGGCTACCTGCGGCCATCCGACTGCGAGCAGCGGGTCGAGAAAACACTCGCCTTTCTGCTGGAGGATTGTCCGCACGAGCACGGCTTTCTGTACCACTTCATCGACATCGAGAGCGGACAGAGGATGTTCAACTCCGAGCTGAGCTCGATCGACACGGCGCTGCTGCTATGCGGGGTGCTGCTGTGCCGGCAGTACTTCGGCGGCAACCCGCGGATCGCGGCGCTGGCGACGACGTTCTACCGCCGCGTCGACTGGCAGTGGATGCTCGACGAGGGACCGACGCTCTCGATGGGCTGGCTGCCGGATGAGGGCTTCCTCAAGCACCGCTGGGATATTTATGCCGAGCTGATGACGATGTACCTGATGGCGATCGGCTCGCCCACCCACCCCATTCCGGTCGAGACCTGGAAGGCGCTGCAGCGGCCGCTGGTGCAGTTTGGCGGCATCCAGTACATCTCGGGGCTGGCGCCGCTATTTATCCACCAGTACGCGCATGCCTGGTGCGACTATCGCGACCAGCGCGACCTGAACGCGAACTACTTCACCAACTCGATCGCCGCGACCCGCGCGCACCAGCTGTGGTGCATTCACCTGGGGCAGAAGTTCAACTGGATCGACCAGGATATGTGGGGCATCACGGCGTCGGACTCAAAGGACGGCTACCGGGTGTGGGGCGGCCCGCCGTCGATTGGGCCGCTGGATGGAACGCTGGTGCCCTGCGCCGCCGCCGGCTCGCTGCCGTTCCTGCCGGCGGAGTGCTCGCATGTGCTTTTAAGCATGCGCGAGAAGATGGGCGACCGGGTGTGGACGCGCTACGGGTTTGTCGATGCGTTCGATGTGAAAGGCCAGTGGTTCGCCGAGGATATTCTGGGCATTGACCAGGGCATCAGTGTGTTAATGGCGGAGAACCTGCGCACCGGCTTCGTGTGGCAGTACTTCATGCAGAACCGCGAGATCACGCATGCGATGAGCGAGGTGCAGTTCCATCCGGACCCGGATGCGAATACGCAGGTGCTGTAGCTTCGGCGCGTTCTCCTTCGAGCGGCTCTCTTTTCAGCATCAACCTTCCCATGGATTCATGATAGAAACACCGGCGGCGGCAAAGGGCTTTGTGTCCCTGGTCGCAACCGCAAACCCGTGCACTTTCGCAGTCGCCGCGATCTGCCCGTCAGCGATCGAGATTGTGTGTCCAATCGTTCTTGCCCGGCCTACCAGCTTCGCGTAAGCGCCGGCAGCGGCCTCGTCAAACGGTAGGATGCGTGTGCTGAACAACTTACTCAGCAACGGCTTCAGCGAGTTCATCAGGACCGTCTTGCGACGCCCGTCCGGCAGTTTCTCGACGCCAACCAGTAACTCGGCGAGGCTTGTCGCCGTCATGTACAAGTGTTCCGCGGTTTGACGTTCGAGCCAGCCGAGAACCGTCCCATTTGCCTGCGGCTTAAGAGGCTCCGATATGACGTTTGTGTCAACGATAATCACTCAAAGTCCGCCGCTCTCGCCGGTGAAGGGTCGCGCGTGATATCAAGTTCCACGCCCCCGAACTGCATCGCGAACTCATGGAGCGCTGTCCCCAGCCCGACCTGCTCCTTCGGCCGTACCGCCTCCTCCAGGATGGCGCGCACCTCCGCTTCCGTGCTCTTGCCGTGCAGCAGAGCCCGCTGCTTCAGAGCCCGGTGCGTCTCATCCGGTAGATTGCGAATCGTCATGGCATGCATGCGGCACCTCTTTCCTGCTTGAATGATATCACTCTAAGCTCGACTGATAGCATTTCAGCCTGACCCATTCCGGAACAGCACGTTCACGGTACTCTGGATGCGCTTCACCGATAATAGGAGCCTGACATGGACAACTCATCCACCCGGACGCCCGAGTACCTGTGGCTCAACCAGCAGGGCGAGGCCCCCGGCGCGCCGGGCCTGCCCGGGCGCTGGACCTCGAGCATCAAGAACAGCGTGGGCTGCGCCTACTCGGCCTCCTCGAAGGTCTGGTACACCACCTCGCACGGCATTCTGAATGAAATTTACTACCCCACCATCGATCGCCCGCAGGTGCGGGACATGGGTTTTCTCATCACCGACGGCGAAACGTTTTTCCACGAGGAAAAGCGCGACCTGGACCGGAAGTTCAGCTACGTCGACCCGGCAGCCCCGGCGTCGCGGCAGGTCAACCGCGACCCGGGCGGCCGCTACATGCTGACCAAGGAGACGATCTGCGATCCGCATGCCTCGGTGCTGCTGGTGCGGGTGCGTCTTGAGGCGGAGCCGGAGCTGTTGACGCGCCTGCACCTGTACGCGCTGCTTTCGCCGCACCTGGGGGGCGGCGGCGCCGACAATTCGGCGCGGGTGATGGATGTAGCGGGCGCGCGGGTGCTGCTGGCCTGGCATGAGCCTACTTCGCTGGCCATGACCACCAGCTGCGGCTTTTCGCGCGCCTCCTGCGGCTTTGTCGGCGCGAGCGATGGCTGGCAGGACCTGAAGCACGACTTCCGCATGCACTGGGAGTATGGCTCGGCCACCGACGGCAACGTCGCCGTCATGGGCGAAGTCGACCTGCACTGCGCGCGGTCAAGCAGCGACAATGTCCGCGAGTTCGTGCTGGCTATCGGCTTCGGCAGGAGCCACCACGCGGCGCTTTCGGCGACTATGAGCTCTCTGGCCACGCCCTTTGCGAGCCACCTGCAGCGGTACATCCGCCAGTGGGAGCGGGTGCAGCTGCCCGCCGACCTGGAGCCGCACACCTTCGACGGAGGGCGCCTGCTCCGCACCTCGCAGAAGGTGGTGCTGATGCACGAGGACAAGACCTACGCGGGCGCCTTTATCGCGTCGCTGTCGATCCCCTGGGGCAACGCGAAAGGCGACGACGACCTGGGCGGCTACCACCTGGTGTGGACCCGCGACATGGTGCAGTCGGCCAGCGCGCTGCTCGCGGTCGGTCGCGTGGAGACCGCCCTGCGCGCGCTCGTCTACCTGGCCTGCACCCAGAAGCCGGACGGCAGCTTCGCGCAGAACTTCTGGGTGGATGGCACGCCGTACTGGACCGGCATCCAGCTGGATGAAGTCGCCTTTCCGGTGATCCTGGCGTGGCGTTTGTGGAAGGCGGGCGGCCTGGCGAACTTCGACGTGTTTCCCTTCGTCTCGCGCGCGGCCGGCTTTCTGGTGCGCTACGCGCCGGTGACCCAGCAGGAGCGCTGGGAGGAGAACGCCGGCTACTCGCCCTCGACCCTCGCCGCGGTCATTGGCGCGCTGTGCTGCGCGGCCGAGATCGCCACCGAGCATGGGTCGCCCGAGCTGGGCGTGTTCTTGAACGAGCATGCCGACTGGATCCAGTCGCACCTGGAAGACTGGACCGTGACCAGCGAAGGCACGCTGCATCCTGAGATCAAGCGGCATTACATTCGCGTGCAGCCGCCCGCGCCGGGCGAGCCCTGGTACCGCAATGACGTGGCGCCGGGCAACGTCCGGCTCAACAACCGTGCGCCTTGGGAGCAGAGCGAGTTTCCCGCGAACGCGATCATCGATGGCGGCTTTCTCGAGCTGGTGCGCTACGGCATTCGCCGCGCCGACGATCCGCTGATCATCGATTCGATCAAGGTCGTCGATCGCATCCTGCGTGTGGATGCGCCGCAGGGCCCCTGCTGGCGCCGCTACAACTACGACGGCTACGGCGAGCAGAAGGGCGGCGGCCCCTTCATCCACTATGGGCAGGGCCGGGCCTGGCCGCTGCTGACGGGCGAGCGCGCGCACTACGAACTGGCCGCCGGCAACGACATTCGTTCTTTCATCCGTGCCATGGAGGGCTTTGCCTCCCCGGGCGCCATGCTGCCGGAGCAGATCTGGGACCAGCGCATCGCGCTGAATACGACCGCGGGGCCGGTGGTTCTGGGCGACCCGGCCGGCTCGGCGATGCCGCTGGTGTGGGCGCATGCCGAGTACCTGAAGCTGGTGCGCTCGGCCCGCGATGGCCGCGTGTTCGACCGCATCGAGGCCGCGGAGGCGCGCTACGGCGACGGCCCGAAGGCAAGCCCGATTGAGATCTGGAAAATGCGCCGGCCAATCGAGTCGATCGCGGCGGGAAAAACGCTGCGGGTGATCTCCGCCTTTCCATTCGAGATGCGGTACACGACGGATGGCTGGCTGACGCAGCGGACGGTGGTTTCACGCTCGCTGGGGGCGGCAGGCTCCGCGGCCGATATCGCCACGGCAAAACCCGGCGAGCTGGTATTTACGCTCTTCTGGTCGGCGATGAAACAGTGGGAGGGGCGGAACTTTACGGTGAAAGTCGGTGCGGGGAGCGAGGCAGGAAAGGCTACCTCTTCTTGAGGGTGTCGATCGCCTCACCATGCTGGCCCCAGATTTTAGCGGCTCAGGATCTCGTAGAAGCGGCTCAGGTCGTCGGCAATGCGGTCGATGCGGCTGTTGGTGAGCGCGTTTTGAGAATCGAGGCGCGTCTCAAGACGATCCATGCGCGCGTCCATGGCGTCCATGCGCTTGTCCGCACGCCACATCGAGATGAGCACCAGCAGGCTCGGGAGCCCGGCCGAGATGAACAGCTGCCCGTTCGTCATGGCGCGAATTATAAACTCTCGCGAAAACTGCGGTGCGCACAGCCGCTGGCTCTCGGCTGCTGCCCAATCTCGCCGCCCCAGCCGCTATGATGGAAGGGACGGATAACCCCCATTCCATAGAAAGATTCCCAACACCATGAGCGACGCCCAGAACGACACTAATTCCGGCTCCAGGCCTGACCTCGACCTGCTCTCCATCAACGCGCTGCGCTTCCTGGCGGTCGACGCCGTCGAAAAAGCGAACAGCGGCCATCCCGGCGCCCCGCTCGGCGATGCGCCGATCGCCTACCTGCTCTTTCACAAGTACATGCGGCATAACCCGAAGCACAGCAAGTGGGCCAACCGCGACCGCTTCGTGCTCTCGAACGGCCACGCCTCGGCGCTGCTGTATGGTGCGCTGCACCTGTCGGGCTACGATTTGTCGATCGAAGACCTGCAGCAGTTCCGGCAGTGGGGCTCGAAAACCCCGGGCCACCCGGAGTTCGGCGAGACCGATGGCGTCGAGGTCACGACGGGGCCGCTGGGCCAGGGCTTCGCGATGGCAGTGGGCATGGCGATGGCCGAGAAGCATCTCTCGGCGGTCTACAACAAGCCCGGCTACAACATCGTCGAGCATTACACCTACGGCATCTGCGGCGATGGCGACCTGATGGAAGGCATCTCGCACGAGGCGGCCTCGCTGGCGGGCACGCTTGGCCTGGGCAAGCTGATTTTCCTCTATGACGACAACCTGATCTCGCTCGACGGGCCGACCGATCTCTCGTTTACAGAGGACGTGCAGGCGCGTTTCAAGGCCTACCACTGGCATGTGCAGACAGTGGCCGACGGCAATGATCTCGGCGCGCTGCAGAAAGCAATCGAAGCCGCGCAGGCCGAGACGACCAAGCCCTCGCTGATTGCGGTGCGCACCATCATCGGCTACGGCTCGCCGGTGGCCGGCACCAGCAAGGCGCACGGCGCGGCGCTGGGCGACAACAACGTGAAAGCGACCAAGAAAAACCTGAACTGGCCCGAGGACAAGACCTTCTGGGTGCCGGAAGAGGCGGGCAAGAACTGGCTCCAGATCGTCGACAAGGGCGCGAAGGTCGAGCAGGCCTGGAAAGATCTGTTTGCGAAGTACAAAAACGAGTTTCCAGAGCTGGCCAAGCAGTATGAGCGCGCCGAAGCTGGGAAGCTGCAGGAAGGATGGGAGAAATCGCTGCCCACCTACCCGGCTGACGGCAAGCCCATGGCTACTCGCAACGCAGGCGGCGCGATCATGAACGCCATTGCCGACGCGGTGCCGGAGCTGTTCGGCGGGGCGGCCGACCTTACCGAGTCCACCAAGACCATCCTCAAAATGTCCGGCAATTTCCACATCGACCCCGCCGGGCGGAACGTCTTCTTCGGCGTGCGCGAGTTCGCCATGCACGCGGCGGTCAACGGGATGGCCGCGCATGGCGGCCTCATTCCTTACGGGTCTACCTTCTTCACCTTTTCTGATTACGCGAAGCCGGCGATCCGGCTTGCCGCGCTGATGCACATCCACTCGCTGTTTGTGTACACGCACGACTCCATCGGCCTGGGCGAAGACGGCCCGACCCACCAGCCCATCGACCAGCTTACGATGCTGCGCGCTGTGCCGCACCTGATCGACTTCCGCCCGGCGGACGCGAACGAAACCGCGGCCTGCTGGCGGCTTGCGCTCGAGCATCGCGAGGCGAGCTTCATGGCGCTGTCGCGGCAGGACCTGCCGATTCTCGACGCAACCAAGCTCGACATCTACGCAGGCGTCAGCAAGGGTGCGTACATCATCGAAAAGGGAAGCGATCAGCCCGACCTGCTGATGCTCTCGACCGGCGCCGAGGTGTGGCAGATCATCAAGGCCGCCGCCGAGCTCAAGAAGGAAGGCATCACCGCGCGCATCGTTTCCATGCCCAGCTGGCAGCTGTTTGAGCGGCAGCCCGAGGGCTACAAGCTCGAGGTGCTGCCCAACCACATGCCCAAGCTGGCCGTCGAAGCCGGCGCGACGCTGGGCTGGTGGAAGTGGGTTGGCCGCCACGGCGATGTGGTCGGGCTCGACCGTTTCGGCGCCTCGGCGCCCGGTACGCTCGCGCTCGAGAAGCTGGGCTTCGGCGTCGATAACATCGTCAAGCGGGCCAAGGCGCTGCTTGCGGGCGCGGGCAAGGAAACGCCGGCACTTGCTGGCGTCGGCGAGTAATAAGCAGCGCCACGGCGGTACCCAAATACGGGTCATCCTGAGCGAAGCAGGCCGGTTGAACCGGCCTGCGCAGTTCAAGGAACTGCTTCTCGCTCGCGGTGAAGCTCCTTTGCCGCCTAGCTGTGTGGCAGATGCGAGCCGCGCTTTGCCGCACACCTTCTGCATTATTCATCCGCGCCGCTGCATCCAACCGCAGGTAGCTCAAGAAAGAGAATTACACGATGAGCCAGTTCACGACGATGCTGTGGGATATCGGGGGCGTGCTGCTCACCAATGGCTGGGACCATCTTGAGCGCAAGACCGTCTTCGACGCCCTCCAGTTTGAAGACCGCCCCGGCTTTGAGGCACGCCACGAGGAAGCCAACGACCCGTGGGAAAAGGGAACCATCGACTTTGAGGAGTACCTGCGCCGCACCGTCTTCTACCGCGAGCGCCCTTTTGACAGCGCGACGATTCGCCGTGCCATCGAAGAGCAATCGAAGCGCATCCCGGATAGCGCCCTGCCGATTCTCGAGGAGCTGCACACCCGCGGCGGCCTCGTCATGGGCCAGCTCAACAACGAATCGCGCGAGCTGAACGACCTGCGCCTGGAGCGGTTTGGACTCAAGCGCTATCTGTCCCTTTTTTTCTGCTCCGGCTATGTCGGCCTGCGCAAGCCCGACCCGGCTATCTACAATCTGGCACGGGAAGTGTTACAGAAGCCGGCGGGCGAGATCGTGTTTATCGACGACCGCGAGAAGAACGCGGACGAAGCACGCCGGCTCGGCTTCCATGCGATCCAGTACACCGGCTCGGCCGCCCTGCGCGCCGAGCTCCAGCAACTTGAACTGCTATAAGCCGGGAAAGAGCATCCATGAGCAACAGCGAGACAGCCCTGAGCAAGAGTGACAAGCTAATGACTGCGGACCAGGTAAAGTCTGCAACCGAAGGTGTGGCAAATAGAAATCCCGAGCCCGCGGTTGTCGTCATCTTCGGCGCCTCCGGCGACCTGACCAAGAAGAAACTGCTGCCGGCGCTGTTCCATCTGGAGGAAAGCGGCCTGCTGCCGAAGGAGTTTGCGGTGGTCGGCGTGGCGCGCCGCGACCTGAGCGCGACCTTCGTGCCCGACATGAAGAAAGCTATCGTCGACTCCGGCGCCAAAGACGGCGACCCGAAGCTCGATCCCTTTCTGGAGAAGGTCAGCTACTTCACCACTAACTTCGACGACTCGTCAGGCTACGCGCGGCTGAAGGAAACGCTCGCGAAGATCGACGAGGAAAAAGGCACCAAAGGCAATCGGCTGTTCTATCTCGCCGTCGCGCCCGAATACTTCCAGGAGATCGTCGACAAGCTGGGCGAGCAGGGCATGGATAAACCGGACAAAGGTGAGAATGGCGCGACCGTGCGCGTCATCATCGAAAAGCCCTTTGGCCACGATCTCGACTCGGCGCGCGCTCTGAACGACGGGGTCGCGAAGGTTTTCGAGGAAGACCAGATCTTTCGCATCGACCACTATCTCGGCAAGGAGACGGTGCAGAATATTCTCGTGTTCCGCTTCGCCAACGCGCTGTTCGAGCCGCTGTGGAGCGCGAAGTACATCGAGAATATCCAGATCACGGCCGCCGAATCGATCGGCATCGAAGGCCGCGGGCCGTTCTACGAGAAGGCCGGCGCCTCGCGCGACATTCTGCAGAACCACATGATGGAGATGCTCTCGTTTGTCGCGATGGAGCCGCCCGCAAGCTTTGAGGCCAAGGGGATCCTCGAAGAAAAAACAAAGCTGTTCAAGGCGATCCAGCCGCTGACGGAGCAGACTGCTGTGCGCGGCCAGTACGGCAACGGCACAGTGAGCGACGGCAAGGGCGGGGCCGAAAACAAGACGCAGGAAGCCAAGCCTTACCGCGAGGAAGACCGCGTCGACCCGAACTCTGTCACCGAGACTTTTGCCGCCGTTAAGCTCGCGATCGACACGCCGCGCTGGAAGGGCGTTCCATTTTACCTGCGCGCGGGCAAGCGCCTGGCCAAGCGCGTGACCGAGATCGTCATCGAGTTCAAGCAGCCGGAGAAGCAGATTTTCGCGGGCGCAAAGGACGGTCCATGCGCGGGCATTCCCACCAACCAGATCCGCATCCGCATCCAGCCCGACGAGGGCATCCGCTTCATCTTCGGCAACAAGCTGCCCACGCCCGACACCACCATCTGCCCGGTGGAGGCGGCATTCAAATATGTCGACGCATTCGGCAAATACACCGCCAACGGCTACGAGCGGCTGCTGCTCGATGCAATGCTCGGCGACGCGACGCTGTTCTCGCACCGCGAGGCGGTCGAGATTGCCTGGGCGCTGTACACGCCGCTGCTGGAAAGCTGGGCGAAGAACCCGCCGAAGGATTTTCCGAATTACGCGAGCGGTACCTGGGGCCCGAAGAGCTCCGACGAGCTGCTCGCGCAGGACAAGCACAGCTGGCACGCGGTCTAAAGCGGAGGGAAACAGTGGCCAAGCATTTGCAAGTAATGTATCGCGTGTACGCGGATGGCGAAGCCCTGGCGCGCGCTGCGGCCGAACACTTTGCCGTGCGCGTGAAGCAGGCGGTCGACAAACGCGGCCGCGCGCGCATCGCGATCTCGGGAGGCTCGACTCCAAAGGCAACCTTCGCGCTGCTCGCCGATGGGAACGAGCCCTACGGCAAGGAAATCCCCTGGGACAAGGTCGAGCTTTTCTGGGTGGACGAGCGCACGGTCGGCCCGGATGACGCGGACTCAAACTACCGCATGACCCGCGAGCAACTGCTCTCGAAGGTCGCGCTCAGGCCCGAGCACGTGCACCGCATCGAAGGTGAGCTCGATCCGGAAGAGGCCGCCGCGAAGTACGAATCCGTGATCCGCGCCGCGTTTCGGCTGGAAGGCGCGGAGGCGCCGCGCTTCGATGTTGTGTGGCTGGGCATGGGCGACGACGCGCACACCGCATCGCTGTTCCCGGACACCGAAGGCATCCACGAGCTCGGCCGCATCGCTTACGCCAACCACGTTCCGCAGAAAGACACCTGGCGCATTACGCTTACCTGGCCGGTCATCAACGAAGCGCTCGACGTCGTGTTCCTGATCGGCGGCGACGACAAGGCCGAGCCGCTCGAGCGCGTGCTCTACGGCGAGTACGACCCGGTCACTACGCCCGCGCAGCTCATCCAGCCGAAGAATGGATCGCTGCTGTTCCTGCTTGATGAAAAAGCAGCGGCGAAGCTGCCCAAGCCCGGACCCGACGGCGCCGGCCATGTGGAGCTGGCGCGATGATTCTCGCCGGCGATGTGGGCGGCACCAAAGTGCACCTGGCGCTGTACCAATTCGAGAGCGGACGCCTGCAGCATGTTACGGACGAGCGCTTTCCCGCGCGCGAGTTCGACGGCCTGGAAGCGGTGGTCCGCGCCTTTTTCAAGAAGCACGACCACCCGGATGTGACCTCGGCATGCTTCGGCGTACCCGGCCCGGTGCGCAATGGCCGGCTCAAGCTCACCAACCTGCCCTGGCTGCTGGACGCGCGCGAGCTCTCGCGCAATCTCGCCATCGACCACATCTTCCTCATCAACGACCTGGAAGCGAACGGCTACGGCATTCCCGAGCTCACCAAGAACCAGGTGTACACGCTCAGCTCCGGCGACCCGAGCGCGCTCGGCAACCGAGCGCTGGTCTCGGCCGGCACCGGCCTGGGCGAGGCGGTGCTGATGTGGAACGGCAAGATGCATGTGCCCATCGCGTCGGAAGGCGGCCACTGCGACTTTGCGCCACGCAACGAAACCGAGATCGCGCTGCTGCGTTTCCTGCAGAAAACCATGGCCGGCCGGGTCAGCTACGAGCGCGTCGTCTCCGGCCTGGGCCTCAAGAATGTCTACGCGTTCCTGCGCGATGACCAGGGTATGGCCGAGTCGGCCGAGCTGAAGCAGCGCATGGAGCAGGAAGACCCGAACGTGGTGATCGGCGAGCTGGGTGAATCCGGAAAAGACGAGCTCTGCACCCGCGCGCTCGATATCTTCGTCTCCGTGTACGGCGCCGAGGCGGGCAATCTCGCGCTCAAGGTGCTCGCGACCGGCGGCATGTTCATCGGCGGCGGCATCGCGCCCAAGCTGCTCGACAAAATGCGCGACGGCACCTTTATGCATGCCTTTACCGACAAGGGCCGGCTGAGCGACCTGCTGGTGCAGACGCCGGTGCACATCATCCTTGAAAGCCGTGCGGCGCTGATGGGCGCGGCGGCCTACGCCGAGGCGCGCGCCGCCGACATCAGCGGCTCGTCGGTGCGCATGGCATCCAACCGGCTCGGCTAGTTGCGAGTCGTTTCTTCAAAGTTCAGAATCAAACCTCGAATGTGGAGTCTCCCTGTGTTCAAATCGTTCCGCGTTCCCGCCTTGTTCGCTCTCGCGCTCTCGGTTCCGCAACTGGCGCTCGCGCACGCCGTGCTGGTCGCCTCCACGCCCGCGCGCAATGCGGTGGTACACGGCAGCCGCCTACATATTGATCTCAAGTTCAACTCGCGCGTCGACGGAGCCCGCTGCACGCTCTCGCTCAAGGCGCCCGATGGCGCGATCAGCAGCCTCAAGCTCGCGGGGCAAAGCGCGCCCGATGCAATCGCCTCTGACGCGAACAGCCTGCACCCGGGCGCATACACGCTTCGCTGGCAGGCGCTGGCCGCCGACGGACATATTACGCGCGGTGAAATCCCGTTTCGTGTCGAGTAGTCCGGCCGACGGAGCGATCCCCTGAAACCGGGTTAGATTAAGGCATTCGTGATCTGGCTGCTGCAAGACTTTGACCTGTTCAGCGTGCTGCTGCGCGCCGCATCGCTTTCGCTGGAAGCGCTCACCCTCGGCGGCCTGCTATTCCTGCTGCTGGTCGCGCTGCCTGGCGGCGCCACAACGCGCCAACTCGACCGCACGCGTATCGTGCTTAGCCGCTTCGCGCTTGCGCTGGCCGTCGTGCAGGCGGCTTCTGTCACTTTGTCGGTTGCAATTCTCATGGGCGGCTCCGGCTTTCCACTCGCTTCGCTGGTCTCCGCCAATTTTTTCATCGCCGGCACGGCGGAGATCGCGGGCGCTCTGCTGCTCGCTTTTCTGGCCCGTTCCAGTTCCGCGATTAGCGAAAAGCGGCGCGCCTACGCGTCGCTGCTGCCGGGCCTGGTTGTGCTGTGCGCCTCGGTCGCGCAAAGCCACGGCGCCTCCCGGCTCGACCACCGCGCTCTGCTGGTAACTTTTACGGCGCTGCACCACCTGGGCACCGCCGGCTGGATCGGCGCCATGCTGTTCCTGCTGTTCGCGCTGCGCGGCAGCCCCACCCACGCGCAGGCGCGAACGCTGGCACGCCGCTACTCGGCCCTGGCGCTGGTCAGCGTGCCTGCGCTGGTGCTCGCGGGCATGGGGATGAGCTGGTTTTACGTGGGCTCTTGGGCGGGGCTTTATGGCACCACCTACGGCGTGATGCTGCTGGCCAAGACCTACCTGCTGCTGGCCATGCTGCTGCTGGGCGCGGGAAACTACACTTTACAGGGCGCGGGCACGACGGCGGCCAGCATACCGGTGGCCGCCGGCGCGTCGGGCGGCTTCCTCGTGCGCCTGCGGCGCTTCAGCGAGGCGGAGATCGGCTTGGGCCTCACCGCCGTCCTCGCCGCGGCTTCGCTTACTTCGCAGCCGCCCGCGGTCGACCTCACGCAGGACCGCCTCAGCTTTCACTCAATCGTCGAGCGCATGCGCTGGCAGGCGCCGCGGCTCACCAGCCCTCCACTCGCCCACTTGCAGCGGCGCGTCTCCATGGCGGCGGAGGTCCAGAACGCGCAGTACGGCGCCCGCACGGTGGACGATGCGAACGACCGCGCCTGGTCGGAGTACAACCACCACTGGTCCGGGGTGATCGTGCTGCTCGCGGGGCTGCTGGCGCTGGCCGCGCGCGCGCTGCCGCCAGGGCGCCTGCGCCGCCTCGCACAGAACTGGCCGCTGCTGTTCCTCGGCCTGGCGGTGTTCATCCTGCTGCGCGCCGACCCTGAAAACTGGCCGCTCGGCCCGCGCCCCTTCTGGCAAAGCTTCGCCGAGCCCGACGTGCTCGAACACCGGCTGTACGCGGTGCTTATCTCCTGCTTCGCGTTCTTTGAGTGGGCGGTGGCCACGGGGCGCTGGCGCTCGCCGCGCGCGGCCTACGTGTTCCCGCTGCTGTGCGCCGCCGGGGGCGCCGCGCTGCTCACCCACCAGCACGGCCTGGCGAACGTCAAGGACGAAATGCTGGCCGAGCTCGCGCACACCCCCATCGCAATCGTAGGCGCCACCGCCGGCTGGGGCCGCTGGCTGCAGCTGCGCCTTCCCGGCACCCGCGCGGCGCGTATCTCCGGCCTGGTCTGGCCGGTCTGCCTGGCGCTGGTAGGGCTGCTGCTGCTCGACTACCGCGAATCCTGATACCTTCTTTCTTGTCCGCATCCCGCGCCTTCGCACTTGTCGCGCCTCGCATCCCCTCTGCTCGTGAAAGGTCCTTCTTGATGGCTTTGCTCGTCCGCGTTTTTCTTCTGGTACCCGCGCTGCTTGCTTCTGTTCCGTTTGCCGCCCTGGCGCAGCGGCTGCCCGGCAATGCCGTGCCGCGGCACTACACGCTCGCACTGACGCCCGATCTCACCAAGGCCACCTTTACAGGAGACGAGACCATCGAGGCAACGCTTGCCGCTGCTTCCAGCACCATCACGCTCAACGCGGCTGAGATCACCTTCGCCTCGGTATCGGCGCAGGCCGGAGGGCTGAGCGAGGCCGCGCAGGTCAGCGAGGACAAAGCGAAGGAGCAGGCGACCTTTACCTTTCAGAAGACGCTGCCTGCCGGCCGCGTCGTGCTGCACATCCGGTATGCGGGCATTCTGAATGGCCAGCTGCGCGGCTTCTATCTGTCGAAGACCGCGAAGCGCAGCTACGCGGTCACCCAGTTTGAGCCGACCGATGCGCGCCGCGCGTTTCCCTCCTTCGATGAGCCGGCGTACAAGGCCAGCTTTGACGTAAGCCTCACCGTCGACAAGAACGACACCGCCATTTCGAACACCAACATCGTCGCGGACACGCCGGTTGGCGATAAGCACACGCTGCGCTTCGCGACCACGCCCAGGATGTCGACCTATCTCGTTGCGTTCCTGGTGGGCGACTTTGTCTGCACCAAGGGCGAGAGCGATGGCGTGCCGATCCGCGCCTGCTCCACGCCGGACAAGCTCGCGCTGACGCCCTACGCGGTCAAGGCGGCCGAGTTCGTGCTGCATTATTACGACACGTATTTCGGCATCAAGTATCCAATGCCCAAGCTCGACATGATTGCTATCCCCGACTTCGAAGCTGGCGCGATGGAGAATTTCGGTGCCATCACCTATCGCGAAACAGACTTCCTCATTGACGAAAACCACTCGTCGCTCGAAGCGAAACAGCGCGTGGCGCAGGTGGTCGCGCATGAGATGGCCCACCAGTGGTTCGGCGACATGGTGACGATGCAGTGGTGGAACAACCTTTGGCTGAACGAGGGCTTCGCCACCTGGATGGAGAACAAGCCTGTCGCCGCGTGGCACCCCGAGTGGCAGATCCCCGAGCAGCAGGCTGCGTCGCTCGAAGGCACGTGGCACCCCGAGTGGCAAACCCCCGAGCAGGAGGTCGCGTCGCTCAACGGCACCCTGAACCTGGACGCGCAGGCGGTGACGCGCACCATCCGTGCCGAGGCCAACACGCCGGACGAGATCAATGAGATGTTCGACGGCATTACCTATGAGAAGGGCGGCGCGATCCTGGGCATGGTCGAGAGCTACCTCGGCGAGCAGCAGTTCCGCCAGGGCGTGCATAACTACTTGCAAGCGCACCTGTTTGCGAATGCAACCGCGGAGGACTTCTGGAGCGCGCAAACCGCGGCCAGTCACAAGCCGGTCGACAAGATCATGGAGAGCTTCATCGGGCAGCCGGGCGTGCCGCTGATCCAGTTTGGCGAGCCCGCGAATGGCCAGGTGCGGGCCACGCAGAGCCGCTTCTTCCTGAGCCCCGCCGCGCAGCGCGCGCATGCCAGCGACCCGGCGCGGAACTGGACCATCCCGGTCTGCTTCAAGGGCGCCGGTGGAGACTGCCCGCTGCTGAGCGGTGCGCAGGGGCAGCTCGCCGTTCCCGTCAGCCCGCTCTTCTTTGCCAACGCGCGCGGCAAAGGCTATTACCGCTCCATGTATCCCGCGCCGGTCGAGCAGAAGCTGGCCGCATCGATTGAAACTGGACTGACCCCGAGCGAGCGCATCAGCCTACTGGGCGACCAGTGGGCGCAGGTCCGCGCCGGCAAAAGCAAGGTGGGCGCCACGCTCGACCTGGCCGCGGCCACCCGCTCTGACGAAAGCAGCGACGTGATGGCGACCGTGCTGGGCAGCTTGCGCACGATCGAGACGCGGCTGCTGGCCACGCCGGCGGAGAAAGCGGAGTTCGCTGCCTGGATTGACAAAACCTACAAGCCGGAGCTTACGAAGCTGGGCATGCCGGCGGCCGGCGACTCGCCCGAAAAGGCCGAGCTGCGCGCCGAATTGTTCGCGCTCGTCGGCGGCATCGGCAAGGATCCCGACACCATCGCCGAAGCCAAAAAGCTGACCGCGCAATATCTCCAGAACCCCGAGTCGGTCGACGCAACGCTCCAGCCCGCGGCGCTTTCGGTCGCGGCCCAGAACGGCGACTCCGCCTTGTTCGACCAGTTCCAAAAGGTCTTTGAAACCGACCGCAATCCGCAGCACGCGGAGCAGGCTCTCAGTCTTCTGGTCCGGTTCCAGGACCCGGCGCTTACCGGGCGTGCAATGGCTTTCGCCGCGTCCGGCAAGGTCAAGAACCAGGATTCGCTCTTCATCCTGGCCGGCGCGCTCGCTAACCCGGAAACCCGCGATACCGCCTGGCAGTACATCCAGGGCAACTGGCCCGCGGTTTCAGCCCAGCTGACGGAGATGAACGGGGGCGGCATCGTGCGCGCGGCCGGCTCGTTTTGTTCGGCCGGAAAAGCGGAGGAGGTGAAGGAATTTTTCACGATGCACCCGGTGCATGCCTCGGCCCGCGGCCTCAGCATCGCGCAAACGCAGATCAACGATTGCGTCGAGTTCCGCGCCGCGCAGGAGGGCAATGTGAAGAGCTGGCTCGACGCGCACGGACAGTAGCGGCGGGCCAGCACACAACCGGAAAACTCTGCGCCACGCAGCGCTCACAGCTCGAACCAGCCTGCAATGTGCAGCTTACGACGGCGGTTGCCCTGTTTTTGGGCTCCCGCGCGATGTTCCACGTGGAACATTTTCGTGGAACAGCATGCCTTTACGGCGCAGCCGCTCCGGCCGCGGCCACCGCGACCCGGTTGGCGGCCTTCAGCTTCACCGCGCCCACGTCGGTCTTCACTTTCAGGTCCGCGAAGCCCCGCTTCTTTTCGGGCTTCACCGGCACCGCGAGCTCGTACTGGTTTTCCAGCCGCCGCGTCAGATCGCTCAGGAACGGCGAGAACGAAACCGGGTTCGTCAGCCCCTCGTAGTACACGTTGCCGCCGGTGGCATCGGCCACCTGGAAGAGGTAATTCTGCCCGGCATTGGTCTCGTAGAAGTTGCGGCTCAGCCGGCCCTGGTCGCGGTAGTAGATCGAGAAGATGACCAGCCCCGCGCGGTTGCTCGCGTCGATGGCCGCGCGTACGTAAGGGTCTTCGGGGTCGTAGCGCAGGTTGTACTCGTCGACGCCGTCGGTAATCATCAGCACCTCGCGCCGCGACGCCGAAGGCTGAGCGGGCCAGCGCTTGGCCAGGTCCTGCAGGCAGAAATAGGGGCTTGCATTCGAGCCCGGCGAGCCGCCCGGCAGGTGCAGCGTCTTCGCGACCGCCGCGTGGTCCTTTGAGAACGGCCCGGCGAACACCGACGCGCCATTCTGCATGTAGGCGATGGCGACGGCCACGTTCGGCGGCAGCCCCTGCACGAACTTCGCCAGATCATCCAGGTTGCGGCCAAACGAAGTGCGGGCCGAGTCGTCGATCAGCATCACCAATTGCACTTCGCCCTCGCCATACGGGTGCCAGGTCAGCGGCTGTATCTTCTTGCCGTCCACCTTCACCTCGAGCGAGGTCTGCGGGACGGGAGCTACGGCATCGCCGCTCTTCGGCATCACCGTCACGATGGTGTCGGCAGCCGGCTGGCCGTTTTCAGCTTGCGCGAATACGCAGGCGGGGCTGAGCAATGCCGCAAGCCCCAGGCCTAGAGTCGTGTTCCGGCACCTGGCCCGGAAGGCAGTCGCAGTCAAACGTTTCATGGTCTTTCCTTTCGGCGCACGCCGGGGTCTCGCCAGTCGAATGGGCGGTCCGTCGCGTGCAGCCTCTTTCACTTAGACGCTGTGTGGGATGCGAAAGCTATGCGAAGAGACAGTCCGCCGGTTCGATCGCACGGGATCGAGCCCTGCATGGCCGACGCGGTGGGCTAGAGCAGTTCTCGTTTCGGTGTGTACCGCAATGGCAGTGAGATGTGGCTTTTCTTGACGGAAAAGCCACCTTGAGTTCTGCTGGAGCAGCTACAGGTGAACGAGAACTGCTCTATGCTTCTTAGCAGATGCAAAGAGTCTTGACTGCGGCGGTACTTGTCCCGCTGGTTCTCCTGCTGGTGTTCTGGAACTCGCTTCCGGCCCTGACGCTCGCCGCCGCGGTTGTGGCCGGGCTGGCCACGTGGGAGTTCCTGGGCCTGGCTGCCGCCAATGGCGCGCCCGGCGCCCCGCGCGGCGCGGTTCTGGCCGGCGTCGCGCTGCTTTTTGTCTGCACCTACTTCCGGCCGGAGTACACCGCGCCCGCGCTCGGCGGCCTCGCCTTTCTGCTGCTGGGCCTCTGCGCGTTCCGTCTGCCGCCGCCCCAGGTGCTGCCCGCCGCCGCGGCCTCGGTCTTCGCGCTGCTCTACACCGGCTGGTCGCTCACCACGCTGCCGCTCATCTCGGCGCAGGGCAATGGACCGTCGCTGCTGGTGCTGCTGTTCGTCTCGGTCTGGGCCGGCGATGTCGCGGCGCTCTACGTCGGCCGCAGCTTCGGCCGGCACAAGCTGTCACGCATCAGCCCGGGCAAGACCTGGGAGGGCACCATCGCGTCGGTCGCCGGGACCCTGCTCGCGGTCGCGCTGCTGCTGCTGCTGGCCGCCGAGCTCAACCGCCGCGGCATCGACAAGCTCAGCTACCCCGGGACCGCGCTGCGCACGCTGCTGCTCTCGGTGCTGCTCAACGTCGCCGCGCAGGTGGGCGACCTGCTGGAATCGGCCCTGAAGCGCGGCGCCGGCGTCAAGGATTCAGGCACCCTGCTGCCCGGCCATGGCGGCGTGCTCGACCGCATCGATGCGCTGCTGCTGGCCGCTCCCGTGCTGTGGTACGCTCTTCTTGCGCAGCAGGCGTTGTAGGTCCCCCCCTGCTCCTGGCTAGAGCCGTTTGCCTGCCGCTATAGAGGGACCAGCGAATCTCCCGGTGGCTTTTCCGTCAAGAAAAGCCACATGCATCAACACCAGCGTCTCGACACCTACAGGCAAACGGCTCTAAGGGCTTTCGTTTGAAACAGATCTGCATCCTGGGCTCGACCGGGTCCATCGGCCAAAGCACCCTCTCCATCGTAGAAAAGTATCCCCACCGCTTCGGCGTAGCCTCGCTCGCGGCTGGCCGCAATGTGGACGCCGCCATGCAGCAGTGCCTGCGCTGGCATCCGCGCGTGGTCTCGCTCGCGACCGAGGAGCTGGCCGCGGAGCTGCGCACCAGGCTGCGCTCGCTCGGGCTCTCCGAAACGAACGTGGTGTACGGCACGGCCGGCACGGTGCTGGCCGCGACCCTGCCGGAGGTCGACTTCGTGGTCTCGGCCATCGTCGGCGTCGCCGGCCTGGAGGCGACCTACGCCGCGGTGCTCGCCGGCAAGCCTATCGGCCTGGCCAACAAGGAGGCGATGGTCGCCGCCGGCGAGCTGCTGACCGCCGCCGCCCGCGAGCGCAATGTTCCCCTGCTGCCCATCGACTCCGAGCACAACGCCGTGCACCAGTGCATGCGCGCCGGGCGTCTGCAGGAGGTCAAAACGGTCTGGCTCACCGCCTCGGGCGGCCCGTTTCGGACGCTGTCGCTAGACCAGTTCGCCGGCATCACGGTTGCGCAGGCGCTCAAGCACCCCACCTGGGTCATGGGCCGGCGCATCACCATCGACTCGGCCACCATGCTCAACAAGGGCCTTGAAATCATCGAGGCCTGCCGCCTGTTCAACCTTGCTCCCGGCCAGGTGCAGGTTACGGTGCACCCCCAGTCCACCGTCCACTCGCTGGTCGAGTACATCGACGGTTCCATCCTGGCGCAGATCTCCGCCACCGACATGCGCCTGCCCATTCTCTACGCCTTGAGCTACCCGGAGCGGGTGGAGTCGGACCTGACCTTCGACATGCGCGCCCTCGCCGGGCTCGACTTCGAACCGCCCGATTTTGCGCGCTTCCCCTGCCTGCGCCTGGCCTATGAGGCAGCCGAAGCAGGCGGCGCCCACCCCATCGCCCTCAATGCGGCCGATGAAATCGCGGTCGAGGCCTTCCTCGCTGGTAACATCGGCTTTCCCGCCATCGCGGGTACAATCGAGGCAGTGCTCGCCCAAACGCCGCTGCACACCCCCGCGACCATTGCCGAGGTGCTGGAGCAGGACGCGGACGCGCGCATGCGGGCCAGGGAAGTCGTCGCCGCAACACTCACCCGCTGATCCTGATTTCAAAGAGCCACCACCGGAGTCGATAACCCGCCCCTATGTCGTTCGTCCTCGTCTCTATCCTCTCCATGCTCGTGGTCCTCGGCATCATGGTGCTCGTGCATGAGACCGGCCACTTCATCACCGCCAAGCTGTGCGGCGTGCGGGTCGAGGTCTTCTCGATCGGCTTCGGCAAGCGCCTGTTCGGCTTCAAGCGCGGCGACACCGACTATCGCCTCAGCCTGCTGCCGCTGGGCGGCTTCGTCAAGATGGCGGGCGAGTACTCGGGCGAATCGGGCCTGGTCGAGTCCGGATCGGGCGACCCTGCGGAGTTTACCTCGCGGCCCCGCTGGCAGCGCATCCTCATCGGGCTTTCAGGGCCGGTCGCGAATTTCCTGCTGGCTTTTGCGCTCATGACCGGCCTGTACATGATGCACAACGAGGTCGACGCCTACCTGAACGGCCCCGCGATCATCGACTACGTGCCGCAGGGCACCCCCGCGGCCGCGGCCGGCCTGAAGGGCGGCGACCGCATCGTGCAGTTCGGCAAGGATAAGAACCCCGATTGGCAGCACGTCGGCATCCGCATGGGGATCGACGGCACGGCCACCGTGCCGGTAACCGTCGCGCGCGGTCCGCAGACGCTCACAGTCCAGCTGCCCCTGGCGGGCGCCATGACCGCCGACGGCCCGGACCCGCTCGCGCTGGGGCTCCAGCCGCGCATCCAGGCCAACCCGCTCACGGTACGTACCGTACTGCCGGATTACCCACTGGCCAAGGCCGGCGTCAAGCCGGGCGATGTGCTGCTTACCATCAACAATGTCTCCCTGCACTCGGTCCCCTCGGTCGCTGCCTATCTCAAGCAGAACGGCAGCCGCCCGGTCGCGGTCGAGGTCCAGCGCGGCTCGCAGGTGCTCCACTTCACGGTGACCCCGATGCAGGGCGACAACGGCGCCGGCCATGAGGGCTACCTGCTCGGCTTTAACGCCCAGCCGCCGCCGTTCACGGTGGAGCAGGAGCCGTTCGGCAAGGCCGCCTCACGCTCCTACCACTACAATCTGCAGAGCTCGGGCGAGATCGTCGAGGTGATGCGGAAGCTGTTCTCGCGCCACTCGAACGTCAAGCAGTTGAGCGGCCCGGTCGGCATCGCGCGCGCCACCGGCGAGGCCGCCCTGACGCCCGGCTGGCAGCCCATCATCAACCTGATGGCCATGATCAGCCTCAACCTCGGCATCTTCAACCTGCTGCCGTTCCCCATCCTCGACGGCGGCATGATCCTGCTGCTGCTGATCGAATCCGTCATGCGCCACGACCTCAACCAGGAAGTCAAGGAGCGGATTTACCAGGCCGCGTTCGTGGTACTGATCCTGTTCTTCGTCTTCGTCACGTTCAATGACGTGTCGCGGATCGCGGGGTTCTCCAAGCTGTAAGTTTTTGCCTTTTTGCGATAAGGTATGGGCACGCCATGACGAATACACAGCTATTTATCGCGGTCGGTGTGCCGGTGCTTGTGATGATCGTTGGCTTTGTCCTGCAGGGGCGCTCGATCGATAATCTTCGCAACGAAATGCTGGCTCGTTTTGAAGCAGCCAACCAGCGCATCGACAGTAATTTCAACGCACTCAACACGCGGATAGACGGACTGGAACGACGGATCGGCGTGATTGAATCCGACTTGCGTCAGTTCTACAGCATCACCGGGAACCACGAGGGCCGCATCAGCGCGTTTGAGAAGCATTAAGGTTTAACAGGAACGATCCTGGACAGAGCTGCTTCAAGATCAGGCCCATTCCCCCGCGCGCATCACCGGCTCCCGCCTGCCGTCCGCCGTCACCCCATCAATGTCGAGCGCGCCCGAGCCGATCATCCAGTCCACATGGATCAGGCTGTCGTTGGCCCCGCGCGCGCGCAGCTCCTCCGGGCTCAGCGTGTCGCCATTCTTCAGGCAGGTGCTGTACGCCTGGCCCATCGCGATGTGGCAGGCGGCGTTTTCGTCGAACAGCGTATTCGAGAACAGCAGCCCGCTGGCCGAGATCGGCGAGGAGTGCGGCACCAGCGCTACCTCGCCCAGCCGGCCCGCGCCGTCGTCGGTACCCAGCATGCGCTCCAGCACCTGCTGGCCGGTCTTCGCGTGCGCCTCCACCACCTTGCCGCCTTCGAAGCGCACCGCGATCTCCTCGATCAGCGTGCCTTGGTACGAGAGAGGCTTGGTCGAGCGCACTGTCCCGTGTACCCGCTCGCGATGCGGCGTCGTGAACACCTCTTCCGTCGGAATATTGGGCAGGCAATCGATGCCGTTCAGCGCGGTGGTGCCGCCGCCCAGCCACAGGTGGTCGTCGGCCAGGCCGATTTCAAGGTCTGTACCCGGGCCCGTGTAGCGCAGCGCGGCGTACCGCTTTTCGTTGAGCATTGCCGCACGCTTTTTGAGGCTGGCGCTGTGCTGCTTCCAGGCGGCGACGGGGTCGTCCGCGTCCAGCCGCGACGCAGCCAGAATCGCGTTCCACAGCTTTTCCACAGCCTTCTCCTCGGGCTCGCCCGGAAAAACGACTTTCGCCCATGCCGGTGTTGCCGACGCTATGATGCACCAGTTGATCTCGTGGCGGGTGATGAGTTCGAGCGCCGGGCGGCTGGCTTTGGACGTGGACAGGTTCGCGCGGGAAACCTTCGCCGGATCCTGCCGGGAAAGCAGCGCGGGGTCGGCGCCGGTGATGCCAAGCCGCGCCGCGCCCGAGCGGTACGCGGTCGCTATACCGTCGTAGAGCCAGGTCGCGGCGTGGTCGAAGCTCGCTTCCGGCGCGTACTGGTAGCGAGCGAGCGTGGTCTCGTCATCGGTGTACATGGTGGTGACGAGCGAGGCGCCGGCCCGGTAGGCGTGCTCGGTGATGCGGCGCACCAGCGGCAGCGCGTCCACGGGCGCGGTGATCAGCAGCTCCTGCCCTTCGCGCAGGCCCAGGCCGGATTGCACCGTGACCCGCGCGAAGGTGTCGAGGCGGTCAGCCAGGGTAGAACTGTTTGCAGCTGCGGGGGGAGCGGATTTCGTCGCGTAAGCCATGCAGTTTAATTTACCCCGGGGACGGGGCTTTCCGGCAGGGCGGCCGCTTTTCCGATGGCCCATTGCGGTCCAGTGGAAATCAGACGCGGCTGGACCGCGCGTTCTGGCAGCTGCGCACCAGCGGCGCTGCCGCGGAAAGCAAGGCACTGAGCGCGAGCAGTACCCAGAAGATGCTGGGCAGCCCGGCCAGGTGGGCCAGAACCCCCAGCAGCGGCGGTCCGATTAGCAGCCCGGCATAGCCCACGCCGACGGCCGTCGCGATCCCCTCGCCCGGTGCAAAGCCGGGCAGCGTGCCCGCCGTCCGATAGAGCACCGGCGAGGCATTGGCCAGACCCGCGCCGGCCAGGGCAAAACCCAGCAGAACCCAGGGCAGCGGGTTGAGCAGCAGGATCATCAGCAAGCCCGCTGCGCTCAGGAGGCCGCCGTAGCGCAGCGCCCGCAGCTCGCCGGTCCGGGCGACGATCGCGTCGCCCGAGAACCGGCCCAGCACCATCAGTCCGGCAAAGCAGGTGTACCCGTAGCCGGCAGTCCCGTTCGGCAGCCGGTGCACCACGCGCAGGAAAAGCGCGCTCCAGTCGCCCATCGCGCCCTCGCTGACCATGGTCGAGAAGCACAGAATGCCCAGCAGCAGCAGGCTCGGGTGCGGCAGGTGCGCGGGCAGCAGGGCGCGCAGTCCACTGCGGGGCGGCGCCTGTTCGCGGCCGCCGCCCCGGCCTGGCGCCCCAGCGGGGGGAGCGCCCGGCGCGATGCCGGGCCGCTCGGCGGCATGCTGCGCATCCTCGATGCGCTTGGAAAGCAGCAGCGGCCAGACTGCCAGCACCATCCCCAGCAGGACGCAGCCCGAGACCGGCACCAGGATGCGGTCCGGCACATGCCGCGCCATCAGGAAACTGTGCAGCCCGGCCCCGGCAAAGCAGCCGACGCTGAAAATGGCATGGAACAGCGAAACCGTCCGCCGGTGCAGCAGAGCTTCGATCAAGACCCCATGCGCGTTCATCGCGACATCCATGGCGGCGGCGGCCAGCCCGGTGCCGAACAGCACCGCCACTAGCAGCGGAACCGAGGGCAGCAGGATCGCCATGGTGAGCAGTGCCGGGAAGAACAGCCCCGAGACCAGCGCCACCCGGCGGGAACCGGCCCGGCGCAGCAGCGCGCCCGAGACCGGCATGGCGAACAACGCGCCGATGCCCCCGGCCAGCAGAACCGACCCCAGCTGCGCCGGGTTGAGGTGCAGCGCAAGCGCCCGCTCCGGGATGTGCGGCACCCACGACCCGATCGACGCTCCATTGACCAGAAAGAGGGTTCCTACAGCAAACTGGGCAAGCCGCGCGGTGCGCCGGGGAACCTCCGCCTTGATCGCGAGCAGCGGACCTATGGGCTGCGAATGCATCGTGATGTCGGACAATTCCTCAAGCATCGCTTTAACTCAGGCTCACGCGGTCGGTTAGGAGAACAGGGCTTCCGGTTGCTGGATTGGACGCAAGGCTGCGGGTGATCGTGCTCGCGCGGCCGCACGTACACTGGCTCTCATGAAGTTTACGACGAGCCTGCGGGTGCGCTACTCCGAAACAGATCAGATGGGCGTCGTCTATCACGGCAATTACTTCGCCTGGTTTGAAGTGGGGCGGGTGGAACTGCTGCGTTCGCTCGGCTTCTCCTACCAGGAACTGGAGGCGCGGGAAGACTGTGTCCTGCCGGTCGTCGAGGCATCGTGCCGCTACCGCCGACCAGCCCGCTACGACGAGGTGTTGCGGCTCGAAACCACGATCAAGGCGCTGCGTGGACCGATTCTGGTCTTCAGCTACGAGCTCTACCGGGAGAGCGAACTGCTGGCTGACGCCGAAACGAAGCACGTTATCGTCAATCACGCGCTCGAACGAAGGCGGCTGCCGGAGCCGTACCAGGCGGCGCTGCTCCGGATTCTAGCGCCCTGAATTAAGTTCTCGACATCAATCAGGAGAGTGAAACGCAGGTCCCTCCACTTCGCCGATTGCGCGTTGCGCGATCGGCTTCGGTCGGGATGATCCATCGCTTGAGTGCTTCGGACTCTTTGTGCTCCTCCGGATGCCAGATCCTGACTCCCGACTCCCGACTCCTCGCTCTAATACTCGTTGGTACGCGGCGTGGCCGGCGGCACCGCGACCGTCTGCCGTCCCGTGCCGGGGATGACGTTCTTCTGCAGGTCATGGTGCAGCGAGTAGAGCGCAAGCTCCAGCCGGTCCGAGACGCCCAGCTTGTCGTAAATCTTGCGCAGATAATTCTTCACCACCTGCTCGCTGGTGCCGATGTGGTGCGCGATCTCCTTGTTGCGCTTGCCCTGGCTGATGTAGGTGATGATCGAGATTTCCTTGGGCGAGAGCCGGGGCGCAATCTTGTTGCTGAGCCCCTGCGTGGCCTGCAGCCGGTAGGCCTCGATCAATAGGGTGAGCGACTGGTTGTCGATCCAGGTTTCACCGGAGGCGACCTTGCGCACGCAGCGCAGCAGCAGGTCGGGCGAGATGGCGCGGGAGATGGTGCCGCGCACCCCGTTGCGGTACAGCTCGATCATCCGGGTTTCGTCCGCGATGGCGCCCTGCACGATCATCTTGACCGGCGAGGGCCCAGTCTTAATCAGCTCCGGGACAAATTCGGTATGGCCGCTCAGGATGTTCCAGTCGAGCAGCAGCAGGTCCGCCTGGTGCTGCTTGAGGGTGGAGCGAAGATTGGGCAGGCTGTCGGCCTGGGCGATGACGTGAATATCTGGCTCCGCGGCAAAGACCTTGCTGATGCCGACGCGGAAAATGGCCTGGCCGTCCGCCAGGATCACGCGGATGGGATGCTCCCGGTGCGTGACCATGGTGTTGCCCGAGGTGTTGCTCGAGGTGTTCGGCGCCGCCGGAGCGGCAAAGTTGCCTTGCGGGCGGGGGTAGTTGGACTGGCCGTTTGCAGGCGTCGAGGCTGTGCGGCTCTTGTCGTTGGGAGAGCTTGGGAGCGAGCTGGGGAGAGGGTTCGTGGGAACGGGGTTCATGGGGTTCATGGCAGACGCTGGTCTCAAATCCTTTCCTGCCGCCTATTGAAATCGGTAATCGTCGATGACCGCCGCGACGTAGCACGATCCGTTTTCCTGGAAGGAGCGGATGACGTGCCCTGCACAGTGGATCGCCGCGGTCGAGTCGTTCAATGTGACTTCTTTCGGCACTTCCAGTAGAAACTCTAGTCCCGTTTCCGCCGAGATGGCGTGCGGAACCTGCAGCAGCACTCCATTATGGGAGATGTTGACGGTAATTGCCTCCAGCTGTTCGCCTTCGACCATCAGAAGGACAGGCAGATGCATCGGAAAGCGGACTGCTGTGCGGAGTTCTTCCCAGACCATGTCTTATGCTCGCTCTCACCGAAACAAACTACAGGAATTGCAGACACTCCAGGGAGTGTCAAACCCCCGGAGAAGTGCCCTCGTCCGGGTTGCGCAAGCATTCACAAAGGTCTGTCGTTGCTGCCTCTGCCGCCACGATTCAGCACATTCTACACGGCGCAGGCAGCTGTGTCCCTACACCAAAGGTGCAGGAATCGATACAGATTGTAGCTTTGGTAATGAGCTGTGGCGTTCAGCAGACCCTCCACTGGGCTAACGCATCAGCCAGGGTGAGAGGATGCGTCTTGGGTGAGCAATCTTGCCGCATTGCCGTAATTCCCCCGCGACAGGGCGGGGCAGCCGGCCGCGAGCACACCGGGGGAGCCCGGGCCAGCACGCAAGTAACTTCGGCAGCCTGCTTGTTTCATGCACAATGGAGAGGCAGCGATCCCCGTACCCGACTTCTTCCGCTCAGGAGGCCACCGATGCCGCGCATTCATTTTCATCAGCAGCTGGCGCAGCTCAAGGACAAGCTGCTGGCCATGGCCGCGCTCGCCCAGCAGGCGCTTGAGTCGTCCGTCGAAGCCTACCTGGAGCGCGACGCGCAGATCTGCCAGTACGTGCGGGAGAACGAAACCGCCATCAACATGGCCCAGCGCGAAGTCGACGAAATGAGCTACGAGCTGCTGGCGCAGGAGCAGCCCATGGCCATCGACCTGCGCTTTATCCTGGCCGTCATCAAGATTAACGGCAACCTGGAGCGGGTCGGCGACCAGGCGATGAGCATCGCCCAGCGTACGCTCGACCTGCTGGCCATGCCGCCGGTCGAGGTCCCGGCCGATATCGCCGGCATGCGCGACATCGCCCGCGCCATGATCCGCGGAGCGCTGCAGGCCTTGCTCGAAGGCGACTGCCGGCTGGCGAAATCGGTCATCGAGATGGACGACGAGATCGACCGCATGAACCGCGAAACCCACGAGCGGTTGATCGCCATGATCGCGAACGACGCCGCGGTCGCGGAGCAGGCGCTGCACGCCATCATCATTTCGCGCAACCTGGAGCGCATCGCCGACCACGCGGCCAACATCGCGAGCGATGTCATCTTCTGGATCGAGGGCGCCGATATCCGCCATCAGCCGCCGCTGGTGCTGGCGCAGGCCTGACCGCTTACACTGACGCCATGGCAGCAATCGTTCTGGATGGAAAGCGGCTCGCCGGCGAGCTGGAATCAGAGTTGAAGCAGCGGGTGGCACGGCTGGCCGCGCAGACCGGGGCCGCGCCGCCGGTGCTGGCGACCATCCTGGTTGGCGACAATCCGGCGTCGGCCACCTACGTTCGCATGAAGGGCAATGCCTGCCGCCGGGTGGGCATGGAGTCGCTGCCGATCGCGCTGCCGGCCGAGACCACCACCGGCGAGCTGCTGGCCGTCATCGACGAGTTGAACGTCGACCCGCGCGTCCGCGGCATCCTGCTGCAGCACCCAGTGCCCGACCAGATCGACGAGCGGGAGTGCTTCGACCGCATCGCGCTCGACAAGGATGTCGACGGGGTGACGAGCCTGGGCTTCGGGCGCATGTCGATGAAGGAGCCGGCGTTCGGCTCGGCCACCCCGGCCGGCATCATGCGCCTGCTGCGCCACCATCAAATCCCTTTGCACGGCAAACGCGCCACGGTGGTCGGACGCAGTGCCATTCTGGGCCGGCCCATGGCGACCATGCTGGACCACGCGAACTGCACCGTAACCCTCTGCCACCGGTACACGGTCGACCTGCCGCGGCACCTGCGCGATGCGGAGATCGTGGTGGCGGCGCTGGGCCAGCGCGAGTACATCCGCGCCGAGTGGCTGCGGGATGGTGTGGTGGTGGTGGACGCCGGCTACCACCCGGCGCTCGAGGGTGCGCCAGCGGCCGGCGATGTGGAACTGTCGGCGGCGCTGCTGGCGCGCGCGCTGGCCTACACCCCGGTGCCGGGCGGCGTGGGGCCCATGACCATTGCCACGTTGATGGCACAGACCGTCGAATCCGCCGAACACGCCGCCTCGCTGGAGCCGGCGCTCGCGCGTTGAGCCTCTCCGCGCGGCTCGCAGGCGCGCGGACGCGCGCGGTGGCGGCTTCGTGGTACTGTCTCGATGGAGCGCGCGCAACTTGCGGCTCCGAACCTTTCGGCAAGGAAGTTCTCTCACGTTGATTTCGCTGATTTCATTGGTTCGTTCCGGTGCATTCGCCCTCCTTAGCCTGGCAGTTCTCGCCGGCGCCGGCTCGCCGGCAGCTTTGGCCCAGCAAGCCGAGTCCCCCGCGGTCGCCGGCGACTCCACGCGGACAGCGTCCGTCCACCTGGACCCGGCGCGCACCACCATCACCTTCACCGCCGGCACCCTGCGGCGTATTCACGGCACGTTCCAGTTAAAGGGCGGGGTGTTCGCGCTCGACAGCAAGAGCGGCGTCGCGCAAGGTGAAGTCCTGGTGGACGCTTCCTCTGAGAAGAGCAGCGACGCCAAACTCGACAAGAAGCTCCAGGGGGAGACGCTCGAAAGCACGAAGTACCCGGGCATCTTTTTTCATCTCGAAAAGGTGACGGGCAGCCTGCCGGCCAAGGATGGCGAGCAGCACCTGAAGCTGCAAGGCTCATTCAATATTCACGGAGCGGACCACGATCTCACGGTGGACGTGGACGCGGTGCGGAGCGGGCCGGAAATCCTATTTAAAAGCACATTTACAGTGCCATATGTAAAGTGGGGCATGAAGGATACGAGTACCTTCTTCATGCGCGATCGGAATGTCAGGATCACGGTGGAAAGCCATGGGACAGTTGAAGGGATGCACGCAAAGGATTGATCGACGGACGGCCCCGGGGTGGTGGGGCGCGTGGCTGCTGCTCGCATTGGCCGGGATGGCCGGCTGTGCGAGCCACCCAGTGGAGACCCCGGACCAGCGCCTGCAGCGCCAGGCTGCCGAGAGCGCGCGCCAGGTCCGCCACGACCTGAAAGACGCCGGCAAGGAGGCCCAGTTGGCACTGCACCAGGCCGGGCGGGACACCCGGGACATCGTCGCGGGCGCACGGCAGGGCTGGCGCGAAGGCGCTCCCGCCGCCGGCTCGGGCTCGTCGCCTCTGGACGTGAATCACGCCTCCCTTGCGGAGTTGGAGCGGCTGCCGGGCGTGCATGCGGCCGCGGCGCACCGCATTGTGGCCGAACGGCCATTCCACCATGCGGACGACCTGCAAAAGCGCGGCATCCTCACCCATGCCGAGTACGACCGGATCGCAGACCGCATCGCCGCGAAATAAGGCGCTTTCCGGAGTGAGAATCCCGGGGAAAACGGGCTTGTATTGTGCGTCCGAACCGTGGGCGCGACATCTTATAGAAGATGAACGCGCAGGAACCGGCGGAGCCCCCGGCGGTACGCTACACTAGCTACAGATCATTCGGTGCATCGGGCGGTTTTGCTCGAAGCCCCCAAAGGGAGAGGATCACGATGGCGACAGCGACAGCCACAACGTCCATGGCAGGCTCGGAAGCGCCCCCATCTACAGAGTTCAAAACCCCTACCGCGGTTCACCTGACGCCTTCCGCAGCCACAAAGGTTCGCGAAATCATGGCCACCCAGGATCCCCTTCCGGCTGGTTTGCGGATCGGCGTGGTTGGCGGAGGCTGCTCCGGCTTCCAGTACTCCATGTCGTTTGAGAATCAGGCCGGCATGATGGACAAGGTTTTGAATTTCGAGGGGATCAAGGTTTTTGTCGACGCGACGTCGTTGATGTACCTCAACGGCTGTGTGGTGGACTATGTGGAAACCCTGGAAGCGGCGGGCTTCAAGTTTGAAAACCCGGCTGTGAAGAGTACCTGCGGCTGCGGCTCGTCGTTTAGCGTGTAAGCGGTTCGACCCAGAGGAGTGGCCCAAACCCGCCCTGCCAAAGGGGCGGGTTTTGTCGTTTGCCGGCATCTGGTGCAGTCGTGGGTTGTCCGACCCCGCAGGCGGGAATGCAGCTTTCTTCGCACAGCGATAATGCAGCCAATCGTTTGGCTTGAGTGGGCTCTAGTTCGGAGATCCGAAGCCGCCGGGAGAGGAACTGCTTCCTCCCGCGCCGCCGAAACCGCCGCCCGAGCCGGGGTTGCCAAAGCCGCCCCCCGAACCGGAACCGCCAAAGCCGCCGCTTGAACCGGAACCGCCAAAGCCGCCGCTTGAGCCCGAACCGCCGAAGCCGCCGCTTGAACCGGAGCCACCGAAGCCGCCGCTGGAACCCGAGCCGCCGAAGCCGCCGCTCGAGCCGGAGCCGCCAAAGCCGCCGCTGGAACCCGAGCCGCCGAAGCCGCCGCTTGAACCGGAGCCGCCAAAGCCGCCGCTGGAACCCGAGCCGCCAAAGCCGCCGCTTGAACTGCCAGTGCTGCCGATTGCCCCGCCACCTCCGAGCCCGCCGCCCATCGCCTGAGTCTGCTCCTCGACCGGGTCGTACACAAACTCCCACTTGTTGTAGTGGTCCTGCAGGCGGTAGGCCACCATCGATTGTTTTTCAGCTTTGAGCGTGACCCCGACGATCGGCGGCCCTCCAGTGAGGGTGGTGCTCGGGGTAATACTGGAACCGCCGGTGCCGCCGCTCACACCGCTGCTCAGCCCGCCAGTCCCGCCCGAACTGCCGAACCCGCCGGAGCCGCCGAACGCGGTGCTGCTGCCGCCCCCGGAGCTGCTCGATCCAAAACTGGAGCCGGAGCCGCCGAAGCTCCCAGACCCCGATCCGCCAAAGCTGCTGGAGCCGCCGAAGCCGCCCGAACCCGAACCGCCAAAGCTGGAGCCATTCTGGCCGGAACTGCCGCCTGAAGTGCCGGAACCGCCTCCGGAGCTGCCGGTGCCATCCCCGCTGTCGGCTGCATACAGGCCGCCGGGGCTTGCACCGCCAGGCATTCCGCCGGGAACGCCGCCGGGAATGCCGCCCGGAGTGCCTCCGCCTTGGTCACTGCCCGATCCGCCGCCAAACCCGCCGGTGCTTCCGGAGCTGCCGCCGCCGAACCCGCTGTTTCCGAAACCGCCGCTGCTGCCCGAGCTCCCGCCGCCGAAACCGCCTCCCCCGAAGCCGCCGCTGCTGCCCGAACTCCCGCTGCCAAAACCACCGCCGCCGAAGCCGCCGCTCCCGCTTCCACCAAAGCCCCCGCTATTGCCTGGTGAGCCGCTGCCGCCGAAGGAGCCGTTGCCGCCCAGCCCCGACCCGGTGCTCGACCCGGCGCTGCCGCCCACCGGAGTTGCCCCGGGAATCGCGCTCGAAGCGCCCGTACCGGCCAACGGCTGGCCGAAGAAGCCGAGCGGCCGGATGTGCGCTTCGCCGAAATGAATCAGCTTCCAGTCATCCTTGCCGGTCATGGGGTCAAGATAGCGCTGGCGCAGGAAGCGGATCTCGTTGGTCTTGACCAGCTGGTCGATCGAGTTTGGATAGGAGCCGAACTTCTTGTAGTAGAGCTGGATGGCGCGCTTGTACTGCAGGCCGCGCTGCACCGTTTCGAGCTCACGGTCGTGCTGGATGGAGGCAGCGATGCGGGGCGCGGCGACGGCGAGTGAAAGCGTGACCAGCGCGACGAAGAACAGGACCGCGATCAGGATGTAGCCGTCTTCTCCGCACGCCGGCCGCCCAGCCTGGATGGGCCGTTCACGTGCGGTGTTCGCTCGAAGAAGGACGGTCATGGCTCGGGCTCAGTTCTGGACCTGCACCAGCGGCAGGGTCTGGGTATCGTGGTAAGGCAGGTCCTCGACCTCGATCGAGAACGGGGCGATCTTGACCACGCGGTAGCGGTGGCTGACTACATCGCCCTCGGAGGCGACGAAGACATCGTCGTCATGCAGCAGGAAGGCCCGGCGGGTTCCGTTTCTGCGCGCCGCATAGCCGAAGAACTTCAGGTTGATGGCCGGCGGCCCAGCCGCCGCAACGCTCGCGGCGATCTGCTGCGCGGAGGGCCGCACCGGACCCCTGACTTTCTCGATCGCGATCGCGGCCGGCGGCGGCCCGGAGGTTTGCGAGAAAATATTGCGGCCGTGGCCGGTGTAGAGATAGTTCTCGTTTTCGGCCATCAGCTCGGGGTGCAGGTCCGGGTCAATGGAAGCAGTGGCCGCATTGGAAGCACTGGCGGCGCTCGCGGCCGCGCCGGAAGCAGCCCGGGACCTGGCCGCGGCGGGGCCGGGCGCGGGCATGGAAAGCGAGGCTGGCTGCACGGGAGCGACGGGCGTGCTGGATGGGCCGCCGAAGATGGTGTGCGCGGCCAGCGCGAGCACGACCACGCCCAGTCCGGCGGCGACCGCGACCTTCTTCTTGTCGCCAGTGCCCATGCCGCTGAGGCTGGCCATTACTGCTCCTCCCCGTTGGTTCCGTCGGACCCGGCCGGCGCGAGCATGGCCGCGCTCGCCGCATCGGCGCGGCGGTAGCTGGTAAAGCGGATGCGCAGGTTGACCAGGCCGCCCTGCTGGCCGGTCAGCGTGACGGACCGGATGATGAAGAAGGCGTGGTCCTTGTCGCGCTCCATGTCGTTGATAAAGTGCATGATCTGGGCGTACTCGCCGGAGACATTGGCCTCGTTGCGCATCTCGACGATACCCGGAATGGCGGGAGCATCGGGATAGCTGACCCGGGCCAGCCGCACGTGATCGCGGGTAGACAGGGCGCCCAGCTCCGTCAGCACGGCGCTGTCGGTCAGCGGAATCCGCGCGGCGAGAAAGGCGTCGGCCTGCCGGCGCGAACTGGCCAGCTGCGCGGGCAGCGCCTGCAGGTGGCTGGCCTGCGCCTGCAGCTGGGCGTAGGTGGCCAACTCGGCGTTGTACTGGGCGGATTGATCGCTCTGGCTGTCGTGCCAGGCTACGATCAACCGCGTGGCCAGCACCAGGTCGAAAATGAGCAGCACGGCGACCATGGCAATGTGCGCGTTGAGCTGCGTGAGGGCTTGCGAAAGGAAAGAGCGGCGCGCCGGTTGGAACATCAGCGGGGACCCTCCCCTCTGGCAGTGGGGCCGGCAGCCGGCACCCCGGCAAACGGCTTGACCGCAGGCGTGCGGGACCGCGAACTCCGCTGCCGCGTGGGCGAAAGCGCCGCCGAGGCCGGATTGGTGAGCTGGGCCTGGCCACCGGCGCGGGCCGCAGGGGCGCCGGAGCGGACAGGCCCGGCCGATGGGCCTTTCAGGGCGCGCAGCGCGGCGCTGTCATGCGAGTTGGGCAGCGGGCGGTAGTCGGCCAGGATGTCGAAGGTGACGTCGCTCGCGCCCCCAGCCAGAGCCGTGCTGACCGCGAGCGGCTGCCGCGCCGCGGTGCCGGTCGGGTTGGCGAGCGCCTCGGAGACCAGCCGCGGCGCGATGAAATGGCGCGAGTGCTCCAGGTTGCGCACCACCTCCACCGCGTGCTCCCGCGCGCCGACCACCCGCAGGCGGATCGCGACATGGCCGTCCGGGGCGATCACCGTATCGATGAACTGTACCTGCACGCCGTAGGGCAGCGTTTCTTCGAGATCGCTCATGGTCGCCGTCCAGGAGAAAGCCTTGCGGCGAAAGAGGCTGTTGAGGAACGCGGCCTGGGTGAGCACGCTCGCATTGGGCCCCTCGACCGCGAGCGCGCGCGCCTGGGTCTGCTGCCGCCGCAGCAGCGCGATGTTGCTTTCAAGCTGGGTGACGCGCGCCTCGGCCAGCCGCGCCTTGGTCTCCTCCATGTGCACGACCAGCAGCATGGGCAGCGCCAGCACAACCAGCCCGACGGCGAACACGCGCAGCCGCGCGTAGACCGAGCGCAGCTCGATGTAGGGCCGGGTAGCGAGATTGAGGTTGATATTCACGCGTTCAGCAGGGCTCCTGTGACCGGGGCGAGCATGGAGCGCGGAAAGGCATGTTGCCCGGCGCGCGCAGGCAGTTCGGGCGTCGTACCCCCCACCGAACTCAGATCGCGGACCGCGATGGTCGGCTCACCCAGCATTGCGTGGAACGCCTCGGCCGAGCCCGGGCCAATGTAGAAGATTTCGGCCGCCGTGGTTGCGAGCGTGTCCTCGAAGTAGGCCAGCGCGACCGAGACGCTCTGCCGGATGTCGTCCTGCTCGGCCCGCTCGCGGCTTTCCGTGCTGCGCGGCAGCCGCGCCGGGCCGTCGGCGGGCGGCTCGTCGCCTCCGCTGAAGTCGAGCGCGCGGTGCAGCAGCAGCTCCTGCCCGCGCAGGATGGTGGTGGTCAGCGTGTTGCCGTTGTGGTTGACCATCAGCGCCGGCTCGGCGCCCACCAGCGGCGTGGCCGCGAGCGTGCTGGGCAGTACCACGCCGGGGATGAAGCCCGCCTCGCGGACGACGCTCTCGTACTCCAGCAGCACATCGCGCGGAATCACGACCGCGAGCACGCGCACACCCTCGGCGCCGGTGCCCATCACCTGGTAGGTGATGGCGGCGTCTTCGGTATCGAAGGGCACCAGCTTGCGCAGGCGGAAGCGCAGGATGGCCAGGGCCTCGGTGCGCTTGGAAGGCAGGGCGTCGAAATCGAGCAGCAGCACCCGCACGGTCGCGTCTGGCACGATGAGCGTGAGCGCGCGGTTGGCCGGCAGGTTGCGCCCGCCGGGCAGCTGGCGGCCCCGTTCGGCGACCGCGGTGATGGCCGTGCGCAGGGCAGCGACGAGCTGCGGCCGCTCGAGCACGTTGGGCGATTTCCAGCCCGGCTGCAGCACCGTGGGCGCGAGCGGCACGAACTGCGTCGCGAGGCCGCTGGCCGCGTCCTGCCGCGCTGCCAGGACGCCGTAGGGCGAGATTTCACAAGCCAGCGCCGGGCGCAGCGAGATGCTGGGAAACAGAAGCGGCAGCCGCTCAAGCACTGGGGTACCTCGGCATGGACAGCGGGAAACGCACTAGCGGTTAGCCTCGATAAACGTAACTTTGTTGATCTCTTTCAAAGTGGTGAGCCCGCGGCGCACCCGGTCCAGCGCCGACTCGCGCAGGAACTGCATGCCCTCCGCCGCGGCCAGCTTGCGCACCTCCGACGACGGCTTCTTCTCGAGGATCATTTCACGGATGGGGTCGGTCAAGTCCAGCAGTTCGTGAATCGCGGTCCGCCCACGGTAACCAGTGCCGCCGCATTCCACGCAGCCGCGGCCGTCCTTGAACTCGAACCCGCGCCACTCGGCCGGGTCGAGCCCGGAAAGCTCGAGCTCCGCGTCCGAGTAGGTAACCGAGTAGATGCAGTGCTCGCAGATCATGCGGACCAGCCGCTGCGCCAGAATGCAGTTGAGCGCGGAGACGAAGTTGTAGGCTTCGACGCCCATGTTGAGGAAGCGGCCCAGCACATCGACCACGTTGTTCGCGTGGACGGTGGTGAAGACCAGGTGGCCGGTCAGCGCGGAGTTGATGGCGATCTGCGCCGTCTCCTGGTCGCGGATTTCGCCGACCAGGATCTTGTCCGGGTCGTGGCGCAGGATCGAGCGCAGCCCGCGCGCGAAGGTCAGGCCCTTTTTCTCGTTGACCGGGATCTGGGTGATGCCGCGGATCTGGTACTCGACCGGGTCCTCGATGGTGATGATCTTGTCCTCGTCGGACTTGATCTCATTGAGCGCGGCGTAGAGGGTGGTCGTTTTGCCGGAGCCGGTCGGGCCCGTCACCAGCACCATGCCGTACGGCTCGCGGATGTAGCGGCGGAAGCGGCGCAGGTCGTCCTCACCGAAGCCCACAACGTCGAGCGTGAGCGACTTAAACTTCTCCGACATGGACTCTTTGTCGAGCACGCGGAGCACGGCATTCTCGCCGTGCACGGTGGGCATGATGGAGACGCGGAAGTCGATCAAGCGGCCCTTGTAGCGGACCCGGAAGCGGCCGTCCTGGGGCACGCGGCGCTCGGCGATGTCCAGCTCGCTCATCACCTTGATACGCGAGAGGATGGTCTGGTGGTGCTCGCGCGCGATCGGCGCCATGGCCGGGTGCAGCACGCCGTCGATGCGGTACTTGACGACGAGCTGGTCGTCGTAGGTCTCGATGTGCACGTCCGACGCGCGGCGTTCCAGTGCGGTAAAGATGGTGGTATCGACCAGCCGGATGATCGGCGAGATGTCTTCTTCCGAGGTCAGCTTCTCGATTGTGATCGACTCATCGTCCTGGTCGTTGACCGAGATCACGTCGAAGGTCAGGCCCTCGGTCGCTTCGTCGAGCACGCGCTGCGACTGCTCGGTCTTCTTGAGCAGGTCGTTGATCTGCGACAGCGTCGCGACACGGGTGACCAGGCGCTGGCCCAGCAGGCTTGAAATTTCATCGAGCACCATCAGCCGGCTCGGGTCCGAGACCGCGATCACCAGGCGGTCTTCCAGCTGCTCGATCGGCACGAAGTTGTAGCGGAACATCATATCGACCGGCACCGAGCGGAACAGGTCGTGCTGGATGCGGAAGTTTTTCAGGTCGACGAACTCGCAGCGGTAGCGGCGCGCCAGCATCTGCGCGTGCGCGGCTTCGTCAAGCTCGATGGGGACTACGGGGAGGGTGAGGATGGGGGCTTCTGCCATGGTGTTCTTATGTGCCTTGGTTTTTGTTTTTCGCGGGCGCTACATGCGCTGGTGTGGGGGGCCCATTCTTCTTTCAATCGTCATCAGCCGTTCTTCAATCATGGCCGCGCGTTCTTGAAAAACCCCGCGGCCCGACTCCAGCTTGCGGAGGCGATCGTTGACGGGGAGCGCCCATTGCTCAAAAGCCGTCGTCAGGCGCTTCTCCATCAATTCCAAACGTTCTGTCAAACGAACTTCGGAGATTCGAATCCGGTCCTGCATGCCAGTTCTCAGCGACGTAGGACCGTAGTGTGTAACCGCTTCTGATTCAGCGCTCATGAGGCACACTCCTGAACTTGCTCGATCCATCTACAACAAGCATAAAAGCAGCCATTGATTTCTGCTTCACTGGTGCTGCACGGTGGTGGCGCTGCCGAGCGAAAAGATCGGCAGGTAGAGCGCGATGAGGATGATGACGACAACCACGCCCATCACGATGAGGATAGCCGGCTCGATCAGCGCGAGCGAGGCGGTGAGCGCGGTCTGCACATCCTCCTCGAAGAACTCGGCGACCGAGTTGAGCATCTGCGGCAGCGCGCCGGTCGACTCGCCGACCTCGATCATCTCGGTCGATAGCGCGGGGAAGACGCCGGTCTTGTTGAGGCTTGAGGACAGCCCCTTGCCCTCGCGCACGCTGGTGACGGAGGAGAACACCGACCGCGAGATGCGCGAAGACGAGATGGAGCGGGCCGCGGTCTCAAGCGAGGGCACCAGCGGCAGGCCGCCCGTGAGCAGGGTCGAAAGCGTGCGGGCAAACAGCGCCACCTGATACTTGAGCCAGATCGCCCCGAATACCGGCAGCTTGATCCGGATCCCGTCGATGGTATCGGCGCCGGCCGTCGTCCTGCTCCAGCGGTACACCAGGTACCCGCCCAGCAGCACCACCGGCAGCACATAGAAGAAGTAATGCTGCGCGGCCTTGCCGAAGGCCAGCAGGTCGAGCGTGAGCCACGGCAGCTTGGTGCCCACCTGGTCATATAAGGTGGCGAACTGCGGCACCACGAACGTGATGAGGAACACGAACAGGCCGAACACCAGCGTGATGAGCAGCGCCGGGTAGATGAGCGAGGCCTGCAGCTTCTTGCGGAAGGTGAGCGAGATGCGCTGGAAGGAAAGATAGCGGTCCAGCACCTCCTCAAGGTTGCCGGAGCGCTCGCCGGCCAGCAGGGTGACCGTGTAGATGACCGGGAAGCCGCCCTGCGCCTCGAAGGCGGCGGAGATCGATTCGCCCTGCCGGACGCGCTCGGAAACGTTCTGGAGCTGCGCGGCGAAGGTCGGGTTTTTCTGGCTTTTCGACAGCATGTCGAGCGAGCTGAGGATGGGCAGCCCGGCGCGCACCAGCGTCAGAAACTGCTGGTTGAAGATGAGAAACGTCTCGAGCTTGGCCTTGCGCTGGCCGCCGCCGACGCCGGCGAAGCCGCGCGCCTTGACCGACAGCACATGGTAGCCGGCCTGGGTGTAGCGCAGGCGCAGCTCCTCCGCGGTCGAGGCCGCCTGCACCTGCTCCTGCATGCGTCCGCGCTCGTCGGTCAGTTTGACGAGAAACTCTGCCATTCGCTTGCCGCCCTGTCTTTTGCTGAAAGCAAAAGCGGGAGGATCTCCTGTTCGCCGTGGTTTCGCTTAGGGTATCAGTTTCGTGCTGCTTGATAGACGTTGTATAGCGCATTCGGGCTCGCCGGCAGCGTCTGTCGCGCGAAGCATTTTGCGAGCCGGTTACGCCGGTACCGTGGCGCGCGCGGCTAGCTCGTCTAATCTGCTTCCAGGTGGATGCACGCATGTCCACCCGCACAAAAGCCCACGTCAGCAAACGTGGGCTTTGTGTAGAAAGGAGGATTCAAGCATGAAGAAGATGCCGGAATCCCGTTGGCGGAAGCTCGAGCTTCGCGCCCGTGTGGTAGCTACGTTCCTGCGGCTCGTGATTGAGGCTGTTGTCCTCGATCACTTGTATCACAGGCAGTAGTTCGACCACGTTCACCCCGGGGATGCGGTACCAGCCGCGTCTCCGAACTTTGTTACCCTTCCAGTCTCCCGCCAATTTCCCGCCCCGTCAAGCACGAAAGTCATGTCCCGAAACGAAACAGCACTAGCGGGACTAGCGGGAAGTTGCCGCGGGGCTGTTCAATGCGGAGGCATTGAGCTTGCCGATGCGCCCATGCGGGCCGACCGCCCAGGGCAGGCTCAGCGCGTTCCACTCGCCGCCTTTGCCCGCGCCGGCCGGGGCATGCTCGATCGGCTGCCAGGTGCGGCCGTCATCGCGGGACAGGTCGGACCCGTTGGGGCCGGCTGCGATCCACAGGTGCAGATCCGCGTCCCAGGCGACCGCCGAGCGATAGCCGCCCGGCGGGGTGGTGGAAGCAGTCCAGTGCTGACCGTCCTGGCTCCACGCGGCGGTTCCACTGGCATCGTCCGGCTTGCTGTAGTCGCCGCCCACCGCGATCCGGCTCGATTCATCGGACGGACGCTCGCCGAGCGAAAAAATGCCGGCGCTGGGCTGACTGCTGGCCAACGGCGTAGGGTAGCGGTCCCATCGCTCCTCCGCATGCGACGCTTTGGGCGGCCCAGGCGCATACGGCGCGATGTGCACAACCAGCGTCTGGGAGTAAACAAAACCGCCGCCAGTGCCGAACATGGGCTGATCTCTGGCTCCGGCCAGCATGGCGCTGTTGCTCGCGGCAAAGGCTCCGTGGGCACCGTCACTGGTGGCAAACCCTGCTGGGTCCGAGCGCGTCCAGCTGGCGCCGCCGTCGGTGGTCTTGAGCACGACAAACTTGCCTCCGACTGGGTCGCCGAGCAGATAGGCTTTCTGGCGGTTTTGAAAGACGATCGCGTCCCAGAAGCCGTCCTTATCGGGGTTTGTGTAGAGCAGCGTCCAGTGCGCGCAGCCGTCGGTCGTCCGGTAGAGCCGCGACAAAGCGCCCGCCCCGCTCGACATTACCACTGCCGTCTGGTCATCCCAGGCCCAGATCCCGCGGAAATCCAGCTTGTCCGCGCCCGGCGGTATCTCGCACTGCTGCCACTCGAAACCCGAGTCCTGCGAGCGCAGCACCGTACCCCCGGTGCCCGAGGCCCAGACTACCCCGCCGCCCACCGCGTGCACGCCGCGCAGGTCGGCCGTGGTTTCGCTCGGCTCCATCTCCCACGGCGATACGGCCTGCGCGTGTGCCGCCAGGGGGAGAGCGAGAAGGAGCACGAGAGGCAAACGCATGAGAGTCAGCATACGCTCGCCGCCGGCTCGCCCCGGCTCTAGATCGGCGGTTCGCCTTCGACGACATGCGTCCCCGGCGGCGGCGTGAACACGAACGCGCTCGCCGGTGCGGCGGCATTTGACTGCTCGCCCGCGAACTCGAACCGATTGCGCGCGCCGTCCAGTTCCTCGACCGCCAGCTCGCGGATCGTGCCGTCCGGGCTCGCCGTCACGCTGAGCCGGGCGACGCGCTTTTCAAGCCCGCGCGGCACGCCCGAGAGCGTGCCGCCGCCGCCGGCTGCCGGCGTCAGCGTCAGCCCGCTCAGCTGCTTCGCAAGCTCGGCGTGGCCCAGCAGCAGCGCCAGCGGCGAGCGCAGGTCATTGCCCGACGAAAGCAGCTGCTTCGCCGGCACCCGCTGCACCTCGCTCTGCCCGGGCGTGTAGAAGTACGCGTTTTTTCCGTCGAGCACAAAAAGCTTGCCGGCCGGCTCCGCATACGTCCAGCGCATCTTTCCCGCGCTTGGGCCCGCGTGCAGCCGCCCGGCTTTCGCAAGCAGCAGGGTTCCGCGCTCTACGCGGTGCAGGCCCATGCCGTCATAGGCCTGCGTGAACTGGACCTGCAGCGAGTGCAGCGCGTTGTAATGCGCGTCGATCCTGCCGGCGAAGGTTTGCGCGGTGACGGCAGCAGCGGCGTTTTGCGCAAGCAACGGCAGACCTGCGCACGCAGCCAGCCAAGTGCTGACCAGCAGCATCAGGCATGCGCGGCGCATCACGGAAGCGTGGGAGACTGTCTCGGGAAATCCCACCTGCGTAGCCAAAGCTACTGCACGCTTTGGGTGCAGTTGCCGCCGCCAGTGAGATCAGCCCTGAGCTCGCCCTGCTGGTCGATGCAGAAGCCGCGATGGCCGGTCTTGCCAACGGTCTGCGGCAGCGCCAGAACTTCAAAGCTGGTGTACGCATCGCTGGCCTTTACTGAGGCTTTGTCGCAGTGGACCACTTTGAAGGTGTAGCCGCTTTTTCTGCCGCCCGCCAGGTCGTTTGGCAGCACCTGGGCATGGGCAGGCGAGGCTGCGCCGGCTTTCGCGCTGCCCCCAAGCTGCGCGAGGGAACAGGCAAAGCCGCTCGTGGGATAGTTCGCCGCGTACTGGGTCTCGGCCAGGTAAATAGACCGCACCGAGGCGATGGCCGAATTTTCATTGGCCTGGATCTTCATGCCGGAAAAGTTCGGGATGGCGATCAGCATGAGCAGCAGCAGAACCGAGATCACCACCAGCAGCTCCATCAGCGTGAACCCGGAATCGTGTCTTTGCCCCAGGCGAGCGAGAAAGATCTTCATACCCATGCGACTCCGGGAACGCTGGCGGTACTGGCAATGGCGCTCTATCAACAGACGCTACTGCGGGCTGGCACTCGCCGCCGGCGGGGTGGCAGTCGGCGCCGTATCCGATGGCGAAGTACTGGTTGGCGGAGCATTGGTCGGCGGCGCTGTATTCAGGCAGTTCGTACCGCCGGTCGGGTCTGAGGTAATCGAGCCATTGATGTCGGTACAAAAGCTGGCGCGGCCTGTCTTTCCTACCACTTGCGGCTGGGCGACGAGCTGGTAATAGTTCACCGAGCCATTCTTGGAGCTGCAGCCGGAAAAAGTAAATGTATAGCCAGCCTGCGTGCCGCCGGCAAGGCTCTTGTCGAGGAAGGAGCTGGTTCCACTGGTCAGATCGGAAAAGTTGCAGGTGAAGCCCTTCTCCGGGTAGGACGTGGAGTAGGAAAGCTCGGCCGCGGTGATGTTTTTCAGATCGGCGCGCGCGGCTGTCTCGTTGCCCGCGATCCTAGCCGAGGTCAGCTGCGGAATCAGGACGAGCATGAGAATGACGACGATCGAAATCACGATCAGGAGCTCTACAAGGGTAAAGCCTGACTGCCGTTCTAAACAGCGAGTCTGGCGGCGCGCGGTACGGCGAAAAGGGAAGAACATCATGTGCATGCGACTCCGCGAAGGCCCGGCTGGTGAGCAAGCCCCCGCATGAAATGCTACCCCGAGCCGGGCGCGCCTGTCAGCCAGGCCGAGGGTGCCGAAGTGCCGCGGCCCTACCACTGCACCCCGGGGTACAGGCTCGGCAGCCGCTCGGCCCGGTACTGGGACGAGCCTTGAGTCACCGCCTGCCAGACCAGTTGCGGCGTTGCGCCGCCGCTCATGTTCAGCTCCTGCACCACCGCGCCCGTGCTCACACCGCAGAAATCCGCCTCCAGGTTGCCGTTGCCCAGCAGGTCGACGTTGCCCCCGAAATAGCTGTACAGGGAAGGCGGCGGCACGTAATGCTCGATCAGCGTCGCGGTCCGGGCGTTCTCGTCGACCAGGTAGACCGGCACGGTGGAGTAGTCGCACTTTGCCGGCTGGCTGCAGATGGTTCCATCGGGCAGCGGCCGGTCGTCGCCATTGTCCATCACGCCCAGTTTGAAGACGCCGCTTGTGTTCGGGCTGAAGTAAGCCGGGTCGTGCTGCGCGTAGAACCAGTCCACGGGGTCCGCGCCGCCCACTAGCTTGAAATCCCCGCCCTCGCCCAGCTTCCACACAATGTTCCCCGAGCCCTTGCCATCGTTGAAGTCGATCTTCAGGATCCAGTTCTGGTGGCGCACCGAGAGCAGCAGGTTGTGGTCGTCGGCGGAGTAGAGCATCGAGTTGCTGTGGGTCCAGTCCGGGAACAGGTACGGGTGGCGGTTTACATCCAGGTGGTCGAACGAGTTCCACACCCAGTCGGGGGTGAAGTTCTGGTCCACATCGACGAGGATGTCTCCGATCACGTTAAGCGTCTTGCCCGCGTACCCCGGCAGGCCGGTAAACGATCTGGCGACGGTTGCGAGCAGGACCATGTGCCCGTTCGGCAGCGGCAGCACGTCGTGGTGCAGGCTGCCGAGGGTGAAGGTGTAGCCCTGCGCGGTGAGCGCGGCGGCCAGCTGCGCCTGGGTGAGCGAGCGCACCGTGTTGCCGGCCAGGTCCACCTCGCGCAACTCGTCGAGCGTGTTGGGCAGGATGGCGGCGCTGCGCAGCGCGAGCGACGAAAGATAGGAAAGCTGCACCAGGAAGTGCCCGTTCGGCAGCAGTTTGATCGGCTGCACCGCGTCCTGGTGGGTGCCCTGGTCGCTGTAGGTCCACAGCACGCTGCCGCTCAGGTCGGTCGCGAAGGCCCGCGCCGGCTGGTAGGGCAGCAGGGTGTTGAACAGCTCAATGCCCGGCTGGGGGGTCTGGCCGCTGGTTGTCGAAGTGGTCACGGCGGCCGTACCGGGCGGCGTCCCGGTCGAGAAAGTCTGGTCGGTATCGGTGTAGGTCGCGCCATCGGCGAGGGTCACCAGCGCGCGCATATGGTACTGCGTCTGCCCGCGCATGCCGGCGACATAGAGATTGACCTGGCCGCCGTTTCGCGAGGGCGTGGGCTGGGTCCAGGTGGGCAGCCCGTAGCTCACCGTCGGGCCAAACTCGACATGCATCTGCCCCGGCGCGGGCAGGTAGATGGAGTAGGTCGCGACCTGCGGGTTGGCGGTCGCGAAGACCTTCCCCGGATCGATGACCGAGACCACCGCGGTGGCGAAATTGGCGGACGGCGAAGCAGTGAGCGCGGCGGTCACGACCACGTTGGTGCTCTGCGGCAGCGCGGCCGGCGCGGTGTAGGTCCCAGTGGTGCTGACGGTGCCGACCGTCGCATTGCCGCCCGCGATGCCGTTGACCAGCCACTCGACTGCCCCGCCTGGCGTGCCAGCGGAAAACTGGAGCGTCTGAGCCGGCCCGGTCGCCGCGTACTGCGGACGGATGGAAACCGTGCCGCTCTGGCTCGCCACCGGCGGCGGCTGCACGGGCGGCCCCGCGGCCGGCGGCTGCGAGGCTGCCTGCTGGTTGGCGTGCACGCCGCAGCCGGTTACCAGCAGCAGCGCCAGCGCGCATAGACGCAGCCATCGCGCTCCGGTCATCCCCTTCAAGCCGCTCCGCATGCCGGTACAAACACTCCGCAGAGCAAGACTACTCCTGCGTTCAGCACGCCAGCTGCTCGCGCTCCACCTTCAAGCCGTCTAGCCGGCCCAGCATGGTCAGCGCCACGCGCTCCGGATCGAACAGCGAGTGCGCCATCGCCTGCAGGTCCTCGACCTGCACGCCTTCCACCCGCTCCAGGATCTCGTTCGGCCCGAAGAAATGGTCGAAGTACATCTGCTGGCGGGCCAAATTCGACATGCGCGCGCCCGAGCTTTCGAGCGACAGCAGCAGGTTGCCCTTCAACTGGTCCTTGGCCCGGCGCAGCTCGTCCGCATCGACCGGCGACTCCTTCAGACGGCGAAACTCGGCCATTACCAGCCGGATCAGCTCCAGCGCTTTGTCGGCCGAGGTGCCGGCGAAGACGCACAGCGAGCCCGTGTCGCGGTAGGGGTTCAGGTCGGAGTAAATGGAGTAGGCCAGGCCGTGCTCCTCGCGCACCGTCTGGAACAGCCGTGAGCTCATGCCGCCGCCCAGGATCGTGTTCAGCAGCAGCGAGACGTAGCGCGATTCGTCGGCCAGCGGCCGCGCCGGCACGCCCAGGCACAGCTGCACCTGCTCAAGCGACTTCTTGCTGCGCAGGATGATCTTCGCGGCGGTTTTCGGGGGCGCCTCGACCGTCAGCGGCGAGCCGCCGGGGAGTGCCGCGAACCGCTCCGTCACCATCGCGACAAAACGGTCGTGATCGATGTGGCCGGCGGCTGAAAAAACAATGTTGCCGCCGTGGAAGCGCGATCCGTAAAAGTCGACAAGGGTGCTCCGGTCGAAGCTGCCGACCGTCTTCACGGTGCCCAGGATCGGCTTGCCCAACGCGTGGCCCTGCCAGAAACTCTGCGTAAAGATTTCGTGGACCAGGTAGTCGGGGTTGTCCTCGTCCATCTTGATCTCTTCGAGGATCACGCCGCGCTCGCGCCGGATCTCTTCCTCGGCGAAGGTCGGGTGCAGCACCAGGTCCGACAATATGTCGAGCGCCTTGGGGGTGTGCTCATCGAGCACCCGCATGTTGAAGCACACCGTCTCCTTGCCGGTAAAGGCGTCGAGGTTGCCGCCGATCGCGTCCACCTCGCGGGCGATCTGGAGCGCCGAGCGGTGGGTGGTGCCCTTGAACACCATGTGCTCGGTAAAGTGCGAGATACCGTTCACCGCCGCCGCCTCGTGGCGCGAGCCGGCGCGAATCCAGGCGCCCATCGCGACCGATCGCAGGTGCGGCATCTCCTCGGTCAGGATCACCATGCCGTTCGCAAGGGTGGTGCGGCGAATGTTGCGCTCCATATCACGGTTGCCGCTCTGCTCTGGGTCGCGGTCGCCGACCTGCCCGGCCGTCGCAGAGACTGCTTCTGGTGCCGCCGCGGGTGCTGCTGCGTGCTTCATTTCTGTCATCCCTGTCCTATCGCTCGGCTGAACCCGGTCCTCCTGGGTCATCCTGAGCGAAGCTCCTGATTAGGAGCGAAGTCGGTAGCGCTTGCGCCAGTAGCGCCTGCGCCAAAGGACCTGCGGTTCCGGAGCGCCGCGGAATGGCTGTATTCTGGGTAGTAGCGGCATATGGCGATCCCCGTCCAATCCGAGCCTTTCTCCATTGTAGACGCGCGGCCCGGCGCGCCTCTGGCTGCGGGGCAAGCCCTGTTCGGACTCGACGCGGCGGCGCTCGCCAAGGTCGCCGCGCGATTCGGCGGCGCGCGCTACCGCGCCAGTCAGTTGGAGCAGGCGCTGTACCGCCAATGGGCCGGCTCGCTCGACGAGATTTCAACCCTGCCGAAAGAGTTTCGCGAGCAGCTGCGCGACGCTGGCTATATGGTCGGCCTGCCCGAAATCGTCGAGACCTTCCGCTCCGTCGATGGCACCGAGCGCTACCTGATCGCCGGGCTCGATGGCCAGACAATAGAAACGGTGTGGATGCCGGGCGGGGATGGCTCAGAAGCAGTGACAGAGCCCGAGCAGGAGAGCCTTAAACCATCACATGAAGGTTTCACTAGCCGCCCCGGCCGCAACGCCCCCCAGCGCCGCGCCACTATCTGTGTCTCCTCGCAGATCGGCTGCGCGGTGAACTGCCAGTTCTGCCTCACCGCGCAAATGGGCATCGTCCGTAATCTCACCGCCGGCGAGATCGCGGGCCAGGTGGTCGCGGTGCTCAAGCGGCAGGCCGTCCACCTGGGCCGCGACCGCATCAACCTGGTTTTCATGGGCATGGGCGAGCCGTTCCTCAACTACGACGCCTGGATCGCCGCGTTCAAGCTGCTGAGCGGCTCCGTCGGCCTGCAGCCCTCCCGCATGACCGTCTCCACCTCGGGCATCGTCCCCGGCATCGAGCGCTTTGCCGTCGAGCCCGTACGCCCCCGCCTCGCCATCTCGCTCAATGCATCGAACGACGCAATCCGCGAGCAGATCATGCCCGTCACCCGCAAATGGAACATTGCGGCCATCATCGACGCAGTACGCACCATCCCGCTCGGCCCCCGCGAAAAGATCACTTTCGAGTACGTGCTGCTCGGCGGCGTCAACGACCGCCTCGACCACGCCGACGAGGTCGTCGCCCTGGTGAAATCGGCCGGCTTTCCAGCCTACGTCAACCTGATCGTCTGGAACCCCGGCCCCAGCATCCCCTACACGCAGCCCGAAACCGCCGCGGTCGCCGCCTTCCAGCAGCGCCTCATCCGGTGCGGCGTCACCGCCTACATCCGCCGCCCAAGGGGCCGCGACATCTATGCAGCCTGCGGCCAGTTGAAGCGCACCACTTCGTAAGCAATGACCCTACCGCTGATACGGAGACTGACTCACCAGGTGAAATCCTCGCGTCAGCAGCGGCCACTGCTGGGGCAGGGGAATGCGCTGCAGCAGCAGGGCCGCGCCTCCTGGCGACCCATTCCTGCGCAGGCCGGTGAGCTTGATCTGGTCGTTGCCGCTCATTGCAAACGCAAAGAGATGCGCGTCAGGAGGCCCCGGCACCTGGATCTGGTGTTTCGCTGGATCGACCGTCACCGGCATACCCATGCGGCGATCTCCCGCCCCCTCGGCGACAGCTAAAAACATATTTTCCCCCATCGCCCGATCAATGAAGATCTTCTGCATTCCCTTGAAAAGAGGCTGCGCGTCCTTGCCGGCATCCGCATCTTGAATCGTCCAGGCGCCCTGCATCGGCGAATGCGTGCCGGCGAAGCCGTAGACTTGATGGTAGCCCTGCATATCGCCCCAGAGTTGTTGCCCGATGACCAGCACGAGGAATCCAGCTTCCACAGCGATAGTTGCGCGGCGGAACGCCTTCCTTTCCGTGGGCGGCACCCATACCGAGGCCGGCGCCGACGGCACATGCAGCCAGAAGAAGCGGAACAGCGCCCTGGCGTTGGGAAGAACGCAAAACAGTGCGCCAAGCAGCAGATGCAGTGAAAAGATCTTGACCGGCACGTCGAAGAAGAAGTTGTAGAGGACGATATTGGTCGTGACGAACACCGTCAGCATTGCGCCGGCAAGCGCTGTGCGGCGGACCAGCAGGAGAACGCCACAGGCGATCTCCGCCGATCCGCAGATCATCTCATAGTGTGCAGACGAGCCGATCATCGTCCACAGCAGATCCATCGGCGACATCTGGCCGACCGGCTCGGCGAGGGTGATGAGCAGAGGCGGTCCCATCTGCAGGGGGAAGAGCTTGACGAAGCCGTAGATCAGCATGGCGGTGGCGAGCGTCAGGCGCAAGGCAAACACAAGCCATGCAAGCAGCGTCTGGTACTGCCGCCTGCGCCGGTCCAGCAGCGACCAGACCACGGTGGCGCAGAGAGCGAGTGCCACGAAAAGACCGGTCAACACCCAGTCCAGCGCCGTATCCCCTGAGCCGGTCGGCACCCAGGCTGCTTCACTCGCCGGCAAATGCAAAAGATGTTTGCCCGTAAGTGCGGCGAGCTGGGCGAGCGGCCACCATATCCAGTGGCCGATCTTGTCTCCCCAGACCGGTATCGCGCTCCACACGGTCGCGTTGCCGTTGCAAACGATCCACAGCGCGAAATAACAGAAGCAGAACCGGAAGCCGATGCGCAGCAGCGGATTCCAATGAATAGGGATCGGGCGGACTTCAATCCTGTAGGTGTCAGGTTGGGACGGCTCGTCCGGCTCACCTGGGGCTGGGGTTGCGAAAGCGTTCACTGTGGGCACCTCGAAACATAAATGTTTCGGCTGGGGTCGCTAGGGCCAGCTTGCTCCGGATGGCGATAGTCTCCAGTGGTGTGCGGTTCGTGTCAAGCGAAATGCAGACTCACCAGCTGGAAGACCATTCACGCGCCAGGGTGCGGCGCCCACCCCTGCCCTGATTCCGGTATTGCCTCTTGCAGCAATTCGTATTACCCTAACTTCATGCTCATCTCCTGCAAACTTCCCGACGCCCTCGCCGCACGGCTCGAAGCCGTTGCTCGCGCGGAGCATCGCTCCAAGTCCGCTGTCCTGCGCGAGGCCCTGGAAGCGCGGCTGCGGGCAAGTGAGAGCGCGCCGTTTGTGTCCGCGCTGTCGCTGGTCAAGCACCTGTGCGGGGCTCAAAAGGGCGGCCCGACGGACCTGTCCACCAATCCGGAGTATATGCGCGGCTTTGGCGAGTAACTTTCAGGTTCTGGTGGACACGGGACCTCTGATAGCCCTCATTCGTCCCACGGATGCCTATCACAGCTGGACAACCGCACGTTTGAACGAGCTGCCTGCTCCATTTCTCACTTGCGAGCCTGTGCTGGCGGAGACCTTCTTCCTCTTGTCTCGCGGAAGTGACGGACCTCGCCTCTTCTTTGACCTTCTGTCCTCCGGACTGCTCGCAACTGACTTTTCCCTGGCAGCGGAGCAGCAGCATCTGTCCAAACTCATCCACAAGTATCGAGACTTGCCCATGTCGCTCGCCGATGCCTGCCTGGTGCGCATGGCGGAAACACGACCGGGCGCGGTCGTTTTGACACTGGATACAGACTTCCACGTCTATCGCAAAAACGGCCGCCAAACCATCCCGGCGATCCTGCCCTGAACTGACTGGAAACCAGGCCGGGCTAACCCTGCTCGCGCTGGTTCATAATGCCGCCATGGCCTTCACCATCACCACGCTCGACCACGTTGTTCTCACGGTCGCCAACCTCGACGCCACGACCGACTTTTACTCCCAGGTTCTCGGCATGGACGTCGTCACCTTCAATGGCCGTAAGGCGCTGGCTTTCGGCGAGATGCGCATCAATCTCCACCATCGCGGCCACGAGTTCAGCCCGCGCGCCCATCACCCCACGCCTGGGTCTGGCGACCTTTGCTTTATTACGGAAGACCCGCTCGAAGCCGTCATCGACTACCTGAACGTGCTGAGGGTCCACATTGAAGAAGGCCCGGTCGAGCGCACCGGCGCGCAAAGCCAACTGCGCTCCATCTACATCCGCGATCCGGACCGTAACCTGGTCGAGATTTCGAATTACATTTAGAACGCTTGTGCCTTGACCGTACGCTCGGCCAGCGCGAGGCGCAGCACTGTTTTCGCGACCAGGTCCGCATCGTGGCGCAGCACGTCGCCCTCCGCCGCGAACGCGTCCGCGATGCAGCGGATGCCCATCGCCTCGATCCGCTCGATGTCGGCGGCAATGACCTCCGCGCCTTCCGCGGCGTAGCGCTGGCGGATGGTCGAGGAGACTGGCGCGGTGTTGACCAGGGCGTAGTCGAGAAACGGTTCGCGCGCGTGCTCGTACATGCGCTCGATATGCTGCGAGGCCGACAGGTGCAGGCTTTCGTTGCCCTGGGTCATCAGGTTGCAGACGTACACGCGCGTGCCGCGCGCCGCGGCGAGCGCCTCGGGAATGCCCGCGACCAGCAGGTTGGTGATGACGCTGGTAAACAGCGAGCCGGGCCCCAGCGTGATCAGGTCCGCGGCCGCGATCGCGTCGAGGGTCTCGGGCAGCGGCGCGGCGTGGGCCGGCTCGAGCATCAGCTCGACGATGCGCGCGCGGCTGCTGGTGATCTGCGTCTCGCCGCGCACCGTCTCGCCCGTGTCCATGCGCGCGGCCAGCGTCACGTTCGCGTTGGTCGCCGGGTAGATGCGGCCGCGGGTCGCGAGCACCTCCGCGGCCAGCTTGATGGCCTGCGCGAAGTCGCCTGTGATTTCCTGCAGCGCGGCGACAAAGAGATTGCCGAAGGAGTGGCCTTCGAGCTCGCCGCCCGAGCGGAAGCGGTGGCGGAAGAGCCGCGAAAGCAGCTGCTCGTCCTCTGAGAGCGCGACCATGCAGTTGCGCAGGTCGCCCGGGGGGAGCATATTGAAGTCCTTGCGCAGGCGGCCGGAGGAGCCGCCGTCGTCGGTCACGGTGACGACGGCGGTCAGGTCGCCGATGAGGCATTCGGGCAGGTCGTGGCAGGGTTCCAGCGCAGCCGCGGGCAGCACCAGCGAGGAGGCGGAGGGCGCGAAATGCTTGAAGCCGCGCAGCAGCGTCGACAACCCGGTACCGCCGCCCATCGCGACCACGCGCAGGGGCACGCCTCGCTCGGCAAGGGTTGCGGGCTCAACGAACTGGGCAGGGAAAGGCGGCATTGCGAAGCGGAAAGCGGGCCAGCCGCGCTACATCGCCTCCGGGTACAGCATTTCGGTAAAGCGTGGGTCGTCGGCCATCTGGCGGAAGTCCGCATCGCTGCGCGCGTGCACGCGGTTGTGGGGGTTCAGCTCGATGGCGCGCTCCAGGTGGTGCAGGCAGCCCTCGGCCTGGCCGGTCATGCCGTGCAGCATGGCCAGGCCGTAGTGCGCGTAGTCGGCGTCGTCGTCGCGCTCGATGATCGCTTCCAGCTGCTCGCGCGCCTCTTCGTAATCGCTGTTGTTGATGCAGGCCACGGCGTAGTCGTACTGCTCGGCGCTGGAGTGGAAATCGAGCTGCGCGGTCTGCTGCCGCAGCTGCCGCTCGCAGGCCTGCCCGTATACCCGCGCCCGCTCGCGTATCTCCGGCGCGCAGCCGCTTTCAAGCAAGCTGAAGCCTTCCAGCGCCTTGTCGAACTGGCCGGACTGCATCGCGTGCAGCGCCGCGCCATAGACCGTCAGCGCTTCCTTCTGCGCGTTGTTGGTGATCGGGTGGATTTTGGCAGCCAGCGTTTTGGGTGGGGCAGGGGACTTGGGCATCAGGTCGGCCTTGTTCTTTCATGCGGAGCATGCGGTGAATGTGGTGTGCGGTGCCGGGAGCATCGCGGTACGGGTGCACCGCTCTCGGCAGGCAGGCAGCAGCGTGCGCTGCCAGTGTGCCGGGTTGCCTCGTTTTATACGCAGCCGCGGGCGCGCAGTCAAATCGCGAGCCCGGCGCGAGCCGGCGCGCCATGCCGCTTACTGCTGCCGCGCGCGGTACACAGAGGGATTGAGGCTGGGGTCGTTGTACATCTTGAGCTGGCGATAGAGTTTGAAGCCGCGCTCGGAGGAAAGCACGCGGCGCCACAGGCGTTCGAGCGCAAGCTGCAGGTCGGCGCGCTGCTCCAGCAGGACCGCGAGCCGGCCGCTGTTGCGCTGGGTGTGGCCGGCGGGCGCGTGCGGGCGGGCCAGCTCCTCGCGGGTGTGGAACAGTTTGAGCGCGAGAATGCTGAGCCGGTCGATCATCAGCCCGGGGCTTTCGGAGTTAAGCTCGGCTTCAGGGTGGGGCAGCCGCAGGGGCGCGAGCAGCCGCAGCAGCAGCGCATCGCAGGCTTCGGTCAGGTCGTTGCGCTGCTGGTTGGCGTGGTCGATGGCGCGCTTGGTGCGGGCGAGTTCCGCGTCCGTAATTCCGGGTGTGCGGGCCGCGTCTTCAATATGCCACAGCTGATAGTTGGCGCGGTGCTGCGCCAGGATCGCGGCCTCCAGCTCGCTCACCGCGGGCGGCTCGGCTGCGTCGTCGTGGTGCCACAGCCGCGTGGCGTAGTCATGGAGCGTCGCGATGGAGGGGAGCAGAGGCGGGGACATGAGCGGGCACTGTACGGTGAATCGAGACGCAGCGCTTAGAATAAGGCTGGCTCGCGCGCGAGAGCAACGGGTGGCGCATTCCGGGCGATGCGCGCGGAATGCTTCAAGCCTTACCGGCTGCCGAGCTGGCTTCCAATTTCGCTCCAGTTTCGTTTGAAGGAGAATGTGTGTCTGCTTCCTCGCCGCACTCGATTGTGCTGACGCCGCACCGCCGCTACAACCCTCTGCGGCGCCAGTGGGTGCTGGTCTCGCCGCAGCGCACGCAGCGCCCGTGGCAGGGCGAGGTGGGCACGGCCGGCCTGTTCAGCGCGGTGCACTACGACCCGGCCTGCTATCTGTGCCCCGGCAACGCCCGTGCCGGCGGCGCGCACACGCCTGTCTACGAGCACGTTTACGTCTTCAATAACGACTACGCGGCGATTCTGCCAACCGCGCCCGCGTCGATGCCGACGCCCTCGCCCCTGCTGCGCGGCGAGCCCGAGCACGGCCGCTGCCGCGTGCTCTGCTTCCACCCCGACCACTCGCTCACCCTGGCCCGCATGGAGCGCGCCGATGTGGAGCGCGTGGTCGACGCCTGGGTCGCGCAGGACGAGGAGCTGAGCGACGATCCGTCCATCGCGTACGTGCAGATCTTCGAGAACCGCGGCGCCATGATGGGCGCGAGCAACCCGCACCCGCACGGGCAGATCTGGGCCACGGGTCACGTGCCCGACGAGCCCGCCGCCGAGGCCGCCGCGCAGGCCGCCTACCATGCCGAGCACGGGACGTCGCTGCTGGCCGACTACGCCGCGCTCGAAGCGAAGGAGCAGGTGCGCGTCGTGTGCGAGAACGATGCTTTTCTGTGCGTGGTTCCGTGGTGGGCGGTGTGGCCGTTTGAAACGTTGATTCTGCCGCGCGAAGCGGTCAGCACGCTGCGCGCGTTTTCATCAGCCCAGAAGAAAGGCCTCGCCGACATTTTGCAGCAGACCACCGCGCGCTACGACAATCTCTTCGAAACGAACTTCCCCTACACCATGGGCTTTCACGGCGCGCCGTGCGACGGCAGCGAGCACCCGGGCTTCGGCTGGCACGCGCACTTCTACCCGCCGCTGCTGCGCTCGGCCACGGTGAAGAAGTTCATGGTCGGCTTCGAAATGCTGGGCATGCCGCAGCGCGATATTACCGCGGAAGGCGCGGCGGAGCGCCTGCGCGCGGTGCCGGCGACGCACTTTACAAAGAAATCATGACGCGGGCTGGAACGGTGAGAAGGACGTGGTGAGCTCGCTGGGGCTCGAACCCAGGACCCATGCATTAAAAGTGCATTGCTCTACCAACTGAGCTACGAGCTCACGTACCGGGCCAAGCTCAAAAATACCATAGCGGCTCGGGCCTCGCTTCTACCCTCGCCGGCTCTTGTTCATCGGCACAACCTGCACCGTGGTATCCCGCATTTCGTTCAGGAAATCGTTGATGACCGAGCCGCGCAGCAGCAGGTCGAGCCGCGAGCGCGCTGCCTGCCCAAACACCACGTGCGAGATCGATTCGCGCTTGGCGAACGCGATCAGCGCCTCACCGACGCGCTTGTCTTCAAGCGTCACCACCTGCGCGCCCAGGCTCTTGGCCAGGCGGCGGTACTCGTCCAGCCGCTCCTCCGCGTGCGGGTCGCCGGCCTGCGGCTGGTGGCCGCGCGCGCCCTGCACGTAGACCGCATACCAGTTGGTCGCCAGGCGCCCCGCGATGCGCGCGCCGGTGCGGATCACCCGCTCGGTACCGGGCCGATGCGACAGGCACACCATCACCTTCTCCGGCACCGGCGCCTGCTCCAGGCCCTGCGCTCGGCGGTACTCCGATGCCGCCACGCTCACCTGCTCGGCGGTGGTGCGCAGCGCGAGCTCGCGCAGCATGGTCAGGTTGCCCTTGCGGAAGAAGTTCGCGAGCGCCTGCTCCACCCGCTCCGGCTTGTAGATTTTGCCCTCGCGCAAACGGCTGCGCAGCTCGTCGATCGAGATGTCGACGTTGATCACCTCATCGGCGCGGCGCAGAAAGCTGTCGGGAATGGTCTCGCGAATGGTCGTCTTCGCCGAGCGCGCGACAGCGTCGATCAGCGTCTCCAGGTGCTGCACGTTCACGGCGGTCGCCACGTCGATGCCGGCCTCCAGCAGCTCCAGCACATCCTCGTAGCGCTTGCGGTTGCGCGAGCCAGGCACATTCGTGTGCGGCAGCTCGTCGACCAGCACCGTGTGCGGCCGGCGCGCGAGGATCGCCTCCAGGTCCATCTCTTCGAGCGTGACCGAGCGGTACGGCGTCTTTTTGAGCGGGATGGTTTCGAGGTCGCGGATCAGCGCGAACGTATCCTTGCGGCCGTGCGGCTCGATGAAGCCGATCACCACATCCACGCCCGCGTCGCGCAGCTGGTGCGCGTATTCGAGCATGGAGTAGGTCTTGCCCACGCCCGGCGCGGCGCCGATGTAGACGCGCAGCCGGGCCGGCTCGGCCACCGTTAAAGGCGCGGGCGGATCTTCGTCCATGTGGAGCTCGGCCATCGCTAGCCAGCCTCCACGGGGTGCCGCGTCTCCACCAGGGGCGCCGCCGGCAGGGTAAAGCTGAACGTGGTGCCCGCGCCCACCTGGCTCTCGACGGAGATCTGGCCGCCCTGCGACTCGACCAGCCGGCGCACCAGCGCCAGGCCTAGCCCGGTGCCCTCTGTCGACCCCGAATTGAACCGGCCGAAGATCATGTTCAGCCGCTCCGGCTCGATGCCGCGCCCCGTGTCCGCCACGCTGAACTGCACCGTATGCTTGCTCTCGGTTGCGCGCAGCCGCACGTATCCGCCACTAGCAGTGTTACGAATTGCATTGCTCAGCAGGTTCTCGAAGATCGACCGCAGCGCGCGGCGGTCGGCCTGTGCGCGCTGCAGGTCGGCGTAGGCCTCCACCTCCACCGTCAGGCCGCGCTCGGTGGCGGCGGCGCGGACATTGGCCTGGGCCTCGCGCAGGATGTCCAGCGGGCGCAGCTGCTCCAGGCGCAGCGCGCGCCGGTTGCTGTCGAGCTCGGCCACCGCGAACAGGTCGGACATCAGGTCGTCCAGATGCTGCGCCTCGCTCTGCGCACCCTCCACCACATCGGCCTGCAGCGGCCGCAGTTCGCCCGCGTAGCCGCGCGCCAACGCGTGGATCGCCAGCCGCAGCTTTTCGAGCGGGTCGCGCAGCTTTTGCGAGGCGACCGCCAGGAACCGAGTCTTGAACCGGTCCACCGCCTGCAGCTCCGTCACATCTTCGAGCACCGTCACCGCGCCCAGCAGGTGGCCTTCGTTATCGCGCATCGGTGTCGTGCGCAGCCTGAAGTTCTTCTGCGCCTCGCCAATGCGGATCGGCGCCATCGCCGACTCGCCTTCGCTGCCGACGGTGCGCTGCATCGTCATCGCGGTCTGGATCGCGGCCAGGATCTGCCCGCCGCCAGGGGTCTGGGTCAGCGCCATGCGGTCGGCCGCGGCCTGGCCCAGCAGCTCGCGCGCCGCGCCGTTCAGCTTCAGCAGCTGGCCGCGTCCATCTGTAACAATCACAGGCTCAAATATCGACTGCACCACCGCATCGCTCAGCTGGTACTCCATCTCGCGGCGGCCGCTCTCGGTATCGCGCAGGTCCCGCAGCCGTATGGCCAGCCGGTTGAACTCGGTCGCGAGCGTGCCCAGCTCGTCCGAGCGCGGCCAGTCGATGCGCTGCTGCAGGTCGCCCTGGCCCATCCTGCGGGCGGCGCGCGCGGCCATGCGCAGCGGCCGCAGGGTAAACAGCAGCATCGCCGCCAGCAGCGCCGCGCCGGTGATGATGCTCGTCCCGCAGGCCCCGATCAGCCGCGCCCGCAGGCTCTCGCGCCGCAGCTGCAGGTCGTTCAGCTCCATCCTGCGCCGGTCTTCGAGGCCCCGCAGCTTGCGGGTCAGGCTTTCATCGATCGGCTCCAGCTCGCTTGCCGAGAGCCGGCGCGCCTGCATATCCGGCGGCACATGGTGCAGCCGCCCGAGCACCCGGAGGTGCTGCGCGATCTCATCGTTCAGCGCCGGTGCGCCGGGCAGACGGCCGAGCGCGTCCCGCGCGGTCAGCAGACGGCCCTGCGCCCGCTCGCTCTGCGTGTGGATGTCCGCTTCCCGCGGGGCCGGCGCGGGATTGGCCAGCGCTGCCGCCGAAACAGGCGCCGGCGCATGCTCGTCCGGCGGCAGATGGAGCAGCGAACGCTCCACCAGGATCTGCTCCCGCGCGAGCGACGCCTGCGCCGCGGCCAGGCTGCCCACCGCGCGGTCCATGCGCTTCTGCTCCTCGTCGAGCGCGCTGAGCGACACGAACGACCCGCGCACGAGGAAGCTGAGCCCCGCAACCAGAGCGAGAAGCAGCAGGCCCCCCAGGAGCAGTCGTTGGAATATGCTCAGCATTCAGCGTGTGTGCCTTGGTTGCTTCGAGTGTAACCGCCGAGGGTCATGCGCGCGCCTGCCTCCCCAACGGTCAATGCGTGAACGATTTGGGAAAGGCCGCCTGCAGCCACGGCATGCTGATCTGCAGCAGTATGAACAGCAGGATGACGCATGCCGCTATCAGGATCATCAGCTTCGGCTCGCCCAGCAGCTTCTCCGGGTTCTGCACCGCGCTTTCCGCTTCAAACGCCAGGTCGAAATACACCGACATCAGCAGCGCCACCAGCGGGAACGCGAAGACCAGCTCGAGGCGGTACCGCATGATGAAGGCTCCAAAGAAAAGCATGCTCGCCGCGGCGTAAAACACAACCGAGTTCAGCAGCGATTTCTCGGTGTAGACCTCAAAGGACCGCCGGTACAGCCGCGCCACCGCGGGGCCCACCTGGCGGTATTCGCTGAAGCGCTTCAGGCTCATGAAGTACGCGCCCAGCATCCAGTACGAGATGAGCATCGATGCCGGCGGCAGTACCGAAGCCGCCACCAGATACCACCCGACACAGAAGCGCAGAGGGTTGTTGACCGACTCCGAAAGAACATCCAGATAGGGAATGTCCTTGGTGCGTACCGGCGGTATGTTGTAGACGCAGCCCATCAGCCACAACACCAGGCAGCTCCACAGCACGCCTGCGCCCAGAAAGTAAGCCAGCAGCAAACCGGCCGTGCCCAGCACCAGCCACTGCAGATAGCCAAGGCCCGTGTGGACGACTCCGCGGGCGGCGGGACGGTTGTACTTGGTGGGGTGAAGGCGGTCGAACGGCGCATCCAGAATTTCATTCAAAACATAGTTGCTGCTCGCGATCGCCGTTACCGCGACCAGCCCCAGGATGACGTGAAGCACCAGGTGCAGGCTGTACGGGATAGACCCCAGCGTCCAGGCCAGCACAATGCCCGGAAGCACGAAGATATGCTTCACCGAGTGGTCCAGCCGCATCATGGAAAAGTGTGCACGACACCTCGCGGAGAAGGAGGGCCTTACCTCCCGCGGGGAGGCCGCGAGATGCATTCGCTTAGCGTGGATCATTCGCCCTTCCTGTCACTTGCCGCTGAGCGAGCATACCTGCATCGCCGCATTGTGGTACGGGCAGGCCAGCCCTGTGGCCGTCGTGGGGGAAAGCAGAATCCAGCCCACACCCAGGCCCTCCAGCCGCTGGCGCCGCTGCCCGTCGTCCAGGCCTTCCAGCGCCTGCTGATTGCGGCGATTGGCGGCCCATACCGGCGCCAGCGCGGGAAACAGCGACGCCACGCCTTCATCCTTGACATCGGTCAGGATGCTTCTCTGCGTGATCGCCCGGAAGCCAGGGGCGGCTTCGTCCTCGAAGTCCATCAGGCGAGGGTCCATGGCGAACAGGGCGTCCTGGGGAGTGCTGGCCCGGATCCACCGGAATCCCTGCTCCCACGCGTTCGCGACGCGCATTCCCGGCCACTCGACGTCAGGCAGCGTCCGGTACTGGTCCCGCTGCATCAGGAACATGCCCGCGGCCAGCAGGACCAGCGACGCGCCCGCCGCAACCCGTGCTTTGCCAGGGCAGTAAGTCGCGAGCGCGCCGCCCAGCATCACGATGCCCAGCGCATAGATGGTATGAAAGCTGCGCAACAATTGCAGCTGCGCCAGCAGGTAAGGCCCCGCGGGCCGGATAAAGCAGAACGAGCAGAGCGAGCTGACCGATCCTACAATCAGGCATGTACCGGCCAGCCTGCCCAGGTCAGAGCGCCGCCCGGCTTTGCTCCAGGTAAGCCCGAGCAGCAGCAGGGGTGTCAGCAGTCCGGCAATTTCAAACCAGTGCCAGGTGGTCGGAAAGTAGTAAGAGCGGCTGAGTATCGCCTCCCGGTAGCTGGCGCTGACCGGCGCGCGACGGTCCGCCAGCGTGATGGCTGCCGACACCAGGAACGCCGCGCCGCAGGCCGCATACACCAGGACCCAGCGGCGGTAGAGTGTGAGAAAATAAATCCCGAGGAAAGCCGCGAGGTAAACCCCCATCAGCGGATGAAACATTAGAGCGAGCACGCAGCAGAGCACCGCCGCGCGCCATTGCCCGCGTACACAGGTGAGAATGGCGAGCAGGCTCAGGTCCGTGGAAAAAGACCGCGCCGTAAGGTAGGGATCGATCAGCAGAAGCGAGGTCGCGGCAACCGGAATCGGCATGCAAGCCGCCATCAGCAGCGCCGCGCCCCAGCCCCCCGCCTTGCCTGCGAACATACGCTCGCCCAGCGCGTAGCAGAGCAGGAGAAAGCCATAAACCAGCGCAAGATAGCAGAGCAGCACCAGCACACTCAGCGGAATGCCGGAAGCAATCTGAAGCCGGCCCATCACCGCTGAGAAAATAGAAAGGTGCGCGTGAGTGGCGACGAATGCACTGTCCCTTGCAAACAGTTCCGGGTGGATGTTTTTTTCAATGCCCGTGATGTAGATCGAGCCATCGACGATGTAGGGATGGTAGCCATGCAGAAAAACAGCAGCCACTGCAATCGCGAACAACAGCGCGAAGCGTTGAATCGTGTCCGAGGGGGATGAACGTGCGGAGACGCGCGACGCGGCAAGAGTAACGGCAGACGCCAAATGCGGACAGCTCCTTTGACCTGCGTAAATAATACTGTTTGCTGGGCAACTTTACTGGCGCTGGTACCGCGCCAGCACATCTTCGAGGGTGACCATGCCTTCGAGCGTGCCTTTGCTGGCCCGATTGCTGACCGGCAGCAACGGCCAGCGCGAAAAGTGCCGCAAGGCGGTATCGAGCGGCAGGTCAGGGAACAGCAGCGGCGTCCGCTCCGGCGGCAGCGCGCGCTCGAGCGTCGTCTCCGGCGCCTGCGCCGCTTCGAGCGCATGGAACTCCTCCGCGCCCAGCACATAGAACGAGCCCCCGCCCAGCTGCACCACCATCGCCCGCGTTTCGCTGTCGAGCGAGAGCTCAACCGCCGCCGCCTTCAGCGTCTCCCGGCCTTCCAGCAGCGGCACCCGCAGCGGCACCAGCGCGTCTTCCAGGTGCAGGCCCAGCTCCTCGCGCTTCTCCTCCATCGAGGGCAGGTCCAGCCCGTCCTGGTGCGTGAACAGCTCGAAGATCGGCACCGGCTGCAGCGAGCGCGACAGCAGGTAGGCAATCGTATTCGCCAGAATCACCGGCAGGATGATCGAATAATTCCCGCTGGTTTCCAGCACCATGAAAACGGATGTGAGCGGCGCCCGCAGAAACCCCGCGAACAGCACCCCCATGCCTACCAGCGCATACGAGCCCACCGCGCCCGAGGCATGGGGCAGCAGCGTGTGCTCCACCGTGCCGACGGCCGCGCCCAGCATGGTGCCGATAAATAAGGTGGGCGCGAACATGCCGCCCGGCGTGCCGCTTGAGAACGAAAGCGTGGTCGCGAGCATTTTGAACACCACCAGCGCCGCCAGGAACTGCCAGGTGTACTGCCCGTGCAGCGCCTGGTCCATCACCTCGTAGCCCGGCCCCATCACCTGCGGCATGCCGTAGTAGCCGATCAGCCCCACCAGCAGCCCCGCGACCGCCGGCTGAAACAGCTGCGCGTTGGCAGGCATCCCGCGCAGCCTGGGACGCAGCGTGCTGAGCGCCTTGGCGAACACAAACGCCGACAGGCCGCCGATGACGCCCAGCACCGCGTAGGCGGTCAGCTCGCGCGGGTCGCGCAGCGTGACCGTGGGAATGCGGAACAGCGGCGCCGAGCCCCAGAAAATGCGCTCGACCGAAACCGCCGAGATCGCCGCCAGCACCACCGAGCCCAGCACCGCCGAGCTCCAGTACCCGATCACCTCTTCGATCACGAACAGGATCGCCGTAATCGGCGCATTGAACGCCGCCGCCAGGCCCGCCGCCGCCCCGATGGGCGCGAACAGCCGCAGCGACTGCCGCGAAAGCCGCAGCTTGCGCGCCACGATCGACGCCACCCCCGCGCCGATCTGCAGCGACGGGTCCTCGGGGCCGAGCGAGTGCCCGCAGCCGATCGCGATGGCCGCTGTAATGAACTTGCCGATCACGGTTTTGAACGAGATGAAGCCGTTATAGATGTAGAGCGCCGCCTTGGTCTGGTTGACGCCCGAGCCCCGCGCGCCCGGGAACACCCAGCGCACCAGCCCGGCCACGAACAGCCCCGCGGCCGCCGGCACGATGAACAGCCGCGGCTCGCCCTTGTGCGGCGCCGAGCCGAGCGTCAGTATCTTGATCCACTCGATTGCCACGCGAAACGAAACCACCAGCAGTCCGGAGAGCACGCCGATGAAGATCGAGAGAATGAGGAACAGCCGCTCCTCGCGCTTGGGCGCGATGGTCTCCAGGTCGACCGCGCGCGCGGCCCCCCGCGCCGGGTCCAGCTCCTCCTTGTCGCCCGGGCTGATTGGCGCCGGAGCCGCCGGCGCGGGTGTTTCTTCGGGCGCTTCGGGCAATGTCTCGGGCAGCGTTTGGCGGGGCGTCATGGCTGCGCCTCGACCTGGTCGGGCGCCGCGGCGATCTTTTCAAGCAGCGCCTGCTGCGCGGCATCGGGCTGGGCGTTTGGACCGGCCGGCGCGGCGCACGATGCAGCTGTTCCAGATGCCTCGGCCGGCCCGCTCGTGGCCCGCTCCGTTTCATACACCAGGTCGAGCGTGCTCTGCGCAAAAACGGGGTCGGCGGCAAGCTGCCGCTCCAGCGCGGTGCCGGTCGGCAGCGGCGTCCAGCGCGCCGCCAGCGCCGCCAGCGGGTCCGGGCCTTCATTGGCCGCGAGCGGCGCGCTCGGCACGCCCGGCTTGCGCGCCAGCGGGTTCAGGCTTTGCAGGTGCGCCCCCAGCTGGGCCAGCAGCTGCGCCCGCTGCGGCGTGGGCGCCGGCTGGGCGGCCGCGGCTGGCTGGCTTTCACCGCCCGCGTTCGTCGGGCAGGCCAGCAGGCGCGCCTGCGCCAGCTCCGCCAGCCTGGCGATCCGCCGCGCGCGCTCGGCCGGCGGCAGCGTAGCGGCGGGGTACAGCGCCAGCACGCCGTCGGCGGTGGCGAGCGCGGCATGCACCGCATTGCGCACCGGCTCCGGCTGCTTCGCGAACCCCGGCTCCCCCATCCCCTGCATCAGGTAGGTGCGGGCCTGCGCATACCGGTTCAGCGCCGCGGCGGCGTGGGCCTCGGCCTCCAGTGCGTCCAGCCGCATCGCTTTGTTCCTGGCTGCCTTGCGGTAGACGTCCAGCGCGTCGGCCGCATCGCCAGCCTGCTCCAGCAGGGCACCCAGCTGCAGCTGCAGCCGCGGGTTATCGGGCGCATTGCCCGATGTAATCAGCAGCAGGTTGCGCGCTTCCGCCATGCGGTTCTGCGCGATCATGAAGCGCGCCAGCTCCAGGCGGATGTCGCGCCGGCGGATAAAGGCATCGCCATTCCAGGTGCCCTCGATGGCAGCCTCGTAGTGTTCGACCGCGGTCTGCGCATTGCCCTCGCGGATGGCCAGCCGCGCCAGCTCCAGGTTGATGACGCCGCTGCCTGGCTCGCCCTCCAGCAGCGTCGTGAAGTACACCTGCGCCTCCTGCGTGCGGCCAGCGGCGGCCAGCGCCGTCGCCAGTTCCACCTGCAGGCCTCGGTCGTCGGGCGAGTAGGCCAGCGCCGAATGCAGGTCGTCGAGCGCGACCACCGGATGGCCGGCCGCCAGCGCCGCCTCTCCGCGCGCACGCCAGCGGCCCTCCAGCATCTGCCGGTGCACGGAAAAGGAGTGGAACAGCCCCCAGGTCACAAACGAAAGCACCACCACCAGCCCGGCCAGTGCCGCTAGCGCCACGGTGTCGCGCAGAAGCACTTTCTGCTTCTCGCGCCGTTCATCGACAGAAAGTCTGGGTCGTTGCTCAAGCACCTGCTGCACATGCCCTCCCCTTTACTCTAACCGCCCGGCAGCACCGCGAACCGGGCGAAAGTACCGGGGTAACCGCGCCCGGCACCTTGCACATCTCACCAGCGGACAGCGAGAGGAATCGCCATGGCATCGACAGTGTGGAAGGGCTACATCTCGTTCGGATTGATCTCGGTGCCGGTGCGCATGTACGTCGCGGCGCGCGAGGAGCACATCGGCTTCAACCAGATCCATAAGACCTGCGGCACCCGCATCAAGCAGCAGCTGTACTGCCCGCTCGACGAGCGTGTGGTCGAGCGCGACGAGATCGAGAAGGGCTACCCCGCCGGCGACGGTACCTACGTCCTCGTCTCGCCGAACGAGCTCAAGGCGCTCGAGGCCGAGTCGTCGGAAACGATGGCCATCCAGCAGTTCGTCGAGCTCGACGAGGTCGATCCCATCTATTACGAGACTTCGTACTACACCGTCGCCGAGGAGCCCGGCCGCCGCGCCTACGCCCTCATGATGCAGGCCATGCGCAAGCTCAAGCTAGGCGCCATCGCCAAGCTCACGCTGCACCAGAGGGAGCAGGTGGTCCTCATCCGCCCGTATGAGCACGGGCTGATCCTGCACACGCTTTACTACCCGGAGGAGGTGCGCGAAATCCCCGAGTACGGCGACCAGGCCGCACTCGAGCTGCAGGATGCCGAGGTCAAGCTGGCCGAGCAGTTCATGGGCTCGCTGCGGGCGCCGTTTCACCCGGATGCCTTCCACAACACCTACCAGGAGCGCGTGGAAGAGCTGATCGAAAGCAAGGGCGCCGGTAACGGCGGCCCCGAGCCGCCGAAGAAGCCGAAGCACATGGCCCCGGTCATTAACCTGATGGACGCGCTGAAGGCCAGCCTCGCGCAGAAGGGCGGCGCAGCCCAGCCGGCCGCCCAAAAGCCCACGAAAACGGGCTCGAACGCAATGGCGAAGAAGTCAACGACAAGGGGCAGGAAGGCGAGTTGAGGCAAGACATCTTCTCGGAGCCTAACCCGGTTCCAGGAAGGATTGCGGCAGGCGGATCATAGCGCTTTGAATCATGTTGGGTGTTAATCTCGACAGCGTGAAGCGAATCTTCTGGATCGTGGCACTGTTGTTTGCCCTGGTCGTATTCGGCGGGTGGACGATTGTTATTGTGTACGCAGGCATTCGTCATAGGCATCTGAATGGCAAAGGCTTCCTCATGTTATTCAGTGATGGCTATGTAGCCTGGATCATCTTCAATGAGCTGTGCAGAAGGGTGAGCGAATCGCCATCCAATCATGCACGCAAGCCAGATTCCGTCAGCTCACTTTAGATCTGCATGCTTAGCTGCCTCTGTCTAGCATTTCCGATGTGGGTTGTTTCTGGCGCTTCGTAACACATCCACTGCAAACTCCGCGCCATCGCCCCGCCCTTCCCGCAAGCCCTTCAACTGCAAAGCCTTACCCGCAGCGACCAGCCCAAAACACGCAATTTCAAATTGTTCCACGTGGAACAATTCGGCGTGGAACATCCCCTTCGAGCCCGGCCACACCCGAAATCAGGAATGTTCCACGTGGAACAATTGCGTGGAACATCCGCCCTCGCACCTCAAGCACCTACTGCATCGCCCGCGTTGCAAACACCGCCACACCATACTTCGGCAGCGTCACCGAGCTGCGCGAAATCTCGCTCCCGGTAAGCAGGCTTTTCGCCTCCAGTGATGATGGAAGCGCGACGGAAACCGGCGAAGTGCCGTGGTTGATCAGCACTACCACCGCATGCCCGTTGCCGCTGCGAACACAGACCTCCACGCTCTCCGGCACGCCCGCGATCAGCGGCTTCACGCTGCTCTCGCTCAGCAGCGTATCGGTAAGCGCCTTCAGCCCCGCCTCATCGAGCCATGCGCCCACGTAGGTGATCGAACCCCTGCCGATCTTGCGCGTCACGATCGCCGGCTGCCCGTCAAGCCAGCCATTGCTTGCGCCATAGGTCGCCAGCACCTTCGTCTCCGGCGAGCTGGTCTCCAGCGTCTCGGCCCAGATATTCGCCGTTCCAGAAGCACCGTTCATCGTGACCGGCACCGGCTGATCGATGGCGTAAAACTGCGTCACCTTCGCGCCCAGCGCCTCGGCCAACGGCCCGGGTTGCAGCTGCGGGTTCAGCCCGTCGTCGAAGTTCTTCATGCCCGAGCGCGGCCCCAGCAGCAGGTTGCCGCCCTGGCGCACGTAGGTCAGCAGCTTGTCCGCGGTCGCCTGCGGCAGAACATTCAGCCCCGGCGCGACCACCAGTTTGTACTTGTCTAACGGAGCGTCGGCGGCGATTACATCCACGCCTTGCGCGGCCTCGCGCAGCGGGCGGTAGAACGCAACCATCTCCGCGACCGGGTTGAACTCGACATTGTGCTTCTGGAAATTGATCGCCCAGCGCGAATCGAAATCATTGATCAGCGCGACATTCGCAACCGGCACGGTGCCGGAAAGCGCCTTGCCCGCCTCTTCGAACTCCTTGCCGATCTGCCGCACCTCGGCGTACACGGGCGCCGGCTTGCCGTCAGCGCCGGTCAGCACACCGTGGTACTCCTCCTGCCCGTTCAACGCGGCCCGCCACTGCCAGTACTCGACCGCGTCGGAGCCATGGCCGATCGCCTGCCAGGCCAGTTCGCGGGTCTGGCCTTTCTCGAGCGGCGTGTTGATCCGGCGCCAGTTCACAAACGCGGGCTCGGTCTCCATCACCCAGAAGTTTTTCTGCTTGTAGCCGCGCGTCAGATCGTGGCGCGCCGCATTATCCGCCCAGTCGAAGTGGTCCTCGCTGATGTAATCGTCCCACGCGGCGAAGTCCAGACCCTCATGCTCTTTGTACGCGTTGAAGCCGTCGAACCAGCCCATCGTATTCGTGGTGATGATTTGGCGCGGGTCGCTGTGCTCGCGGATCGCCGTGACCTGGTTCTGCGTGTAGCTCACCCAGGTATCGGTGACAAAGCGGTTCCAGTCCAGCAGCAGCGCGGGGTTTTCTTCCTTGTCGTGCACCGGGATCTGGTTGAAGTCGTTATAGCTCTGCGACCAGTAGCTGGTCCACCAGCGTTTGTTCAAATCCTCGATGGTTCCATACTTCGCCTTGAGCCACGCGTGGAACTGCTGCTTCGCTTCGTCGTCGAACGAGGTCGCCGACAGCTCGTTGTCGATCTGCCAGCCGACCACATCGGGGTTATGCCCATAGCGCGCGGCCATGCGGTCAGCCACATCGCGCGCCAGCTCGCGGTACTTCGCATCGGCAAAGGAAAACTGCTCCCGGTTGCCATGCTCATCGCGCTTGCCATCGTTGTCCACGCGCAGCGTCTGGGGATATTTCTCCGTCAGCCACGCGGGCGGCGCGGCGGTAGGTGTGCCCAGCACGACGACGATGTGGTGTTTCGCAGCCATCGCGATGGCGCGGTCGAGCCACTCCCAGTGCCAAACGCCTTCGGTCGGCTCCATCGTGCTCCAGGCAAACTCGCCCACGCGGACCAGGTGAATGTGCGCGGCTTCCATGCTGGCCAGGTCCGGCTCCCACTGCGACTCGGGCCACTGCTCCGGGTACCAGGCCGCGCCCAGCAGCACCGGCGGCGCGTCGGCATAGCGCGTGGCCTGGGCGTGGGCGTTCACGATTGGAAACGTGAGCGCAAGCGTGGAGCAGAGCAGCAGCGCGGCAGGGCGTTTCGCGATACGCTTCAAGCTCAAATGGGTATGTACAGTCGCGGCGAGCTTCATAAGGCAGACCTTCCGGGCAATGCGCTTGGAACGAAGCGCAAGGTTCGCATAGCGGACCAGCAGGTGACAACCGCGCAATGGTTAACCGTGCACGAGCGGTCCGGCGGAGAGATACGGAACGCCGCCCGCCTCGGTCGCAACGGTGGGAAGCCGCGGCGTGGTGGTAAGCAGTTCCATGGTCCCATCGATCGCGAGCGTGGTGTCCTCGACCTTGCCGCCGCGGCAGCTCGGGTTCCACGCGAAGGCTTCGGGCTCGCGTACCGTTTGCATGCCGCCGGGCACGGCGAGCCACTCGCGTTCGAGATAGCCGCACGCGCCGCCTTGATGGTGCAGCTGCTCCTCCCCAGGGAAGCCGGCCGCCGCGTAGGCCTCGGCCGCGACGCGAAACAGGCTGTCAGCAGACGCGCCCGTGCGCGTGGCGTGCTGCAGGGCCGCGTTCACAACCGCTGCTGTGTGGAACCCTCGCGCGAGCTCCGGCGGCAGTTTGCCGAAGTGCACGAAGCGGGTGATCGAGACCGCGAGCCCCCAGCGCCGCGTGCACAGGTTGAGCATGCCGAAGCGCTCAAGCCTGCTGCCGCGCGCGACCGCGTGTTTGTAGCGCAGGATGCGCTCATCTGCAGCCATCAACAGCACGGAAGGGAAGATGGCCCGGCGCAGCAGGCGCTCTGCGGCCAGCGCTTCCATGTCGTACTCGCTTATGCCTGGCCTGAGCGCAAGCAGGACCTCGGCGACGACGCTGGCGGTTTCGCGGGCAAGCACGCGGAGGCGCGCAATTTCGGCGGGCAGCAGCGGAGCGCGCAAGGGCGAAAGATCGACCACCGGGAGAGCGCCCGTCTGCATGTCCGTGGCCAGGCTGGCGCCCCCGAGCTGCTGCGCGACGGCCGCAAGATCGAAGCTGTGCCACGGCCGCAGGACTGGCTCATAGTCCAGGCCGGGCAGCTCTTCATCCGCGAGACGGTCGGCCTCGTTGCTGGGGGCGAGCGAAAAACGGCGGCCATCGCGCAGCAGCAGCAGCGCGGCGCTGCCTGTCTCGCTCAGAAGGCCGACCCGCGCCTGCACCTGGCCGGCGCTGATCCATGCAAGGTTCTCATGACGGCGCAGCAGCACGCCGTCATAGTTGGTTTGCGCGAGCCACTCCCGCAAGCGCGTGTGCTTCGCGTCCAGTTCGGCGCGGAGCGCCGCGGACCCGCCACTGGCTTGCTCGCGTGCGTTCAGATACTCGGTCACGATTTGTTCTCCCGTAGTGTAGGTACGCGGCGGCGCTCAGTGCGCGGGCGGCATGGCCCGGATGTACTCGACCAGCTGCCAGAGAGCCGGGTCGCCGAGCGAGCGCCACGCGGGCATGCCGTGGTTCTTGCTCCCGTTGACGAGGATCCAGTGGATTTCGCCGTCGGCCTCGCCGCGTACGCGCGCATTGCGCAGGCTGGGCCGGTTGCGGCGTCCGGCGCCGTCCTGGGCGTGGCAGCTGGAGCAGTAGAGCTGATAGGTTTCGCGGCCGCTGGCGATGTTAGCCGCGGTCTGCGGCAGGGGGTTGGTCTGGGCGCGCGCGGCGGCTGGTACCGCGGCGCGCCAGGCGCTGGGTTTGTACGGCTTACTGCATCCGGCAAGCAGCAGCAGAGGCAGAGTGGCGGCGAGTTGCGAAAGCTTTACGATGGCGAACCCTATCCTGCGAGACAATATTGAAGTATGAACGATTTGACGCATGCAGTGGCGGCAGAGCCCGCGCTTTTGATTTTTGACTGTGATGGCGTGCTGGTGGACAGCGAGATGCTGGTGTGCACCGCGGTGAGCGAAGAGCTGACGCGGCTGGGCTACCCGATTGCGCCGCTCGATGTGGTGCGCCGGTTCGCGGGACGGCCGGAGCGGGAGATCATGGCCGAGGTGCAGCGGGACTGGGGCCAGCCGGTGCCTGCGGCCTACTTTGCCGCGATGAAGCAGCGTGTGCACCACGCGTTTACCAGCGAGTTGCGGGCCATCGCCGGTGCGGCCGAGGTGCTGGCCGAGCTGCGCCTGCCGAAGATCGTTGCCTCCAGCAGCGCGCCCGCGAAACTGGAGCAGGGCCTGCGTTTTGTGGGGCTGTTCGATTTTTTCGCGCCAAACATTGTGAGCGCAACGCAGGTGGCCGCGGGCAAGCCGTCGCCCGATGTGTTTGTGTTCGCGGCCGGATGGATGCGCACGCCGGTACAGCAATGCCTGGTAGTGGAAGACAGCGAGCCGGGCGTGCGAGCCGCGCGTGCTGCGGGGATGCGGGTGTTTGGCTTTACAGGCGGCAGCCACTGCGCGCCCGGCCACGCGGAGCGCCTGCTGGCCGCGGGCGCGGAGCGGGTGTTGACCCACATGCGCGAGCTGCTTGGGGCGGTGCCGTCGGCCTTTGCCCAAGCGGCCTCGGTGTAGCTGAACCTGCTGCGGGGGCTATGCTATATTTAGTTCTGCTGGCGAAGCGAATTGCTGGCCGCGGCGCCGCCTGTTTCCCCCTCCTGGACGCGTAGCTCAACTGGCAGAGCATTCGACTCTTAATCGACAGGTTGCTGGTTCGATTCCAGCCGCGTCCACTACCTGTAAACACTGGGTGAAATGCGATTATGCGTCAGTCCTCAATTTGCTCGTTGTGCCGGATTTTGTGCCGACCCTGCTTTACATGGCCCGGGCTCAACGTTGCCGATGAGCCCAAGCAGTTACACTTACAAGCTTCTCCAGATACATGGCACGAGCTAGAACTGAATGCGGCCTGAAAGCTGCAGGACGCGGGGCGCGCCATTCATCGCTGTCAACTGGCCGAAGTTACTCGGCGCGGTGATGTTGGTGTAAGCGGCGTAACTTCCATAGTCCAGATCGTCGAAGCTCGGATGATTGAGCACATTGAATGCATCCGCGCGGAACTGCAGCTTGAGATCCTTCGAGGGAAGGATTGCGAAATCCTTGGCCAGCCCGGCATCCACATTGAAGAACTGAGGCCCGCGAAGAATGTTGCGGCTGCCGATGGTGAGACCGACCGGCCCGGAGAAAGCTGCAGCGGCGGCGGCGGGGTCGGCAAAGACATTGAGCGAACCATTCGACTCCTTATGGACATGGCGCCGGACCGCGTTGGTGTCGCCGTTGAAGATCGCAGGCGCGTCGTTCGCGAAACCCGCGACAAAGGCGTTCGACAGCGGCGACCACGCCTGTCCGCTGTGCCAGGAAGGAATGCCGCTGACGTTCCAGCCGCCTATCGCTTCGTCCACAGCCATGGGCAGATTGCCGCCGAAGCTGCGGCCCCGGCCGAAGGGCAACGAGTAGGTGAAGTCGCTGGTGACATAGTGCGTGGTGTCGAAGTCGGAGTTGCCGCGGCACTCGCGTAGATGCACGGCGTCGCATAAAAATCCGTAACCTCCGAACGCCACTCCTGCGGCAACCAGAGAAACATTGTCGATGGAATGCGAGAAGGTGTAGTTCACATCGAACTGCAATCCATGGGACAGGTTCTTCTGTAGTGTAACGAGCAGTCCGTTGTAGCTGGAGAAACCCTTGTTGGTGTAAACGGTATTTTCTCCGAACTGGGCAGCCATGCCGACGTTCGGCTGCAGATTAGAAGACAGAGCCTGGATAAAGTCGGCAAAGTCACCTATCGATACCAAAGACGCATTGGAAGAAGCCGCGGCTGAGGTGTTGTTCGGGAGCGCGCCTTTGTACGCGGCCGGCAATTGGTTCTCGAACCAGGGCTCCGCGGGCAGGCTCTTGGGGTCTCGCCCGGCGCGAACTTCACGCTCGATATTCATCATCGCCTGGTTCATAGTTTGGCCTGACTTGCCATCGGCGAAATCGACCAACTGGTTTGCGTCGGCTTGGGCGAGGAGCCTGCGGCCAAGGCGCCCGACGTAGCTGATCTTGAGCACCAGTGAGCCTGCGAACTGATGCTGCATCCCGAAATTCGCCAGGATTGAGTAAGGCGTCTTCAGATTGGGATCGATCATTTCATTGAAGTAGCCATTCTGTAGTCCTGTTGGCACACCATTCACCACCCAGGGCTGGTAAGGCGCTTTCGGGGTTGCGGGAATTGCAATTGGCGGCGGTGCGGCAAGCCGGGGATCGTTCTTGACCGAACCAGTCGTATCGGAGTTGTTGCCGTACGGTGCTTTGGTGTCCTGCTGAAAGAGATAGGAGAACCGCGTCTGCTGAGCCTGCACCGCGGAAATGATGGTACGGTCATAGACCAGACCAAGGCTGCCGTTAAAGACAGTCGCTTGATCGAAAGCGGGATTGAAGGCAAAGCCGACATGAGGCGCGAAGTCATGCGGGTTCGCCGCATAGAAGGATGGCCCATGGTTCTTGGGGCCGCCCAGAACGTAGGTCACAAAGGGCACCGCGCCATTGCCCGAGATGCCGGAAGCGCTCTGCGCAAGCCGGGCGTTGAAGTACTGGTCGAAGCCCGTGGTCTGGACAGTTTCTAAACCCTGTTCTTCATACGGAACCGTAAAATATTGGTAGTTCAATCCAACATTTACCGTCAGCTGTGGAGTTACTTTCCAGGTGTCGCTGAGATACGGCTGGGTCTGGTAGTAAACAAACTTGCGCAGTGCGGCAGAGGGCTGAGGAAGGACATTGCCGCCTGTGTCGTAGTTGAAAGTGCTTCCGATACTTGCTACGCGGCCCAGCCCTGATGTGAGCGCGTTATCGTAGGTTTCTGACGCTGTGGAACTGGCCGCAAGAATGTTAACCGGCTCCAGCCCAGGGGTGCCAAAGATTTTACCGCCCAGGCCCAAACTGTAATTGTTATAGCCGGATTGCAGGCTGATGGTGGAGTGAATCCACTTGAAGTAGCCTCCCATCTGCAGCGTGTGGCGCCCAAGGGTCCATGTGAAGTTATCGTTGACCTGGCTTATGGGGACGTGTTGATACTGCGAACCCGAAGGGCCGGCGTATGGACTGCTCACCAGGTCCGCTGTGAAGCCGTTGCCGAAGCTGATCTGATTGATTCCTTCAGGATTGGCCGGACGGGCGTTGTTGTAATCCTGTACGACGCTGCCGTACGTCAGCTCATTGAACTTATTGCCGCTGATTTGCCAATCCATTCCAACGGCGTAGCGATAGCTGCGATCAATGAACTGGTTTGACGCGGGATCGCCGGGAAACTGCTCCGCGCCGGTTACTTGATTGTGACGAGATACATTGCCGATGCCAAAGAACTTGATGTTAGGGGTGTAGGCCCAGTCTACCCTGCCGGTGTAGTTGGTCTGATCGTCTGGAAACGGAGAGTTGAAGCGGAAGCCGGCAGAGTTAATCCCGTCGCCGAAGGCGAAGTCGTTGGCTGCCGGATAGCGGCTGGCAAAGAGGGCAAAGATCTGGGGACTTTCGCCGATGTGGGCGGGGTCAATCTGCTGCACCTGCGCGGGGGTGAGCGAGGAGATACAGTTTGGATTCGTGTTCTGGCGCGCGGCGCTGGTACAGCCTGCGCTGTTGTTGATGTAAGAGATGGTTCCAGCGGCAAACGACGGTAGGGGAACGGTGCGCTCGACGGTCTGCTGCTGCGCGATACGCGAGTCAAGAAAATTAAAGAAGAAGAAGAGCTTGTCGTGCTGGATAGGACCGCCGACGGAGCCGCCGAACTGGTTGCGCACCAGCTGCGGCTGCGGAACGCCCGCGTTGGCATTGAACCAGTCGTTGGCCGTGGTGGAGTTATCGCGGTGGTATTCGTTGATGTTGCCATGCCACTCGTTCGAGCCGCCGCGAGTTACAAGTTGAAACTGACCGCCGCCTCCGGGGCCGCTGTCTGCCGTGAAGCCCGCGGTCGTGCCGCGGAACTCCTGGATGGAGTCAACTGGCGCGTTGCCGGTGATTGACGCGAAGTTGCCGGAGGTAAAGTCGTTCACGTCGAGCCCGTCGATCGTGGTGTTGGTCTGATCGGTGCGTGCGCCTGTGGTTGCGCCGTTCGAGGTGATACCGGGCTGCAGCGTAAACAGAACGCTTGGCGAGGTGCGGTCCTGCACCGGAAGGTCTTGCAGTTTCGAGATTTGGAAGTTATTGCCGATCGTCGCGTCGGTGGTGTTGAGAGTCACCGCCGCGGAGTCAGAAACCTGAACCTCGACGGTCGATGTGCCGGGCTGCAGCTTCGCGTCCTGGGTGCGCGAGTTGGCCACATTCACATAGATGTCGTTGACCTTGAAAGGAGCGAAGCCCTCGGCGTTGAATTCGATCGCATAGCCAGGGCCCGGCGGCACATTGGCCACGCGGTACGATCCCGCGGAATCGGTCTTGACCTGATAGCGCACGCCAGTCGCCGGATTGGACAGAACGACAGATGCGCCTTGAATGATGGCGCCGGATGTATCGGTAACGACGCCATTGACCGTCGCGGTGGTCTGCGCGCAAACCACCGCGGGCAGAATCGAGAAGGTGGATACAAGCAGAGCTCCCTGAAAAGTACGACGCATCATTGGGGTTAGTCTCCTCAAAGGAAATCGGGTAAAACTCGCAAGCCCCTGGGCTTCCTTCAGCTTGGCTGAGCGTCAGCTTGAAGAGCTTCAGATAGTGAGGCGATTGCACGTTTCGTGCCAGACCGGCGCATCACTCTTTGCTGGATGGACAACGACAAACCTTCGTTCGCTCTATGGATTTTGGAATAGAGAGTTGTAGAGTGAACAGGATGACGGAGATAACCATGCATTGTGTTCTCTACTGCTTCTCTACGAGCGAGCTATTACTCTGTCAGACCGAGTAGCCCGGTTCGTCACCGCATCGGCCATTCAGTTTCTGTCGCAAGCCGGCTATTTCGGACCTCGCACCTACCGCTTGCGGTTCGAGATCAGGTCCAGACCCACCTGGTGCAGGTGCTCGAGCATGGCCTGCTCGGCGTTCTCTCCCTCGCCCCGCAGGATTGCATTCACGATCTGGCGGTGATGCTCGACCATCGCCTTGCGGTCGGGTGCGCTGGCTCCGGTCACGGCACGGCTCTTCGACTGCAGGCGGGCAAGCGCATTGTTGAGCTCCTTCAAAACCGGGTTTCCAGTCGCCTCCAGAATGGCTGTGTGCAGCGCCAGGTCATGCTTGGCCATGCCGTCCCAGTCTGCCGCATGCTCAATGTCGGAACACTCGCGCTCGATGCGCCGCAGGTCGGCTTCGCTGGCGCGGACCGCCGCCAGCCGCGCGGCTGCCGGCTCAATCATCTTGCGGACCTCGAGCAGGTCGAGCAGGTTGAAGTCGGAGCTGCGCAGTTCGACAGTGGCCGGCCAGCCTGCGCGCAGGCCGTCGAGCGATTTGAGGTAGGTTCCATCGCCGCGACGGCTTTCAATCACATCCAGAATCGTGAGCGCCTTGATGCCTTCGCGGACGGCGGGGCGGCCCACGCCGAACGTTTCGGCCAGCACGCGTTCCGGCGGCAGCATCATGCCCTCCGAGTAGCCGCCGTTCTCGATAAAGCCGCGCAGCATGGAGATGACGTTGGACGGATCGGAGGACTGCTTGCGGAGCTTTCCCTTGCCCAGGTAAGACCTGCTTGGTCGTGCTGCTTGCCCGGGCTTGGCGGCGGATGACGGCATGGCTGCAGCTTCTCCTTCCCGCTAGCTTACGTCAAGGCGGCCCCGCGGCAGTGTGCAGGAATGCATCCGCAGCGGAAACGGGACAAGGGCGAAAAGATTCTCAAAAGAAGGGATTGACAGTTCTATAGCGGCAATGGCTCAATTGGCAGGATTAATTCAGATTGGTAAGACCTGAAGGAGCATCCGCCGTGATTGACTGCCCATTTCCCACGTTTCGCAAGCTCCGGCCGCGGTCTGGCATCGCTGCCGCGGCTGCTCTCGCTGTCTTGCTTTGTACCGTCGGCAATCCGCACCTGGCCGAGGCGCAGGCTGGCTTTGCCCGCATCCGCGGGACCGTGGTGGATCCGCAGCAAAGCGTGGTTCCGAACGCGCAGGTCACGCTCACGAACGAAGAGACCGGAACCGTCGCGAAAGTCAGCACGACGGGGCAGGGCGACTATACCTTTCCGGAGGTGAAACCAGGCAGGTATGACCTTTCCGTCGCCGTGGCGGGCTTTAGCGGCTTCGCGCATAACGGCCTGGTGCTGAATGCGGACCAGAACCTCACGGTGCCGGTCCGCCTGACCGTCGGCAGCGCGAACAGCGAGGTCACAGTCCAGAGCGAAGGTATGCAGGTCGACACGCAGACCGGCACCATCAAGGCGACCATCGATGCGAAGAGCATTGAGGACCTGCCGCTGGTCGGCCGCGATGTGCGCCAGTTACTCGCCCTGCAGCAGGGAACCATTGAGGCGGGCTCGACGTTCAACTCAAACAACCAAAGCTCGACGATTCCTGGCGCGCCGTCGTTTGTGGTCAATGGCGGCCGCGGCAACACGGTCAACTTCCTGCTCGATGGCGTGGACAACAACGATCCCTACACGAACGTTTCGAACCCTTACCCGGACCCGGATGCGATCTCGGAATTCAGCGTGCAGGTAAGTAACTTCGACGCGGAGTACGGCCGCAACTCGGGCGCGATCGTCAACGCTATCACCAAGTCCGGGACCAATCACCTGCATGGTTCTATTTATGAGTTCCTGCGCGACAGTACGTTCGGTTTGGACGCCAGCGACTGGTTCTCGGCGCATAACAAAGTCAAGGAGCCATTCCTCATCCAGAACCAGTTTGGCGGCTCGCTGGGCGGTCCGGTCGTGCTGCCAAAGCTTTACAACGGCCACGACAAGACCTTCTTTTTCGGCTCGTATCAAAAGACGATTACGCACCAGGCCAGCAGCAACGCGAGCGAGACCGTGCCAAACGCGGCCCAGCGTGTGGGCGATCTCTCGGGGATTCCGGGCATTACCGTGAAAGACCCGCTGACCGGGCTTGCTTTCCCAAACAATGTGATTCCCGCTGCCCGGCTCGATCCGGCGGCGCAGCAGTTCATCAAGAGCTATCTGCCGCTGCCCAACACGGCGAGCGACCTGAACCCGAACCTTTACACCTTTCGGCAGCCCAGCCTCGCATCCCAGGGGGAGCTTACCCTGCGGGGCGACCAGACGCTGCCTAAACAGAACCAATTGGAGATGCGCTTTTATCAGTTCACCTTTAACAATGGATCGCTCTCGCCGCAGCCGGGTAACCTCGCCTATGCGACCGCCGGAGACGTCGGCTCGGTGAACAATGCCGCGCTCATCCTGACCACCACGCTGACGCCGCACCTGGTCAACCTGCTCTCATTCGGCTATGCTCACACCTACACGCATCCGGCGGAGCCGCCCTCCGGCTATCCGACATCGGAAACGCTGGGACTGAATATCTACAGCGTCGCTCCCAACCCGCTCTACTTTTCCATTACCGGATGGACGGGCGCGACCGCCGTGTACCAGGGTCTGCCGAACAACCGCAATAACTTCCCGCTCTCCGAGGCGGTCAATTACCAGTTCGGCAAGCACTCGCTCGCCTTCGGCGGACAGATCACGCGGCAGCAGCAGTTCTGGAAGTACAACCAGGCGTTCCCGAACTTCTCGTTTACCGGCGACGTCAGCGGCTACGGGCTGGGCGATTTCCTGCTCGGCTACCCCTTCCAGACGACCGAGGCCAACACGCAGGTGCTGAATACGCGCTACACCGAGTGGTCGGTGTTCGCGCAGGATAACTGGAAGATAAGCCAGCGGCTGACGATCGATGCGGGCTTGCGCTGGGAGCCCTACCTGCCGCCGCATTTCGTCGGCGCTTTCAACCCGGTCAGCGTGTTTAGCCCGAAAGCGGAACGGGCTAACATACATTCTGTTGTGTACCCGAATGCGCCTCCGGGACTTTTCTTCTCGGGTGACCGCGGGGTTCCGGAGGGCGGCACGAGCGCCACGTATGGAAACTTCTCGCCGCGCGTGGGCTTTTCCTACGACCTGACCGGGCACCAGAGGACGGTGATCCGGGGAGCCTATGGTTACTTCATCGACCAGCCGAAAGATATCATCGACAACCGCTTCACCAATGGTCAGCCGTTCAATATCTTCGAGCAGTTGAATAATTCAACCACGAATCCCTACTCATGGCGCGACCCGTACCGCGGCGGCGTGGATCTCGTTGGTGCTTTCGCGGCCCAGGCGAACAACCCGGGCAGGAATGCGCAGTTTACAACGCCGATCCAGGGCGAGCTGACCTTCGTCAACTTCCATATGCCTTATATCCAGCAGTGGAATCTCACGCTCGAGCAGCAGCTGCCGCTCAACACCGTAGGCCGCATCAGCTATGTCGGCTCGAAGGGAACGCACTTGCTTTGGACGCGCGACATCAACGCGCCGCAGCGCCAGGCCGGCCCTTCAGCCAACTGGGCCGACAAGCAGACGCGCACGCCCTACAATCCCTACTACGGCTTCATTAACGGCCTCAACTGGGACGGCTACTCTTCCTATGAAGGACTCCAGTTCAACCTGGAGCACCGCTTCTCGCAGGGTCTCTCGACCACGCTCAACTATGCGTACTCGCGCTCGTTCGACAGCAACTCCGACGGGCAGGAATTCATCGCGACCGGCATCCAGGATCCTTATAACCTGAAGCTCGAGTACGGGCCGTCGGACTTCGATGTACCCAGTAACTTTGAAGGTTCGGTGGTGTACGACCTGCCTATCCCATCGACGCACAGCCGCGTAGCGGATGAGTTTGTACGCGGCTGGCAGCTGAACTCCATTCTATCCGTGCACAGCGGTCAGCCCTACAGCATCTATGTGCCGTGCGACTGCGAACTGACGAACGAGTCCTACGAGCGCGCTAAGGTGTACTCGAGCCCGAGCCTTTCGCAGAACCGGCCGGAAGCGCAGCGCGTGCAGAAATATTTCAACACTCTGGCTTACAGCGACCCCGCGCTGCTGGCCAATCCTGCGACCGCCGGTACCGCCTACAGCTATACCCCGGACAATGATAGCGGCATCTCCGCGCGCAACAGCGGCCGCCAGCCGCGCTACGGCAATGTCGACCTGAGCGCCTTTAAGAACTTCGATCTGGAGCACACGGAAACACAGTTCCGCGTGCAGGCATTCAATGCTTTCAATAATCCTAGCCTCGGGGTCAACACGCAGTCGCAGTACTTTTCCAGCCCTGTCTTCGGTCAGCTCTCGACGGCCAAGCCTGGAAGGATCGTCGAGTTTGCCATCCATGTTGCGTTTTAAGTGTTTCTGCCTTGCCCGTGAGAGCTGCAAGCCTCACGGGTTTCTGCATCTCCAGTTTCGAGGGGAACGCTCCGCATGAAAATCACTGCCGTCAAGACCTGGATGGTCGAAGGCATCAAGTACAACTGGGTCTTCGTGAAGGTGTGGACCGAGGACGGACTGACCGGCATTGGCGAAGGCACGAACTGGCCCGGCAGTCCGCTGATTCTCGCGGCCTGCCGCCACCTGGGTGAGGTGCTTGTCGGTGAGGACGCTACGCGCATCGACTATCTATGGACGAAGCTGTACCGCGACTTCAACTGGATGGGCCAAGGAGGACCGGTGCTGAGCGCTGTCAGCGCGATCGATATCGCGCTGTGGGATCTGGCCGGCAAACGCGCGAACATGCCTGTGTATCAGTTACTCGGCGGCGCGTACCGCAAGCGCATCAAGTTATATGCCAATTACTGGTTCCTGAAGGGCACGGGCCAGCCGGAGGAGTATGCCGAGCAGGCGCTGGCAGTCCAGCAGCGCGGCTTTCGCGCCTGCAAGATGGACCCGTTTGCGCACACCAGCTACTGGTACGGTGAAGACCTGCAGGAGAACCTCGGGCTGACCGAATCGGGTAAGCAGCTGGCGATCGATCGGCTGGTCGCGGTGCAGCAGGCGGTCGGCCCCGACTTTCCTATCGCGATTGAAACGCATGCGCTGCTGAACGGACCGACGGCGGTCGAGATGGCCCACCGCATCGCCCGCGCCGGCATCCACTGCATGTGGTACGAGGAGCCGGCGGGGCCTGAGTTTCCGCGCGAGATCGCGGCGATCAAGAGCCAGATCACGCTGCCCGTGTGTGTTGGTGAGCGGCTGCACTCGCGCTTCATGGCACGGCATATTCTGGAGGCGGGCGCGGCCGACATCCTGATGCCCGACATCACGCGCTGCGGCGGCATTGGCGAGATGAAGCGCATCGCCACCATGGCCGAGGCGTTCAACGTGCCGATTGCGCCGCACAATCCCAACGGGCCTGTTTCAACGATTGCGGCTGCGCATGTGATGGCGTCGATCCCGAACTTTTTCTACCAGGAGTTTATGGCGACCGATGTGCCGTGGCGCAATGCCTGCCTGGACAAACCGCTGCCAGTGCGTGACGGCTTTTACGAGCTCGACGACGCGCCGGGCCTAGGTTTCGACCTGGTTGAGGAAGAGCTTGAGCGCCACCCGGGCGTGCTGGTTCGCCGCCCCGGCTTTTACGTTTAACGCTGCGCTGTACAGGAGACGGACCCGAGATGGAATGGAAAAACGACGACGAGCTGTTCGCCCTGATGCGCAGGCACTTGTTCTCTTCGATTATCGGCGACGTGCTCGATCTCGAAGGCCGCCGCCACCAGTTTCTGCCCGCGCAGTGCCGCCCTTTGTCGCCGCACATGGTGGTGATTGGCCGCGCGATGACGGTGCTGGAGGCCGATGTATTCCATCTGCCGTCGCCGCCGTTCGGCAAGATGCTGGAAGCGCTCGACTCGCTGCAGCCGCACGAGGTTTACATCGCCGCCGGCTGCGCGCCGCGCTATGCGCTGTGGGGCGAGCTGATGTCGACCGCGGCCAAGGTGCGCGGCGCGGCGGGCGCGGTGCTCGCGGGCTACGCGCGAGACTTCAAGGGTATCCGCGAGCTCGACTTTCCCACGTTCTGCTACGGCAGCTACGGGCAGGACCAGAGGGGGCGCGGCCAGGTGCTGGACTACCGCGTGCCGCTGGAGATCGAGGGCGTCGCGGTGATGCCGGGCGACATCCTGCTCGGCGACGTGGACGGTGTGGTGGTGTTGCCGCGCGAGATGGAGCAAGCGGTGGTGGCGCGGGCGCTGGAGCAGGCGCGCAAGGAGAAGACCGCGCGCACCATGCTGCTGAATGGCGCGCGCGCGCAGGATGTTTTTACCGAAACGGGCGTGCTGTGATGCGGCGCGATTTGAACTTCGACGGAAAGGTCGCTGTCGTCACCGGAGCGGCCAGCGGCATTGGCCGCGCGACCGCGCTTGCGCTGGCGGGGCGCGGCGCTCGTGTTGCATTGGTGGACCGCAACGCCGCGCAGGGGCAGCAGGCGGCCGACGCGCTGAACCAGGCGCGCGAGGGCTGCGCGCTCTTCCTCGCCGTCGATGTTGCCGATGCGCATGCAGTGGAGCAGGCAGTAGAGCGGATCGCCGGGCAGTTCGGCGGCATCGACGTGCTGGCGCACTGCGCCGGGGTGCAGAGCTACGGCACTGCCGCAACGACCGGTATAAGCGCGTGGAATGAGACGCTGGCCGTCGATCTCGACAGTGCCTTCTACGTTGCGCGCGCCGTGCTGCCCCACATGCAGCGGCGCGGCGGCGGGTCGGTTGTGTTCACCGGCTCGACGCAGTCGCTCGTCGCGCACCGCAACTCCGCAGCTTACGTCACAGGCAAGCATGCGGTCGTCGGGCTGATGCAGTCGGTCGCGCTCGACTTCGCCGCGTCCGGCATCCGCTCGAACTGCGTGCTGCCCGGGGCGATCGATACGCCGATGATCCGCGCCAGCGCCGCGCTGGACCGCGAGCCGCAGCGGGTGCTCGATGCTTGCCACGCGCTCGCGCTGCTGGCGCGCATGGGCCGGGCCGAAGAGGTCGCAGACGTGATCGTCTTCCTGCTGAGCGATATGGCCTCCTACATGACCGGCGCATCGATCGTTGTCGATGGCGGCCAGCTTGTGCCCTGCGGAGGAACTGCGTTTCAACGCATCGGCACCGGCGCCGAATGACTCTTGAGCTATGAGCAGACTCGTTCATCTCGGCGCGCTCGACTACCTCATCATGGCCGCCTATTTCGCGGTCACGGTCGCGATCGGTATCGTAGTCAAGCGACGCGTGCGTTCTTCGAACGACTACTTTCTCGCCGGGCGCGCCATGCCGACCTGGATTGCGGCGATTGCGTTTCTGTCGGCCAACCTGGGCGCGCAGGAGGTGATCGGCATGGGCGCATCGGGCGCGAAGTACGGCCTGGCGACGTGCCACTTCTACTGGCTCGCCGTACCCGCGATGGTGTTCGCCGGGCTGTACATGATGCCCTTTTACTACGGCTCGCGCGCCCGCAGCGTGCCTGAGTATCTGCGCCTGCGCTTCGACGAGAAAACCCGCGCGCTGAATGCCATCAGCTTCGCCGTTATGACCATTTTCTCCTCCGGCGTTTCCATGTACGCGATGGGCAAGCTGTTCTACCTGCTGCTGGGCTGGAACTTCAACGCGAGCGTGTCAGTCGCCGCGCTTATCGTGCTCAGCTATGTCTCGCTTGGCGGGCTCACCAGCGCGATTTACAACGAGGTGCTGCAGTTCTTCCTCATCGTGCTTGGCCTCGCGCCGCTTTCGTGGATGGCGCTGCATGCGGTGGGCGGCTGGAGCGGCCTGCAGGCGCGGCTCGCCGCGGTTTCCGTTGCGCGCGGCTATGCGCCCGGCGCGTACACGCATGTGTGGCGATATCTTGGCTCGGCGCGTGAAAACCCGATTGGCGTGGAATGGCTGGGGCTGGGTATGGGGCTGGGCTTCGTGCTTGCGTTCGGCTACTGGTGCACGGATTTTCTGGTTGTGCAGCGGGCCATGGCCGCGCGCTCGCAGCAGAGCGCGCGTCGGGTCCCGGTTCTCGCCGCGATCCCCAAGATGGTTTTCCCGCTGCTCGTGATTCTGCCCGGCATGGTTGCCGCCGTCGTGCCTGTCGTGGTCCCGCGCACAGCATCCATTACGATGTCGCCGGCGCCGGCTGCGGGCTCATTCACCGGCATCCTGCCCGCGAAACGCTCGACCGCCGGACTCGTCGAGCACGACTCGCGCGGCAATGTCGTGCTTGACTACGACCTTGCCACGCCCATGATGCTTGTCCACTATTACCCCACTGGGCTGCTGGGACTGGGGCTCACCGCGCTGCTGGCTTCGTTCATGTCCGGCATGGCCGGCAATGTCACCGCGTTCAACACGGTGTGGACGTACGACATTTACCAGGCTTATCTTCGGCCGTCCGCGCCCGATGCACACTATGTCACCATCGGCCGGCTTACCACCATCGCCGGCATCGCGCTGTCGGTCGGCGCGGCGTACCTGGCTGCATCGTTCAACAACATCATGGACCTGCTGCAGCTGGTCTTCGCGTTTGTGAACGCGCCGCTGTTCGCCACCTTCGCGCTGGGCATGTTCTGGAAGCGCACCACGGGCCACGGCGCCTTTACCGGGCTGCTCTGCGGCATTGCGGCTGCTTCGGTCCACCACGGCATCAGCCTGCCGCAGAGCAGTGTGCCGGGCATCCACGGCGGGTTCTTCGGCGTGCACATCGTGTATGCCAGCGATCTGGCGCAGGCCTTCTGGACAGCTATCGCCGCGTTTACCGTATGTGTAACCGTAACGGTGGCAGTAAGCCTCGTGACGGTCCCGGCAAGCGAGCACGCGCTCACCGGTCTCGTCTACTCCCTCACCCCGCGGCTGCAGGTGCGCAGCCAGGGCTGGTACCGCCAGCCGGAAGCGCTGGCGGGCGGGGTTCTGCTGGCAGCGCTCGCGCTCAACCTGTGGTTTTTCTAAAAGGAAATCTATGCCGACCTGCCTTCACGCGCGCCTGCTTCTAGTACTGTTCGCGGTGCTGATGCCCTCTGGCTTCCGCACGGCGCACGCGCAAAGCCCCGCAGCCCCGCAAGACCTGGGCACGCTCGCGCCGCTGCCGCCGATGGGATGGGCCAGCTGGAATCATTTTTTCTGCGACTACGACGAGAAAACAATCCGCGCGCAGGCAGACGCGCTGGTCTCGACCGGTATGCGCGATGCCGGTTACAAATACGTTGTCATCCAGGAGTGCATCGCCCGCGACCGCGACGCGCAGGGCAGCCTGATCGCCGACAGTGTGCGCTTTCCCAGCGGCATGCCGGCGCTTGTGGACTACATCCACAAGCTGGGCCTGAAAGCCGGCATCTACACCGATATCGGCAAGCACACCTGCTACCCGAACCCGCGCTACCAGGGCAGCTACGGGCATGAAGAGCAGGACGCGCGCACCTTCGCTGCCTGGGGCATCGACTTCGTCGAGATGGACTACTGCAATCGCGAGCCGGAGCACACGGGACGCTACGTCTATGAGAAGATGGCTGCCGCGATCAAGGCAGCAGGCCGGCCGATGCTGTTCTACCTGTGCTGCTGGGGCAACGAGCAGCCGTGGGAGTGGGCGCAGGGCTACGCGCAGATGTGGCGCACCGAGTTCGATATTTCACTCGAGAAAAACCACGTGGAGTGGCCGCGGCTGGTCGGCAACTTCGAATCGAACACAGCGCACTCGGTCTTCTCCGCACCTGAAAGCTGGAACGATGCCGACATGCTCGAGATCGGCAACCCGGGCCTGGACGATACGGAGGCGCAGGCGCAGTTTTCCATGTGGGCCATGTCGCCCTCGCCGCTGCTTGCGGGCGCCGATCTGACGCACATGAGTGCGCGCTCCCGCGCCATCTACACCAATTGCGAAGCCATCGCGATCGACCAGGATCCGCTCGGCGCCGGGGCGGAGCTGGTTTCGCACGACGGCCCGGGCGTGGAAGTGTGGCAGCGGCCGCTCGGCTCCCGCAGCGGCGGCGAATTGGCGGTGATGCTGCTGAACGCGAGCGCCGCGCCCGCGCTCATGCATGTCGACTGGCGGCAGCTGGACCTGCTGCCGGGTGCGCGCGCGAGAGATGTGTGGCAGCACCGCGACCTGCCCTCGGAGAGCGGTGTTTCGCGGACCGTGGCGCCGCACAGCGCCGTGCTGCTGCGCGTGAGCGGCGCCCGCGCGTGGCGGCGCGGCGTGGTGTTTGAAGCGGAGTGGCCGGGCCTGGAGCGTATCGGCGCGGCAGCGCTGTTCCCGTGCGGCGAGTGCTCACATGGGTACGCGATGGCCCTGGGCGGCGACGGCAGGCGCGGCGCGCTGGGGCTGCGCAGCGTGCAGGCGCCGGCCGGCGGCGAGTACACACTGCGGCTGCTGTACACGCGCAATGGCCTGGAGGATAAACAGATCGGCATCGATGTGAACGGCGCGCGTACACAGGCGAAGGCGATCATGCGCTCCTGGAACTGGGTGGATGTCCCGGTGAGGCTGAAAGCCGGCGCGAACGAGATCGAGGTATCGTACGATGGGCAGCGAAGCTTTTACCTCGACACCATGACGCTGTTGCGCGCTTTACCGGCGGCAAGTGCAGCGGGGATGCCGCGATGACGCTGCCGGATCTGCGCCCCAGGCAGGAATGCCGATGGGATATCGTTTCGCTCGGCGAGGTTCTGCTGCGCTTCGACCCGGGCGAACAGCGCATTGTGCAAACGCGGCAGTTTGAGGTGTGGGAGGGCGGCGGCGAGTACAACGTGGCGCGCGGGTTGAGCTCCTGCTTTCAAGAGCGCGCTGCGCACGTGACGGCACTGGTCGATAATCCGGTGGGGCGGCTGGTCGAAAGCCGGATGCGGCAAAGCGGCGTCGATGTATCGCATGTTCTGTGGCGGCCGTTCGACGGCGTGGGCGCGGCTGCGCGCAATGGTCTGTACTTCCTGGAGCGCGGGTTCGGGGTGCGCGGCGCGCTGGGCTGCATGGATCGCGGCCATACCGCGGTCGCGGAGCTGCAGCCGGGCGACGTGGATTGGGAGCGGCTGTTCGGCGAAGATGGCGTGCGCTGGTTCCACACCGGCGGTATTTTCTGCGCGTTGTCGGCCAGTACGGCGCGGGTCGCGCGCGAAGCGATGGAGGCGGCGCGCCGGCATGGCGCCATCGTCTCCTTCGATTGCAACTACCGTCCATCGTTGTGGAAGGCGCTCGGTGGGCGGCAGGCCGCGGCCCGCGCCAACAGGGAGCTGTGCCCGCTCGTCGATGTGCTGTTCGGCCACGAAGGCGACCTTGCGCTGGAGCTGACGGAAGCCTCGCAAGGGCCGCCGGTGCACACGCCCGCGAGCTACGAAGCGATGGCCCGGCGCGTGATCGAGGCGTTTCCGCGGCTTCGAGTTCTCGCGACGCCGATGCGCCGGGCCGCCAGCGCCAACCGGAACGACTGGGGCGGCTTCGCGTTTGCGCAGGGACAGATGCACCAGGCAGATGCGATGCGCGGCCTGGAGATCCTAGACCGAGTCGGCGGGGGAGACGCCTTTGCCTCGGGCTTTGTCTACGGCCTGCTGGAAGATCGAGGCGTGGCCGCGGCGCTGGGCCTGGCGGTTGCGCACGGTGCGCTGGCGATGACGACGCCGGGCGATGGATCGTATGCGACGCTTGCCGAGGTGGAGCGGCTGATGGCGAATGCCGGCGCGGATGTACAGCGATGACGGGAGACCAGGACCTATGAAGAAAGCTGAGGTGCTCGCGCGCATGCAGCAGATCGGCATTGTGCCGGTGCTGCGCGCGTCTTCGACCGAGACAGCGCTTGCGATTGCGAAAGCGATTGTCGCGGGCGGCGTGCCGGTGCTTGAAATCACCATGACGGTGCCCGGAGCCGTCGAGGTGATACGCAGGCTGGTGCGGGAAAGTCCAGAGATCCTGGTGGGCGCCGGCACGGTGCTCGATGCGGAAACGGCGCGCATCTGCATCCTTGAAGGGGCGCAATTCGTGGTGAGCCCGGCTACCGACACGCGCCTGATCGAAATGTGCCGGCGCTACTCGGTCGCCGCGCTGCCGGGCGCGTTGACGCCGACCGAGATAGTAACCGCGTGGCAGGCGGGCGCGGATGCGGTCAAGGTATTTCCTATCTCGGCGATGGGAGGCGCGCAATATCTCAAGAGCGTGAAAGCACCGCTGCCGCAGATCGAAATGATTCCGACCGGCGGTATCTCGCTGGCCACCGCGAACGAATTTCTGGAAGCGGGAGCGTTCGCGCTGGGTGTCGGCGCCGATCTTGCCAACTTACAAGCGGCTGCCGCCGGCGCGGTGGAAACTATCTCAGAAACCGCGCACAGCTATCGCCGCATCGTTGTCGAGTTTCAAGAGCGCGGGGCTCACGCGGCATGGCCCGGCTCGGATCCCCGCCGATAAGGCATTTTCCCTGAAGGTATACAGAGCTCAACGGCCGTGAAGGTGGCTTTTCCGGCGGGAAAAGCCACATCGAGATACTCTCCCGGCCGCACAGCATCAGGGAAAATGCTCTAGCCGGCTTACGCCAGCGGTCAACAGGCTGACTTACAGTTCGAGAAAGCCGCGCCGTACCGCGATTGCGACAGAATGAGCGCGGTCGCTGGCGCCAAGCTTGTCCATGATATGCCGCAGGTGGGCCTTTACTGTCTGCTCGCTGATAAACAGGAGTTTCCCGATGTCGTGATTGCTGTTGCCGGTGGCGACGTGCTTTAGGATTTCACTTTCACGCAGGGTAAGCGGCTGGTCAGAGAAGTAGGCGGCAAGCTGGGTGGCCACAAGCGGCGGAATGCACTTATCGCCGGCGTGCGCGGCGCGGATGGCGTCGAGCATTTCGTTGGGCAGCATGGTTTTGAGCATGTAGCCGCGTGCGCCGGCGGCAAGGGAGCGTGCAATGCTGGCATCGCCCTGGAAGGTGGAGAGCATGAGCACGCGGGCCTCAGGATGCGCGGCGCGAATGGCGGCAAGCGCCTCGATGCCGGAGAGGTCAGGCAGGCGAACATCCATCAGGGCCACGTCCGGCAGGTGCTCATTGTAGGCAGAGATACCCTGCTGCGCGGTGGAGGCCTGGGCGATGAGGCACATATCCTGCTGCGTACTCAGGATGGCGGCAAGGCCCTCACGAAAGGCTGGATGATCGTCGATGCTGAGGATTCGAATCACGGAAGTGCGCTCCTCTCAGGCTCCATGCAGGATTGGACTGGACCTATCTTATCGTCGAAAGTGCCAGCGCCATATAGAGGCCGCGCGCCTGCGCGGCGATTGAAGATAGGCGACGGCGCCGCGGAGCGAGACCTCGACGACCGTGCCGCGGGGAACATGGGGCAGGATGCGCAGCTGGCCGCCGATGGATTCGGCGCGCTCGCGCATCCCGGTAATGCCCCAGTGGCCGTTTCGTCCAAACTGCTGCGTTCCCGTGTCGATGCCGCGGCCGTCGTCGCTGACGCTCATGAAGAAGTGGGCAGGCTGATACAGAATATCGAGCCGGATGAGAGTCGCACCCGAGTGCTGGACAGCGTTGGCGACGGCTTCGCGGGCGATCCGTTCCACTTCCATCAGCACAAGCGGTCTTAAAGCGATGCGCGTGCCGACGCTATGGATGTGAGGCTGTATCTGTGCCGGCAGGTCCATGTCGCGCAGGGCGAGAGCGAGCATGGCCTCAAGCGAAGCCGGCACGATCGAGGGCGAGCGCAGATCCTCGAGCGCCTTGCGGCCCTGCTCGGCAATTTCACGCAGCCGCTGGGAGGCATGGCTGAGAATGGAGGAAACGGAGGCGTCGGCTGAGGCCTGTCGAGAGGCGGCATACATCTGCATGGAGACGCCGAGCATGCCTTGCAGCAGCGTGTCGTGCAACTCACGAGCGATGCGCGTGCGCTCCTGCAAACGCTCCTGTAGGCGGGCATTGATACGTTCGCTGACCTGGGCAACGCGCAGCCTGTGCAGCTGCCATATGCAGGCGGCGGCGAGCAGCGCGATAAGAGTCATAAACCAGCCGGTTTCATAGAAATACGGTGTAACCCTGATAGGCAGGCTGCTTTCCACTGAGCTCCAGTTGCCGTATCCATCCGAGTTGGCAACGTGGAACGCGTAGAGGCCAGGAGGGATGCCGGTATAAGTCGCATTGCGGAGAGTGCCTGCCTCGATCCACTTTTTGTCCCAGCCTTCAAGCCGGTAGCGAAAGCGTATGCGGCTGGGAATGCGAAACTCCGGAACGGTGTAGCGGATGGTGAGGCGGTGCCGGCCGGCGGGCACGGTGAGCGAGGGGACGGGGGAGGGACCGGCGCGCTGGTCGTCAATGTCTACCCGATCGACAATGACCGGAGCCAGGGCTTTGGCCTGGATCCGGCTTGGATCGATCCCGGCCAGCTCCCGCAGGGTTACGAACCAGATCCTGCCTTGGCGGGAGCGGAAGACGGAGTTAAAGCGCACCTGCGCATTGCGAAAGCCATCGCCGATGCCGAACACCACGGGCTCCTGCCGGGGGCGCCCTCCGGGTGCAAGCAAATCGGCTTTGTTGACCCGCACAATGCCTTGCTCGGTGCCGAGCCACAAGTGGCCCTCGGTATCCTCGGCTACGCCCTCGATGACGTTGGTAGGTAGGTTGTCCCGCTGTGTAAATAGCCGCACCGGCCTGAGCGCGGGCGGCACGTAGATCAGCCCTAACTCGGTGCTTACCCACAAACTACCGCCGGCCGAAGGAACGATCGAGGTAATGCCCGCGCAGGAGAAGACGTGCGTCACGATCCCGTTGTGAATGCGGTTGAGGCCGGAGATCGTGCCCACCCAGATATCGCCGGCTGCATCTTCCGCCATGGCGAGCACGTTGTTGTCGTCAAGACCGTTCGCCGTGGTAAACGAGCGGGGCTGCCCATGGGCCGAGTAGGCAAGTACGCCAATTTCCGAACCGCTGACCCAGATCGTGTCGTTGCGATCGATCAGCATGGTGCCGACCGAACTCCAGGGAATGGGAGGCAAAGGCCGCACCGTCGTGCCGTCGGTGAGCACAGCCTTGCCGGAAGCATCGCTGAGAACCAGACCGCGGCTGCCGCGATGCGTGCTGCGGACCCAGACCGAAATCGCGCTCTGGCCGCGCAGTGGGTCCGGCGTTTTATTTCTCCGTCTCGCCGCCGATTCCGCGCCGAGCGTGACCAGCATTCCGTCGCGTATGTGGAACAGAGTCTTGCCGCGGCCGAACCAAAGCTCGTCGTCCGGCCCCTGCGATCTCTGCATGTCGAGCGTCGATCTCGGCAGGCCTTCGCCGGTACTGTAGGAAGTCACGGCGCCATCGCTAAGCTGGTTGAGCCCATTGAGCGCGCCCAGCCAGAGACTGCCGTCGCGCGAGCAGTACAGCAGGTACAGCTCATCGCTGGTAAGCCCCTGCGCAGCTTGCAGCCGCTGCACACCACGCGGGTTCAAGCGGAACAGACCCTGGCCTGTCGCGCCGGTCCAGATGGTGTCGTCCTGGCTGCGGGGATCGAGCGCGAGCAGGGTGGCGGTGGCCAGCCCCGGCACCGGGATAGCGGTAAAGCCGGAGGTCTGATGGTGCGTGAGGCCCCCATCGCCGCCAGTCCAAAGCTGGCCTGCGCGGTCAAGGGCGAGCGCATAGACCCGGTCGCCAGCCAGGCCATCCTCGCGGGTAAAACGTTTGAAGCCCTGGTCCTGTTTCTGGTCCCGTTTCTCGTTTGGGTCGAGTGAGAACAGGCCATGAAACGTTGCGATCCAGAGGGTGCCGCCTGGATCCTGGATCAAGGCATTCACGTCCTGAATCCGTCCGGCGAAGGGGCTCGCGTAGGTGCGGACCGTGGCGCCGTCGAAGTGAAACAGCTCACTGCGCCAGGTGACAGCCCAGACCCCGCCGTCCGGGTCGGCGGCGATGCGCCAGACCGAGCTGCCGGGCAGTCCATCCTGACTGCCGTAGCTGTGAAAATGCCCATTGTGGTAGCAGGTCAGTCCGCCGGCACTGCCGATCCACAGGCTGCCGTCGCGGTCCTCGGCAAGGCCGGTGATGGAGTCGTTGGGAATGGAGTCGGGCGCGCCGGCCCGGTAGAGCACGAAGCCGGCGCCGTCAAACCGGGCCAGTCCGCCCTGGGTGCCGATCCATAGAAAGCCGTCGCGGGTTTGAAGCATGGCGCGGATCGAGTTTTGAGGCAGGCCCTGTTCCGAGGTCCAGGTGCGCAGCACGTACTGCCGCAGGTTTTTCGCGGGGTCCAGTGCGAAGCCGTGCAGGGGGAACAGGCAGGCAAGCAGAACTGCAAGAGCAGCCGTACGCATGTGCCTGTGGCTGGCGCAAAGCTGATCCGTCCGCATGTGCATGGCTGCGCCGAAGGGTCCTGTCGAAAAGCAAGTGCCTGCGCGTGAGCGGGTACCACGCTTGACTTTAAGCTATATCGCCGGGGAGGGGTACGGCGCAAGTGGGCTTTTGCGCATAAAAAGAGCTGAGGCCCTCGTTAGCAAAGGCTCAGCTCTCTATCGCGGCGAATCAGGGTGCGTCTTAGAATGGGATGTCGTCGTCGGTGATTTCGGCGTTGGCGTAGTCTTCCTGCCCAGCGGAGGAGCGCTGGTCGAAGGAGGCGGTGTTGCCGCTGGCGTTTGCATTGCGTCCGTAGCTGCCGGAACTGGTTTCGCCTGAGCCTTCGCCGCGGCTGGACATCAGCACAAAATCATTCACGACAACCTCTGTCCGGTACACCTTCTTCTTGGTCTCTTTATCTTCCCAGGAGCGGGTGGTCAGGCGGCCATCGACATACAGCTTCTGCCCTTTTTTCGCATAGTCGCGAAGGAGCTCGGCGACCTTGCCGTAGGCGGTGAGATTGTGCCATTCGGTGCGTTCCTGCCACTCATTCGAGGTCTTGTCCTTGAAGCTCTCAGTGGTAGCAACGCTGAAGTTCGCAACCGCCTGACCGCTAGGCAGAAATTTGACCTCCGGGTCTTTGCCGATATTGCCGACGAGCGTCACCTTGTTGATGCTTTTTGCCATGGCGTGAGCCTTTCCGGTGTTTCAGATATTTCTCTGGAAGGATAGCAGCCCGCGCGGCGGTGTGTCCGGCTCCATCAGTAGCTGGTGCCGACGGCGGCGTGCAGCATCAGGTAGACGATGACGCCGGTGACCGAGACGTAGAGCCACAGGGGAAACGTCCAGCGGGCGAGCTTTCGGTGCTGGGCGAAGCGGCCGGAGAGCGACAGGAAAAACGTGATGAGCACGATGGGCAGCGCGGTGATGGAGAGCAGGATGTGGCTGGCCAGGATGGTGAGGTAGAGCGGGCGCGTGGGGTTGTGCGCCGGGTAGAGGGTGTCGCCGTGCACCGCGTGGTTGGCGATGTAGGAGACCAGGAAGATGGACGAGAAGACGAACGCGGTGATCATGGCGGCGCGGTGCTTGGCGATCTGGCGGCGGCGGATGTAGACGAAGCCGATGGTGAGGGCGATGGCGCTGAGCCCGTTGAGGATCGCGTTCAACTCGGGCAGGAAGCGCAGGCGGCCGCGGAACTCGGCCGGGGCGTGATGCACGTAGAGCAGCCAGAGCAGAAAAGCCGTGGCGGCCGCGCTGACGAGCAGGATGCCGAGCACGCCGACCGTGGCGGGGCGATTGTTGATGGGCGGGAGGGTGGTTTGAGAAAGAGTGTCGTTCATGGGCGCCCTTTCTACGCGGCCGGCTTGTGGCTGCGGCGGTTGACCGCGAACCACGCGGAGGCGAAGCACAACGCGCAGAAGCCCGCCGTAACGGCCAGGTTGACGGGCAGGGAAGCGTCGGTCGCCTGCGCGGGAAAGAGCAGGTTGCGCAGCGCGTCGACCCCGTAGGTAAGCGGGTTGAGGCGCATGAGCGCGTGCAGCCAGGGCGAAGCGCCGCTGGCCGGGAACAGCGATCCGGAAAGCATCCAGAGCGGGATGAGCAGCAGGTTGACGATGGCGTGAAAGGCCTGCGGCGAGTCCATGGGCCACGCGATGGTGAAGCCGAGCGCGGTGAGCTCAAAGGAAAGCATCGCGATGACGAGCATGCCGAGCAGCACCGCGCCGAGGCCCACGTGCACGCCGACAAACGGCGCGAAGATGAGGAACACGAAACCCTGGATGGCGGCGAGCGTGGCGCCGCCGAGCACCTTGCCCAGCACGATGGCCGAGCGCGAGACCGGCGCGGCCAGCACCGAAAGCAGGAAGCCTTCGTTGCGGTCCTGGATGAGCGACATCATGGAGAAGATGGAGGTGAACAGGACGATCATCGCGACCGAGCCGGGGAAAAAGTAACCGAGATAGTGGCTGTTGCCGGCAGCCGCGCCGCCCGAATGAAACGAGTGCGCGAAGCCCGAACCGAGCACCAGCCAGAACAGCAGCGGCGAAGCGATGACGCCGACCACGCGGGCCTTCTGGCGGTAGAAGCGGACGATCTCGCGCCGCCAGAGCGAGTACGCGGCGATGGCGGTGGAAGGGCGCGCGGGGGTTGCCCGCAGGGGAGTGGTTGCGGCGCCGGCGTGGGTGAGTGTGGTGGCCATGCGTTTCTCTTTCTCTGCTGTGCGCCGGTGTTGTTGCCTCTCGGCTCGCGTTCCCGGTATTTGTCAGGCTGTACTCGGTTGCTGAGCGATCGTGTACAGCAGGTCCTTCGCTTCGCTCAGGATGACACCTTATAAAAGGTCGAAAAGTTGAATGACTCGCCAGGCTAGAGCGGATCGCGAAAGCCTTCGTGCGATTCGGCTTGACGTGTTTGCGCGTCGGGCTCGGCCTCGGCACCGCGCTCCTGCCAGAAACGATGGCCGGTGCGCTGGATAAAGACATCTTCAAGAGACGGTTTTTGCACGCGAATGCCTTCGATGATGCCGGGAAAGGATTCGACCATCGCGGTGACGAAGCGGTGGCCCTGCCCGTGTTCGAGGCGAACGCTTGCGCCCAGGATTGTGGGCTGCGCGCCGAACTGGGCGGCGATGCGGCGGGCCAGCGCGTCGGCCTCAGCGGGCGCGCGGGTTTCGAGCGTCACGATGTCGCCGCCGATGGCCTCTTTCAACTCTGCAGGGGCGCCAAGCGCGACCAGTTTGCCGGCGTTGAGGATGGCGAGCCGGTCGCAGTGCTCGGCCTCTTCCATCAGGTGCGTGGTGACCAAGACGGAGACACCGTCCTCGTCGCGCAGGGTGCGCAGGTACTGCCACAGGTCGCGGCGCGCGCCGGGGTCGAGGCCCGTGGAGGGCTCGTCGAGCAGCAGCACGGCGGGCGAGTGGATGAGGCCCTTCGCGAGTTCAACGCGGCGCTGCATGCCGCCGGAGAGGGTTTCGACGAAGTCTTTGGCGCGGTCGCGCAGCAGCACGCGGTCGAGCACCTCGTCGATGCGGCGGCGCAGGGTCTTGCCGCTGAGGCCGTAGAGGTGGCCCTGGTGCATCAGGTTTTCCTCGACCGTCAGCTTGAGGTCGATAGAGCGCGCCTGGAAGACGATGCCGGTGCGCGCGCGCACCTCGCGCGCGTGGCTCGCGACATCGTAGCCGGCGATGCGGGCGCGGCCGCCGGTGGGCACCATCAGGGTTGAAAGAATGCGGAACAGGGTCGTCTTGCCGCTGCCGTTGGGGCCCAGCAGGCCGAAGATCTTCCGCGGCGCGACCTGGAAGCTGAGATTGTCGAGGGCGCGGCGCGTGCCGTAGCTGTGCGAGAGGCCGTCAAGTTCGATCGGCGCCGGCTGCAGGGCGCCGCGCTCTGTTTGCGCGGGGGGAACCGATGTAAGGGTCGCTGCCATTGGGGTCTCCTTTCTGTCTGTGTGCCGCCAGCTACGCCTCAGCGGCTGGCGTTCAACATGAGCGTGATGAGCAGAATCGGCAGGTAGATGACGCTGACCTTGAGCAGGTCGCGCGCGTACATTTTGCTTTCGGCCGCGGAGCGTGCCCGGGTGATGCGCCTGAAGCGCAGCGTGTACGCGAGATAGACGAGCGAGAGCACGAGCGCGGCGATGCTGTAGGGCCACCCGGCGAGGTGCAGGTATACGGGCGCCAGGCTGACCGGCAGCATGAGCGCGGCATATGCAACTGCCTGTGTGGCAGTTGAGGCGCCGTCGGGCTCGACCACGGGGAGCATGCGGATGCCGGCGCGCCCGTAGTCTTCGCGGTAGAGCCACGCGATGGCCATGAAGTGAGGGAACTGCCAGACGAACAGGATCGCGAACAGGGCGACAGCCGGCCACTCGATGCGGCCGCGCGCGGCGACCCAGCCCAGCAGCGGCGGCATGGCCCCGGGAAACGCGCCGATGAAGGTTGCGAACGTGGTAACGCGCTTGAGCGGCGTGTAGACGAGCACGTAGGCAGCGGCGGTTGCGAGCGTGAGGACCGCTGTAAGCGCATTGGCTTCGCGCAGCAGCAGCGCGGCCCCGGCGGAAGCCACCGCGAGCGCGAGCGTGATGCCGTGGACGCGGCCGATGCGCCCCGCGGCCATGGGGCGGTTCCGGGTGCGGAGCATGCGCGCATCCGTGCGATATTCGAAAGCCTCGTTCAAAGCGGCGGCACCCGCGCTGACCAGGCCGATGCCGAGCAGCACCGCGATGAGCCCCGGCGGGGTGCTGCCGGAGCGCAGCGAGCCGAGATAGAAGCCGGCCCAGGCGGTGAGCACAATCATCGCCGTGACGCGCGACTTGAACAGCTCGGCGTAATCGGCGATGCGGGAAGCGGTTTGCCCTGCGCGCAGGTGGGGCAAGGGTTCCGCTGCTGCCGGGGCTGCAACGGCGATGGGTCCGGGACTGCTCTCGGCTGCTGTTGCGGAAGAGATCACCGGGTGGAAACCCCGGGAAAGCGGGCTATGCGCGCGGTAGGAGACGCCGGCTGGAAAAGTCGCTGAGCGAGGGGGTCAGCAGCGGGATTGAGAGCGCGCATCACTCGTTTATCTTAGCAGGGCGGGTGCGGCTGTTTTGCGCGCGGCCGCATCTCGGATTGGCTGGGTGAAGCCGGCCTCGCAGCGTCACGGGCGCAGCGCGGCCGCGATCCGTTCCGCGATGGCGGCAGGCGTCCGGTCTTCGGTGGAGATGGTGAGGTGGGCTGCGCGATAGAAAGGCAAGCGCGCGTTAAAGCGGCGCTCAACCGCGTCCGCATCCTGCAGCACGGGACGCAGCGCGGAGCCGATCTCCACCGCGCAGCGTGCCAGCGAGACTGCGAGCGATGTCTCGAGATACACGACCAGGCTGGTCTCGCTTTCGAGCAGACGGGCGCGGGTGCCGGCGTGCTCCACGGCGCCTCCGCCTAGCGAGACGACGACTTGATCCTGCTGAAGCAGATCCGCGACGAGCGAGGCTTCCATCTCACGAAAACCCTGCTCGCCATGCTGCGTAAACAGTTCCGCGATACTGGTGCCGGTGCGATCGGTCAACAGCAGGTCCGCATCGAGAAATCGCCAGCCCAGCAGCGGCGCGAGCAGGCGGCCCACGGTCGACTTGCCCGCTCCCATAAACCCGGTCAGGAGAACGCGGCGACAGGCCGGGCTCGGAAATGAAGCGGCGAACACCTACAGGCTGCCGGAGAGCTACTTCCGGGGCGACTGCGGGGCGCCGATCGCACCCCGGATGTTCTCCCAGACGGCCGGGGAGGGGTCGTGAATGGGCATCAACAGGCGGGCCTGCTGGGCGATGTACTCAAGGTCGCGCACCAGTTCGGCGCAGTTCTCGCATTGCTCCAGGTGCGGCTCCTTGCTGAAGTCTCCATGCGCTCCGAACATTTGCGGCAACCGGTCTTGAAACGCGGCGCAGTCCCCGGAGATCTCCGGGCGGCCGGCTTGTTTTTCACTCATTCGTGTGTTCCTTTCGCAGGCCGCTCTTCAAAAGGTCGCGAAGCTTCATGCGCGCCTTATGCAGCTGTGACTTGCTGTTGCCGATGGAGCAGTCCAGCATGCCCGCAATCTCGTTGTGCTCGTAGCCTTCCACGTCATGCAGCACGAAGACAAGCCGATAGCCGGGGGGCAGGTTTTCGACCGCGCGGTCGAGTGTGACGCGATCGATGGAGCCTGACAATTGCAAATCGCGGGCGCCGATATCCTTGCGCGGGCCGTCGTCGCTCGAGGGTTCGAGCGTTTCCTCGAGCGAGACCTGCGGCAGGCCTTTCTTGCGCAGATGCATCAGCACGACGTTGACCGCGAGGCGGTGCAGCCAGGTGGAGAACGCGGAGTCGCCGCGAAAGGTGCTGATTTTACGGTACAGCTGCAGGAAGGCTTCCTGGGTGAGATCTTCGGCTTCAGCTACGTTGCCCAGCATGCGCAGACAGAGCGAATAGACCCTGCGCTTGTGCAGTCCGTAAAGGGTCTCGAACGCACGGGCGTCGCCCCCCTGGGCTGCTGCGATCGCTTCTGCTTCGCCGGCAATGGGGGGATTGCGGCGCATGTGCTGTACCGGATTTTTGGCTTGTTGCGTGGGTCCTGCTGTGCTCACGGAACTCCGATTCATTAGGTTCGGTGCTGCTTTTCGGTCTGGGGCAATGGCTTGCAACGAACCCTCCTACTGGCCGAGGCCACCCGCGGGAGGAAGCGGCAAGAGAAGTTCGGTCACAAACTCCTAGTAGACGCACGCTGCGGGCAGGCGGTTGCCTGAGATAGTCAGGCGCCGAGATACCTGGCATAGAGCGAACGTGCCTGGCTCACATCGGTTGTGCCCTGCACCAGCGTTCGGCCGTCTGGAAACACGGTGAGGGTGTAGGGCGCGCGGGAAAAGCGCAGCAGGAGCTGGTTCCAGCGCACAGTGCCGTGCGGCTCAAGCCGCGCGGCGAGCGCGGCGAAATCGACGGAGCGGGCGTGCTCGTGGATCTGCACCGAGTTGCGGCCGCAGAGCGTAATATGCGGGCGGCCCTCTCCGCGTAGATGCCTGAAATCGCGGCGTGGGCCGCAGACAGCGCAGTCGGGCCGGGGTGCCTGCGCCATGTTCAGCTCGGACCGCTCGTTGGTCCACAGGTCGTGCGAGAGCAGCGTGCGCCGCATGGCGTCGCGCGCGCCGGACAGGTACTTGAGGGCTTCGGCGGCCTGAATGGAGGCGGCCAGGTTGACGGCCATGCCGAGGATTCCGGCGGTTTCGCAGGTCTCGATGGGGCCGGCGGGCGGCTCGGGAAAGAGGCAGGCCAGGCAGGCCGTTTCTCCCGGCAGGATGTTCATGGAGACGGCGTAGGCGCCGACGGCGCCGGCGTAAATCCAGGGCTTGCCCTGCTCGATCGCGTAATCGTTGAGCAGGTAGCGGGTTTCAAAATTGTCTGTGGCGTCGAGCACCAGCGCGGCGCCTGCAAGCAGGTCGTGGATGTTGCCCGGCACCAGGTCGGCGACCCGGGCCTCGACAGTAACCTCGCTGTTGAAGCGCGCGATCTGCCGTTTCGCGGCTTCGGCTTTGGGCAGGTTAGCCAGCGCATCGGCTTCGTCGAACAGCACCTGCCGCTGCAGATTGCTGGGCTCGACGAAGTCGCGGTCCACCAGCGTGAGCCGGCCGACCCCGGCGCGGGCCAGCAGGCTGGCCGCCGCTGCGCCCGTGGCGCCGACGCCAACGATGGCTGTGTGCGCGCGGCCGAGCCGGTCCTGGCCGCCGGAACCGATGGGCGGGAACAGGACCTGGCGGGAGTAGCGGCCGGCAAAGGCGGCTTCTATTTCCTGAGTCTCGGCGGCTGGGTTACCGTGGTTTTCAGGTGCAATGCTGCGCTCCATGCTGCCTCATCGTTAGTATAGGTGCATCCGCCTGGTGCTAACGCCGCTTGCGAGCGGCTCGATTGCGGGCGACGCCGGCCGTTCGTGCGCCGAGACTATGAAGAATCTGGAACACGAAGGCGCCGCGAAAGCGGAGAATGGCTGCTGCCTTAAGCTCGCGGCCTGCATCCCAGAAGCGGACACGGATACCTGATGCTACGACCTAGAAGCGGATCACCGCTCGCGCCCTCCCTACCGTTTCTGCTCCGGCTCGCAGCCGTGCTTTTTCTTCTGGCCGCGGCCCCGTCGCCATTTGCGCGTGGGCAGGGCTCGGTCACGCCCAGTGGGCAGTCGCCCTCGCAGAAGACCCCCGCGGGGCAGGCGCCGCCTGCCGGGCAGACGCTGCCCAATGCCGCGAAGCTGCCCGCCTACGATGAAAGCCACCCTTTGAGCAGCAACCCTCCGCCGGGCGAGCCGAACGCGGGCACGGAGAGCCTGCGCGCGTGGCGCGGCCTGCGGGTGAGCGGCATTGAGTTTCGCGGCGTGAGCGCGGAGCGCCTGCAGCCGCTGCAGGCGCAGCTGGCGCTGCAGCCCGGCCAGCCGCTGGACCCGGCAAAGATCCGCAGCAGTCTACGCCGGCTGTACGCGACCGGGCTGTACAGCAATATCGATGTGGCCGGTGTGCGCACCGGCGACGATGTGCACATCCTGTTCGACGGCCAGCCGCAGCTGTTTATCGGCCGCGTGAATGTGGACGGTGTGTCGAGCGAGAACTTTACCAGTCTGCTGCAAGGTGCGTCCAAGCTGAGCCCGGGCACGCCCTTTACCCAGGCCAAGCTCGACCGCGGCCGGAAGCTGCTGGTGAACCTGCTGGAAACCAACGGCTACTATCAAGGCACGGTGATTGAAGGTCACTCCGTGGACCCGGTCAACCAGCAGATCAACGTGAGTTATACGGTGACGCAGGGGCCGCGGGCAAAGGTGGGCAATGTCGCGGTGAACGGCCAGACCGGGCTGACGCCGCAGAAGTTCCTGAAGACGGCCAAGCTGAAGCGCGACTCAAGAGTGACGCGCGACACGGTCAATACCGCGCTCGACAAGCTGCGCGCCCACTACCAGAAGCAGCAGCTGCTGGAGTCGACGGTAAAGCTCGACAGCAAGCAGTTCGAGCAGCCCACCAACCACCTGAACTACACCTTCGATGTCAACCAGAGCAAGAAGGTCCTGGTGGTCTTCAACGGGGTCAAGGCGAGCAAGGGCAGCATCCGCAACCTGGTGCCGGTGTACCAGGAAGGCACGGTCGATGAGGACCTGCTGAATGAAGGCAACCGGCGCATCCGCGATCTATACCAGCGCCAGGGCTACTTCGATATCCAGGTTTCGCACACGACGGTGCACCAGCCGAACGGCCAGACGCTGGTGACTTACAACGTCAATCTGGGCAAGATACACGATGTGGATTCGGTCTCCATCAAGGGAAACCATTACTTTGAGTCGGCACTGATCGAGCCCCGGCTCAATGTGCATCCGGCCAGCATTTTCGACCACCGCGGCACGTACAGCGAAGCGCTGCTGGCGAGCGATGTGACGACCATTACCGCGATCTATGAAGGGAGCGGCTTTTCCCATGTAATCGTCAAGCCGGTCGTCAGGGAGTCGGATACAGACAAGAAGGGAAAGGCCTCGAAGATCGCCCACATGACGGTCACCTACCAGATAACAGAAGGGGTGCAGCAGCGATTCGGATCGTACAAGCTGGTAGGCAACATCCAGGTGCCCACCGGCGTGCTGCTGCCGCTGTTGAACACGCAGGTGGGCCAGCCGTATAACTCCAATAACCTCACCGGCGACCGCGATGCGGTGCTGACTTACTATCTGAGCCACGGCTACGACCAGGCCGCGGCCGACCTGAAGCAGGCGCCGGACCCGCGCGATCCGAACCTGATCGACGTAACGCTTGAAATCACCGAGGGCGAGCAGATCCATGTCAACAACGTGCTGGTGAGCGGGCTGCACTACACGCGGAACACGACCGTCAACCCGCACATCCTGGTGCATCCGGGCGACGTGCTGAACCAGAGTGCGCTGATCGACACCCAGCGGCAGCTGTACGATCTGACTCTGTTCAACGGCGTCAATACCGCGGTGCAGAACCCGAACGGCGACGAGCTGCGCAAGAATGTCCTGCTGCAGTTTACCGAGGCCAAGCGCTGGGACGTGACTTACGGCATTGGCTTCCAGGTGCAGACCGGCACGCCTTACAAGACCAACATCTATCAGAACATCATCAACGGTGTGCCGACCTACACCAATCCCAACGGAAAGCTTGGAGCCAGCGCGCTGGTCTCCGTCAATATCTCCCGCATCAACCTGCGAGGCAGCGATAACAGTCTTTCACTGAAGACCACCTATGGATCGCTTGAGAAGATAGCCCTGCTGACCTTCTCGGACCCGAGTCCCTTTGGAAAGCGCTCGCTCACGTTCTCAGTGGATGGCGGCTATACCAATGAGCAGGATGTGACGACCTATGCCGCGTCGAGGCTGCTCGCGAACCTGCGTTTATCGGAGCGGGTGGGCAGGCCGACCACCTGGATCTACCAGTACCAGTTTCGGCGCGTCAGCGTGGACCCGAACTCTCTCCAGATCGCCGCCAACGAGATTCCACTCCAAAGCCAGCCAGTGACCGTCGGCGGTCCGGGCGTGACTTATATCCGCGACACGCGGCGGCCGACTCCGCTCGATGCTGCCGGCGGCACGTACAACACTGTCCAGGAGTTTTTTTCGGATGGGAAGTTCGGTTCTCAGTCGAACTTCAACCGGCTGGATGCGACTAACTCCACGTATTATCCTTTCGGCAACGTGCATAAGTACGTATTCGCGCGAGAGACGCGCCTCGCGTATGAGCGATCCTTTGGCACTGGCGCGCAGGAGCTGATTCCGCTGCCGGAGCGCATTTACGGCGGCGGCGCGGAGTCGCACCGCGGCTTCGGCATCAACGCCGCGGGTCCGCGCGACTCACTGACCGGGTTTCCGATCGGAGGAGCAGCCGCTTTCATCAACAGCTTTGAGCTGCGGCTGCCGCCGCCAATACTGCCCTATGTTGGAAGCAGCGTCAGCTTTGTTCTTTTTCACGACATGGGCAATGTGTTTGTAAAGGGAGACGATATCTGGCCGAGCTTTCTCCGCTTCCGACAGCCGAACCGGGCCGGGTGCCGGGATTTGAGCCTGGCCGACCAGAGCGCGCCCAATGCCGAACAGAACAGCATTGGCCTGAACGGCCGCTGCTCGTATAACTACTTCTCGCATGCGCTCGGCATTGGCGCGCGGTATGGAACGCCCATCGGCCCGATCCGGGTCGATGCCAGCTATAACCTGAACCCGCCCATCTATCCCGTCATTCAGAACTCCGTGTACAACGGGAACGGGCAAGTGGTGCCGCAGCCGCCTTATGTGGGGCAGGCCAGCCACTTCAATTTCTTCTTCAGCATCGGGCAGGCGTTCTGATGCGCATTTCTTTGATCTTGCTCGCACTCCTGATGGCCGCCCCGGTGCTCGCGCAGAATGCGGCGCCGGTGCAGCAGGATACCCAGACCAATGTAGCGCCGGAGCAGAAGGCGAAAGCGCAGAGCGACGCGCGGAAGGCGGCGGACACGGAGAAGCCTTCGGCAGGCGCGCCGCAGGGCCAGCCGGTGGTGCTGGACAGCGTCATCGCGATCGTGAACGGAGATGTGCTGCTGCAGAGCGATGTGGAAGAGGAGCGCCGGTTCGAGTCGCTGCAGCTGCTGGCCGCGAACGAGAACACGGATACGCGCGCGGCCGAGCACCTGATCACGCGCACCCTCATTCTGCAGCAGATGAAAGAGCAGGACCAGGCCTCGCCCGACATTACCCAGGCCGATGTGGACAAGTTTATTGCCGAGCTCAAGAAGCAGCTGCCCGGCTGCCTGCCGACCCGCTGCCAGAGCGAAGCAGGCTGGAACGGCTACCTGGCCGAGCGTGGAATGACATCCAAGGAAGTGGCCGAGCGCTGGCGGCAGCGGTTGGTCATTCTCAACTATCTGAACCTGCGCTTTCGCACCGGCGTCCGCGTGCCCAGGCAGCAGGTGCAGGACTATTACGAGAAAAATCTTGTGCCGCAGTTCGAGGCGAAGCACGAGAAGCCGCCGGCGATGAAGGCGCTGCGTCCGCGCATTGAGGAAATCCTCTTGCAGCAGCAGGTTACCAAGCAGATCGATGAGTGGGAAGCGACGCTGCGGCAGGAAGGCAGCGTGCAGATCCTAGTGCCGGCCTATGGGCAAAGCAACAGCCACGCGCAGGAGCAAGACGACATCCCTGGAGGCGCTTTGTGAGTACGACCCCAAGTTCACTGTTTGGCCGGCGCACCGCGGCGCAGGGAGACGGCCCGCGGCCCAAGCGGCATCTGTTTCTCAAGGTGCTGCTTGGCGTGGTCGTGCTGCTTGCAGTCATGATCGCAGGGCTCAGCTGGTATGCCTCCACGCCGCAGTTCGCCAACAAGGTACGCACGGAGCTGATCAAGGTGCTGGGCGACGCGACCGGCGGCCGCGTGGAGCTGGGCGCGTTCCGCTGGCGCCTGCTGCACCTTGAGTTCGAGGCTGACAACCTGACGATCCACGGGCTGGAGGGGCCGGGTGAGGTGCCGTATGCGCACCTGGACCGGCTGCGCGTGCAAGTGAAAATCATCTCGTTCTTCCAGGCAAAGGTCGGGCTCAACTATCTCGGCATCGACAAGCCGGTCGTGCACTTGATCGTGTACAAGGACGGCTCGACCAACCAGCCGGTACCGAAGAAAAAGAGCACGGCGCCGACGGACCTGAACTCGACTATCAACCAGGTCTTCGACCTGGCGGTGGACCGCGCGGAGATCAACGACGGAACGGCGCTTGTGAACCAGCGAGCGATCCCGTTCTCGCTGGCCGCGAACGATCTGGCGGTTGGCATCAACTATCTGGCGAAGACCGACCAGTACAAGGCTGCGATTTCGATCGCCGATCTGACGGCGCGCCGCGCGATTGCCGCGCCGCTCCACTCGCAGCTGAGCGTTGCGGTGGTGATGGGACGGCACAATCTCAGCGTGCCCGATTTTCACTTCACCGCAGGCGCTTCGACGCTGGCAGCGCATGCCAACATGAGCGACTTTGCCGATCCGCACTGGCAGCTTGCCGCGGACGGCACGATCGATCTGCGCGAGGCGGAAGCGCTGGCCGCGATCCCGGGGCTTGACCGAGGCGTGATCGCGCTGAACCTCCATGGGCAGGGTACCAAGGCGTTATTCAGTGTCGATGGGGAGACGCGCATCGCGGGCGCCGCGTACAAGGGCTCCGGCGTCAATATCAGCGGACTGAGTGCGGCGACGCAGGTGCACGTGACGCAGGATGTGCTGGCGCTCAATGACCTGCGGGCGAAGCTTGCGACCGGCGGCACGATTACGGGCGATGCGCACATCGACCACTGGCTCGCAGCAAGCCCGCCGCCGGCCGCGCCGCCCAGTGCGGTGCAGCCCGGCGCGAAAGCTACGGCGGCGGCACGGGCAGCGCGGCAGGCGAACCGCGCCATTGCGAATGCAACCAGCAACGCGCCGGCCAAGGCGGTTGTCTCGCAGGGCGCGGTGAACCTGAAGCTGCAGGGTTTTACGCTGCCGTCGATCCTGTCGATTGTCGCGCCGCCGAAGTTTCAGCACCTTGGCTTCTTTACAACCGCAGGCGGTACGGTCAAGCTCGGCTGGACCGGCAATGCGTCGGACCTGGCGGCAGACGCGAAGATTGCATTGAATGCGCCGCCGGCACTGCCGAACGGCGATGCGCCGGTGAACGGGTTGATCGACGTGACCTACGCCGGCCGCACCAACAGCCTGGTGGTGCGCCAGTTGAACGCGCACACGCCCGGTACGGAGCTGAACGTGACGGGCGGCGTCGGACTTGCCGCGGGGGCACGCTCGTCGCTGCAGACGCAGGTCACGGTGCGCAATCTGGGTGAGTTCAACAAGGCGCTGGCGGCGTTTGGCATGGGCGGCGGTAAGAAGGGTTCCGCCGCGCTGCCGGTTGCGCTGCATGGGCAGGCGTCGTTCAACGGGGTGGTGACGGGCAGCCTGGCCGCGCCGGATGTGACCGGCCACCTGGCGGTCAACAATTTCGACCTGCTGTTAAACAACGCTCCGGCTGCGACAACTGCTACCGCCGCGGTTACAAATGGGGTGCAGCCGACCGGGCCTGACGGCAAGCCGGTGCCGGTGCCCGCGGCAGCTACCGCGCAGCCGGGCACCCCCACCGCGTTCCACATCGATTCGCTCACCGCCGACGCCGAGTACTCGCCTGCGCTGATCTCCATCCAGAGCGCGCTGATTACGCGCGGCAACACGCAAGTGCACGCGGCGGGGCAGCTGCATGCGCACCGCACCCGGCGGCACGGCTATGCCTTCGACAACGATGCGGCGATCAACGCGACCGCCAGCATCGACGATGCGAATATACCCGACCTGCTGGCGCTCGCCGGGCAGTCGACTTTGCCGGTAACCGGCACGCTGAATCTAAATGCAACCGTGGCCGGCACACTTGGCAGCCTGAACGGCGGCGGCCATCTGGCCGTGACAGGCGGCCAGGTCTACGGCGAGCCGTACAAGAGCCTGACCGCCGAGCTTGCTTTCGCCGGGCAGGATGTGGGCGCTTCGCAGTTCGCGTTGCTGGTCGGCGGCGGCCAGATCACCGGCAGCGGCGGATACAACCTGACCAGCAAGCGGTTTCACTTCGACACGCGGGCGGCCGGGCTGGACCTGGACAATTTTCAGGCGCTCAAGAAGTCGCCGCTGCTGGTGCACGGGCAGCTTGCGTTCAACGCGCAGGGCTCGGGCACGGTGCAGGCGCCCAGTGTGCAGGCGGCGCTGCACCTTACGCACTTGGCGATCGCCAATCCCGCCGGCGGCCCCGCCTCGACCGGACAGATCGACCTGACGGCGCACACGCAGAACGGTTTGCTGCTGGCCGACATGGATGCGCGCCTGAACGGCGCCGACGCCAACCTCCATGCGCAGACCGCCCTGAGCGGCGACTACAACACGCAGGCCAAGCTCACGCTGGCGAACCTCGACATCAACCCTTTTCTGCAGCTGTTCAACGTCAGCGGCGTGAAAGGCGTTTCGATCATCACTGGCACGGTCAACGTAAGCGGGCCGGCAGCGAAACCGCGGCAGCTGAACGGCGACGCCACGCTCTCAAGGATCGCCGTCAGCGCGCAGGGAATCACGATCGGCACCGACGGCGAGCTCAGTGCTTCGCTGCACAATGGAATTGCGCAGCTGGAGCCAGTGCACATTACCGGCGGCGGCACCGACCTACACGCGCAGGGCCGGGCGGCGCTGTTCGGGACCGACCGCCTGCTGAACGCGCGGGCCGATGGGACGCTCAACCTGGCGGTGGCGCATACCTTCGACCCGGACCTGAACACAACGGGCGAAGTGTCGTTCCGCTTCACCGCGCGCAACACCATCGAGAAGCCCGACCTGCGAGGCTCGGTCGACTTTCACGACGCGAACCTTGCGTACGGCGATTTCCCGAACGGGGTCAACCACCTGAACGGCTCGCTGGTCTTCGACCAGGGCCGCCTGCTGTTGAATAACCTGAAGGCGACCAGCGGCGGCGGCGACCTGACCTTTGGCGGCTTCGTTACGTACCAGGCCGGTATCTATGCGGACCTCAGTATTCTTGCGCAGCAGGTGCGCGTGCGCTATCCGTCGGGCATCAGCACTGTGTTCAACAGCAAGATCCGCGTGCAGGGAACGCTCAAGAGCCTGCTGGTGAGCGGCGGCGTGTTGATCACGCGGTTCTCCATCAATCCCGGCCTCGATGCGTCGAGTTTCTCCTCGAACGGCATCTCGCCCCCGCCCGACCCGACCGCGTTCGGCAACCACATTCGTCTCGATGTGCATATCACGTCGGCGCCGCAGCTGGACATCAACAACAGCTATGCCAAGCTGGCCGGCGATGTGGACCTTTTCGTGCGCGGCACCGCGGTCGATCCGTCGGTGCTGGGCCACGTTTCCATTACCGAGGGTGAGGCGACGTTCGCGGGCACGCACTATGTGCTCCAGCACGGTGACATTTACTTCACCAACCCGGTCAAGATCGAGCCGACGATCGACCTCGAAGCCAGCGCGCATGTGGAGGACTACGACATCATCATCGGCCTGCACGGCACCACCGCCAAACTGACGCCGACGTTCCGGTCGGAGCCGCCGCTCTCCGAGCAGGACATCTTCTCGCTGCTCGCGCTGGGGCGCACGCAGGAGGAGCAGGCCATCAACTCCGAGCAGCAGCAGCAGGCCGGGGTCAACTCGACCGCCGACTCTATCCTGGGCGGCGCGCTCAACGCGACCATCTCGAGCCGCATCAACAAGCTGTTCGGCGGCGGCAGCGTCAAGATCGATCCGACCTTTGTGAGCGGCACCGGCAACTCGACCGCGCGCATCACCGTGCAGCAGCAGGTTTCAAAGAACGGGACCGTGACCTACGCGACGAACGTGAACTCGACCGCCCAGCAGTTGATCCAGGGCCAGTACAACCTGACGCCGAACGTGGCCGTGCTCGCGGTGCGCGATGAATCGGGCGTGTTCAGCCTGGAGCTCAAGCTGCATCGGCGGTACCGCTAGAGCCTGTTATTAACTTCAGCCGGGAATCCGGGTCAGTTTGGCAAGCATGAGTATGGCGAAGGCAAGGTAGTGGAGTCCTCCGAGCGTGTGGGCGAGCCGTTCATAATCGCGCGCGAGGCGGCGGAAGCGCACCGCCCAGGCGAAGCTGCGCTCGACCACCCAGCGGCGCGGCAGCAGCACGAACCCGCGCTTGGCCTCGGTATGTTTGACCACTTCCAGCCTTACTCCATGCGCGGCCGCCGCCTCCATTGCAGCCTCGCCGGTGTAGCCCTGATCGACGAAAGCCAGCTCCACATGGTCCCCGGTCACCTCCTGCACCGCCCGGGCCAACTCGCCGACCTGGGCGCGGTCCTGCTCGTCGGCCGCGGTCACGTGCAGTGCCAGCAGGTGGCCCAGCGTATCGACCGCCGCATGCACCTTCGAGCCTTTGCGCCGCTTGGCCCCGTCATAGCCGGCGCGCGCGCCCGACTCCGGCGTCGATTGCAGCGTGCGGCTGTCCAGAATCATGGCCGTCGGCTGAGCATTGCGCCCGGCAAACTCGCGCAGCAGCAAGCGCAGATCCTCGACCATGGCCTCAAAGCAGCCCGCGTCCATCCAGCGCCGCATCTGCTGGTACACCACCGGCCACGGAGGCAGGTCATTGGGCAGCATGCGCCACTGATTGCCCGTCTTGACCACGTACCGCACCCCGTTGAATACCGCGCGCAGCGAGTACTCCCGCTGCGCAGCGTCCTCCCGGCACAAGACCAGATAGGGCGCCACAAACGCCCACTCCTCATCCGTCACATCGCTCGGATACCCGAGTTGACCACGATTGCCCATCCCAATATCGTCAGACCAACTCTCCGCAATTCCTATGCCTTTGTTTCTAAAGGAACAAGCTTAATAACAGGCTCTAGAGCAGTTCTCGTTTAGGTGTGTACCGGGAGAGCGGTGAGATGTGGCTTTTCTTGACGGAAAAGCCACCTTGAGTTCTGCCGGGGTCGCTAAAGGTGAACGAGAACTGCTCTAGGCATCTCTTCGCTTGCTTATGTGACCATTGCGGAGCAGAATTGGGACGGCTTTCGCGAGCACGATGGCAAGGAGCGGAACGATGCATAGCAAACGGACCATCACGGCAGGGTTACTGGCACTGGTTCTCAGCGCGGCGGTGCCCGCGCTGAAGGCTGCGCAGGGCGACAACCCGGCATTGCAGGCGGCGCTGACCAAGGCGCTCAGCAAGAAGCAGTTGAGCGGTGTGCAGGGCACTGTGCAGGGCAACGTGGCCGTCTTGCGCGGCTCCGTCGATGTATTCGACAACAAGGAAGAGGCCGGCAAGCGCGCACGGCGGGTGAAGGGCATTGGCTCGGTCGATAACGAGATCCAGGTCGCAGGCCCCACCGTTCCCGACGCGCAGCTGCAGCAGAAGCTGGTGAGGGCGATCCAGTACGACCGGGTCGGCTACGGCACGACTGCTTTCAATGCCATTGCGGTTGGCGTGCGGAACGGGGTCGTTACGCTGGGCGGCCACGCCTATGGGCCGGTCGACGCCGATTCGGCGGTCGCGGTCGCGAGCAACACCAAGGGCGTGCGCGATGTGATCAACGACATCCAGGTGGACCCAACTTCGCCCATGGACGACCGCATCCGCATCCAGGCGTTCCGCACTATCTACGGGTTCCCTTCGCTGAATAAATATGCGATCGATCCGGGCAAGCCGATCCGCATTTCGGTCGCGAACGGCAATCTCACGCTCTATGGCGTGGTCGACAACCAGTCCGACAAGGATGCCGCGGGCATCCGCGCCAACACGGTGCCCGGCGTCTTCAAGGTCACCAATGACCTGCAGGTCGCCAATGGGGGCGAGAAGGGCAAGTAGTTTTTCCACCAGAGACGGCGACTCATTCGCCCTCCTCTGGCTCGTCGTCGTCCTCTTCGCTGAGAATGGCGAAATCCTCGGGGCGCAATCGGCCCTGGAGCTTGTTGAGCCACCCACGGGACCGGCTCACCGGCCACACCGTCCAGCGCGCCGGCATGCTCTCCGAGGGAAACTCGCAGATGAGCGCGATCCGTTCCTCGCTGCCTTGCTGCAGCGGCGCCAGTTCGTCGGGAGTGAAATCCCTTCGGCAGATTTCATAGCCCTGCCCGTCTTCGATCCCCAGATACCAGAGCTCGGGATCGTCGAGTGAGCCGGGCGGGAGTTGGGCGCGCTCAATCACGATTCTTGCAATCCAGGGATGGATATTTTCGGCCCAGCCGGCGGGGATGGCCGGGTTCGGCGGCTCCTGCGCGCGCACCGTGTATTGCTGCGCCTTGCGCAGTCGGAATGAGAGGCCGGCGTAGGCTTCGTACTCATCCAGCGTCCGCGCCGTGCCCAGCCCGAAAGGTTCGACCGGCTCGCCCAGCAGCAGGCGCTCGACTTTGCGTTTGCTGCTCCTGTCGAGCTCGCCCCAGGGGCGGGCGACGCGGTTTGCCTCGGAGTGGTCGCCCCAGTGCTTGCTGGCGTTAGCGCGGAGATAGTCGTGCCACACCACCGTTTCCGCCGGGTGGAACAGGTCGTACCCGTGGGTGAACGCGCGCACCGTCATCGCCGCCTCCTCGCCCATGAAGTAGAGCTCCGGATCGTAGGGGACTTCGCGTACAAAGTAACCGGGAGCGAAGAGGAAACCGGCGGAAAGGAAGCGGGCGCGGACCGGGCGCTCCGTCTGGCGCAGATCGGCCGGTTTGAGCTGCGGAATGCCGTCGGACGTGAAGGCTTGGAAGGCCATTTGCAATGGGCCGCCGGCCAGGATTTCGTTCGGCCCCGGGGTAAACGGGGTGGCATAGGTACTGAGTACCGGCTTGTCGCTGCCGGTTTGCTCCGCCGCCCGCAGCAGCGTCGTGTCCCAGCCGCTCGAGAAGCGGCAGTGCGAGTCGACCTGGAGAAACCAGCCCTCGTCCTGCCACAGCTTCATGATCTCGGCCCGGGCCCAGCAGGCGCCCTGGCTCTCGCGCCAGTCCACCTCGTGCACGCGGAAGCGGGGATCGCCGCGAAAGCTCAGGGGTGCGTTCCCTGGAGCGTGCTGCCAGCAGATGCCGAAGCGCAGCCGTTCCGGGTGGGCAGCCTTGTGAAGGCAGTCGGCCACGGTCGGCTCCAGTTGCGGATCGCGGTAGGCGGCGATCGAGACGAAGATCAGGTTGGATTCCCGGCGGCGCATACTCGCGGGCTTTAGGGTAGCAGGTGGGCCTGTCTTGCGAGGCTTGCGCCGGCGGGTGGCGGAAGCGGGCGCTGCGGGGTCTGCGGCCTGGGCGGCGATAAACTAGAAGGCATGCCACTGCCTCGGTCGATTCGTTCCATCGGTCACACGCTTGAAATGATCAAGTGGGAGCACTCGATCTTCGCGCTGCCGTTCGCGCTGACCGCGGCGGTGCTGGCTGCGAACGGCTGGCCGCGGCCCATGCAGCTGGTCTGGATTGTGGTGTGCATGGTCTCGGCGCGCTCGGCGGCGATGGCGTTCAACCGCTGGGCCGATGCCTCGCTCGATGCGGCCAACCCGCGCACGGCCATGCGCGCCATCCCTGCCGGCACGCTCACGCGGGGCTTTGTCGGGGGCTTTACCATCGTCTCGGCGCTGCTGTTCGTGCTGGCGGCGTCGCAGCTCAACCGGCTTACGCTGCTGCTGTCGCCCTTCGCGCTGGCGGTGGTGCTGCTCTACTCCTACACCAAGCGGTTCACGCGCTGGTCGCATCTGTTTCTGGGCCTGGCGCTGGGCATCGCGCCGTCTGCGGCGTGGATCGCGGTGCGCGGCACCCTCGACCCGCGCATCCTGGTGCTGAGCGGCGCGGTGCTGTTCTGGGTCGCGGGCTTCGACGTGTTTTACAGCTGCCAGGACGCGGAGCACGACCGCGCCTGCGGGCTGCGCTCGGTGCCGGCGACGCTTGGGCTCGCCGGCGCTTTCTGGATCGCGCGCGCCATGCACCTCGTCATGCTGGGGCTGCTGCTCTGGCTGGTGCACCTGTTCGCGCTGGGCGCGGCGGGCTGGGTAGGGGTGGGGCTGGTGGCGGCGCTGCTCGGCTATGAGCATTCCATTATTTCGCCGCGCGACTTCTCCCGCATGAACGCGGCATTCTTCACGCTGAACGGGATCGTATCGATCGTCTTTTTCGTGACGATGGCGGCGGCGGTGTTTCTGGGGCGGCGGCACGGCGGATGACGCCGCCCTACAGGACTTAGAGCGCCGAGCGGCGTCCGCTGATGAGCTGGAAGACCAGGACAATGATCGCGAGCACAAGCAGGATGTGGATGTAGGCGCCGACGGCATGGAAACTGACCAGGCCGACCAGCCAAAGAACGAGCAGAATGACGAAAATGGTCCACAGCATACGAATCACCTCGGGACAGCTATTTATGATCTCGAAACAGTAAGTTGCAGAGCGGTCATCTTCGGTTGCGTGCGGTGAAGGTTTTCGTGCGCCGAGGCTGCCCGGAATCGGGACAGAGGGGAAAGGGGCAAGCATGCGCGTAGCCATCCAGGGGGAAAGAGGCTCGTTCAGCCACGAGGCGGCGCTCCAGCTTGCCGGCGGCTCGGCTGTGGAGGTGCAGTTCTGTGCCTTGTCCGCCGAGGTCTTCGAGCGGTTGGTCGAGGGCCGGGCGGAGGCCGCCGTGATCCCCATCGAGAACTCGCTGGCCGGCTCCGTGCTGGAGCACTACGACCTGCTGCTCGCCAACCCGGTGCGCATCGAGAGGGAGCTGCTGCTGCGCATTCGCCACAATCTGATCGCGGCGCCGGGTGTGCCGCTGGCCCGGGTGCGCGAGGTGTACTCGCACCCGGTCGCGCTGGCGCAGTGCCGCGGCTTCTTCGCCGCCCACCCCGGTCTGCGCGCCATGCCGTATTACGATACGGCCGGAGCGGCGGCCTACGCAGTCACGGCCGGCGGCCCTGTGGCCGCGATCGCGAGCGGGCAGGCGGCGCGCGAGCATGGCGGCGAGGTGCTGCTGGCCGGCATTGAGGACCACGCGGAGAATTACACGCGCTTCCTGCTGCTGGGGCCGGATTCCGGCCCGCGCGCAGCCGGCCCGGCTGCCGCAAACAAGGTCTCCCTGGCCTTTGCCGTGGCCAATCTGCCCGGGTCGCTGGTAGGCGCGCTGGAGATCTTCGCGCGCCACGGGCTGAACCTCTCCCGGCTGGAGTCGCGTCCGGTGCCCGGCTCGCCCTGGGAGTACGTCTTTTACGCCGACTACCAGCTGGATCGGCAGGAAGAAGCCGAGGGCGCCCTCGCCCAGCTGGCGGCGCATTGCTCCTTCGTCAAGGAGCTGGGTCGGTATGTAGCCGCGGTCGCCGTTCCGCGTTAAGAGCGCCGGAGTTTCACTCCGGCAGTACCTTGGTGTGGAAAGAATTGGTTTTCACTAGAGCTTCAGCCGCATTGGCCGATACAAAAGAAACATGAGAGGGCCAGCAGAACAAAGGCTTCCAGCACACCATCTCTTCTCCTAGCAGGTTCTCCTCAAAGCAGAGAGGGGCCTGCTAGTACTTCGTTCTGCATCTTTCCGGAATCTGCGGCGTCAAATAGCGGAAGGTTGATAAAGGTACACTCATGTCAAATGACTTTCTCAGTATCATCCGCCCGAGCGGTCCAGCCCAGCGGGGCGAACGGGTTGAGCGCAGCGGCAAGAGAACCCTTCCGGTGCTTCCACTGCGGGATACCGTGCTCTTTCCGCATGCCGTTTTACCCCTGACTGTCGGCCGCGAAGGCTCCATCCAGCTCATCCAGTCCCTGGGTGAGGAGAAGACCATTGTCGTGGTCGCGCAGCGCGACTCGCGCGTCGATTCCCCCCAGCCCGCCGACCTGCATACTTATGGCACCATCGCGACCATCCATAAGGTCGTCAAAATGCCGAACCAGAGCCTCTTTGTCTTTACCGAAGGCGTGGAGCGGGTCAAGCTGGACGATTTTGAACAGATTGAGCCGTTCATGACCGCCTCGGTGGCGAGTGTGGCGGAGCAGGCGGCAGCGGCAAGCCCGGAACTCGAGGCTCTGCAGCGCAACATCGTCTCGGACTTCCAGCAGATCGTAGCTGCCTCGCCGACGCTCTCCGATGAGCTCCAGACGATCGCGGCGCAGATCGAGGACGGCGCGCGCCTGGCGGACTTTGTCGCCTCGTCGCTGCCGTTTCTCTCCACCTCCGACAAGCAGGAGCTGCTCGAAACCGCCGATGTGCAGAAGCGGCTGGAGCGGGTGAACCGGTACCTGGCCAAGGAGGTCGAGGTCCAGTCGCTGCGCAACAAGATCCAGTCCGAGGTGCAGGACCAGGTCCAGAACTCGCAGCGCGACTACTATCTGCGCGAGCAGATGAAAGCCATCCAGAAGGAGCTGGGCGAGGGCGACGAGGGCCAGCGCGACATCGACGAGCTGCGCGAGAAGATCGAAGCCGCCGGCATGCCGGAGGAGACCAAGAAGGAGGCTCTGAAGGAGCTGAACCGCCTGGCGCGCATGTCGCCGATGGCGGCCGACTACTCGCTGACGCGCAACTATATTGAGTGGCTGGCGATCCTGCCCTGGGCGAAGAGTACTGGCGGCACCATCGATATTGCCGCCGCCAAGCAGGTGCTCGACGAGGACCACTACGAACTGCGCAAGGTGAAGGACCGCATTCTGGACTACCTGTCCGTGCGCCGGCTGAAGCCGGACATGAAGGGACCGATCCTGTGCTTCGTCGGGCCTCCGGGCGTGGGCAAGACCTCGCTGGGCCGCTCGATCGCGCGCTCGCTAGGCCGCAAGTTCCAGCGGCTTTCGCTCGGCGGCATGCATGACGAGGCGGAAATCCGCGGCCATCGCCGCACCTACATCGGCGCGCTGCCGGGGCAGATCATCCAGAACATCCGCCGCGCCGGGACAAACGACCCAGTGCTGCTGCTCGACGAGATCGACAAGCTGGGCCGCGATTTCCGTGGGGATCCCTCGTCGGCGCTGCTCGAAACCCTGGACCCGGAGCAGAACGCGACGTTCCGCGACAACTATCTCGACCAGCCGTTCGACCTCTCGAAGGTACTGTTCATCTGCACCGCGAATCAGCTCGACACTATCCCCGAGCCGCTGCGCGACCGGATGGAGATCATCGAGCTCTCGGGCTACTCGGAGGAAGAGAAGCGCCACATCGCGGCGCGCTACATCGTGCCGCGGCAGGTGAAGGAAAACGGGCTGACGCCGGAGCAGATCGAGATTCCGGAGGATACGATCGGCTACATCGTGCGCCACTACACCCGCGAGGCTGGGGTGCGCCGGCTGGAGCAGCTGGTGGGTACCGTGTGCCGCAAACAGGCGCGCCGGATCGCGGAGGGCGGCACGGACAAGCTGGTCGTAACCCGCGAGACGGTGCAGGAGTTCCTGGGCGGCATTAAGGTGCGGGTCGACACGGAGCTGGCCGAGCGCACCTCGCGCCCCGGTGTGGCGGTCGGCCTGGCCTGGACCCCGGCGGGCGGCGATGTGCTGTTCATCGAGGCCAACCGGATGAAGGGCAAGGGCGGCTTTACCATGACTGGGCAGATCGGCCAGGTCATGCAGGAGTCGATGCAGGCCGCGTTGACCTGGGTCCGCTCGAACGCCGTTTCGCTCGGGCTTTCGGAGGACTTCACCAAAGAGATCGACCTGCACATCCACGTGCCCGCGGGCGCGATCCCCAAGGACGGTCCTTCAGCGGGCGTAACCATGGCGACCGCCCTGGTTTCGCTGCTGCTCGACCGGCCCGTGCACCCGCTGGTTGCGATGACCGGCGAGATCACGCTTTCGGGCAATGTGCTGCCAGTGGGCGGCATCAAGGAGAAGTTTCTCGCGGCCAAACGTGCCGGGGTGCAGCACGTCATTCTGCCGGCGGACGTGCGGCAGAATGTCGAGGAAGACCTGCTGCCCGCGCAGACCGAAGGGGTCACCATTCACTATGCCAGCCGCATCGAGGATGTGCTCGCGATCGCTCTGCCGAAGAACATCAACGAAGAGCGGGTGGACGAAGAAGTGCGCGAGGAAGTGCTGGAACACGCGGACGCATAAGGGCGCCTAGTTTGGGAGATCCCAGCCTCGGGGCCGGGCTCTCCCTTTCGCGGGCGGCCGGAAAGCAGTTACCGTCGGGCGGCTGGACGCAGCGTTTCCCTTGGAGCCTCCCTCGATCCGGGCCATAATGGACTATGCCTGCATCGCTGCCGACCTTGAGTGAAGCCCTGCCGGCAGCCAGCGCCGCCGCGGAACCCGCGCAGCCTTCCCTCATCCTGCGGCACATGCCGTCGCTCGATTCGATCCGCGGCGTGGCCGTGATGATGGTCATCCTGTTTCACGGTTTCGGCGGCTATCCTTGGATCGCCGAGCTGGGCGGTTTCTGGGGGCCGCTCGCGCAGGCGACCGTGGGCTGCGGCCGCTTTGGCGTGAATGTATTTTTCGTGCTTTCCGGCTTTCTCATCACCGGCCTGCTGATGAAGGCGCGCGCGCGCACGGATTTTTATCAGAACTTCTACATTCGCCGCGTGCTGCGCATTCTGCCGGTGTACCTGCTGGTGCTTGCCATCCTCAAGCTGTGGCATGTGGTCGACTTCGCGTTTGTGGCAGCGGCGGTTCTGTTCCTGGCCAATTTTTCCCGGCTTTTCGGTGCGCCGGGCGCCGAGTATGGCCCGCTCTGGTCGCTCGCGGTCGAGGAGCACTTCTACCTGCTGTGGCCGACCTGCGTGCGCCGCCTGCGGGAGCGCACTTTGTTTATCATTCTGCTGATCGTCGTGGCCGCCGAGCCGCTGCTGCGACTCATTGCCGCGCACGTGAGCAGCCGCATCGACATCCACTACAAGACGCCGTTCGTGCTCGATTTTCTCGCGTATGGCGCGCTGCTCTCGCTGCTGGTCCGCACGCGCCGCATTCATCTCGGCAATGTGCGCCGCATCGGCGGCATGCTTCTCGGGCTCGGCGCTCTGCTCGGCGCGGCGACCATCTGGCTCAGCGCGTTTCACTTTACCTCCACGCTCGATGCGCTGGCCGATCTGCCGTTTACCTGGGGCGCCTGCGGACTGCTCCTCGTCGGTCTCAAGCGGGATCATTCCCGATTGGTACGCACAGGCCGTACCGATGCCCGGGGATTGCTGCCGTTCTACGGTTACATCAGCTACGGTCTGTACCTGATCAACGTGCTGGTTTACGAGAAGCTGGGCGGGTTTATCCACCAGCATGTTCGGCCGGAAGCGTTCAACAACTTCTTTGTCACCGCCGCCGGGGTTTTCGCCTGCATCGCGGTGTCAACGGCGCTGGCCTACTTGTCGCGCCGCTACTTCGAGGGGCCAATCCTCAGCCTGAAGGACAAGTGGCAGGACCGTTTCGCGCGGCCGAGCGCGCCCCCGCCTGCCCCGGCTGTAATCCCGGGCGAATAGACTCGTTCAGGCCATCGGCTAAGCCGTTGCCAGCGCCCGCTGCTCGCGCGGGCGCGCGGCCGGTTCGCTCGCGTTCATGCGCACGCTCACCACCTTCGAAACGCCTGGCTCCTGCATGGTGACGCCGTAGATCATGTCGGCGGCGGTCATCATGCGCTTCGAGTGGGTCACCATGACGAACTGCGTATCGGCGGCCATCGAGCGCAGCATCTCCGCCAGACGGCCCACGTTGGTTTCGTCGAGCGGGGCGTCCACTTCGTCGAGCACGCAGAACGGCGCTGGCTGGTACATGAAAATGCCCATCAGCAGCGAGAGCGCGGTCAGCGCCTTCTCGCCGCCCGAGAGCAGGAAGACATTCTGCAGCTTTTTGCCCGGGGGCTGCGCGACGATGTCGATGCCGGAGTCGTTCGAGTTTTCCTCGTCTGTCAAGCGCATGGACGCCTGGCCGCCGCCGAACAACCGCGCGAACACCTGGCTGAAGTTCTCGTTGATGCGCACGAAGGCTTCATCGAACTTGGTGCGGGAGATGCCGTCGAGCTCGCGAATAGTGGAGCGGGTGTTCTCGATCGAATCGAGCAGGTCCTTGCGCTGTGTTTCAAGAAACGAGTGCCGCGTTTCAGTTTCCTTGAACTCTTCGAGCGCCATCATGTTGACCGGGCCCATCGCCTCCAGGCGGCGCTTCATCTCGCGGCAGGCTTCCTCCTCGCTGCCAAGGGTTTCCGGCTCCAGCCGCTCGAGCTCGCCCTCCGCCACTGTCGATCGCAGGGCGTCGGCTTCGACGCCAAGGTCCTGCACGCAGGCTTCGGCCAGGTGCGCCAGCTCCGCCGCCAGGCGCGCCGCGGCGGTCGACAGGGCGGCCCGCTGCTCGCGCGCCTGCTCCGCTTCCATGCGCAAACGCTTTAGCCGCGACTCCGCTTCGGCCAGACGGGTGCGCAGTGCGCGCGCTTCTTCCCCCAGCGCGTGCACCTGCGCCTCGGCGGCTTCGCGGGTAGCGCGCAGCTCGCCTTCGCGGCTCGCGAGCGCCTGGTTCTCCGATTCCCGCTGGCCGCGCTCCGCCGCGGCGCTGGCCAGCTGCTGGTCCAGTTGGGCCGCGCGGCGCTCGCTTTCGGCAAACATGCGGTCGATGCGCTGGAAGCCGGCCTCGGCCCCGCGGCGGCGTTCTTCGAGGCCCGCCAGCTCGGCCGAAAGCTGGGCGGCGGCGGCCTGGGCTTCATCGCGCGCGGTGCGCGCGGCGGCGACCGCGCCCTGCAGTTCCTCCTGCCTGGCATCGACCGCTGCCTGCGTCCGCTCCAGCCGCGCGGCATCCTCAGCCTTGCGGGCGATGAGCGCGGCTTTCTCGTCGCGCTGCGACTTCGCGCGGTCGCCCTGCAGCGCGGCCTCCTGCAGGCGCCGCTCCAGCCGCTGCCGCTCGCCGTCCATCTGGCGCAGCGCGGCGCTCTCGTGCGCGCTCTCGCGTTCGGCATCGCGGCGCTGCTCGGTCCGGCTGTCGATCTGGCGGGTCAGCTCGGCGAGCGAGCGGGCCAGCGTTGCTGCCTGCATTTCAGCCGCGGCCAGCTGTTCTTCCACCGCGGCCAGCTTCGTCTGCGCGTCGCGCAGTTCGCGCTTCAGCGCCAGGGGGCCTTCGGCGCGCGGCTTGCCGCCAGTCACCGTCACATTGTGGAAACACTCGCCGGTGGGCGCGAGGAAAAAGGCGTCGGGGTTTTCAAGCGCGAGCGTGCGCGCGGTCTCCGCGTCCTCGGTTACGTAGCCGTCGCGCAGCTTGGGCAGGATCACTTCGAGCGATGTGCCAAAGCCATCCAGAACCCGGATGCAGTTCTTGAGGCCGGTGAGGCCGTGGCGGGGTTCGAGACCAGCGTTCGCGTCGGCGACGAAGGAGAACTTGGCCTGCGAGTCGTCCGGGTGGACGAGGAAGGTCGCGCGGCCCTCGACGCCGCTCGCGGAGCCGCCATTGGGACCGCCCTTCAGCAGCCGCATGCCCTCGTCGGCCGCGTCCCAGCTTTTCACCACGATGTAGTTGAGCTCATCGCGCAGGAACTCGTCGACAACCGACTCGTACTGCTCGCCAACCTCGACAAAGTCGGCGAGGGTGCCCACGGGTTTCAGGCCGCCGGCCAGGGTGTTCGCGCGGAACAGTTTCTTGACTGTATCGGTCGAGTAGCTGTGTTCCTTGAGCAGTGATTCGAGCGAGTTGCGGCGGCCTGTGAGCGTGGCCCGCTCGCTCCGCAACTGGTCCCCGGCGCGCCGCGCGTCCTGTTCCGCAGTGCGTTTGGCGCTTAACTCAGCGCGCAGTGCGGCAAGCTCCCCTTCCAGTCGCTTCAGGGTCTCGGCGGCCGACTCGAAGCGCAGGGAAACCTGCCCGCGCTCGACGCCGAGCGAGTCGAGATCGCGCCGGGCCGCGTCGAGCTCCCCGGCCAGGCGGCTCGCGTCGCGGTCGACCGAGGCCAGCGACTCCTCGGCCTGCGCCTGCTCGCGCCGCAAGTTGCCGAGCTGCTGGAGCAGCTGCGTCGCCTCGCGCCGGGCGGCTTCCACGCGGCCCTCCGCCTGGCCGACAGCGGCGGAAGCCTCGCGGGCATCGCCCTGGCGCTGCGCGGCGCGGGCGCGGAAGCTCTCCGCTTCACCTGCCGCCGTCTGCAGAAACACCTGCTGCTGCTCGCGCTCGCCCTTGAGCCCGGCAAGCTGCGCGCGCGCGTGGCCCAGCTCGGCTGTACCGGCGGCGGTGCGGGCTTCGAGCTCGGCGATGCGCTCGCCGTTGCTAGCCTGTCGGTTGCGCGCGCGCTCCAGCTCCACCGCGCTCTCGCTGGCTACGCGGCCCTGCTCCCTGGCCTCGGCGTCGAGCGTGTAGCCGCGCTGCTGTCCCTCGGTGACTTCGGCCTGCAGGGTATCGATCTCGCCGGCCTGCGCGTCGATCCGCGTGGTCAGCTCCGCGATCTGGCGTGCGTGCGCGGCGGCGTCCTCGTCCATCTGGGCCAGCCTGCTAGCGAGCACCACGCGCAGGCGTCCAAGCAGCTCATCGCGCAGCAGGCCGTAGCGCTCGGCCTTGGCCGCCTGGCGCCGGAGCGTGACCATCTGCCGCGCGACCTCTTCAAAGATGTCGTCGATGCGGGCCAGGTTCTGCCTGGCCTGCTCCAGGCGCAGCTCAGCGAGGCGCTTTTTTGTCTTGAAGCGGGTGATGCCGGCGGCTTCCTCGATGATGGCGCGGCGGTCGTGCGGCTTCGAGCTCAGCAGCTGCCCGATACGTTCCTGGCCGATGATCGCGTAGGACTCGGGGCCCAGGCCGGTGCCCATGAAGATGTCGCGGATATCGGCGAGCCGGCACAGCTTGCCGTTGAGCAGGTACTCGCTGTCGCCGGTGCGGAACAGCCGCCGCGTGACCACGATTTCGCCGTGCTGCACGGTTTTCTGGAACTTGCGCCGGCGGATTTTGAGGACGACTTCGTTGTCGTCCAGACCCTGATGGCCGGCGGCGGGACCTTCCGCCAGGCCATTCGGACCATCCGCATCGCTGGAATCTTCTTCCTCCGGGATCACCTGGCCCGGCTGCGACTGGGCGATAATTTGCTCGACTTCCTCGGTTTTGGCGGCGCGCAGCTTAGCCTCGTCCCAGTCGTCCTCGCCGGTGCTCGCGGCTAGCTCCGCGTCACGCGACTCCGCGGCAAGCGGCCCGCTACCGTAGGCCTCCGGGTCGATCAGTGTGATCGAGACCTCGGCCATGCCCAGCGAGCGGCGGTCGCGGGTGCCGGCAAAAATGACGTCTTCCATCTTTCCGCCGCGCAGGCTCTTCGCGCTCTGCTCACCCAGAACCCAGGTCACGCCGTCCAGGATGTTCGATTTGCCGCAGCCATTCGGCCCGACGACGACAGCAATGCCGTTGCCGGGCAGGGCCACTTCCGTCTTGTCGCAGAAGGATTTGAAGCCGAGGATCTGGATTTTCTTGAGCTTCAGCAAGGCGGCTGGGCGCTCCTTTGCAGGGGTGGATACCCCAAAGACTATGCGCTCGCTTGCGGCCGGGCAAGGGAACCGGGCCCACGCAGGTCGGTTCGCCGCGTAACTCTTGTAAATTTGGGCTTTCAGGCTGCTGAAAGTGTGGATAAGCCGGAACGAAACTCCTGCCCTGGTTTCGCGGCCTCCGCGCATCCTACCGAAATGCCCCTACTTCAGCAGCGCCCACTGCAAAAGGCGAACGTGTTGCGCCAGCCGGAGCCTGAAGACCGTGTCCGCTGGCGCCAGCTTCTGCCGTGGCCTCTGCTGCGGCGCGCAGGCGTGCTGCTGCTCTACGTGCTCGCGACGGTGCAGTTCGTCGGCGCCTACATCTACCTGGAGTGGCCGTGGGTGAATCTGCAGCAGTGGGAGGCCGGCTCGGAGCGCCTGCCGTTCCAGACCCGGCTGCTGCTGACGCCGCTCTACCGGGCGGTCGACCATGCTTCCTGGAGCGTCGATTACGCGTGGCGGCTGTCGCGCAACCACTACTTCTTCCCCCGCGGGGTGACCGCCGGCGAGGTGCTGGAGTTCTACATCGGCATCGTCTGCGTGTTGTTCAGCGGATGGGTGGCGCTGCGGCTGTATGACGCGGCCACGCGCCGCAACCTGCTGCGGCCGCTTGTCTACCCCATCTTTCTGGGGCTGTGCGTGCTGATGTACATCGTCCACACGGTGCAGAACTTCCGCTACGTGTACGACATGCCCAGCCTGGCGGCGTTCGCGCTGGGCTTTTACCTGATCTACTTCCGCAAGCCGGTGGTGTGGTTCGTGGTGCTGTTTGCTGTGGCCACGCTCAACCGCGAGACGACCCTGCTGCTGCTGCCGTTCTGGGCGATTTCGCAGTCGCTGGGCCCGGAAGGGCGCATACGCTGGCGCGAGCTGGTGAGCCGGCGCGTGCTCGTGATTGTGCTGCCGCTGTGCGTCTACTGGTTCGCGTGGCACCAGATCGTCTACTCCATGTTCGGCGCAAACCCGTCGGAGTACTTTCCCCGGCTGCAGTTCAATCTGTACCTGGCCACGCGCCTGCGCTACTGGCCGCAGCTGGCCAGCGCGTTCGGCTTCCTGTGGCCGCTGCTGCTGCTCTACTGGAAGCAGGTAAGGGACGCGCAGCTGCGGGCATGGCTGCTGGTGCTGCCCGTCTGGTATGGCTTTATGCTGCTGTGGGCCATCGTGACGGAGACGCGCGTGTTTGGCGAGCTGCTGCCGTTTCTGGCGCCGGTGACGGCGATCATTGCCGAGGAGGTATTCGCGGCCCGGGTGCTGCGCCAGAGCCGCGAGGAAGGTTTGCTGGTCCCCGCCGTGCGCCGGTCCGAGCGCGCGGCGTAAGAGCAGGAGTCAGGAGTCACGAGTCACGCGTCTGACGCAAGCTGTAGGTGACAGGGAACAAGCCACAGGTGACAAAAAGATCGTAGGCCGCGGCTCCTCAAATCGTGACGGCACTGGCCTGCTCCTTTTGACCTGACTCCTGACTCCTGCCCCATCTTCCTGACTCCTCAGCTCTTGCTGGTCGGGCGCAGCAGCACTTCGCTGACGAAGCTCTGCTTTTCCTGCCGAACCAGCATCTCGACGACGTCCGCCACATCACCCGGCTGAATCTTGCGCGCGGAGCGTTCCGGATCGTCGGAGACGCCGCCGAAGCCGGTATTGACCGAGCCGGGCGCGATGACGGAGACCCTGACTCCATGCGGCCGCAGCTCCTCGGCGACCGAGTAGGTCAGGCCGTTGAGGCCCCACTTCGACGCGGAGTAGGCCGCGCCATTGGGCAGGGGATTGCGCCCGGCCAGCGAGGAGATATTGACGATGTGGCCGCTCTTCTGCTCGACCATCAGCGGCGCCGCGGCGCGGATCATGAGGAACGGCCCGCGCAGGTTGGTTTCCAGGGTTTCGTTCCACTCTTCGGGCGTCATCTGGTGCAGGGGCTTGCCGATGCGCGCCATCCCGGCGTTGTTCACCAGCACATCGCAGCGATGCCAGCGGTCGCGCAGCTCTGTCGCAAAACGATCCACCGCCTCCGGGCTGCGCAGGTCGAGCGGCGAGGCAGCGGCCGAGCCGCCCTCGGCCTCGATCGCTGCCTGGACCGCGGCCAGCCGCGCCTGGTCCCGCGCCACGAGGAGCACGTGCGCGCCCATCCGCGCCAGCCGTCTGCCAATGGCCTCGCCAATGCCGCGCGCTGCCCCCGTGACTACCGCTACCTGCCCTGCCAGTGCCGTTGCCTGTGCCATACAGAAGAAGATGCATTCCGCGCGGATGAGCGTATGAGACCGGTTTTGACGCGGTTCGGAGGCCGCCTGGAAACGCCGCCAGGCAGCCTCCCGCAGGCTTGCTGTTTCTAAGCGAGTGGGTTGTGAGTTATAAGAGGGAAGAACGGTTCCGGCTGGGTTTGTTCTTTGTCGCACGAACGAAAGCTGAGCGGATACTGCATTCTGAAGAGCATTCCCGGATTTCAAGAGGAGCGTTGCATGAAGAAGGTCGTTGTTGCCTCGCTGCTGGCGTTCGCCACCAGCACACTTGCCGCACTGCCTGCCGCGCAAGCCCAGACAAGCCCTGCCCCCGCTGCACAGCCGCCGGCCGCCGGTCAGGCCGCGCCCGCTGCCGGCCAAAGCGCCGGTACAAACGCCCAAGGCGGCCAGATCACGATCAAGGATCCGGCCGAGTACAACGCGTACACCAACGCGGTCGGCCAGAGTTCGCCGGCAGCCAAGGCGCAGGCGATTGAGGCGTTCCTCACCCAGTACCCCAACTCGGTTGTGAAGCAGGAGATGCTGGAGCAGCTGGTGGGCGCCTACACGCAGGCCAACGATACGCCCAAGACGATGGACGCGGCCAAGCGCCTGCTGCAGGTGGACCCGACGAATCTGCGCGCGCTGACCTACATCGTGTACGTCGAAAAGCAGCAAGCCCAGGGCGACCAGACCAAGCTGGACGACGCGGCAGCGCTGGCGCAGAAGGGGTTGACCGCGACCAAGCCCGCCAACATGAGCGATGCGGACTACCAGAAGCTGAAGGGAGTGGCGACGCCGATCTTCGAGGGTGCGATCGCTTCCGACGACACCGCCAAGAAGGATTACAAGGGTTCGGTCGACGCATACCAGGCGGAGCTGAAGGCCTACACCGACCCGGCGCAGACCCAGACCGGACCTGGCCTGCTGGATACGTATTATCTGGGCCAGGCCTACCTGCAGGAGGATCCGAAGGACCTGGTGAACGCCATCTGGTACCTGACGCGCGCCGCGCAGTTCGCGCCGGCGGCGTCGAAGGACCAGATCGAGAAAACGGCCGAGTACTGGTACAACAAATACCACGGCGGCATGGACGGCTTCGACCAGATCAAAACGCTGGCGCAGGCCAACCTGATGCCTCCGGCGGACTACAAGCCGGTGGCCGCGCCGCCGCCGCCCTCGCCCGCCGACCTGGCCCACCAGGCGGTTACCAGCACGCCCGATCTGAAGACCCTGGCGCTGACCGACAAGGAATTCGTGCTCGCCAACGGTTCGCCGGACGACGCGAACAAGGTGTGGGATGTGCTGAAGGGACAGACCTTCGCGATCCCGGGCAAGGTGGTTTCCGCGACCGCGGACTCGGTGCAGATGTCGGTCTCGCAGGATGCGCAGCAGTCGAACAAGGCCGACTTCACGATCAACATGAAAGAGCCTTTGAAGACGGTGCCGACGGCGGGCGCGGACGTGACCTATGTGGGTACGTTCGACTCCTACACGCAGAATCCGGCGATGATCATCCTGAAGGATGGAGCGCCTAAGGCCGCGGCACCGGCCCGCCGCACCACGCACACGACTCGACGCAAGTAGCCGCAAGTTATAATCGCGTCCCGTTTCGGGGCGAATGGAGAGGGGCGGCCACACCGGCCGCCCCTTTTTTCAGGAGCTGCGATGGTAGAGTGGCGCATGAGAGTTTTGCGCCTGCTCGCCGCCGTGTGCCTGCCGATCGCAGGATTCGCCGTATGTGTCTCGCATGCGCAGCAGCATGAGCCCGGGACCGGCAGCGCGCAGGTCGCGCCGGCCAGTAAAGCGCCCAAGCAGGTGCAGCAGCCAGACGTCCGGCTGGATTCCAAGCCGCACACCAGCCTCGACAGCTCGCTAGACTCCTCGCTGCCGCCGATGGACCTGGGGCTTGGCGCCAGTCCGGACATCGATCTGGGGCACGACATTGTGCCCACGACGCCGCCCGGTATGGAGTCGCGGAGCGTGCCCGGCAACCCGCGCATGGTGTATTTTTCGCTGCCCTATCGCACCGTGGACAACATCGCTGCAGCCGACAGCGCCATCCTGGCCTCGCGGCGGAGCGAACTGGCGCAAGCAGCGGCCAAGCGCGGCTTCGACCTGAAGCAGTCTGGCTGGGTGGAACAGCAGGCGGTTTGCCCGGCGATGCAGCCGGATGCGGAGGCGGTGGTCGGGGTGCCCCCGGCGGAAGGCGGCGAGGGATCCATCCTGCTGCACTTTGTGCGGCACGGGGAAGATGGGCGCAGGTCGGCGTTTGTCGCGGTGGTGCCGCGTGCGGAGGGCGAGCCGGTGCGCGTGAATTCGGTCGCGCGCAACCAGGCGCCGAAGCGGAACCAGGCGCGGGGCGACGCGGCGGCCGAGGTTTTGCTGAGCAAGAAGCCTGACCGCGCCATGGTGAAGCAGGCGCTGCCGCCAGCCACGCTCTTCGCGAACATGCAGCCGGTTAAGGGTTGGATTCCTGTCTCGGCCTGCGTCGCGGAGATGCAGGGGAGCATCGTGCATATCCCCAACGAGCCGTTCCTCAGCGAAGACATCATTACCGCGCCGCCCCCTCTATTGCGCCTGCTGCTCAATGGCGAGCACAAGGTCGTATTCACCGACCGCTTCGAAGGCAATCCGTACGATTACACGGTCTGGGACGAGCATGTCTCCCGGAGCGGCAAGCTCGTGAGCACGCAGCACGACAGAGTGAAGATTGTGCCGCGGCCGGTGACAAATCCGCCGGAGCCCCAGCCCCGCATGATTGCCGACATTCCTCAGCCGCCGGTCCACATCCGGCCCGCGCCGCCCAGCCCCCTCTCCGGCCAAAAGCAGTAGCCGCGATGCGTTATTTGACAATCCGCACATAACTTGTTCTCCACGAACGTATTGCCGCATCCCACAAAGCGTATGGCGGTGAATTTCCCCTGGAAGTGTGGACGATGAATGTAGAAAACTGGCTTTGGATCGGCGTAGTGGGCATGTTAATCGGCTCGGTGCTGTTGTATTTCCCCATGGCGAGCAACCGCAGCGTGCGCGAGGAAGGCGATCTGGTATCGCATTTCTACGTACCGCTTATCGCGTTTACCTTGTACCTGATGATGGCGCTGGGAGCAGGTGCGATGCATACCAGCTCAGGGCGGGTTTTTTACTTTGGCCGCTATATCGACTGGACGTTTACCACACCGCTGCTGCTGTGGAGCCTGGTCTCCTCCGGCCTGCACGGGACGAACATCAAGCGGCCGGCACTGATCTGGGGATTGCTTGGCGCTGACGTCTATATGATTCTCACCGGCTTTGTCGCCGGACTTACCGATAATATGACCGTGAAATGGAGCTTCTATATTACGAGCTGCATTTCCTTCATCGCGATCTACGGCCTTATCTTCGGACCTTTCAAGAAGCTGACCGCCGAAGGGCCGAACGGCGCCGACTTCGTGAAGAAAGCCAGCGTGCTTTCGCTGTTGTGGCTGGCCTACCCGATCGTTTTTATTATCGGGCAGGAAGGCCTGCGACTGTGGAGTGCCGACATCGACGCGGCTCTGTTCACAATTCTTGACCTTTCAGCCAAGGTGCTTTACGGCCTTTGGGCGGTCTCTCTCGCAAAGAAGTCCGCATCGTTGGGAACTACAGACTACGCGGCAGTAGGCGCAACAACCCGGTAACCGCGAACAGGCCCGACGCGCACGCTGGGCCTGCCGGTTCGCATGACGGGTGGGAGAGGCTCTGCCTGCATGGCACAAGCTGTGGTGATTGGCGCAGGTTTCGGCGGAATGGCGGCGGCTCTGCGTTTGCGGGCTGCCGGTTTCGCGGTCGATGTGTACGACAACCAATCCCAGGCCGGAGGGCGCGCCGGCGTGTATCACCGGGACGGCTATACCTTCGACGCGGGACCGACTGTGATTACTGCGCCCTTTCTCTTCGACGAACTATGGGCGCTGTTCGGCAGACGCCGCGATAACTGCGTCGAGTTTCGATCGCTCATTCCCTGGTACCGCATCCGCTTCGCCGACGGCCGCAGCTTCGATTACGGCGGCACAGACGCGGAGTTAGTCGAGCGAGTGCGCGCGTTTTCTCCAGACGATGTTACCGGTTACAAGCAGCTGCTGAAGAAGGTCGAGCAGATCTACAAAGTAGGCTTCGAGCAGCTTGGGGCGGTGCCTTTTGATTCCGCCGGCAGGATGCTCGCGGTGCTGCCCCGGATGATCGCGCTGCGCAGCGATCGTTCCGTCTACAGCTTCGTCAGCCGGTACATTCGCGACGAGGCACTGCGCCGCGTCTTCTCATTTCAACCGCTGCTGGTGGGCGGCAATCCATTCCACACCACATCGATTTACTCGCTGATTCAGCACTTGGAGCGCAAGGACGGAGTTAGCTTCGCGATGGGCGGCACCGCGGCGCTGGTTGCCGGGATGGTTCGGCTGATGAAGGATGTAGGCGTTCGACTGCATCTGGGCTTGGGGGTGCGGCAGATTCTGGTGGAAAGCACGGGCCGCAGAGGGGAAAAGCCATGTGCGGTCGGCGTGGAGCTCGACAGCGGCGAGCGGGTGGGGGCGGACTGCGTCATCGCCAACGCCGATGCACCCGCGGTGTATCGTCGCTTGCTCGCGCCGGGGCACCGCCGCAAGTGGACAGATGCGCGTATTCGCCGGCAGAAGTTTTCCATGGGACTTTTCGTGCTGTATCTCGGGGTCCGCAAGCAGTTCCCCGAGTTAGCGCACCATACCATCCTGCTGGGCCGCCGCTACCGCGAGCTGCTGGAAGAGATCTTCGAGCACAAGTTACTCGCCGAAGATATTAGTTTGTATCTGCATGCGCCCACGCGTACCGATCCCTCGCTCGCACCGCCCGGCTGCGAGAGCCTGTATGCGCTGGTGCCGGTGCCGAATCTTGAGGTCCTGCACCGGGATCGCGCCCTCGATTGGAGCGTGGCCGGACCGAAGCTTGCCGCGCATGTAATCGACCTGCTCGAAGACACGCTCTGCCACGAGCTTCGCGAGCACATCGAGGTGCAGTTCCACGTCACGCCTGAGCACTTTCGCGACCAGCTGCGTACGGAGCACGGCACCGGTTTCTCGATCCAGCCCACGCTGCTGCAGTCGGCATGGTTTCGCTTTCACAACCGGTCCGAGGATGTGCGCGGGCTGTACCTGGTGGGCGCGGGCACGCATCCAGGTGCGGGGCTGCCGGGGGTGCTGTGTTCGGCTAAGGTGCTGGAGCACTATTTCGACGAGATGCGCGAGGGCGCCCGGGACGCTCAGGAGCACGAATCGCAAGAGCAGGGTGTGGCATGAGCGCGGGCGCGGCAAAGGCGGTGCTCGCGCGGTCGGGGCGAACGTTCCACCTGGCCTCGCTGCTGCTGGCTGCGCAGGCGCGCGAGCAGGCGGCTGAGCTGTACGCCTTTTGCCGCGGCGTGGACGACATCGCGGATGAAGCCGGGAACCCGGAGCTTTTGCGGAGTGTGGTCCGCGTGCTTGAAAGCGATCCGCTCAGCGAGGAGGCTGAGGAGCTGGGCTGGCCGGTGAACCTGGAAGCGCACTTTCCCGGTATCAGCAAGATTGCCGTGACGCTGACACGCTCGCTGGCGGCCGATGCCGGCCCGCGCCGCATGCAGACTGAGGCGGAGCTGCTGCAGTATGCGTTCGGGGTGGCGGGTACGGTGGGGCTGATGATGTGCCGCATCCTGGGCGCGCCGCCGGCAGGGGCGCAGGCGGCTTCGCACTTGGGGCTGGCGATGCAGCTGACCAATATCGCGCGCGATGTGCGGGAGGACCTGGGCCGCGACCGCATCTATTTACCGGCCGAGTGGGTCGCGCCAGCCGATGTGCAGACCGCGATCGGCGATGGCGACGCAGAACCGCTGGTTACCGCCACCCGCCGCCTGCTCGCGCTGGCGGAGAGCTTTTACGCGAGCGCGGACAGCGGTATGCACTACCTGCCGTGGCGCGCGCGGGTCAGCATTCTGGCCGCTGCCGCCTGCTACCGCGAGATCGGCGTCAATGTCGGCCGCGATATCCCCGCATCGTGGCGCCGGCGCGTTTTTGTCTCGCGGCAGCGCAAGGCCTCTCTTCTGCTCCGCTCGTTCACCCGCTCGTTTGCCTATGGCAAGCGCAAGGCGAGAACTGCGGAGGCCGTCGCCATGAGTGCCGGTGCCTACAATGCGCCGACACAGGGCAAGCCATGAGCCCCGATGTGGAGATCGCGATTGTGGGCGCCGGCTGCGCGGGGCTGAGCCTTGCCGCCGCGCTCGCGATTGCGCGTGTGCCCGGCCGCGTGCTGCTGATGGAGCCTCGCCTCGACTACGCTCGCGACCGCACCTGGTGCTTCTGGAATACCGAGGAGCACCCGTTTACCTCCGCCATCTCCCACTCCTGGAACAGCTGGCGCGTCGGCGATGAACGCGGCCAGGCGCTCCAGCGCAGCCGCCGCTACCGCTACTGTCACATCGCCGGCGATGATTTTTACAGGCTGGCGCTCGACCGCATCGAACGCGAGCCGGAGCAGGAGCTCCATCAGGGAGTTGCGGTGCATGCGGTCAACCGGCTGCCGGGCGGCCTGACCGCTCTGGAAACCAGCGCCGGGCGTGTGCTGGCCAAGCAGGTTTTCGACAGCCGGCCGACTGGGTTTCAAGGCGCGCCCACCCTGCTGCAGCGCTTTACCGGGTTGCATGTGCGCGCCGCCGAGCCCTGCTTCGATCCGGAGACGGTCGAGCTGATGCGATTTCTCCCTTCGGATGCGCCAGGACGCACGCGCTTTCTTTACCTGCTGCCTTTCTCGACCACCGAAGCGCTCGTCGAGATGACGTATCTCGACGACCCCGGACTGCCGGAACCGGCCTACGAAGACGACCTGAACGCGTGGCTTGCGGAGCATGTGCGCGACTGGGAGGTTCTCTACACGGAGCATGGATCGCTGCCCATGCAGCCGGCCAGGGCCGCCGCCGCGCCGCCGAACACGCACCCCATCGGCATCGCCGGGGGCCGTCTCAAGCCATCCTCCGGCTACGGGTTTTTGCGCATCCAGCGCCACAGCCGGGCCATTGCGCAGGCTTTGCGCGCGGGCCAGCCCGTGCCCGCGAGCGCGGAGCCGCGGCTCTACAGCGCGATGGATGCCGTCTTCCTGCGTGCGGTCGAGCGCGCGCCGGCATCCGTTCCTGAGCTGTTTCTGCGCCTGTTCTCCCGGTCCAGTCCCGATGCGCTGGTTCGCTTTCTGAGCGAGGCGAGCGAGCCGGGCGAAATGCTGCGCGTCGCGCTTGCGCTGCCCAAGCTGCCCATGCTGCGGGCCGCGGTCGGGCCATTTGGCGTGGCAGCCACGCGCGCCGCGGCCGCGGGGTTGGCCCAGTGAGCGCCGCCGCGGCCGTGCTGCCGGGGCAGTCCGCCCGCACCGTGCTGCTGCGCGAGCGATTTCTCTTCTTCGCCGCCATTGCCGCTGCGTGTTGCGCGGCCTCGGCACTGCAGCTGCTGCGCGGGCCCGCTGTTCTCGCGGTGGTGCTGGCCGCCATCGGCATCGCGATGTGGCATGGCGCGTATGACCACGTGCAGGCTGGGCAGCTGCTCGCCGCACCGCTGGGCCGTCGCTGGCTGCCGATCTTTCTTGTGGGCTACGCCAGCCTCGCCGGGCTGACGCTACTGAGCTGGTGGGTGTTCCCGCTTGCCTCGCTGGTTTGTTTTCTCGCCTACTCGGCATGGCACTTCGGGACCGAGCCCGAGCAGGCGACGCTCTCGCCCGTTTCCGCGGCGGCCGCGCTCGCGCTGGGCGCGGTGCCTATCGTGGCGGCCTGCCGCTGGCACAGTGCGGCGGTCATGCCCATCTTCGCGAGTATGCTCGCACCAACCCACGCGCTGCCGGGCGAGGCAAGCGCGCAGGCTGCTCTGCTGACCCATGCGATTTCCGCGGCGTGCTGGCCGGTGCTTGCCGCTGCTCTGCTGGCCATCGTTCTGGGCGCCTTCGGGCACGGCCGGGCCGAGCGCGGCGAGCTGTTCGCGGTCACGGCCCTGCAGGCTGCGTTGTTCATCCTCTGCGACCCGCTGATTGCCTTCGCGGTCTACTTCTGCTGCTGGCATACGCCGGAACACCTGGTTGCCACCAGCGCTCCGAACCTGGCGGATGAACCCTCGCTTCGGGTAGGCCTAAGCCGAAACCTGCGGGCCGGGTTTGTGCCGTGGCTGCTTTCGCTCGCATTGCTCGCTGCGATTTTTGTTGTCGGCAGGCACCAGGCTGCATCGTACCGCGCAGAGATCTTCATTGTGCTGAGCGCGCTGACCGTACCGCATATGGCTCTGAACGAACTACGCCGCGCACGGAACGGGAAGCAGCGGCGCGCATTGCCGTTGACACTTGCAGGCGTGCACGGAAGCAGTTTCGGGAGCACGTCACGGAGCAGCCATTGAGCCTGGTGAATCGCGAGTTGATCGAGGACGCTAATCAGGGCGCCGTGCATGCTGCCATCGATGCAGAGCTTCGCTTGCTCTCCGCGCGCGCCGGCGAGCCGCTGCTTGCGGCCGTGCAATACTCCCTGCGCGGCGGCAAGCGTGCCCGTGGTTTGCTGCTTACCGCAATCGGCGAGGGTGCCGGGCCAGCCGCGCCGACGCTGCTGCGCGCGGCCGCCTGCTTGGAGCTGCTGCACGCCGCCACTCTAGTGCAGGATGACATTTTCGATGGCGGCCACATTCGCCGCGGCCGCCCAGCGGTGCACCGCGTTTTCGGTCCGCAGGTGGCGACGCTTGCCTCTGACTGGATGCTGGCCGAGGCTGTGCGCGCGGCGTTCCGGCTGCACCCGGACTATGGCGAGGCGCTCACCACCTGTGCGCAGCGCATGATGGCAGGCGAAGCTCGCGAGACGGCAGGCTGCCGGTCGCGCACCCTGACCGGCATGCGCATGCACGTGCTGGCGGTGGCCGAGGCCAAGACCGGCGAGCTGTTCGGGCTGGCGGTCAGCGCGCCGCTGCTGCTGGCCGGCGATGCACCCAAGGCCGAGCGCGTGCGGCGCTGCGGGTCCGATCTCGGAGTCGCTTTTCAGTATCTCGACGACACGCTCGACCTGTACGGGGACCGCGCGAGCGCTGGCAAGGATGTGGCCCGCGACCTGGCGGCCCGCCTGTGTACGCTGCCGGTGCTGGACGGTCTGCCGCTGCTGCCGGATACGCTTGCGAGCGCGCTGCTGAAGGGCGCCGCGCCCTATGCGCTGCGAACCCTGCAGGCGCCGTCGGTCCGCGAGCATGTGCTGGCGTGCGCCCGTGCCCGGTGGCGCGGCGCGGTGGATGCGCTGCTGCGGGAACTGCCGCAGGCCGCCGAACTGCCGTCGCTTCTGCATGGGCTGGGCGCGTTCGTTCTCCCGATGCTCGCTGAAGATTCCGCGAAGAACGCCCGTTCGGCGGCGTAGCTCACTGGGCGGCTGAACCCTAGTGGCTGCGCCAGGTCTTGTCGGGCGCCCAGCAGGTCGTTTCCAGCGGACACTCGGCGCAGCGGGGTTTTCGTGCGACGCAAATGGCGCGCCCGTGCAGGATAAGTTCATGCGAGAAGGCGATCCAGCGCTCCCGTGGAATCACCCGCATCAGGTCCTGCTCGATCTTGCGCGGCTCGTCATGTTTCGTCAGCCCCAGCCGGCGGGAGAGCCGCTGTACGTGGGTGTCGACCACCACTCCCTCAGCCAGCCCGTAGGCCACGCCGAGCACCACGTTGGCGGTCTTGCGGGCGGCGCCGGGCACGGTGACCAGCTCGGCCAGGGTACGGGGAACCTCGCCGCCAAACTGCCCGGCGATGGCCTGCGCCGCGCCCTGGATCGACTTCGCCTTGTTGCGGAAAAAGCCAGTGGTGCGCACCAGTTCCTCAAGCTCCGGCAGCGAGGCCTGGGCCATGGCCGCCGGCGTGGGAAAGGCGCGGAACAGCTCGGGCGTGACCAGGTTGACGCGCTTGTCGGTGCACTGCGCCGAGAGGATGGTCGCCACCAGCAGCTCCCACGGGCTGCGATGGACGAGGGCGCACTCCGCTTCAGGCTGCGCCAGGGCGAGCCGCTGGAGCAGATCGGCAATGCGAGCCGGGGCTAGATCGCGGCGCGGTTTCGGGCTGGGCGGGTCGATCTTCTGTCGGGGAGCGGTGGGCGCATCGGCTGTGCGCTCGCCGGCGGCTTTCTTCGTCCTGGCGCTGCGAGACGCTGCCTTGCGAGCGGAAAGGGAAGCGTGCATGCCCTCGATGGTAGCCGATTCGCATCGTCTGTGTGCCTGCTTGCTTCTGGACACGCCGGATCGCAAGCAAGCGCTGCGTGCGGCTGCATTTGCCAAAGCGGCGCCGGAGAGGAGACACTAACCTGTTTGGTGATGAAGCCCGGCGCGCGCCCAACAGGCGAGGCGCGGGCGGTGATTTTTGTGGGAGAGGACGGAAACACAAGCAATGGAAGCAAGCAGCACCGCAACAAACAGGCCCAAGCCGCCTACGGGCAAGCTTGGTGTCATGACAGTCGGCATGGGCGCGGTCGCGACGACGCTGATCGCGGGCGTCGAGGCGGTCCGGAATGGACTGTCGAAGCCGATCGGCTCGCTCACGCAGATGGGCCACATCCGTCTGGGCAAGCGCACCGATGAGCACTCGCCGCTGATTCGCGATTTCGCGCCCCTCGCCTCGCTCGACGACATCGTCTTTACCGGCTGGGATATCTACGACGAAAACATGTACCAGGCCGCCAGCACGGCCAATGTGCTGGAGAAGTCTCACCTGGAGACGATCAAGCCGTTTCTGGAAGCGATCAAGCCGATGCCGGCCGCGTTCGACCAGCACTACGTGAAGCGCCTGAGCGGCACGCATGTCAAAACTGGCCGATCGAAGTGCGACCTTGCCCAGCAGCTGCGGTCGGACATCCAGGCGTTCTCGGCGACGGTGGATCGCGTGGTCGTGATCTGGTGCGGGTCGACGGAGATTTTCATCGAGCCGACCGCCGTGCACGCAACGCTGGCCTCGTTTGAAGAAGGCCTGAACAACGATGACCCGGCGATCGCGCCCTCGCAGCTGTATGCCTACGCGGCGCTGATGGAAGGGGTGCCGTTCGCGAACGGCGCGCCGAACCTGACGGTCGACCTGCCGTGTATGGTCGAGCTCGCGAAAAAGACACAGACGCCGATCTGCGGTAAGGACTTCAAGACCGGCCAGACCTTCCTCAAGACGGTGCTGGCTCCGGCTTTTAAGGCGCGCATGCTGGGGGTGGCGGGTTGGTATTCGACCAACATCCTGGGCAACCGGGACGGCGAGGTTCTGGACGATCCGGAGTCGTTCAAGACCAAGGAAGAATCGAAGCTGGGCGCGCTCGAGTACATCCTGCAGCCGGAGTTATACCCGGAGCTGTACTCGGATATGTACCACAAAGTCCGCATTAACTATTATCCGCCGCGGGGCGATAATAAGGAGGGCTGGGATAACATCGATATTTTCGGCTGGCTCGGGTATCCGATGCAGATCAAGGTCGATTTCCTATGCCGGGATTCGATTTTGGCGGCTCCGCTGGCGCTGGATCTGGTGCTGTTTATGGACCTGGCCAAGCGCACGCCGGAGCTGGCGGCGAAGGGCATTCAGGAGTGGCTGAGCTTTTACTTCAAGGCGCCGCAGACCGCCGAGGGGCTGTACCCGGAGCACGACCTTTTCATTCAGCTGATGAAGCTCAAGAACACTCTGCGGCACATTATGGGTGAGGATTTGATTACGCACCTTGGCCTCGAGTACTACGACTGACCTGATAGTCGCCCGGATTCGCTGCACCGTCTGGGTGAACCGGGAGATTCCGTGCTTGACTCGGAGCTGCACTCAGACAGAGAATGATAATGTCCGGGCCCGAAGGCGCAGTGGGTTGCTGCGCCCCGGGGTTGCGATCGACAGCTTACTCGTAGAGCGAGCGGATGAGACTGATCATCTCAACCGCGAGCTTTAAGAAGGAAGTTGCCACGCGGAGCCAAAGGGTTAACTTTGCCCCGGAAGGTTTCGGCATTTTGCTCATGCACGAGACCCTTTCTTGCGACACCAGGGCCTGCGTTTCGCGACGCAGGCCTTTCGTGTCAGTGGACCTCAATCTGGTCCACCTCCGTCAGCTTAGAGCGGTTCTCGTTTAGGTGTGTACCGTGCGGGCGGTGAGATGTGGCTTTTCTTGACGTAAAAGCCACCTTGAGTACTGCTGAGACCGCTGCAGGTGAACGAGAACTGCTCCAGCCGGGTTCTCCTGCGAAAATGCTCTTGCGGGTTACCGTGGTGTTGCCGCCTTACAGCCAGCCTTTGGCGCGGGCGATGCGGGCGGCCTCGACGCGATTGGCGGCGCCGAGCTTGCTTGAGGCCTCGGAGAGATAGTTGCGAACGGTACCTTCGGAGAGCCGGAACGCGGCGGCAATTTCGGCCGAGGAGCGGCCTTCGCCGGCCAGGCGGAGAATCTGGCGCTCGCGTTCGCTCAGCGGGTCGGCCTCGGCCCAGGCTTCGGCGGCGAGCTCGGGGTCGAACATGCGGCGGCCGGCGTGGACCTGGCGCACGGCATTGGCGAGCTCGGCCGAGGGGCGGTCCTTGAGCAGGTAGCCCCGGGCGCCGGCGTCGAGCGCGCGGCGCAGGTAGCCGGGCCGGGCGAAGGTGGTCAGGATAATGGTGCGGACCGCGGGGTAGCGGTCGCGCAGCTCGGCGGCGAGCGATAGGCCGCTCAGCTCCGGCATTTCGACGTCGGTGACCACGACATCGGGGTGGAGTTTGGGGATCAGGTCGAGGGCTTCGCGGCCGTTGGCGGCGCGGCCGCAAACGGTAATGTCCGGCTCGAGCTCAAGCAGGGCGGCAAGGGCGCCGAGGAGCATGGCCTGGTCTTCGGCGACGAGGACGCGGATGGGAATGACTGCATTCATTCGCTACTATCGTAGTGCTTGCATCACCAGAATGGCGGCCGCGTTTCTATCTTCTGATTTCCCGGACTTTTGACCGCATTCCCACTTACTGTTGCTTGTCGTCGTTGTCGCCCCACAGCTTGATGCCCCCCAGGAGCCCGTCCTGGTTTGAAACCAGGCTGACGTGGTCCGGCAGCTTGAAGCTGACCAGCTTGGCATTGCCTCCACCTATGTACAGGTGGTCCCAGTTAAAGGTATGGGCGGTCTGGTCGATAGCTCGGCCGAGCAGCTTGTTCCATTTCTTCGGGCCGATCGCTTTCAGGCCCACGCGGCCCAGGTAGTCCTCATAAGTTTTGCCTTTGCGGAAGGGATGGTGGCCGAGCTCGAGCCCGGGGCTGAGGCGCCCGCGCGTGAACAGGGCTGAGCCCATGCCGGTGCCGAGGGTAATGACCAGTTCCACGCCTTTGCCCTCGATAGCGCCGTAGCCCTGCACGGCGGCGTCGTTGGCGACGCGAACCGGCTTGCCCCAGCGTTTTTCGAGCTCCCCCTGCAGGTCGAAGCCGATCCAGTCCGGGTGCAGGTTGGCGGCGGTCAGGGTGTGGCCGTTCTTGATGACGCCGGGAAAACCGACTGAAACGCGCTCGTAGGGGGGGATCTGCTCATGCAGTTTCCCGAGCACATCGAGCACGCGCGCCGGGGTGGGTTTTACCGGGGTTTCCGAGCGCCTGCGTTCGGTCACCGGTTTGGCGTCGTTGTCGAGCGCCATCATCTTCAGGCCGGTGCCGCCGATGTCGATGGCCAGGGTGATGGGGTGGGTTGGGTCTGCCTGGGCGGTGGTACCGGGGTGTGCTTCTGCCATGAAGTCCATATGCGTACCCAGTGTAGATGGAGAAAACCACCTTGTGCGGGCCGCCCGGCGGGAGAATGGTGCGGAATTACCGCCAAGCCGTCCCATTCCGGTCGAAAAACAAGCCTTCGGTGTTTACGAAAGTGAAAACCCGAAGCCGCGCGCGCCGGGAAGGTTCATACTAACGATTGGGAGCGTGGATCTTTCGCGAGCGCGTTCTCCCGTTTGTGAGGTACCCGTCATGAGGAAAAGTCTCGTTACCCTGGCCGGCGTTCTGCTTGCCTCCTCCGCGACCCTGTGGGCGCAGGTTCCGGCGCAGCAGCCCACCCCGTCGACTGTGCCCCAGACCACGCCTCCGTCCAATGCGCCGACGCCGCCGACCGTGCCGCAGCCGAAGCCCGGCGACAAGAACGCCAAGCCTGCGCCCGCCGCACTGGCTGCACCGGAAAAACCAGTGCCGCTCGATGCGAAGGTGGGTCCGAATGGCGTGGTGCAGGGCGTGAAGCCGGGCAGCGAGAACGATGTGAACGCGGTGGGCGAGCGCAATATCGGCGGCCGCGGGCTGGGCAACTGGTACTCGACGAATACCGAAATCGGCATGGGCAAGGAGTACTCGGTCGAGCTCGAGAAGAGCACCAAGTTCATCACCGACCCGGTGGTGACGGAGTATGTGAACCGGATCGCTCAGAATATTGTGAAGAACTCGGATGCGCGGGTGCCGTTTACCGTCAAGGTGATCGACTCGGACGAAGTGAACGCGATGGCGCTGCCGGGTGGATTTTTCTTCGTCAACTCGGGGCTGATCCTGAACGCCGATACCGAGGCCGAGATGGCAGGCGTGATGGCGCATGAGATCGCGCATGTCGCGGCGCACCACGCGGTGCGGGAGCAGACCCGCATGAATTACGCGCAGATCGGAACGGTGCCGCTCATTTTTGTAGGCGGCGGCCTGGGCTACGGCATTTACGAGGCGGCGAATATCGGGATTCCGCTCACGTTCCTGCAGTTCTCGCGCGATTTTGAGGCGCAGGCCGACTTCCTCGGCACGCAGTACCTGTACCGCGCGGGCTACGATCCGCAGGCGCTGGTGACTTTTTTCGAGAAGGTCGAGAACCTGGAGAAGCAGAAGCCGGGGCTGATTTCAAAGGCTTTCGAGACCCATCCGGCGACTCCGGACCGGATCGAGCGCACACAGCAGGAGATTGCGACGCTGCTGCCGCCGCGCAACCAGTACCTGGAGACAACTTCGGAGTTTGACGACGTGAAAGCGCGGCTGGCGCGGATCGAGAACAAGCGCAAGCTGGACGACAAGAAGAATGGCAACAAGCCTTCGCTGCGACGCGTGGGCACGCAGGACCCGAATGCAAGTCCCTCGCAGCCGGGGGACGACCGGCCTACGCTGCACAAGCGGGATGATGGGAGCTAAGCCTGCACGGCAGAGCTAGTTTGGATAGGGCTGCCAGCAGACAGACCGGTGAGGCCGCTTCTGTTATCCCTTGCTAACTACGGGGATGAGGGAGCCAGGATGACGCAAGAGCAGAAAGCACTCACTATCGTGAACGTGGACCGGTTGCAGGAAGGTTTAATCGTTCTGTTTTCGAACGGGACCTCAACGCTGTTTCACACAAGTTTTCTGTACGAGGTTCGAGAGCACGACGGCAACCGAGTTCTTCCCAGGGAAAACCTGAATGAGATGCCTGGGCATGGGTAAATCGGGCTAACGGTTTCCGCCGCGGCTCACCATGCGCAGAATGACAAACAGAAGCAGCCCGGCAATGAGGAACTTCAGCATTTTTTGCACTTCGCGAGGATGGCAGCCTGGAGGCGGTCGCGCAGCGCGTCGGGCAGGTCGTAGAGCACGTTCGAGCGGTAGACCTCGATCGTCTTACGGGTGGTCGTGACCGTGATCGTGCAGTGCTGGCAGGTGCCGAGATGCGCTTCCAGAGCCGTACGCAGCGTCGGGTCGGCACTTCTCTCCAAAGTACCGTCCAGTAGATCGTCCAGGTGCACGAGAAACTCAGAGCAGATCACTTTGCGCCACCATCCCCATTCTTCTTGCCGGTTCCATCGGTGTTGCGGTTGCCGAAGTAGCGGTTGAGCCGCTCCCGCAGTTGCAGGCGGGCCCGCAGCAGGCGCGACTTGACCGCTGGAACGCTCAGCCCGAGGGTTTCCGCCGTCTCCTCAGTCGACAATCCTTCCACATCGCGCAGTACGAACACTACTCGAAAACCGGGCGGCAGGCCGTTGACGGTTTTCTTCAGGATCTCGGAAAGCTCGGACTGCCCGTACTGCTGTTCCGGGCTCGGACCCCAGTCGGCGAGCTCGCGCGGCATGGAGCCTTCCTCGGTCTCGACATCTTCGTCGATCGATACCATGCGCCCGGTGCGCCGTTTGCGCAGGCGCATCAGGCTTTCATTCACCGCAATGCGAACCAGCCAGGTGTAGAACTTGGAGTTGCCCTGAAACTGGTTGAGTTTCTCGTAGGCCTTGAGGAACGCATCCTGCACCACATCTTCCGCGTCCTCGCGATTCTGCGTGATGTGCTGCGCGATGCGAAAAACCTGCCGGTCATACTGCTTCACCAAAGTTTCGAAAGCCTGGACATCGCCGCCTTTGGCGAGGTTGACCAGGCGAACGTCCGGGTGCTCCTCGACCGGAGGTGCGGCTCCGTCCGCGGCGCCTACGGTTGAGAGTGTCGCAATGGGCGGCGGAGCGGCTGCAATGCCTGCCGGGGCGCCGTCTGGTTCCTGTCTGGTGGATTGGATGGGAGGCATGGATTCTAGTTTCAGCTTTTCGCGCCTTTCCTGAAAATGGGCGGCGCCTGAGCGCAGCCGGCGAGCCTTCCGTCAATCCTTATGCTATCGCGTTCGCGCAAAGCGGGTACGGCGAAGCGGCCCGTGCTGTTTGCGGTACGACAGTGCTGTCGGTGTGAGCTTTTCAGGGTTGCGCCGCGGCCCGGCTCGCTTACTCTCAAAGCCAGAGGAATCCTGTGAGCCGCACCCGCCTGTTTTCGTTTCGAGCCGCGCTGCTGTCATTGACCAGTTGGATCGTCTGCGTGCTGCTGTTCGTGCCGTCCGCGCGGGCGGTTCAGTCGACCGCGAAGCACAAGCCCGCGCACAGCACGCATACCCGCAAGGCAGCAGCCCGCCGCGGCCATGCGGCGAGCCGCCAGACCGTCCATGCGGCCTCGGCAAGGCACGGTCATGTCGCCGTGGTTCGGGGCAGCCGGCTGAGGACCCGCGGCCGGCCGCACCGGGTGGTGGTGGTGAGGCGGCGCGGGCGGCGCCGGGTGCTCACCGCCCGCGAAACGGCCAGGACCGCGCAGCTGCAGCATGCTTTTGTCGCCTCGGCGCAGCTGCGGCCAATGGCGCAGCAACTGGGCAACTATCGCAGCCCGGCGGCCTACAGCGGAGTCGAGGCATACGCTCGCGCGCACTCCGGGCCCGCGGCGGCCGCGGCTTACCTGGCGCTGGGCCATGCGTACCTGCTGGACCACCGCTACCCTGAAGCCCTGGGCGCGCTGCGCAGCGCCGATGCGCAGGGCAACACGCTCGACGACTACGCCGACTACTTTGCCGCGCAGGCCAACCTGCAGGGCAATCAGCTGCCGGCCGCGGATGCGATCCTGAGCACGTTTTCCGCGAAGTACCCGGACAGCATTTTTACCCCGCAGGTGCCGGTACTGGAGGCCAACCTGCTGCTGGCCCAGAACCAGCCCGCGCAGGCGCTGAGCGTTTTGCGCGCGCATGCCACCGAGCCGCTGGCGGCGAAATCCGACTACCTGCTGGCCATGGCCAGGGCACAGGCGCAAAGCGGGCAGCCGGCCGACGCGCTGGCGCTCTACCGCCGCATCCTCACCGAGCACGCGTTGAGCCCGGAGTCGGCCATCGCCCAGCGGCAGCTTGAGGGCACAGGGCAGTGGGTCCAACTCTCGCTGAACGACCGCCGCGAGCATGCGGATGCCTTGTTCAACGGAGGCCGCTTCAACGAGGCGGCGCTCGAGTTCCGCACCCTGGCCGCGGACACTTCGCTGAGCCAAAGCAAGCGCGACGGGCTGCTGTTGTCCGCAGCCACCTGCGACATGAAGCTCAAGCGGCTTTCGGCCGGCTCGCTCGCCGGGATTCCCGACACGAGCGACGACAATGGCGCGCACCGGCTGTACCTGCTGATGGAGGTGGCGCGCTCGGCGAGCGACACCGGCACGCAGCAGGACCTGGTCAACCAGCTGCGCACCCGCTTCCCCACCAGCCAGTGGCTAGGCGAGGCGCTGTTCTCAAGCGGCAACCTGTACATGCTCAAGCGCGACTATCCTACGGCGATTCCGTACTATATCGAGCTGTCGCGGCGGTTTCCGCAGTCGAAATACGCGGACAACGCGCACTGGCGGGCGGCCTGGCTCAGCTACCGGCTGCGCAACATTCCCCAGGCCGAGCAGTGGATGGACGAGCAGCTGACGAGCTTTGCCAACGGCAAGAACGTGCCGGCGGCGCTGTACTGGCGGGGGCGCCTGTACCTGGACGAGCAGCACGACCCGGCAACGGCGGCCGCATACTTCGCGACCGAAACGCGCGTGTTCCAGCACTATTACTATGCGGCAATCGCAGGCGAAAGGCTGCGGACGATCGGTGCTGGTGTGACGCCGGCGGTGATTCCGGCGCTGGACGCGATCGAGCCCGAGCAGATCCCGACGCTGACCGAGGATGTGCCCCAGGACGACCCGCACCTGGCCAAGGCGCGGCTGCTGGCCAACGCCGGGTTAAACGACTACCTGTCGCAGGAGATCCACGCCGCCGAGGGCTCGGATGAGTGGGGTTCGCTGGCCGAGGCCAAGCTGTACGCAAGCTACGGCGAGGCGTACCGCGCGATGCGCTCGCTCAAGAAGGCGATTCCGTTCTACACCTCGGCGCCGATCGATGAGCTGCCGATCGACTACTGGCGCATCCTGTTCCCGCAGGATTACTGGTCGACGATTCAGCGCGAATCGGCGGCCAACGGGCTCGATCCGTACATGGTCGCGTCGCTGATCCGGCAGGAATCAGAGTTCAACCCGCGCGTAATTTCGTACGCGAACGCCTACGGGCTGATGCAGATCGAGCCCGCGACCGGCCGCCAGATGGCGCTGAAAACCGGGATGAGCAGCCATTTCGATGTGAATGCGCTGCTCGACCCGGAGATCAACATCAAGCTGGGCTGCGCGTATCTGAAGCAGACGCTCGATCGGTTCGGCGGCCAGCAGGAGTACGCCTTTGCTTCGTACAACGCGGGAGAGTCGCGCGTGGACGACTGGAAAGCCGCGGGCGGCTACTCGGGCATCGATGAGTGGGTAGAGTCGATTCCGTTCGAGCAGACCCGCGACTACGTACAGGCGCTGATGCGCAACGAGCAGATCTACCGCGAGCTGGACCAGGCGGCGAAGACCCGCGCGACGATCGATGCCGCGGCTGCGGGAAAGCCGGGCGAGGCGCAGCAGTAAGCCCGGTTACACCACTGGCTCGGCGTCGCGGTCGTCGCGGCCGCGGCGCAGATGCGACCACACGAACCAGACGATGCCGAGCAGGATCACCACCTCAACCCCGGTGTGGAAGCGATGAAAAATCGATTTGAAGCGCGGGTCCGTGTCCCAGTGTTGGCCCAGCTTCATGCCGACATACGCCAGCACGAAGCACCACGGCCACGAGCCGAGGAAGGTGTAGGCATGAAACTTGAGCTGGGGCATGCGGGCAATCCCCGCCGGCAGCGCGATAAAGGTGCGCACGACCGGCAGCAGGCGGCCCACCAGCACCGTGATGGCGCCGTACCTGTCGAAGAAGTGCGTGGTGCGATCCAGATCGTGCCGGCTGAGCAGCACAAAGCGGCCGAACCGCTCCACCAGCGGCCGGCCGCCGTAAGCGCCGATCCAGTAGGCGAGCGCCGAGCCCACATTGCAGCCCAGCGCGCCCGCCGTGGCCACGCCCCACAGCGTGAGGTGGCCCAGGTACACCTGGTAGCCCGCGAAGGGCATGATGATCTCCGACGGCAGCGGCACGCAGGCCGACTCGATGCCCATCAGCAGCGCCACGCCCAGGTATCCGGTGGCGCCAATGACGGCGGTGATGAACCCGGCAAGAGCAGCAATGATCTTCTCTGACATGCTGCGGCAGTATACCGTGCGCGGGTTGCGGCGACTCGCTCTCGGCTAGCCGCTGAGGCCCGGCTACACTCTGCCGGCGGCCGTCGCTTCCCGCACCTCCTCCAGGCGGCCGTTCTTCACGTCATAGATGTAGCCGTGGATCGGGATCGTTTTCGGCACCAGCGGGTGCTCGCGAATGCGCGTGACGTCGTCGGTGACCGACTGGGCCTGATCGCGAATGGTGTGCCACTCGATAAACTCGCCCGCGCGTGAGCCTGGCCCCGCGCCTACATCGCGGAAGCCGTCCGGCGTCAGCTCTGCTGTTTCAAGGCTCTGCGCCAGCAGCTCGCGCATTTTCTCGCTGGTAAAGAACTGCATGCCGCACTCGGTGTGATGGATGACGAAAAACTCGCTGGTGCCCAGCAGCTTGTAGCTGATGACGAGCGACCGGATGGCGTCGTCGGTGGCGCGGCCGCCCGCGTTGCGGATCACGTGCGCGTCGCCCTCGGCCAGGCCCGCGAACTTCGCCGGGTCCAGCCGCGCGTCCATGCAGGTGAGAATGGCGAAGCGGCGCGCCGGCGGAATGGCGAGCTCGGCGAGGGAGCCGAAGCCGGCTGCGTACTGCTGGTTGGCGCGAAGGACTGCATCGAGAATCTGGCTCATGGCAAACAAGCTCCTGCCGCTCCGGCAAAGAGCGGCTGCGAAAATGCGTGGAATGGTGAAGGGGGCGTGCTAGAGCGGGCAGGGACAACAGCGCGGGGCCGCGCTGGGGTTAGCGGAATGCCGCGGATGGGGGCGGAGTGCGCTCACGCTCAGAGGGTACCGCGGCGCGCGGCGCGCCGGCAAATGGACACGCGTGCGGGCCTGCATCCTACCCGGTACCAGGAGAACCCATTGAGCACAGCGAGAAGCGTAAACAAGAAGATATCGGCCCGCAATCAACTGCGCGGGACCGTGGAAGAGATCGTTCTCGGTACCGTGACCGCGAAGGTCAGCATCCGCATTGGCGAGAACCTGATAGAGAGCGTGATTACCCGGCAGAGCGTCGAAGAGATGGGCCTGAAGCAGGGCGATTCAGTCACCGCGCTGATTAAATCGACAGAGGTCATGATCCTGGCCGACTGAAAGCCCGCTGCTGGGGTACTTTATTCCCGGCACGTTACTTCGGGAATAGCTGGTTGCGCGCCATCCGGTGCTAGTCTCTGCTGCAACGCTCCCTTTTTACGTTGAGCAGCCAGGCGCCCAGGTGCGCCTGCCGGAGATTCGCCATGCGCTTTTACTCGCAGGTCGGCCAGGACAAGTATCTGCTTGAAAACTTCTTTCGCGGCAAGCGCAATGGCGTGTTCCTTGACATCGGCGCCTATGATGGCGAGACCTTCTCGAACTCGCTTTTTTTCGAGGAGACGATGCACTGGACGGGGCTTTGCGTCGAGCCGCTGCCGAGCGCGTTCGCCAAGCTGCGCCAGCGCCGGAAGGCCCTCTGCGAGAACGTCGCGCTCGCCGACTTCGAGGGGCATGCTGAGTTTATCGACTGCGACGCCGGTATCGACCAGAAGATGCTGAGCGGACTCAGCAGCCACTTCGACGAGCGCCACATTCATCGCCTCAACCATGTCGCCAGCGCGGCGCAGGCGATCCAGGTTCCGGTCGCGCGGCTTGGCTCGCTGCTCGACAAACACGGTCTGGATCACATCGATCTGTGTTCGATCGACACCGAAGGCTCCGAGCTTGCGATTCTCAATACTCTCGACTTTGACCGGCACCGGATCTCCGTGCTCACCATCGAAAACAACTTTGGCGAGTCCGCACTGCCTGACCTGATGGCGCAAAAGGGCTATGACTTTGTCGCGACACTTGAGCAGGACATGATCTTCAAGCGCCGCGACCTGGCTCGGCTGCCCCGTACCACGGTCATCTGCTCGGTCTGGCACGGCGACCCCAACCGCTGGGAGCTTCTGCGCGGCCACCAAGAAAACCTGCAGGCGCTCCACGCTCCGGTCGACGCGGTCTACGTCTTTGACGGAGGCGACCAGCCGCCCACCTGGCTGCTCGGCAAGAGCGTCTCGGTGAAGCAGCCGCTCACCATGTACCAGGCGTGGAATGTGGCTCTTGCCATGGTCGAAACGCCTCTAGTGATGAACCTGAACTTGGACGACCGGCTGGCGCCCGATGCCGTCGGCTTGCTGGAAGTGGCTATGCTGCGGGAGAAAGCAGCGGCGGTCGGCGGGGACTGGAATATTCGCTATACCCAGGCCGAAACCGATGCCGTCGAACCAAGCTGCGCTGCCGAGACGCTGCCGTTCGATCCGGCATGGCCTCCAGCAGCCGGCACGCGGACGCGCCTGGGCAGCGGCACCGGCCATCGCGGTACCCTGGGTCCCGCGGTGATGTGGCGCATGAACGCCCACCTGCGCGTCCCGCGCTATCCCTATCGTATGGAGGACGGCACCCTTCTGCGCAAAGCGGGCGACCTGGCCTGGTGGAGTTTGCTCGGCAACGCGTTGGGAGAGAAGCTCGCCCGGGTTCCGCGCATCATCGGCAACTACTACAGCCACCCGTCGGAGCAGGCTGAGTTTCGCACCGATCTCGGGGCGGCTTTTCCGCCAGTGGACGAAATCGCGCTGCTCCAAAGCAGCGTTCAGCTTTCACTGCTTTAGGTCTGGCGATTGGGTCTCCACGCCCCCTGCGATAAACTAGAGGAGCAGGAAGGGACAAACCACATGGCGGATGCAGTTGCGACACCCGAAGTTCTGGAGGGTACCGAGACCGGGAAAGAAGCCGCGCGGCAGCCCGCATCATCTGGGGCCAAGCCGGTGAAGCGCCAGACCATCGGGTTCACCTTCTACAAGGTGCAGCCCGAGTGGCGCCGGCTGCCGGCGGCCGACCGCGCGGAGCACAAGCGGCTCTTCGCCGACGTGTTCGCGCGCTGGAACCAGCCCGGGCGCATGCTCTCGCTCTCCTACTCGACGGTAGGGCTGCGCGGCGACTGCGACATGGTTTTGTGGACCATCTGCTACTCGGTCGACGACCTGAACCAGATGCGCGCGGAACTGCTCGCGACCCCGCTGGGCGGCTACCTCGAAACGCCTTACAGCTATCTCTCGATGACCAAGCGGTCGCAGTACCTGATCGACCATGAGCACGAAGGCCAGGCCGACTCGCGCGGCTTCCTGCGGCCCGGCGGACAGAAGTACATCTTCATCTATCCCTTCTGGAAGACGCGCGCCTGGTACCTGCTGCCGCTGGAAGAGCGCCAGCGGCTGATGAACGAGCACATCCGCGTCGGCCACCAATATCCTAGGGTCAAACTGAACACAACCTACTCGTTTGGCATCGACGACCAGGAGTTCGTGGTCGCCTTCGAGACCAACTACCCGGAAGATTTTCTCGATCTCGTGCAGCAGCTGCGCGAGACCGAAATCAGCCCGTACACGCTCAAGGACACGCCCATCTTCACCTGCATCCGTATGACGCCCGAAGACATGCTGGAGCGCCTGGGGTAGGGCGGTAGCCGGAGCCCTGTTCGCGCCGTGTATTCAGTTGATTTCCCGCGCGCCTGTTTCAAGGTGTAAACTTAAGTTGATCGTGGAATCTGGTCTGGTCTTCTTGCTTGTTGTAGCCCTACTCGCAAACAATACCAAATTGCGTTCGGCGGTACATCAGGCATAAAGGAAGAAGACAAATGGAACAGGGAACAGTCAAGTGGTTCAACGATGCAAAGGGATTTGGTTTTTTAAGCCGCGCGAATGGTGAGGACGTATTCGTTCATCACAGCGCCATCCAGACGAACGGTTTCCGTTCGCTGCAGGAAGGTCAGACCGTCTCCTTCAACGTAACCAAGGGGCCCAAGGGCTGGCAGGCAGAGAACGTTCAGGTCGCATAAGCCTGTGCGAAGCGGGCGGTGTTTGCGGCCGCCCCTTCGCATCGTTCAGCTGGATTGAACCGTCCGCACTCCGTAGTTTTATTGTTCGCCTACCCGCCCACCATCGAACCCGGAGGACTCCATTGCAAAAAGCCGTCAAAGTACAGGATAAGTATTATTTGAGGTCAGTCCACCAGGATATCGATTTGCTGGACCGTAAACTGGCTCACCTGCGCAAGTACGATACCTTTGATTCCAGCGCCGATCGTCAGACAGCGGAGAACAAGATCAATGCCGCGCGCGAGCTGCTGGCGCGGACTGCTCGCCGCCTCGTGGAAGAGGGGATTGCCTTTGAGGAGTCTGATCTTCCCCGGTCATTTCGCGCCGCGAATGCCGCCGAAGAGCCCGAAGCCGCTCCCGCGCCCCAGTAAGCAGGTTCGCGCTTCGCCGCAGGCTGAAAGGGTTGCAGGCGTACCCGGAGTTGGCGCGATGGAACGGCCCAGTCTAGCGCGCCGCGGCGCTAACTGAGAAACTAGCACGGTGAGCAATTCAAAGGCAGCACCCCTCCCGTACATCGACCTGCAGGCGCAATACCGCAGGCTCAAGGCTTCCGTCGATGCCCGCATCCATGCCGTACTCGATCACGGTCAATACATCCTCGGCCCTGAAGTCAAGGAGTTGGAAGACCGTCTTGCCGCCCGCGTCGGCGTGCGGCACTGCATCTCTTGCTCCAGCGGCACCGATGCGCTGCTGCTCGCGCTCATGGCGATCGGTGTCGGCACCGGGGACGAGGTTATCACCTCGCCGTTCACGTTCTTCGCAACCGGCGAGGTTATCGCGCTGCTCGGTGCCGTACCGGTCCTGGTCGACATCGAGCCGGACACGTACAACATCGATCCCTCCCGCATCGAAGCCGCGGTCACGCCAAGGACCCGTGCGATCATGCCGGTCTCCCTCTACGGGCAGCCCGCGGAGATGGACGAGATCAACGCCATCGCCGCGCGGCACGGCCTGCCCGTCATTGAAGACGCCGCGCAGAGTTTTGGCGCGGTCTACAAGGGCCGCCACTCCTGCGGCTTAAGCACTATCGGCTGCACCAGCTTTTTTCCGTCGAAACCGCTCGGCTGCTACGGCGACGGGGGCGCCTGCTTTACCGATGACGACGCGCTCGCGCTGCGCATGCACCGTCTGCGCAATCACGGGCAGGAGGCGCGCTACCGGCATACGGAAATCGGCATCAACGGCCGGCTCGATACCATCCAGGCTGCGGTGCTGCTGGCCAAGCTGGACGTCTTCGACGCGGAGCTGATCGCCCGCGGCGAGATCGCGAATGCGTACAACGGTGCGCTGCTCGCGTTGCTGAAAGCCGGCAGGCTGCTGCGCCTGCCGATGCTGCGCTCTGGCCGCACCAGCCCTTACGCGCAATACACCATTGAGGTCGAGAACCGCGACGCCATCGCGAAGTCGCTGGGCGAAGCCGGTATCCCGACCGCCGTGCACTACCCCGTTCCCATGCACCGGCAGCCGGTTTTCGCGAAGCTTCCAACCGTCGCCGAGGCGCAATTGCCGCACGCGGAGCATGCCTCGAAGCACGTGCTGAGCCTGCCGCTGCACCCATACCTCGGACGCGATGAACTGTTGCGTGTCGCACGCGCGCTTGAGCAAGCGGTTGCGCTTGTTCCCCCGGGCTCTCAGCGTCCGCGGGTCGTGCAGTCCGAGCTTTAGAAGGGAGCCCGGGGTAGTGGGTCAGTTTGAAGTATGAGGTGCTTGCAAGTCTTCCGGAGTACTCGGGCAATTGGCTTATGGACATAAGCACGCTGGCGAAATCGACAGTGGATCAGGCCATGGCGAGCATATAGACGAAAGCTACTGAACGCAGGTAAGAACCCGACTGCGGTAGCTTTCGACAAACTAGGTGACACCAAGGGAGAACAGGCGAGAGCGGTCAGACTCCAGCCTTTGAGGCGTAAACAGATTGCAAGAAAGGCAGCAGCGCCGCGATGGCGCGTCAATTCATAAGCCGACACCGCTGTCGGTTGCGTCCTCTTTGAACGGGAGTAGCCAATTCTGACCATATCGTGGCGCTATCCTGTCCATTTTTTCTACGAAGTCGATATAGTTCGAACTGAGCTTCATAACGGCTACGGCAGCACCGAGATGTTCCCTTAGCTTCGGGTATCCCAGGTTGGCCGTCAGACGTTGGAAATACTTATGCGTTGGCCGTCCAGACTTGTTTCTTTCGATCACCTTTTTTAATTCACTCAGGACACCCGGAGCCAAGCGACGGTAAACGATGTCGTTTGTCAGGTAGCCGAAATACTGCGGGCGCTGAACTGAATCTACTTTGTAATCGAGCCCACGAAGCCTGAAGAGATGTTCATAGTATTCCGCTGGGAATGTCGAGATATAGGGCTGGAGTTCTTTTGCAATGAACGCTTCCAGTATGCGGGCGAGTCCATCAACCGCTCTCTTTGTTTGATACCCAGTGGCCTCATCAATGAGCGCGATGATCCCTGTATGGGCAAGTGCGCGCATGAGAATATCGGCTGAAACGGCTAATTCTGCCTGGCTTTCCAGCAGCCCCTTTGCGTCTCTCGCCTTCAAAAATACATCGCAAATCATTGGGTACAATTCGCCGCGTAATCCGTGAGCTACAAACCCGACAGTGCCGGGAACCTTGTAGGGATAGCGGGTTGCCAGTGCTTCTCGCAGCTCGCCAGAGATGAACGGTTGAAGATTGCTCGCTGAAAGGATTGGCGGCAAGTTGGCCGACTGAGGATTATCCTTGGCGCGCAACCAGTGCGAGCCGCCACGCTTCCCACCAAACGACTTCACCAGATCGCGTTCAGAAACGAGACGCACTGGCGCTCCCTCTATAACGATTACGGCGCAGGGAACGGCGTGTCCAATGATCGGCAGGTCTCCCCATGCCTCGGGTTCATAGGGCGATAAACCTTCCCCTTTTCGGACCGCCCAACGCTTTGCAGCGGCTTTTTTTCCCAATTCCCGACGTTCCGTCAGTGTCAATTTGGACATTCTTGCTTCACCGGATCGCTTTCTTCCGCTGGCTCCAGTTCCCGGTTCGTCTTCCATAGTATCGTCCTTTGTGCCAGTGAGCTCATGTTTACTGGCACTAAACTTCTATATGCCAGTATTGGTGTCGGCACCAGATACAAGCTAAGGGAGTGTGAATAGATTGAGCAACGCTGCTTGCGCGTACCGTAAAGGACTCGGCACAAACCTATACAGCGATCATCCGGTCTCGCGGAAGGGTACTGGACCGGGCCTGACGCCTACCAGAAGTATGCCGCGTCGACGTGCGGCGGTCCGGAAAGTCCGTTGACCACCGGTGTTTCGATCACCGCCTCCAGATTTCGGCGCGCCCAGCCGCCGCGCCCTGCGTAGCTGTCGAGCTGCTGCAGGTAGCGGTTTTTGGTTACGAACTCGCCCGCCGCAACTGTCGCGTTCTCCCCCAGGCCCGCGATCAGCACGACCTGCTTTTCATTTTCGGGGTCGAAGAAGCGGGCAACAATTGCATAATCGTGTGTCTTGGTTTGCAGCGGCTGCGACCAGACAATCGACCAATGCTGCCCGGTTGCTGACCCGGTATCCACAATAGAAACAATCTGGCTGCCGTCGGGACGGAACTCCCGATCGAAACGGAAGCGAAGGCCGCGCGCGGCGTGCAGCGACCACTGGTTGTTGAACGCGCCGAAGAGCACCGTGGAACGCGAGCGCAGATCGTCCAGGCTGGTGCGCGCCTCGCTTTGCGCGTCAAACCGGACGCCCTCGCCGCCCAGCATGGACGTAACCCTGGCAAAAGCCAGCGCGTCGCCGATCGGCATCATCGCGAGCGGCGGCATGGTCTGCAGCGGCTTGTCAGTCTGATCGGCCATGGGCGAGGCGAAGGCCTGAGCCACATGGCCGAGGTCGGACAGGGGCACCAGGTGATCGCCCAGCACGAACAGCGGCACGCCGCCGGCCTGCGTCACGGGCGACCAGAAGCGCCGTGTCAGGCTGTGCGTTTCCTCTTTGTGAAAAAACAGCAGGCAGATTGTGGCTGTGAGCAGCACAGCTATAGCACCGAGTGCCAGCCATAGACCCAGACGCCAGCCTGCGCGGGAGGTCGGGACGGGCGCAGGCGCGGCTGAATTGGCTGGTTTCTCCTCGATGACAGCCGGTGCAGCGGTGGGCGGGAGCTCGGGCTGAGGCATCAGCCGGAATTGTGGCACGTAGGAGCCGGAGGGCAGATCGATGCGCATCTCCCCGGGGTGCTCCTGATAGTACTGGGCCAGGCGTTTGCGCACCTCGCCGGCCGAGACGCGGACCACCGGGTCGGCGTTGGTGTCGTAGTCCGGCGTGCGATGAAACACGGCGATGCCGAGCGTTCGTTCCTTCAGGTGGTCGGCACCGCCTGCGAGCGTCTGCTCAACTACATAGCGCAGCAGCGCCGGGTAGCGCTGACTGTTGCGGAACGAAGGACTGGCCAGCAGTCGCTGCAGCTGCTCCTGCACCTCTTCCTTTTCTTCCTCTGTCGCCGGCAGCCAGAGTGCGTCGGTAGAAGCAGCCAAATGCAATTCCTCTCGATCCGACCCCTTGTATACGCTGCCAGGCGGGTGCGCGTCCACCCAAATCAAAGGCATGAAAGTGACGTATGATACGTTACTTTAGAGTTATGCCAGGATCAGTGTAACTTGCTCATTATAAAAGATATAGAGGTTAGACCACCTTTGCTACGCAACAAAGTTACCGTAGCGCCCTTGCTTCAGGCATGCGCAAAGGCCTAGGTTGCACAGGCGATGGTGCAGCAGACCCAGCAGGCTGCGCCTGCAAAGAGGGAAATACATACAGATGGCAAACACACGTAAAATTGGCATTTTTTCTGAGGCAGCAGAACGGCGCATACGCTTCGCGGCAGGGGTAACGATCATGACCGGGTGCTTGCTGCTCCCGGCTGCCCCTTACGCAGCGGCACAAAGCACAACAGCCGACATTCTTGGCTCCGTCACGGATACATCGGGTGCGGCGATCCCAAATGCCAAAGTGACGCTCACCAATCTGGATACAAAGGTGACGCAGACCGCTGAGACCACCGGGGCGGGCGACTACACATTCACGCAGCTTGGACCGGGCAACTACTCCGTCACAGTCGTCGAGAACGGTTTCAAGACGTTCTCCGTTCCGTCCATCGCGCTGGCGGTTGGCGACCGCGCCCGTGAGGACGCGAAGCTGGAAGTCGGCTCCGAAGCGCAGACTGTACAGGTAACGGGCCAAACTCCCGCACTGCAGACCGATTCTTCGGATGTCGCCTCGACGGTGACCGAGCAGGCGGTGCAAGATCTCCCGCTGAGCGGCCGCAATTACATCAATCTGGCGCAGATTACGCCGGGTGCCGGACCGGGCCCTGGAAACGGTCTCACGAGCGGCGCGCGGCCGGACGATCGGCGGCAAACCTCCGCTGTTACTCTGAACGGCCAATCGGAAATCCTCAACAACGAAACGATCGACGGCCTGGATAACAACGAGCGCATCATCGGCGGTATCGGTGTTCGGCCTTCCATTGAGGCCATCCGGGAAATCAGCGTCCAGTCGAACGACTACACGGCCGAGGTCGGGCGCACCGGCGGCGGCGTCATCAACATCATCACCAAGTCCGGCTCCAATGCTTTCCACGGCTCAGCGTATGAGTTCTTCGCCAATGATGTGCTCAACGCCAACCCCTACAACTTCGGCACGAACAATCCGAAACCCAAGCAAAGACAGAACCAGTTTGGCGGATCGCTGGGCGGCCCGATCGTCAAGGACAAGGTCTTCTTCTTTGGCGATTACGAAGGACTCCGGCAGATTCTTGGCCAGAACCCGCAAACCTTCCAAACCCTTCTACCTGCTCAGTACCAGGCGCTGCACAGCGGCAATACCGCCGCTATCTCGGCTCTTGCCGATGGCGGTCCGATCGATCCGGTTGGCTTGAACTATGCCCTGCTTTACCCTTTGCCGAACAGCAACCCGACCGTGCTTGACAAGAACAACAATCCTGTCAGCGGAGCTTTTACCGGCTCGCCTGTGACGTCGAGGAATTCGGATACGTATGACGGCCGCGTGGATTGGCAGATCGACCAAAACGATTTAATTTATGGCCGCTTCACCTACAATAACGTTCCCTCGAACTTTCCTGGCCTGTTCCCAACCGTGAACGAGGCTGGACTGAATATCGCGCCGGGCGGAGCCATTTTCAACTTTTACGGCGCGGCCAAGGATACGGCACAGAATGCGCAGATCAACTTCATCCGAACGATCAGCCCTAGTTTGCTGCTCCAGCTTGGCTTTGGTTACACCCGAGTCAACAACCAGTCCTTGCCGCTGAACTATGGGACCGCCGTAAATACAGCGTTTGGGCAGCCGGGGATCAACCTCGACGCGGTTACGTCCGGTCTTTCGCCGACTGGCGTCTCCGGATATGGCGACCTCGGCGATGGCGCCTTCATCCCGATCGTGGATATTGACAACACGTTCCAGGAGCAGGGTTCGGTAACCATCAATCGTGGCAAGCAGAGCATCAAGATCGGCGCAGCTTTGCTTCGCCGTCAGGCCACCAACGTCCAGAACAACTACGGAATCGGCAACTACACTTTCAACAGCATCAATGGAGACTCAACCGCACTGGCTGCGCTGCTGCAGGGCAACTTTAACAACGTGCAGCGCTCCAACAGCCTAGTTCCTCCCCATTACCGCGACTGGGAACCAAGTGTTTACGTACAGGACGATTGGCATGCTGCGTCCAACCTGACGCTCAACCTCGGACTTCGCTACGATGTACTGACTCCGTTTACCGAGGTGAGGAATGGACTCAGTAATTTCGATCCAGTTGCAGGCAGGCTCCTCGTCGCTGGCCAGAATGGAGTAAACAACTATGGCGGGGTTAGCCCCACCTACAGTGATGTCGGGCCGCGCCTCGGGTTCGCTCTGACCGCATTGCCCGGACTTGTGCTGCGTGGCGGCTTCGGTATTTCTTACTACCAGAGCAACTACACATCCAACGGCTCGGAGAAGGCGCAACCCTTCGTTTCCGACTACCAGTGCAACAATGGTAATTGTCAGGTGAATCCGGCAACCGGCATAGCCCCTACCCGCTTTGCTCAGGGCCTGCCTATCCCGGCGCCGGCAAGCGCCACCAACCCGTCTGGAAGCATTAACGACGTCCTGAACGCGAACTTCCGCACGTCCTACGTGGAACAGTTCAACCTGACGGTAGAGAAGTCCTTCGGCGCGAACGTATTTCAGGCAACCTACGTCGGGGAGTTGGGCCGGCACCTGGCGCAGATCACCAATGACCAGAACTCGCCTGCGCTGATCTCGAACGAGGCGTTGAATGCGCTTGCGGAAGCACAGCACACCACGCCCTCAGCCGCATTTCAAACTCTGCGGCCCTATCACAACCAGCTGCCGAACGTCACTCAGATTGGTCAGTTCACCAGCACCGGGGCGTCCAGCTACAACGCGCTCCAACTCTCCCTCACCCGACGCACCACGGCCGGGCTGACCTTGGGGGCAAACTATACCTACGCTCACAATCTCGACAACGTTCTCTCTTACAGCAACGAAGTCAACGATGGCTACGGCGCTCTTCCCTCCGAGCTCAGTTCACTTGAGTACGGCAATAGCGATCTGGATCTGCGCCACCGCGCCGTGGTCACCGCCAACTACGAACTGCCGTTTGGCAAGAACCTGCAAGGCTACAAGGCAGCGCTGGGCAAGGGCTGGCAGGCAAACACGCTGCTGCAATGGAATAGTGGCAATCCTTTCACGGTCCTCGTCAACCAGGGTGTTGTGAGCACAACGAATGGCTCGACCGGCAACAGCCGTCCGAACCAGCTTGGGAAGGCGAGCCGGAGCGGAGGAAACATCGCTGAGTTTTTCGATACGACTGCCTTTGCGCCGCAAGCTTCGGGAACCCTTGGAAGCGAGGCTAGGAACTCCCTATACGGACCGCATTTCCGTGACGTGGACTTCTCGGTGTTCAAGCAGTTTCCGGTGTATCGTGAGTCAACGCTCGAGTTCCGCGCGGAGGCTTTCAACATCATCAATCAGACCAACTTCGCCACTCCCAATAACACTTTGAACGTTTCCAACACTCCGATCGTCACGTCCTATCCTGGCGATGGCGCCGCTCCGGGCCAGACTGTCAGCCTGCCTTCAAACACCTTTACCATTGCCCCAAGCACCTTTGGGCGTATCACCAACACCTCGGCAAATTACGTTCCGAGGCAAGTGCAGTTCGCCCTCAAGTACCAGTTCTAGAGAGCGTGCACAAATAGAAGCGCCCGGCGAGCGATCGCCGGGCGCTTTTCTTTTTTGCGGCGACTGAGGGCAGAAGCAGAATAGTGCAGAGACAGCGTAAAAGCGGGTCCTTTGGTGCAAGCGCTACCGGTTCGCGAAGGAGGACCCAGTATGGAAATGCCGAACCAGAACTCCGCTGTTGCTCTACCGCATGCCTTCGAGGATGGAGCCGACGATGCCGCCGACAACGCCGGTCGTGGTCTCGCGCGCCGACTCGCCGGACATGTACTGCTGCAGCTTGTGGGCGAGCTGCGGCAGGGGCAGGGTTTGCAGCCAGATGCGGCCCGGGCCGGTGAGCGCGGCGAGGAAGATGCCGTCGCCGCCGAAGATCATGTTGCGGATGCCGGTGATGCGGGTGATGCCGAAGTTGACCGAGGCCTGGAAGGCGCCGACGTGGCCGGGGTGGACGCGAAGGGTCTCGCCGGGGCGCAGATCGCGCATGACGAGCTCGCCCGAGAGCTCGAGCCAGGCGACGCCGGAGCCGGTGATCTTTTGCAGCAGAAAGCCGTCGCCGCCGAAGATGCCTGCGCCAAGCGACTGCTGGAAACCGACGCCGATGTTGACGGCGGGCGTGGCGCAGAGAAACCCGTGGCGGTGGACGAAGTACTCGCTGCCGGGCGCGACCTCGACCGGAACGATGTGGCCGGGCATCTTGGCGGCGAAGGCGATCTCGCCGGGAGCGCCGATGGCGCGGTACTCGGTCATGAAGAAGCTGCCGCCGCCGGCGACGCGCTTGATCGCGCCGAAAAAGCCGCCGCCTCCGGCGAACTGGGTATGGGTAGTGAGCTGGATGGAGCTTGACATCCAGCTCAGCTCGCCGGCTTCGGAGATGACGGTGTCGTTAGGGTCGAGGAGGAACTCGAGAACGGGCATGGTGCTGCCGAGAATGCGGCTTTGCATGAGGCGTACTCCTGTCGCGTTGGTATCAAGCGTGGTTGCGTGACCAGCCTAGCACCGGTGAGCCTGGACGGCTCCATTGAGAAGCACGTTCAGTGCGCACCACGGTATTCGCGAGTGTCTGGATGCCTGGAGGCTGATCCCGCACGCAAGGAGACGCAAGTGTCGGCGACAAGCTTTGCAGAGAACTCGATCTTGTGGGAGCGATCTCGTTAGAGCGGACGTGTAGACGATGAGCGTCGGTTAGCGAAGCAGATCCTTCGCTTCGCTCAGGATGACAGCGCGAAAGAACATGACGACTCGCCGGACTCTGCCCCTGCATTCCGGGTTCGCTCCGAATGGGGTCTTCGCTTCTAGGGAGCAGGCGTTTCGTCCACGATCCGGAACCGGGCCGGGATCTGGAACTGAGCGGCGTCCGGCTCTTTTTCCGAGACATCCTGGACCGCGACAATCTGCTCGCCGGTGCGCGGGTCTTCGTGCTTGAGGATGAGATAGACCGAGAGCGCGGGGGAGTACCAGTACTCATCGGTGATGGTCACGGGCTTGCCGGTGCCGCTTTTTTCGGCAGGCACGGTCCAGATCTTGCGCGTGCCGTGGAGCTGGGTCGAGTCGATGGTCTGGTCGCCGAGGTCGGTGACGGTGGTGAGCTGGCCGCCGTCGTGGCGCCCGAGGCTCGGGGGCTGGCCGGCAGCGGGCTGTGCAGGACGCTCGATCACCCGCTGGTGCGCAAGGTGCGTGTATGGATTGAGGAAGGTGCTGACGCGCGTCGCCGGATCAAAAACGAGAGCGGAGAGCAGCTGCGGATCGCCCTGCATGGGCGAGGCGACCATCGCGCGACGCTCGTTGTAGATGCGCCCGGAAGAGTCGCGGGCGATATGCTCGACGGTGGTCTGCACGCTCGAATCGCCATCGGGCAGAACCTTTTTCGAAACGATGTTCACACTTGCGGTAAACGGTGCGTCGGGCGCCGGAGTGACGAAAATGCCGCCGACCCACTCGGTGACGCCTCGGTAGTCGGGGGGCATTTGCGCGCTCTGCCCCAGGCAGGCGGGTACGAGCGATGCGGACAGAAGGCTCAAAAGCAGCAGAGGACGGAACATAGCCACCTCGCTGCGGAGCATACCACATTGAGGGAAAATCGCACCTAAGAATCAGGGGTGCCGATCGCTGCGCATTCCCAAACTTTGGCGTCCGCCAAGCTTACTTGAATCCCAGCACCGGGTGAGGGACATACGCCGCTTCCAGCTCTGCCACTTCCTGCTGAGTCAGCTTCAAATCCACCGCGGCGGCAGCGTCGGCGAGGTGGTTCGGCTTGGTCGCGCCAACAATCGGGCTGTCGATGAACGGTTTCGCGAGCATCCAGGCCAGTGACAGCGTCGCCTGGGTTACACCCTTCTTCGCCGACAGAACCGTCACGGTGTCGATGACCTTGCGGTCGGCCGCTTCGGTGCCGGCGTACATGGTTTTGCCGAACTGGTCGGTTTCCAGCCGCTTCGTGCTCTCCGCGTCGGAGGGACGGGCGAGCCGGCCGCGGGCGAGCGGGCTCCACGGGATCACGCCGATGCCCTCCTCCAGACAAAGCCCCATCATCTCGCGCTCTTCCTCGCGGTAGATCAGGTTGTAGTGGTTCTGCATGGAAACGAAGCGGGTCCAGCCGTGCCGGTCGGCCAGGTAAAGGGCCTTGGCGAACTGCCAGGAATACATGCTGGATGCGCCGATATAGCGGGCTTTGCCGGCTTTGACCACGTCGTGCAGCGCTTCGAGGGTCTCCTCAATGGGTGTTTCCGGGTCCCATCGATGGGTTTGGTAGAGATCGACATAATCGGTCTGGAGGCGTCGCAGGCTGGCATCGATCTCGTTGAGGATGGCCTTACGGGAGAGGCCGCCGCCGTTCGGCTCATCGCGCATGGGCTGGTGCACCTTGGTCGCGATGACGGTGTTTTCGCGGCGGGTATTGGCCTTGAGAAACTTGCCCAGGACCTCCTCGCTGGCGCCGCGGGAGTAGACATTGGCGGTGTCGAAGAAGTTGATGCCGAGATCGAGCGCCTGCTTGAGGAAGGGCTGCGAGTCGGCTTCATTCAGCGTCCAGGCGTGGCTGCCGGGCGTGAGCGTGCCTTTGGCGGGCTCGCCGTAGCTCATACAGCCAAGGCAAATGCGGGAGACCTGAAGGCCGGTCTTGCCGAGACGGGTGTATTCCATCGTGTATGTCCGCTCCTGCGGGGGATGGTGGTTGGATGCGGATTTATCTGCATGCCGGCGCGGCCTGGTTCGAGGCGGGGAGGATGCCATACTTCTCCGAGAGGAAACGCCGCAGGGAGAGCGGAAGGGCGCCGGCGAGCTCCTGCCAGGTCAGCAGCACGAGCCGGCAGCGGAGTGCGGCGGAGGGAACGGCCGCCAGCACGCAATGCCAGCCGGCAATAAGGTCGGCGCGACGGCCGTCGCACAGCACGCAGAAGCGGCTGCCCGCGGCGTCGGCGGCCAGAACGCCGCGCAGCAGCTGGTAGCTGCGGTAATCGCCGTTGGCGGTGCGCGGCAATGCCTCTGGGTCGAAAACCGAGTCCCAGCCGTTGAAGCGCGTGAGCAGCGCGGGCCGTGCGGTCTGGAAGCCGCTTTCCGTGAGCTTGGCCTCGACCAGCAGGTCGTTGAGTTCCATGTCGATCTCGGTTGTATCGGTCAGGTCGCGCTCGCGGGCGAGGCGCGGGTGGACGCCGAAGCGCGGCCGGCTGCCGGAGGCGATGCCGAGCAGGGCGGCTGCCCGGCCCGATCGGTAGAGGTCGGGGTGGCAGAAGATGTTCATCAGCAGCGCGTCGGAGCTGGCGGCGCAGTCCAGCTCGCGCCAGTGCCAGTCGGCGCGGGGCTGGGCGCGGCGGCCGGCGGTGTGGGCCTTGTCGAGCCGCAGCCGCCAGGCTGGATCGGCGAGGATGGCGCGGTAGCTGGCCGGGTGGAAGTTGCCGTGGCGGCCTTCTTCGTTCTCGCCGAAGATCACGCTTGGGGCGCGGCCGGGGGTGAGGTCGTGGGTCAGGGCGTGTTGGCGGGCGTACAGCAGGGCGCGTGCGTTCAGGTCGCGGTGGAGCGCGGCCGCGGTGCAGGTGGGCGGGCGTTCAAGTGATCCTTGCACTGGATTGATAGTAGGCGAAGGCGAAAGCAGGTCTTTTCGCGCAAGCGCTACTGACTCCGCAGGCCGGAAAAGCAGATCCTTTGGCGCAAGCGCTACCGCTTCGCTCAGAATGACAACTTTATGTGGGAAATCGATGACTCAGGATATTCAGCGCGGGTGCAGGCTGCTCGGGTCGTACGGACCCTTGGCATTGCCGGGACCGCCGACAAACTCGAGCACCGGGACGCGCTGATCGACGTCCGGCAGGGCTGGAAACGGCAGGTGCGGCTCGACCTGGTACCAGTACGCGACGGAGTAGTAGCTGTCTGACCGGTGGTTGGCGTGGCCGTGCTCGATGCTGGCCTTCATCGACGTGGTGAAGGGCACGGGCGAGTCGAAGTGGAAGCGGTAGACGCTGGAGCGTTCGCCGGCCAGCTCCTTGCCGACCACGGGCGCGCCGTGGAGCATAAAATCCTGTGAGCCGCCGAAATCCCACGCGCCGAGAAAGTAATCCTCCGAGCCGGTTCCAACGATGGTCGGCTGGCCGTCGATGGTAAACATATCGTTGCCCTCGCCCCACCAGCCGTCCTGGTTCTGGAGCACGGACATGGTGATGCCGATGAACTGGCCGTGGCCCTTGGCTTCAAACCACTCGTAGTTGTCCTTGCCGTCGAGGTTGCGGCGGTAGTTCACGATCGGATCGCCGTTCTCGTACCAGTTGCCGGTCCAGCCGTGGTTGGGCTGGGCCTGGCGGTACTCGGCGTGGAAGTAGAGAGTATCGGGCGGCAGCGGCTGGTTGTTTACGCGGTAATCAATGTTCCAGTAGAGATGGTTGAGGTTCTGCTTGCCCTCGTCGGTAACGGTGATGCGCGCGTGGTGGGCGTAGGGCATGGGGAACCAGCTGTTAAGTGCCTTATCGCCGCCAGCCGACAGCATGAGCGACTCCCAGTGGTAGTAGAGGCCGTTGCCCAGGCCGAAGAAGTCGCCGATGGGGGTCTCGACGCTGGGCGAGGTTTCGCCGTCCCAGTACATGCGCAGGACGATGCGTTTAAGGGCATAGGGCTCCGGGTCGTCGAGCGTGAACCAGATGTGCGAGATCATGCCCGGGCCGTCGGTGTCGAGCACGGTCAGGGTCTGGCCGGGGGTGACGGTGCGGGCGTCGGCGTTGGCTCCGGTTTTTTCACGGCTGGAGGAGCGATGCAGCGTGTAGGTCTGCTGGCGCGTCGGGTCGGGCATCCATGCGGAAGCCTGCGTGCCGGGGGACTGGGTTGCGGGAGCCTGCGCGTACGCGGCTGCCGTGGTCAGCAGCAGGAAGAGGGTCAAGAGCCGTGCGATGTACATGCGTACCCCTTGCAATGGGTGAATGCGGCTCTGGGACCGGGCCGGACGAGAGTTGCGCGGCTGCTGCACGAAGGCCATCCTACCGAATCCGGCAGCGTTGTGGGGGCGATTGGTTCGAATCGCGTACGTTAAACCGAGTTTGCCGAGTTTACGTTGGCCCGGCAGGTTGCGGTTCTGGCTGTTCGCCGGGGAAGAGCGTGCCCATTAAGATAACCGTTAAGGCCGTTGTTCCGATGTTTGTTAACGAAAGAACGCGGCGGAAAGGGGAGCCCCATGCTCTCAGCGGACGAAACGAAGCGCCAGGCGGCGCAGCGCAGTATGGAGTACGTGAAGGATGGGATGCGGGTGGGCCTGGGCACCGGCACTACCTCAAAGCATGTGCTGGAGCTGCTGGGCGAACGGGTGCGCGGCGGACTGAAGATCGTGGGCGTGCCGACCTCGCGGGCGGCGGCCGAGCTGGCCGCGCAGCAGGGGATTCGGCTGGCGACGTTTGCCGAGGTGGGTGAGCTGGACATCGCGATCGATGGCGCCGATGAAGTGGGGCCGGAGCTGGCGCTGATCAAGGGCGGCGGCGGCGCGCTGCTGCACGAGAAGATCGTGGCCACGGCGGCGCGGGAGTTCATCGTCGTGGTGGGCGAGGGCAAGGTGGTGGCGAAGTTGGGCAGGTTTCCTTTGCCGGTCGAGGTGGTGCCGTTTGCCGGGCCGCTGGTACAGCCAAAGCTGGAGAAGCTAGGGGGTGCGCCGGTGCTGCGGATGCGCGGGGACAAGCCTTACCTGACGGATGAAGGGAACTGGATCTACGACTGCCATTTCGGGTCGATCGCGAACCCGAGGAAGACGGCGGCGGAGCTGCGCGCGATTGTGGGCGTGGTGGAGCATGGGCTGTTTCTGGATACGGCGACGCGGGTGATCGTAGCCGATGCCGAGGGCGTGAGCGTGATGGAGCGGTAAAGGGGCGAGAAGCAGGTCCTGTGGCGCAAGCGCTCCCGACTGCGTAAGCCGGTGAAATAGGCTTCCTTCGCTCAGGATGACCCACGTTTTGAATAAGGGGCGGTAACGCGGGCTGCATCGAATAGCATGGATGAGGAAACGGGACGCGCTGCGCGGGAGCGGGTGCGGCCGTAAAACGAGGGAGAAAGAGCATGAAGATTGGTTTGGTGGGGCTGGGCCGCATGGGCGCGAACATGGTGAAGCGCCTGATCAAGGATGGCCACGAAGTCGTGGTGTCGGACCTGAGCGAGAAGGCAGTCAAGGATGTGGAGAGCGCGGGCGCGACCGGGTCGAGCTCGCTCGAGGATTTCCTGGGCAAGCTCGCGAAGCCGCGCGTGGTGTGGCTGATGGTGCCGGCTGGCGCGGTCGACAGCATGCTTGACAAGATTGTGCCGCACCTTGAGAAAGACGACATCGTGATCGATGGCGGCAACTCGTACTACATCGACGACATTCGCCGCGCGAAGGATCTGGAGCCGAAAGGGATCCAGTACATTGACGTGGGCGTGAGCGGCGGCGTGTGGGGATTGGAACGCGGCTACTGCATGATGATCGGCGGCCCGGACAAGGAAGTGCAGTATCTGGATCCGATCTTCAAGACGCTGGCGCCGGGCCGCGGCGATGTGCCGCGCACCAAGGGCCGCGAGGACGGCAAGGACTCGACCGCGGAGAATGGCTACCTGCACTGTGGGCAGACGGGAGGCGGCCATTTCGTCAAGATGGTGCACAACGGCATTGAGTACGGCATCATGGCGGCCTATGCCGAGGGTTTCAACATCCTGAAGAACGCGAACGTCGGCAAGCAGCAGGCGCAGGAGCACTCCGCCGAGCTGACGCCGCTGCGCACGCCGGAGCACTACCAGTACGACTTCGAGCTCGAGAACGTGGCCGAGGTGTGGCGGAGGGGATCGGTGATTTCCTCGTGGCTGCTGGACCTGACCGCCTCGGCGCTGCTGCAGCAGCCGGACTTGGGCAACTATGGCGGCGAGGTTTCCGACTCCGGCGAAGGCCGCTGGACGACGATTGCCGCGATCGACGAGGGCGTGCCGGTGGATGTGCTGAGCGCGGCGCTGTTCTCGCGGTTCTCGTCGCGCAACAATGGCGAGTTCGCGAACAAGATCCTGTCCGCGATGCGGTTCGGGTTCGGCGGGCATTTGGAGATCAAGCCCGGGAAATAAAACCGCCTACGCGGCTCGCGGCCACTTCGTGGCATGTGTACCTTATGGTTCGCAAGCGGATAGATTGTGGCCCTCACGTTGTTCGGGATCAGCCTCCCGAGCATCGCGAGGGTCACAGCTGTTGAGGGCGCCAGGAGCAAGGTAAACACGCCACGAAGTGGCCGCCTCCCGCGTAGGGCTACGCCCCAGTAGGGAGTCTTCAGACCTTCAAAATGCGCATGCCTCGCTCCGCGAAGGGCGCCAGTGTTTCTTCGCTTGCGCCGGTATCCGTGACCAGCGTGTGGACCTCGCTCACCGGGCAGATGAGCGAGGAGGCGATCTTGCCGAGCTTGGACGAGTCGGCGACCACGATGACCTCGCGGGCCTGGCGAGCCATGGCGCGGAAGGTCAGGGCTTCGTCCTGCTCCATGGTGGTGCAGCCGCGCTCGGCGTGGATGCCGACGACATTGAGGAAGACCTTGTCCAGGTAGACGTCGTCCATAAAGCGGATGGCGGCGGGGCCGGTGAGCGAGAACGACCACGCGTAGGGCAGCACGCCGCCGGTGATGGAGGTGCGCATGCCGGGCTGGTTGCACAGCTCCATGCCGATGTTGATGGCGTTGGTGACGACCTTGATGTGGGCGCGGTGGCGCAGCGCGCGGCCTACCTGGGTGGTGGTGGTGCCGGCGGTGATGCCGACGGTTTCGTTGGGCTGGATGAGGTCGGCGGCGGCGAGGGCGATGCGGCGCTTCTCATTGGCGGCGCGCTGCTCGCGGGCCAGGAAGCTGGTGTCGTAGCGGAACGGCTCGTAGAGCAGCGGCTCAACCAGCATGGCGCCGCCGTGGGTGCGGCGGACGAGGCCGCGGTTTTCAAGCCGATTGAGGTCGCGGCGGATCGACGGCGCCGAGGTGCCGATGGCGGCGAGCATTTCGTCGATGCTGGCCGAACCCCTACCGAGCAGCAGGCGCATGATTTGTTCTTCGCGGCTATCTGTTTTCGCGGACATGGTTCCGGAGGGCTTTCCTTTGCGGGGCCGGTTCTTGGCGAGGATAACCGGTGCGGGCGGCTTCTGCCGAGATGCACGCGAAAATGGCGGTGACTTTGGTCCTGAAGGGTGCGGGATGCGGGACAGCGGGGCTGCGTGCGGGTTAGACTCGCTGGCACGGGGAGCGTTGGGACATGCAGGAGATTGCGCCGTTTACGCCATTCAGCCAGTGGGCGAAGACCAGCGCCGCGCACGGCTGGACGCGGCGGCAGTTCCTGGCTGGGGCACTGGGGCCGGCGGCCGCGACCCTGCTGAAACCGCGGCGATTGTTTGCGAGTCCAGCGCCGGCTGCGCGCAAGCTGATCGTGGTGACGTTTGGCGGGGGCGCTCGCGACGACGAAACCTTCTCGCTGCGCGGGCAGCAGAATATCCCGCACCTGGTGGGTACGCTGGCGCCGCAGGGGACGTTTTTTCCGCAGGTGGTGAACCGGGGCATTCTGGGCCATTACGTGGCGACGGCAAGCATTGCGACCGGCGCTTACCAGACTTTCGATAATTTCGTGGCGCAGCCGCCCGGCTCGCCGACGCTGTTCGAGTATTTCCGCAAGGGGCTGCACCGGCCGGCGAGCGATGCGTGGGTGATCGCGCCGAGCAATGGGTTCGACCAGCTGGGCGCGAGCAGCCACGCCGCCTATGGAGCGGCATACGGCGCCGAAATCGTGCTGCCCAAGCGGCTGCTGGCGCTGGCCGCCGGGGCCGAGCATCACACGCTGCGCGACTATGAGTCGTTGCTGCACGACAATTACGAAGTGCCGGCGCAGGGCGGCGGGACCTCGGTAGCAACCGAGCAGGATCAGCAGGAGCTGGCACGCATGGCGGGCCTGCTGCGGCTCTCGCTGGCCGACTTTACCGCGCATGCGCGCTCGCTTGCGAGCCCGGATGAGCTGTCGCTGTTCATCACGCGGCAGGTGATGCGGCAGGTCGCGCCGTCCATCATTTTTCTTACGCTGCATGACATGGACGTCGCGCACAGCGGGGCGTTCTCGCTGTACATCGATGCCATTCAGCGCGCGGACCGGCTGGTGGCCGAGCTATGGCAGGCAGTGGAGGCGAATCCGGAGTACGCGGGCCGCACCACGCTGCTGCTGCTGCCTGATTTCGGCCGCGACGCGGATGGGGAGGCGAGCGGGTTCCAGCACCACCGGACGGGGAGCGCGATGGCGCGCACCACGTGGATGTTGGCGCTGGGGCAGGGCGCGGGTGGCGGGCGCATTGTGCACCGGCCGCTGGAGTCGGTCGACGTGGTGCCAACAGCGGGCGCGTTGATGGGCTTTGCGACGCCGTTCGCGGCCGGCAAGCCGATTGCGGAGCTGTTATGACGACGTTCACGCGGCCTGCCGATTTAGAGGCTGCTTCCTTCGCGTCGTACTCTTCCGGCGCACGCGCGCTCGCGACGGCGCACCTACCGCTGCTGCGCGCGATGCCGCTCTCGCTGCTGCCAAGCTACCTGGTGCAAGTGAAGGAGTACGAAACGCTGTTTCCGCTGGAGCAGGAGCGGTTGCGGCGGCAGCTGGACGCGCTCGAGGCGAAGCCGGAGCTGATGCAGCCGTTCCGCGCGATGCAGCTGCCCGCAAGCGTGGAGCAAATGGATTGGCTGCACCGTCCGGAGATATTTGTGGCGGCGCTCGCCGGCGCGCTGTGGCAAACGCAGCAGATCGATGCATATCACCGGGCGGCGCAGGCCTTATTTCAAGCTCTGCCCGAGGCGGAGCGCGCGCCGGGGACCGCTCCGCCGATGCTGATCGCGGTGATGGGGCGCGATGCAAAGCCGGGGAGCTATCCCTTGTTTACCCGGCTGCGCGCGCAGGGACTGTATGCGCGCAAGATCGATGAGGCAGGAGCCGCCGAGGCACTGTGCGGGCTGGCGGGCAGACGAGCCGCCGCGGATACGACGGCTTATACGCACTGGTATGTGGATGGCGGCGAACCGTGGACGCTGCCGACAATGCATGTCGAGAGGTTCACATTTCCCGAGCTTACGCCGCTGACGGACGCGGTGCTGCGGGAGATGGACAAGGCTGTGCGCGCGGGATCGGGACCGGAGGTGCTGGCGCTGCGGTTGCGCGAGATGCGGCCGGAGGATCTGGGCCTCGGCGGCGTGACACGCGATCCGAGGATGGCGCGGTTTTTTGTATCGCTGCTGACCGAGGGCAGCGGGACGCAGCTGTACAGCACCAGCTTTGTGCAGGCGGCGGCGGTGGAGCTGGTGCGCCGCACGCAGCCGCGGACACTGATGCTGCGCTTTGCGCCGCGGCGCAAGCCAGCGTCGATGAATGACATGCTGGAGCAGCGGGCACAGAGTGCGGAGCTCGATGCGGAGGGCGCGCTGGTCGACGCGGATATGGGACTGTACTATGCGTGGCTGGCCATGCAGCGGCAGCCGGGCGGCGACAAGGCGATGCTGCTGGCCTTGGTGGAAGGGCACGGCGAGGCGTTTGTGGCAGGACCGGGTGTGACGCGCGGCGTCGAGAGCACGACGCCGATGCGGGTGGCGCAGGTGCTCGAGCTGCTCAGCTAGAACCGTTTGCCTGTAGGCGGCGAGACGTGAATGTTGCTGCATGTGGCTTTTCTTGACGGAAAGCCACGTTAAGGGTTGTTGGTCTTTCTACAGCAGCAGGCAAACGGTTCTAACGCGCTGAAGCAGAGAGCGCATCGGCCTGCACAGGTCCGTCGATCACCGGCTGGGTGCTGCCCTGCACCGAGCGGCCCGGCTTGCCGTCGAGGTCGAAGATCACCAGCTCATTGCTGCCGGTCTTGAGCCACGGGCCGGGCAGGAAGAGTGTTTTCTGCGGGCCGATGTTCCAGAAGCGGCCGAGCGGATGGCCGTTGATCCAGACGAAACCCTTGGTGAGTTGGCTGGTGTCGAGATAAGTATCTGCCGGGTTCTGAATGGTGAACTGGGCGCGATAGAAGCAGGCGCCCGTGCAGGCGGCTGTGGTGTAGGGCAGCGTCTCCGGCGCGGTCATGGGCAGCGGGTAATTGTCCCAGCCGGCGATGGCAGTGCCGTCGAGCGTGGGCGCGGCGAGCAGGCCGGCGCGCTCGTTCGGGATGCCCCGGCCGTAGTTCACGCGGCCGGTGTTCTCGACCAGGATGTCGAGCTTTGCGTGCGCGGAGTTCGGGTGGATGGCGAGCGTGGTCTGGTTGAGGCGGCGGTCGATCGCGCCCTGAAAGACTCCGTCGACGTAGACCATCGCGTAGTCATGCACGATGGGCAGCGTGAGCATGCTGGCATGCGCGCTGGTCAGGCTGGTGCGATACAGAACATAGCCGTAGGACTGGCCGAGCTCTTCCATCGTCTGAGGCTGGCTACTGTGCACCGGCTGTGGCAGATTCGACCACAGGCTCGCACTCGCGGTGAGCGGCATAGGCGTGATAGCGATCGGCGCGGGCAGAGCAGGCGGGATCGGCGGCGGCGTTTTGTGGGTGGCCTTCGCGATCAGGTCGCGGAACTGGTAGTACTTCGGGCGCAGCTCGCCGGTTTCGGCGACCGGCACATCGTAGTCGTAGCTGGTCACGTCGGGCTCGTAGTTCGCCTTCGCACTGGTGGTGCCGTCAGCGTTGGCGCCATTCGAGTTCGCGCCGTTCATCCAGCCGAAGCTGGTGCCGCCGTCGAACATGTAGAGGTTGACCGAGTAGCCGCGTTCGAGCATCCACTGCAGGTCGGCAAGCTGGCCGGCGGTGTCGCGCGTTTCATGCTTTGCGCCCCAGTGATCGAACCAGCCGTCCCAGTACTCGCTGTTGAAATGAATGCTGCCGGGGCGGAACTTGTCGTACTCAGCGAAGGAGCTTTGCGCGTGCCCCTGTCCGAAGTTGACGGCGATGGGCAGCTCTGGCAGCGAGCCTCTCGCGAGCACATCGGCGCCGTCGGCTGTGTAGAGCAGTGACTTCGTAAAGCCGGCCTTCAGTACAGCCTGGTGAATCTGCTCCATGTAGGCATGGTCGTCACTGTAGCCACCGTACTCGTTCTCAACCTGGACGGCTAGAATGGGGCCGCCATTGCCGATCTGTAACTGTGACAGTTGCCGACCGACCGCCGTGAGGTAAGCCTGCGCCGCGGAGAGGAAGCCGGGATAAGACGAGCGCACGACCATGTGCGGATCGTGCAGCAGCCATGCCGGGTAGCCGCCCCACTCCCACTCGGCACAGACGTAGGGCCCGGGGCGCAGGACGACGTAGAGGCCCTCCTGCTGGGCCTCGCGGATGAACTCGGCAATGTCGTTCTGGCCGGTGAAGTCGAAGCGGCCCTGGGTGGGTTCGGTCAGGTTCCAGAAGACGTAGGTCTCGATGGTGTTGAGGCCCATGGCGTGGGCTTTTCGCAGGCGGTCGCGCCAGTAGGCGCGGGGGATGCGCTCGTAGTGGATGGCGCCCGAGATGATCTGGAACGGCTTCCCGTCGAGGGTGAACTGGCCGCCCGCAACCGCGAAGGTGTGCGTCTGCTGCGCGTGTGCGCTGCAGACGGCGAGGAGGGAGGCAAGCAGTGCGAGGCGGAGACGCATGGGTGGTCTTCTTTCTGTAGCTATGCCTGTTACGAATACGTCTGCCGCAGCAGGGCAGGCTTTTTCTGCGCGAGGGTCAGGATGAGCTCGCCGAACAGCGTGTTGGCCCAGGCGAACCAGGGGCGCGTGTACTTCGAGGCATCGTCCTTCCAGAACGACTCGTGCATGAAGTGCGTGCCGGCGGTGGTATTGCGCAGGGTGCGCAGGCAGGCGAGGGTTTCAGCATCATTGCTGCTCGAGAACGCGCGGAACAAAATCGACATAGGCCAGATGTAGCCGAGGCCGGCGTGGGGGCCGCCGATGCCTTCGCCGGCCGAGCCGCGAAAGAAATAGGGATTCGCGGTGGAGAGCGCGAAGGCGCGGGTGCGGGTGTACAGCGCGCGGTCGGCGGGCGCGACGCAGCCGAGATAGTCGAGCGAGAGCAGGCCGGGCGCGTTGGCATCGTCCATGCGGTGGGTGTTGCCGTAGCCGTCGACCTCGTATGCCCAAATGCGGCCGTGGTCCGGCGTATCGATCTGGCCATACTGCGCGAGCGCGGCCGCGACTTCGTTCGCGAGCGCGGTGGCGTCGTTTGCGAGCGCGGCGTCGTGACACACTCCGTTGGCAAGCTCCGCGAGCTGGCGCAGGCTGGTGACGGCGAACAGGTTTGCGGGAATGAAGAATGGAAAGATGCAGGCGTCGTCGGACGGCCGAAAGCCGGAGTGGATGAGCCCGACCGGGCGCGCGGGATTGCCGTAGCCGGAGAGCATCTGCGACTCGCTGGGAATGGGCGAGGCGCGCTGGAAGTGGTACGGGCCGGGGCCGGTTTTTCTCTGCTGCTCGCGGAAAGTGCGCACGATGGCGCGGGCTGCCTCGCGCCACTGCGTGTCAAAGGGCGCGGTGTTGCCGGTCGCGCGCCAGTAGCCGTGCGCCAGGCGCAGCGTGTAGCACAGCGAATCGATCTCCCACTTGCGCTCGCCGACGCCGGGCCGCATGCGCGTGTCGTCGTGCACGGCCCAGGAGAGAGGCTTGCTCGCCGGGCTGGGCAGGAATGCGTTGGCGTACGGGTCGAGCAGAATGCAGCGGGCCTGCCGGCGAATGACGCCTTCGATCAGCGCGGAAAGCTTCGGGTCGGCTTTGCAAAAAGGCAGGTACGGCCACAGCTGCGCGGAGGAGTCGCGCAGCCACATGGCATCGATGTCGCCGGTGATGACGAAAGTGTCGGGCTTGCCTTCGAATGTGCCGGGAGTGACGGTGGTGTCGAGCGTGTTGGGCAGGCAGTTCGCGAAGATGAGCGCGAGCTCAGGATCGGCAATCTGTTTTGTAACCATGGCGATTGCAGATTCGACCGCGGGGCTCGAAAAGCGGCGCTCGCCGGGCGCTGGGCGCTGGTGCAGCGGGGCCGGTTCGGCCGCGGCGAAGCGGCCGGCGATCGTCGCCGCGGCGCCAAGCGCGAGGCCGCCGCGGAGCAAACCGCGCCGGGTGAGCGGCACAGTGTTTTCGTCGGAGCCGGCGCTCATGCGGTCAGCGAGGGCGGCGCGAGCTCCGGTGCCGCGCCGAGGGTTTTATTCGGCTCCGTGCCGAGCACGAACGCGATGCGGCCGCCATGCGCGATCTCCGCGTGCGAGACCCAGAGCTTGTCAGAGCGCTTGCCGTTGATCGTGACCGACTGGATGTAGATGGCATCGGGGGACGAGCGTTTGGCTTCAATCACGAGCTGCTTGCCGCCCGACACCTGGATGGTGGCCTTGTCGACGAGCGGAGTCGTGAGCACGTAATTGGCGCTCACGGGATCGACGGCATAGAGGCCCATCGCGCTCATGACATACCAGGCGGACATCTGGCCGCAGTCTTCGTTGCCCTGCAGGCCGTCCGGCTTGTCGCTGTACATGGTCTTGAGCAGGGAGGTGACGCGGGCCTGCGTCTTCCACGGCTGCCCGGCGTAGACGTAGAGGAAGGCGATGTGATGGCTGGGCTCGTTGCCGTGCGCGTACTGGCCGACGAGGCCGGCGATATCGGGCGGAGCATTCTTGGGCAGCGTGGAAGGCACGGTGAACAGGGCGTCGAGCTTCTTCACGAAGTGCTCGCGGCCGCCCCACAGCTCGATGTAGCCCTTGTTGTCATGCATGATGCCGAAGGTGGTCTGCCAGGCGTTCGACTCGGTGTAGTCGCGGTACTCGTCCGTGTGGCCCATGTCGATGGGGTCGAACGGTTCGGTGAACTTGCCGTCGGAGAGCTTGGCGCGGATGAACTGGGTCTTCGGATCGAACAGGTTCTTGTAATTCTGCGAGCGCTTGCGCTGCATCGCCGCGTCTTCATGCGCGCCGAGCGCGTCCGCGACGTGCGAAACGGCCCAGTCGTTGTAGTCGTACTCGAGACATTTGGAAACGTTCTCACCTTCCTTGTCGGCCGGGATGTAGCCGAGCTGGCGGTAGTAGTCGAGCCCGCGCCAGTCGTCGTCCATGTTGCGCTTGCGCATGGGTCCGTAGGCGCGTTTCCAGTCGATGCCGGGAAACTTCTTGGCGCAGGCTTCAGCGATCACGGAGGCGGAGTGATAGCCGGTCATGGTGCCGGTTTCCTTGCCCTGCAGCGGCCACACGGGCATGCCCTGGGGGCTCTGCTCCGACATTTCAATGAGGCTGTTGACGAAGAGCGGAACGCGCTCGGGCTGGAAGAGCGTGAACGCCGGATGCTCGGCGCGGAAGGTGTCCCACAGCGAGTAGCTGCTGTAGTTATGCTGGCCGGCTGCAACCGTGTGGACCTGGCCGTCCATGCCGTAGTACTCGCCGTTGGCGTCGTCGAACAGGGTGGGGGCGACCATCATGTGGTACAGCGAGGAGTAGAAGATGGCGCGGGTGGTGTCGTCGGTGGTCTCGATGCGGATGCGGCTGAGTTCCTTCTGCCACTTCTGCCTGGCTGCCGCGCGGGTCTGGTCGAAGGCGTAGCCGGGCATTTCGGCTTTGAGATTGGCGAGCGCGTTGGCGGTCGAAACGCCGGAGATACCGACGCGGACGTGGAGGATCTCCCCGGGCTGGGCGCTATAGTGCAGCGCGGTTTTGAGCGCGAAACCCGCGGCCTTGGTGGAACCGGCGGGCAGCATGGTGGCGTCCTGCCGAACGTCGGCCCGGGTGAAGGGCTTGGAGAACTGGGCGGCGAAGTAGATACGGCGGCCATTGCCCCAGTCGTGCACGCTGCGTCCGCCGACCACGGTGTCGCTGCCGACGACCTCAAGCGTGGAGTCATAGGCGGGCGTCACCGGCGGCGGCGTAGGGTCGGAGACGGGTGCGGCGTAATCGGTCGTGCCGTGGGCGAAGTCGATGAGGATGTGGCTGTCGCCGCCCTTCTGGAAGGTGTAGCGGTGCAGTCCGGTGCGCTCGGTCGCGGTCAGCTCGACCAGGATGCCGCGGTCCTTGAGCGGTACGGAGTAGAAGCCGGGCTCCATGGCTTCGTCGCTGTGCGAGAACGGCGAACGATAGCCTTCGCTGGGGTTTTCACGCGTGCCGGGCACCCACTTCACCTCGCCAACATTCGGGATCAGCAGCACGTCGAGCAAGCCGGCCGCGCCGGTGCCGCTCAGGTGCGTGTGGCTAAAGCCCATCAGCGAGGTATCGGTGTCATGGTAGCCCGAGCACCAGTCCCAGCCCTGGGTGTAGGTGTCGGGGCTTACCTGCACGGCGCCGAACGGCACCGTGGCGCCGGGATAGGTGTGGCCGTGGCCGCCGGTGCCCACGCGAATGTTGACGTACCGGGTGAGGTCCTCAGCGTCACCTGGAGGCAGCAGCGCGGCCAGCGTGGTACGGGTGCGAAGCAGAGGCAGGGAAGCAGCGGCGGAGGCTAGAAAACTGCGTCGTGTGAGCATCGGTCGGTGGAGGGCCTTTCCGTAATAGGCGTTTGCAGCGCGCCTGTTTCTTCGACGTTCTGGAAACGTTTTCATCCCGCTCGTGGGGCATGCTTCGAGTGCCTGGAAAGTCATCCGGCAGGAGCGATATAACGATCATATCTTCCCAGCAAACTGGAAACTCAAGCGTGGGCCGGAATCTTTGCGCGAAGCCGGCATTTCCTCCAGAAATGCTGCTCGGTCTTCGGAAGTTACTACGCCCGATGCAGCCGCTCCGGGCCCCTTTCAAAGTGCTTCTCGATTTCTTCCAGCGTTTTGCCTTTCGTCTCCGGCATGAACAGCGCGGCCACCAGGAAGTAGACAAGCGTGAAAACGGCAAACAGGAAGAACATGCGCGAGTAGCCGTACTTGCTCACGAAGGGCAGGAAGATGCCTTGCAGCACCGCGGCGACGCCTTGGTTCAGGACCAGCGCGATGCTCATGCCGTTCGACCGGATGCGGGTCGGCATCAACTCCGACAAGGCCAGCCACACGCAGACGCCCGGCCCCACCGCATAGAAGCCCATGAAGAGATACAGGCCGAGCGCGACCAGCAGCCCATTCGTTTTGCCCGGTACGGAGCCTACGAGTGCCCGCCGCACCACGAGAGGAGCCGAGCGTGACCGCGCCAGATTGCCGAGCGGATTTTTGAGGAACGCCTCCACCCCGTTCGCGGGCAGGCAGTCCTCGCGCGAGAGACGGACCGGCGCCGCGGCAGCATCGTCGGAGCGGACAAAGCTTGTGGCCGCGGTGTAGTCGCCGCATGTGTAGATGACGGCCAGCGAGGCGCGGCTGCCGGCGATCGCGCTGCCGCGATAGCCGCTGGCGGCGAGCAATCGCGCCGCGAGAGAGGGATCGAAGCGTAGGCTCAGCGTCTGGTTCGGCGCCATCAATTGCTGTACGGCGGCACGGGCGTCCACGTTCAACTTTTCCGTCTTGAGGAAAAGGCCGCCGACCGCAACCAGCGAGACGAAGATGCCGCTGGTGCCGAGAATGAAAAGAAAGCGGCGCCCTTTTTTGTCCACCAGTATCATGCCGCCCAGGGTCAGCAGGAAGTTGACGATCGTCAGCGCGACATAGCCCCAGTGCGCATACAGATCCGACAAGCCGCTCTGCAGCAGAATGCTGGTGTTGTAGCCGATGATGGAGTTCACGCCGGTGGCCGTGTTGCAGGCCAGGATCAGGCATGCCAGCACAAAGGGGATGACGTACTTGCGCCGCAGCAGCGATTCCCGCACCTGCCGGCCGGCCGTGCTTTTCTCGAGGCCGGCCGCGGCAGTTTCTTCCATCTCGCGCAGCTCGGTCTCGGCCTCGGCGGCCACGCGCGAACGGCGCAGCGCTCGCAGCGCAGCCTCCTTGCGGCCCTTTTTGAAGAGCCATCGCGGCGACTCCGAAACCAGCAGGGAACCCAGCACGAACAGCACGCCGGGGGGCAGCGATACCCAGAAAATCCGCCGCCAGGCCTGATCCTTGAACGCAAACAACGCAGCCGCATTTGCCGCCCGCGCCACTGTCTCCACGCGGTAGCTGTAGTAAATGCCGATCAGCGCCGCGCCCACAATGCCCAGCGTCAGCAGCCACTGGAACACGCCCGTGCCCTTGCCGCGATTGGATGCTGCGAGGCACTCCGCAAGATAGAGCGGGACGACCAGGCCAATCAATCCGCCGCTGACGCCTTGCAGCAGACGGCCCAGAAACAGCGGCCCATAGCCATGCGAGAGCGCGATGACTGGAATGCTTACCACGAACGCGCACCCGCTGAGCACCATCAGCGGCTTGCGGCCCATCCAGTCGGCCAGCAGTCCGGCGAAGAGCGTCGAGAAGACACCGCCCAGCAGCACCGCCGCCACGATGACCGAAAGCTGCCCCGCCGTGAGCCTTGACGTCGCCTCCAGGTACGGCAGCGCGCCGCCGATGATGCCCACATCCACGCCGTACAGAAGGCCGCCAAGCCCCGCGACCAGCAAAAGGAAGCGCCTGTAGGCATTTACGTTGCCGCCGCTTGAGACCAGGACCGAGTTGCCGGGAGAGAAAGATGCCATAGCGAAAGTGGATACACCTGGATGCGATAGACGCCGTGAGATGGAACGATACGCCAGTTAGCCTACCGGATTCGCGGAAATCTCGAACGGACAGGCTGCACCTGTTTCGATAGAGTGGGTGTGACCGGTGTTCCAGGGGAGTTGCGAATGAAGCTGCGCTTGTTTGCTTTGCTGATGTTTGCCTGCGCCTGCGCAGGCGCGGTGTACGCGCAGCAGATTGCGCTGATGCCGATGCCAGCCTCAGCGCAGCGCGCGGACGGTGCGTTGACCGTGACGCCGGCCCATGGGCTGTCAACGTTTACGTTTCGCTATGGCGCGACGCACGATGCGCGGCTTGAGGCGGCAACGCTGCGCATGCTGGACCGGCTCGACCGCACCTGCGGCGGCGATGTGCGCCGGTCCGCTCTCACCGCTCAGCCGGGTGCCAGTGCGGCGCTTGCGATCGATGTCGCGGCTCCGGGCGCGGCCGTGCAGGGCGTGGACGAGGACGAAAGCTACGCCCTGAAAGTAACGCCCGAGAACGCGACGCTGACGGCAGCAACGGACGTGGGCGCGATGCGCGGCATGGAGACGTTGCTGCAGTTGGCCGGCAATATCCGCGGCGCGTGTGTGCTGCCGGCGATCTCGATCAAGGACGCGCCGCGCTTCCGGTGGCGCGGGTTCATGCTCGATGTCAGCCGCCACTTTGAGCCGCTGCCGGTGATCGAGCGCACGCTCGACGGCATGGCGGCCGCCAAGCTGAATGTCTTTCACTGGCACCTGTCCGACGATCAGGGCTTTCGCGCCGAGAGCCGGAAGTTCCCGAAGCTGACCGCCGACGCGTCGAATGGCGAGTTCTACACGCAGGACCAGATGCGCGAGGTAGTTGCGTATGCGCGGGCGCGCGGCATTCGCGTGGTGCCGGAGTTCGATATGCCGGGGCATACTTCGAGCTGGATCCTGGCCTACCCGGATCTGGGGTCGGAGACGATCACGGCGCTGCCGGTTGTGTTTGGCACCCCGCAGGCGGAGCTCGACCCGACCCGCGAGAGCACCTACAAGTTCATCGATGCGTTTGTAGGCGAGATGAGCGGGATTTTCCCCGACGCGTACTTCCACATCGGCGGCGATGAAACAGCGGGCAAAGGTTGGATGGCGAACCCGCGCATCCGTGCCTTTATGCAGAAGAAGGGCTTCGCCGGGCCGCCGCAGCTGCAGGCCTATTTCAATCAGCGGCTGCTGCCGATCCTCAAGAAGCATGGCAAGCAGATGATCGGCTGGGACGAAATCCTCAATCCGGCGCTGCCGAAGGACATTGTGATCCAGAGCTGGCGCGGCGAGGAATCGCTGGCCGCCGGGGCGAAGCAGGGCTACGAGGGGATTCTCTCGGCGCCCTACTATCTGGATGCCGAGAAGACATCGGCGCAGATGTTTCTTGCCGACCCGGTGCCGGCGGATACGACCATGGACGCGGCCGAGCAGAAGCTGATCCTGGGCGGCGAGGTATGCATGTGGGCTGAGCAGCTGCACGCCGAGACAGTCGACGGCCGGGTGTGGCCGCGCACGCTCGCGGTGGCGGAGCGGTTGTGGTCGCCGCAAAGCGACCGCGATGTGCCCTACATGTACGAGCGGCTGCGGCGGGTTTCGCTGGAGCTAGAAGACGTGGGCCTGCGGCATATTACGGGTCCGGAGACGCTGCGGCGCAGCCTGGCCGGCACGCCGCACCCCGAGGCGCTCGATCTGCTCGCTTCTGTCACCGAGCCGGTTTCATTCAGCGACCGGTATGACGGGCAGCATACCGACGGGTACACCTCGCTCGACCGCCTGGTGGACGCGGTGGTCGCCGATCCGCCGTCGCGGCAGGAGATTGCCGGCGACGTGGATGCGATTGCCGGCCGCGGGAAGATGCCGGCGCCTGCAAAAGGCCCGTCGTACACGAGCGGGGATGTGCCGGAGGGTTTTCCGCCGGCGCGCGCAGCCGCCGCCGCCGACCTGCGCCAGCGCTTCCTGGCCTGGCAGAGGATGGCGCCGGCAATGCTGGAGCTGGCGGCACAGACGCCGCGCCTGAACGACACGGCGCCGCTGGCATTGCAGCTGGGCGAGCTGGGTGCGGTGGGCCTGCAGGCGCTTGCCTACCTGGACGCGCGCACGGCGCCCCCGCAGGGCTGGAGTGAGCATGCGCAGGCAGTTCTGAACGAAGCCCAGAAGGGTGCAGCGCTGGTGCACTTCACGTTCCTGCCCTCGATACGCAAGCTGGTGGCGGCGGCGGCCCAGGCCCGCGGGCGCTAGCGCGTTTTCACTTCCGGTGCTTACAGAACCACCCATCTCATTGCGGCTTTTCCGTCAAGAAAAGCCGCTTTTCGCTACTCTAACCAGTACAGACCAGAAGTGAAAATGCGCTAGCGGGCGGCAACCGCGCGGGGCTCCAGTTCGTGGAGCACCGCGCGCACATCTTCTTCGCTGACGGTATACAGGTCTTCCTCGTCGCGCGAGCCCATGTTGGCCGCATGCGGGCCGCTGTGCGCCGCGCTGCGCCAGGGGGTGCGCAGGGAGGCATGGAGCGTATCGACCGGCACTGTCCGCCAGAGTTCGCCGGCATTCTTTACGCGCACACCGGCGCCTCCCATGATTTCAATGCGACCGCGCGCCTGCTCGACAATGCGCGTTACTTCGCGGGCGCCGGAGGCGAGGCTGACGGCGCCCCCAGAGGTAAGCAGTACCTCCGCGCCGCAGCGGATTACGTCTTCAAGCGCCTGCCCGCGGTCGGCGGCAAGGTCGAAGGCGCGATGGAAGCAGAGGCGCATGGGCTGTACAAGCTCGGCGAACCGGCGCATCGCGTCGCAGTCGACAGCATGCCCGGGTGTGAGGACGCCGACAACAACCCCGTGCACGCCGGCGCCGCGCATACGGCGGATATCCCTGGCGATGATGTCGAGCTCGAACGGCGAGTAGATAAAGTTGCCGGCGCGCGGGCGCACAATACAGTGAACGGGGATCGAGACGGCGGCGAGGGTCCACTCGACAAAGCCGAGCGACGGCGTGAGGCCTCCGTCGGCGAGCGAGGCGCAGAGCTCCAGACGCTCCGCGCCGCCTTTGGACGCGGCCAGAACAGCTTGCGGATTGTCGACCGCGATTTCGAGGCGTACCGGCTGAACGGGGCGGCTCATGGCTCTTCTTTCTCTACGCTTACGGTGTCAGTGCTTCCGGGTGAGGGAAGCAAGGCCTTGGGGTGCCCGTCCTTCACGAGAGGGGTTCCGGTGGTTAGACTGCCCGCTGAAGGGGCGCTTGTCAACCTGAAATGATCGTTTGTACTCCTTACGATCACCGCTTACTATGCAGGAGAAGCTGGTAAACAGAGGAACGAGCCATTGAAAACATTTGAGCATGCCATGCTTCGTGAGATTTTCGAGCAGCCGGAGGCGCTCCGCAGGCTGCTTGCCGCCTCCATCGCGGGCGAGCGTTTGCGCGAGGAATTGTTTGCGCCGGTGCGTTCGCTGCTTGCCCAGGCGTCCTCGCTGGTCATCATCGCGAGCGGGTCGAGCCGGCATGCCGGGCTTGCGGCGGAAGTGACGATCGAAGACCTGAGCAGGCTTCCGGTAGACGTTGAGTATGCGAGCGAGTACTCCTACCGCACCAGCAATACCACGCCGGGAGCGGTGGTGCTGGTGATCTCGCAGTCGGGCGAGACCGGGGACACACTCGCCGCGCTGCGGGAGGCGAAGCAGCGCGGACAAGCCACCATCGCGGTGACAAATGTGCCGGGTTCGACGATGATGCGCGAAGCGGATGTGGCGCTGTGTACCGAAGCCGGCAGAGAAGTGGCGATTCCGGCGACGAAAAGTTTTACCAATCAGCTGGCGCTGCTGCACTTGCTTGCCGTGGCTGCGGGCGAAGCGCGCGGGCGTTTGTCGCCGGGCGACACGGTGCAGCGGCTGCGGGCGATTGCCTTGCTGCCAGACGCGCTTGCGGGTGCGCTCGATGGCTGGGCCGCAGGTGCTGAGGCGTGTGCGCGCGGGTTCGCCGGCGCGAAGAGCTATCTCTTCCTGGGGCGCGGCGTGCACTATCCCCTGGCACGCGAGGGCGCGCTGAAGCTGAAGGAAAGCTCGTACGTGCATGCTGAAGGCTACCCGTCGGGCGAGGTGCTGCACGGGCCGAACGCGCTGGTAAGCGACGAAGTGCCGCTGGTGGTGCTGGCCTGCTTCGACCCGCGGGACGCGGACTCGGTACGGCGCTATGAGCGAACGGTGAACCTGCTCGATATTTTGAAGGGGCAGGGTGCACGCGTGCTCGCGCTGGCGAATCGCGGCGACGCCCAGGTAGGCTCGCTGGTGCGGGAAATGATCGAAGTGCCGCCGGCGCCCGAGCATCTGCTGCCGGTGCTTGAGGTGGTTCCACTGCAGCTGTTTGCGTACTATGTCGCGCTGACGCACGGGGTGGACGTGGACCGGCCGCGCAACCTGGTGAAGTCTGTGCCGGTGGCTTAAGAAGGAGTTTCGATGAAGCAAAGGATCGCATCGCTGCTGCTGGGCGTCGCACTTGCCGTGCCGCTGCCGGCGCTCGCGCAGAAGACGCTTTTCTACATGACGAACGATGGACCTTCGGAGCGGGACTTCATGCTGCACCGCGCGAAGATCGACATCATCGTGCCGACCTGGTACGACGTCGATGAAGACGGGCTGGTAAGCGGAGAGCCGAACGAAATGATCCTGAAGGCGGCGAAGGAGAGCCACGATTCCGTGGTGCCGATCGTCGCGCTGATGAACAAGGACAAGGCGCACAAGCTGGTGGGGAACCGGCACGCGCAGGACGAGATGAACGCCGCGCTGATCCGCGAGTGCAAGCTGCACGGGTACGACGGCTTCCAGTTCGATATCGAAGACATTCTGTGGACCGACCGCGATGGGTTGTCGGCGCTGGTGCAGAGAACGGCGGACGCGCTGCATGCGCAACACTTGCAGTTACAGATAGCGGTGGTGCCGAACGCGCCGGGGTACCCAGGCCATACGGCGTTCAGCAAGTGGATCTACCAGGAGTGGCGAGGCGCGTTCGACCTTGCGGCGCTGGGTAAAGCAGTGGACCTGCTGTGCCTGATGACTTACGACCAGCACACGCGCTGGACCGTGCCGGGGCCGGTGGGCGGCTGGCCCTGGACGACGATGAACATGGAGTACGCGCTCAAGCAGGTGCCGCCGGAGAAGCTGTCGCTGGGCATCGCGCTCTACGGCTATCACTGGTTCACGGGCGACCCCGGGATCGATGAAGACAAGCAGCAGCCGCACCCGACGGCGGAGTACATCAGCGCGGCGAACGCGCGGACGCTGCGCGACAGCTACGGCGGCCGCGAGGAGTGGGACCCGGTGGACCACACGGCATGGTTCTTCTTCTATCGCGACCAGATGCGCGAGTGGATTTTCTACACCGACAAGCGAGGCTTCGACGACCGCTGGGAGCTTGCGAAACAGAACCATCTCGCGGGCGTTTGCTCGTGGGTGCTGGGTGAGGAGGCGCCGGAGATCTGGTCGGTGCTGCCGGATCACAAGTAGCCTACTGGCGCTTGAGCACGACGGCAGTGCTGTCGTAGTCGCCGCGCAGCAGGAGTTGAAGTCCGCCGCTCATGAGTTCAGCGCCGGAAGCCTGCCGCGGCAGCAGGGGCGCTTTCTTCGCGTCCTGCGGGGTAAGCGTGTAGGTCGCGGCGGGGTCGAGGCCTTCAAGGCGAACAGAAGGAAATGGATCACCGAACTCGGAGGCCTGGAGGAAAGCAAACACGACGGCTTCGGACCTGTCGGGTGCAACGTATTCCGTGGCCCAGCGGCCGGGTAAAGCGAGCTCTGGCGTAAGCCGGTACAGCAAACCCTGTTGCACCAGCGGCCGAATCGTCTTGTAGAACGCTATCTGTGCCGCTGCCAGTTGCATTTGCTCGTCGGTCCACTTGTTCAGGTTGTTGCCGATGCCGAGCGAGCCGGTCTCCGCGACGTGGAAGCGGAAGTCGAGCGGCGTGGTGCGGCCGTTGATGCCGTTCGGCACATCGGTGACCCAGGCCATCATCACGCCCGGCGTGTAGGCATGGGTAAAGCCGTCCTGGATGGTGAGCCGGTCGAGCGCGTCCGTGTTGTCCGACGGCCAGACCTCGTCGGTGTAGCGCAGAATGCCGTCATCGACGCGGCCGCCGCCGCCGGAGCAGGATTCGATCTCGAGCTTCGGGTGCTTGCGGCGCAGCTCGGCGAGAATGCTGTACAGATTCTCAACGTACTGGACGTAGATCGTTTTCTGTTCGGTAAGCGGCACGGATTCCCAGCCCGGCTCCGACCAGTTGCGGTTGTAATCCCACTTGAGAAAGTCGATCTGATTTTTCGAGACGAGTTCGTCGAGAAACTGAAAGACATACGCGCGCACGTCCGGCCGGGCAAGATTGAGCACGAGCTGATTGCGCGCTTCGGTCCTGGGGCGCCCGGGGAAGTGCATGGCCCAGTCCGGGTGCTTGCGGTAGAGGTCGGAGTCCGGGTTGACCATCTCCGGCTCGACCCAGAGGCCGAAGTCCATGCCGAGCTGGTGTACGCGATCGATGACGGGTGTAAGGCCATGGGGAAATTTCTGTGGGTTCACATACCAGTCGCCCAGCCCGGCGTGGTCGTTTTTGCGCTGGCCGAACCAGCCGTCGTCGATGACAAAGCGCTCGACGCCGAGCTTGGCCGCGCGCTCGGCGAGCGCAAGCTGCCCGGCCTCGCTCACGTCGAACTCCGTCGCCTCCCAGGAGTTGAACAGCACCGGCCGCAGCCTGGGGTGCGGCGCCTGCGGCAGAATCACTTCCTGCTGGAAACGGTGCAGGATGCGCGAGGCCTCGCCCTCGCCTGCCGCGGTATAGCCGGCGTAAAAGCGCGGCGTCTTGAGTAAGGCGCCAGGGGCGAGCGGATAGGCGAAATCGAAGGGATTGTAACCGCCGGTGATCCGAACCTGCTTCGCCTCGGATTCCTCAACCGAGATGCGCCAGCTGCCGCTCCAGCCCAGCTCGCCAAACCAGACCGGGCCCGCGGCTTCGCTCGTTGTCCCGCTTTCGCCGATCGAGAACCAGGGGTTGCTCTGGTGGCTGGTGCTGCCGCGCCGGCTCTCGAGGATGCGCGTGCCGGGACGGATGCTATCGCGCTGGAGCTGCCACTCGCCGCCCCAGCGGCCGCTCAGCCAGCAGAGCTGGTAGAGCGGGTCGGGCGGCAGATTCCAGGTGCTGCTGGCTGCGTTTTCGAGCGTCACGATCGTCTTCGATCTGTTTTCAATTTCCGTCCAGCGCGCGAGCACCCCCTGCGGGTATACCTGGTAGTAAAGGTGCACGAGGACTGGCTCGACCGCGTTGTGCAGCGTGAGTTCGAGCGTATCGGGCGCGGGCTGCTCCGCCTTGTCGAAGACGAGCGTCATGGAGCGGTTGCCGTTGGGAAAGCTGGCTTTGAGGGCGGGTTCGTAGGCCAGGCCGCCTCCCCAGGCCGGGTACTCGAGCGGCGTTGTGGATATCGAAGGTTCGAACGCTGCGATCCCACGGTTCATCTTTGCTGGGGGCAGCCCGGCAGGGCTGGGCAGGCGTGCGCCCCAGTAAAGCGTCTGCGGCATCTTCGCGTCGTTGATGCCGACGGCGTAGCTCATGGCACCGGCGGAGAGCAGCCACGAGTCGCCGCCCGGCGAAGCCTGAATGGCAGCCGGGGCGCTAGCCTGCTGCGCATGCGCCTGGGAAAGCGGGAACGCGCAGAGGGTGAGGGCCGTGCAGAGAAGGCGCAGTGTCAAGATGGTAGCTCCAGAGGCAGATTCAGGCGCGGCTTTGGGCGCCACCAGAGCGTAGCAGCCGCCGACAGAATGTGTCAGCGGAAATAGCAATGTTTTCAGGCGGGCAGGGGCTACAACTCGCGCAAACGCCTCACCAGTTCGCGTGGATGAATGGGCTTGGGCCAAAGCTCAAACCCATGTCCATTTTGCCGTGCTTCATCCATCAGGTCGCCGATCCCGGCCTGCCCGGAGAACAGCACGATCCGGGTTTGCGGGCATCGCTCGCGGATCAGGACGCCGGTCTCGATGCCGTTGCGGCCGGGCATGCGCACATCGGTCAGCACGATGTCAGGGCAGAACACGGGCACGGCCTCCACCGCGGCATCGCCGCTGTAGAGCGCGCTGGCCACAAAGCCGCTCAGGTTGAGGATGCGCGTGAGCGTATCGGCGATCAACTGTTCATCGTCGACGACAAGGATGCGGGTCGGCCGCGACTCATGCCCAGTCAATCCCGGACCCTCGGTGCTGGTGGGCTCCGCGCCATGCGGCGGGGTCTTGCCGAGCAGCCTGTCGAGCACCCACTCCGCTCGAATGCCGACTGGCAACTGCCAGGGGTGTTCCGCTTGCTGCCACATGGCCCTATGCTCCTGCCTGGAGAGTTGGAAGGCTGATCATAAACGGCTTTACCCGTTTGTGCGATTGCGGAAAGCGCGGTACTCCTTTTCGAGGGGAGCACCGGGAGCCACAAATGCCTTCTGCTGCAAGCGTACCCCTTTCCCGGGTCTTGTTTGAGACAAAAAGAAAGGCGGAAGACCTTCGCCGGAATTTGGCTCCATCCATGGGGTGCTGCCTGCCGTGAAGCAGGCTCGCGCACTGCCGGAAGAACCGCTTGGCCTTCGGCTCTCGGCAAAGCGGCCGTCGTGAATGGCCGCTTTGCATTTCACGATCAAGAGCCGCGCAGCACTTACTTCTTTTTGAAGATAAGTGCGGTCGGATAACTCGACACGTAAGTCAGATAGCCTCCGTTGTACTGCGGAAGAGGGTAGGTTGTGTCTTCCGCCGGCGTAAAGTAGCTGACGTTCCAGGATCCGCTCATCTGTACCTGCACAGGAAGCGGCGTGACGAACTGGAGGGTGTGCGCGGACTGGCTCCAGACCGGCGCTTCGTTCCACAGGAACAGGGCGATGGAGCCATCGGAACCGGTCAGCGCAAGCGCGTGGCCGGTTCCGCTGGGCAGACCGCTGATGGCAGCCTGCACATTAACTTGCGGCGATTGTTTGTCCTGGGGGAAGACATCCGCCAGGTGGCGCATGGCATAAGCGATGATCTTGGGCGAGTTATCCAGATTAAAGAAGCCGAAGTGGTCGTCGCTGTTGGCGCCCTGCGGATCAGGGTAGGCATCGAGGAGCTGATACATGTACGTATGGCTCACGCCCTGCAGCGCGGCGTCGAAGTATGCGTTGAGAATCAACTCAGCCTGTGCCGGTTCATCCACGCCGCCGGGGTTCGTGTTCTGGGGCAGCTCGGTATAGCCGGTTTCGGTGATCGCTTTCGGATAGTTGCCGGTCATGGTGAAGTAAGCCGGGAAATCCCGGTTCAACCATGAGAATGGCTGGTCGCCGTTGTGCGGGTAGGGATGCGTATTCGCGACGTCCGCCATGCCGGGGGTGCTCGAAAGATTCATGGGAGCCGCGCCGGTCATGTAGTAGACAGGGATACCCTGAAGGTTCGAGTCGCTGTGCACAGCGCTGTACATCGCGCGCTGAAAGTTTTCCGCATTCTGCTCGTTCGAGCCGCCGCCGACGCTCACCGGGAAGTTGTTGATCTCGTTCGGGCCCTCAATGGACTTGACCATGCCCGGATAGGTATGTACCAGGGTATCGAGCTGCTGCATGGCTACCGGGAGGCTTGCGTTGCCGTCGGTAATCATGTCGAACTTGATGCCGTTGGCGGCAAGCATCTCCATGGCGGAAAGACCCTGGCCTACCGGCAGCCATTTCGTGGGATTGGGCACATAGTCGCGCGCGTTATGAATGCCGATGAACTGGAGGTCCTGCAAAACCGCCGATGCATCGGCATACTTGCCGTCGGTGTATTCGATATGCAGATTGACGCCCAGGCTGTCCTGAAAGGTGGACAGGGGAAGAGAAGGAATGGTCTGGACGGCGGACTGCGCGAGCGCGGCGCCGGATGTGCTCATGAGGGAAGCAGCTAAGAGAAGGCATGGTGCCTTCAGAAGAGAAATGCGCGACATAGTTTCCTTCAGGGGCACTGGAGCAAAAATTCTGCTCGCGATGTGCGGATTCGATTCACTTGCTCGCATCCTAACCGGAAGAAAGCGGTTCTGATAGATAGCAAGGAAGCGAAATACCTGTCGGGATGTTACTCAGGTACCTTTCGGGGAAAGAGCGCGCGAGTAGATTTGCGGGTGCAAGAAGAAAAGATTGCCGATAGGTGGGCAGCTTTCAGCAGACCAGCGGGCAGCACTTACTCCGTCCTGCTCCCTTAAGTTCCCAAAGCAGGGTAGAAGTTGCAAAGCCCGCGTACGCGGCGCGGGCCTGTTCTTTTTTGTGGAAAATTATTGCTGCTGCGGGACCAGGGTGGGGCGGCCGAGCATGGGCTCCTGTCGGGCGGCGACTGCGCTGGGCGCCGCCAGGCGGCGGGGCTTCGAGGCAACGGCGACGGCAAAGAGCAGCCAGATGATCGGCATAATGGGATCGGGCGTGGCGATCAGCAGCGCAACCAGCATGATGGCGATCGCGAACAGGGAGCGCTCGAACATCTCAAAACGCGCGTACCGCCGCGGCGCGAACAGCGGCCGCAGCAGCTGCAGGATGAAGATAAGGAACAGCAGCACCCCCGGAATGCCGACGTTGCCCATCAGCGAGCAGGCAAAGCTCGAAGCGCGCACACTGCCCCAGCCCGCGCCCAGGTAGTACGAGTCGTGCGAGGTCTGCAGCGCAAGCGTGTTCCACAGCGTCCGTTCGCGATAGGAGTCGCTGTCGACCTTGTTGATGAAGACGGTCTCGAAGACCTTGCCGATGGTGTGCCCCGCACCGGTGAGCAGCACCAGTGGAACAGCGGTGCCGATCAGCGCGAGCACCAGCAGCACCTTGATGGGGGCGACGCTCCGGCGGCGGAAGCTGTAGCGCAGGTAGAGCAGGATGCCGCCGGTCGCGATGGTGCCGAGGCAGGCATAGCCGACGGTCGAAACGGTGAGCACCATGGCGGTCAGCATCAGCACAAAGCTGGCGGCGGACTGCCAGCGGATGCGGTGCGTGGCCAGGTGCCAGCCCAGCAGAGCCAGGCCGGTTCCGAGATAGAAGGCCATCTCCGAGGCCTCGGTCAGCGTCGAGTTAAGCCGCCAGACGCCGCCGATCTTGTACGCGTCGTAGATGACGTGGGTGGTGTTGGTGTACAGAATGGCGGAGGGATAGGGGATGTGCACAATGGCCGCCGCCAGCTGGTACATGGCGAAAGCCGCGATGCAGACGCAGGCGCGGATATACCAGTCAACCGCGCTGCGCAGCTGCTCGCGGGTGCTGTGAATGGCGAGCAGGAAGACCGAAAAGGCGGCGAGCAGATAGCTGGGCTGCGCGAAGTTGCTGAAGGTCCAGCTCAGGTGGGTGTTGAGTCCGTTGTGGGAGTTGCTGACCAGGATGCCGTGGAACAGAAACGGAAACGCGACGGAGGAGAACACCGCATAGCCGACAAAGAGCAGCAGCGCCTTGAAGGCAGTGCGGTTCATCCCCGGAATCGGCTTCCAGCGCAGCTTGCCGGTAAGCGCCTTGATGGGCAGGCAGATCAGCAGTGCGAAAATCCAGGGCGAGATCGGGGAGCCCGCGATGTTGAGCGCCGAGGCCGCGTCGAAGATCGAGGCAAACAGGATGATCGGCAGCAGTTCGCCTTTGGTGCGCCACCACAGAAAAGCAATCAGAACAAGCAGGGGGAGTGTCGAAGCAGTCATCGCTGGCTTTCTTGTTTTCGCGGGGTCCGGGGGCGCCTAGTAAGCGCCTTCGGTAAACAGCACGGTCTTGATCGTCCGGTACAGGATATACAGGTCCATCGCGACGGACCAGTTACGAACGTAGTACTCGTCGATCTCGGTGCGCCGCTCGTAGGTGGTGTTGTTGCGGCCGGAGATTTGCCACAGCCCGGTGATGCCCGGCGTGACCCGGCGGTAGTGCTGGTAGCGGCGGCCGTAGCGGTCCACCTCCGCCATGACGATTGGGCGGGGCCCGACCAGGCTCATCTGGCCGCACAGCACGTTCCACAGCTGCGGCAGCTCGTCGAGCGAGGTCTTGCGCATGATGCGGCCGATGCGCGTGACGCGGGGGTCGCGCTTGAGCTTGCGGTCCCGCTCCCACTCGGCGCGCAGCGCGGGGTCCCGCTCCAGGTGCTGCTCCAGCACCTCGTCGGCGTTCATCACCATCGAGCGGAACTTCCAGGCGGTAAACAGCTGGTGGCCGCGGCCGATGCGGCGCTGCCCGTAGAAGATGGGCCCGGGCGAGCTGAGGCGCACGCCCGCGATCAGCAGCAGCAGCAGGGGCAGAAAGCAGAGCGTGACGAACGAGGTGACGAGCAGGTCGAAGGTGCGCTTGATGAGCCGCGGCATGGTCTGCGACAGGCGCTGCTCGATCTCGAGGCCGAGCATGCCGCCGAGATCCTTGGCCGAGACCCACAGGCTCGACATACCGGCCACGTCGGGCAGCACCAGCACGTGATGGAAGTGGTGCGAGTACTCGTTCATGATTTCTTCAAGCTCGCTCGCGCACAGCTCCGGCATGGCTAGGATGGCGTAGCAGCCGCGGTTGCGCTGGGCCAGCGGGCCGGCATGCTTGAAGTCGCCGAGGAACAGGCCGCCCGCGCCCTCGGGCCGCGGCGAGAGTCCGTGCTCCCCGAGCAGGGCGATGGGCCGCAGGCCCAGGGTGGGCTGCTCGGCGAGAATCTTCAGCATGGAGGCGCCGGTCGCATTGGCGCCAAAGACCACGGTGGGTACGCCCCACCACGGCTGTTTGGAGCCGAGCGAGCGAACCGCGCGGCGGCACATGGGCACCAGCGCGAGCGTGAGCAGCCAGGCCAGCAGAAAAGCGATGCGCGAGTAGTGGCCTCCGACCTTGATGAAGAACGTGGAAACAATGATGAGCAGGTAGCTGAGCGTGACCGCGTGCATCATCTTGCGAAACTCCTCGATCGCATTCGCCGCGATGCCGGGGTACATGTCGAGCGCGGAGAAGACGAGAAAGAACAACGGGAGTGCCGTCAGCAAAGCAACGTAATCAGCCGGGTGGAACTGGCCGTGGAACACCAGCCGCAGCGAGACCGCGACGCAGCCGGCGAACAGGACCGCCACCAGGTCGGCGCCGACCAGCGCGGCGACGGTGAGGGTGCGGTTGCAGCCGATCGCCGGGATGTCGGTGGACGCGGAGTACGGGGAAGCGAGAGTAGAAAGAGTGCTCATAAATTCGATCTCTTTGCCTTTCGGCTGTGTCCTGCGAGTGCCTTGGCTTGCGGAACCAGGGCCTAAAAGCGGAAGGGGATCCAGCCTTCCGCAAGGAAGTACGGCAGTGCTACAAAAGCGCAGCGGCGGTCTGTGCGCGGGGCGGTCCCTCGCTTTGTTCAGTGCTCGGCTCGGCACCCGGTTGCTGGGGGGCGGCTTGGCGATCCAGGGTAGGCATGGCGGCACCGGCGAGTGCCTCGGTGACGATTTCGCTAAAGCGGGCGATGAACGCGGCCTCGGAAAACAGGGCGGCCCGGGCGCGCAGGGTTTTGAGAGTGAAGTCCTGGGGACGGCCTTCGAGCGCAAGCATGGCGCGCTCAAGCGCCGCCGGGGTCTGCTCATGAAAGAAAACGGCCGTGTCGGGGGTCATGGAGTCGAGCACGCCGCCCTCGGCCAAGGCGATGACCGGGCAGCCGCAGGCGATGGCCTCGACTGGCACGATGCCGAAATCCTCGACGCCGGGGAACAGCAGCGCCCGGGCTCGGCGGTAGTAGTCGGCCAGCACCGCGTCGCTCGCGAAGCCGGTGAACTCGACGTCCTTCTCGCTGCCCAGTTCGCGGGCGAGCGCGCGCAGCCGAGATTCCTCCGGGCCGCGCCCCACGATGGTGAGCTTGCGCCCCAGCGCGGCGCAGGCGCGGATGGCATGGTCGACCCGCTTGTACGGCACCAGCGCCGAGACGACCAGGTACGCATCGCCGGGCTCGCGCGCAGCGGTCAAAAAACGCTCGGTATCGACCGGTGGCGGCAGCACCAGGGCTTCGCGCCCGTAGATGCGGCGCACCCGCTCGGCCACGTAGGACGAGTTGGCCACGAACAGGTCGACCCGGTCCGCGGTGCGGTGGTCGTACTGGCGCAGCATCGCGGCGATGGGCCGCAGCAGGAACCGCGAAGCGAAGGCGCCCATGCGCGCCGGGCCGAAGTACTCGTCGAACAGGTCCCACACGTAGCGCATCGGCGTGTGGATATAGCAGATGTGCAGCGGCTGGTTCTTGCCCTGGCGGCGGGTGCGCCGGACCATGGACTTGGCGACAGCATGCGAGGTCGAGATGACAAGATCCGCGCCGCCTGCCTTGTTCGTCTCGGCGAACAGGGGAAACAGCGGCAGGTAGGAGCGGTAGCGTTTGGCTGCCTGCGGCATGTGCTGCAGCAGGCTCGTGTGCACGGGCCGGTTCTCGATGGCCGCGCACACGGAGCCCCGGTTGTGCAGCAGGGTCCAGAGCGGCGCCTCGGGAAACAGCCGGCACAGGACTTCGAGAACCTTCTCGCCGCCGCGCATGCCGGTAAGCCAGTCGTGGACCAGTGCAACGCGCGCGCCTGGCAGCATCTGAGTCCGATCGCTCATGGTTTGGTCGCTCATGCCACGCTCCAGCGCCGGGCGCCTGTATTCGACTGCGCGCGATGCGCCTGCGCGGCGCGTTCGAGCACGTCCTCGGTGCGCCGGGCGGACTCGTCCCAGCAGAAGTGCGAGGCCCGCTCGAGCGCGGGCGCGAACGGGGCCGCGGCCGCGTTTTCCTTCGGCAGGTGCCGCAGGATCGCCTGAGCCAGCTCGCGTACGTTCAGCGGCTCGACGTAGAAGGCCGCATCGCCGCCGACCTCGGGCAGCGAGCTCGTGTTCGAGGTAATGGCGCGCAGGCCGCAGCTCATCGCCTCCAGCAGCGGCAGGCCGAAGCCCTCGGCGAGCGACGGAAATAGGAACAGCGAAGCGCCCGAGTAGAGCCCTGCGAGGTGCTCCTCCGCGACGTAGCCGGTGAAGTGTACCCGCGCCGGGATGGCCCCCAGCCGCTGCGCGCCGAACACCGACGCGCTGGCCTGCTGGCCGGCCAGCACCAGCCAGACATTGTCCGGCAGCGAGCGCTGCGCGTGCCGCCAGGCGGCGAGGATCGTGGGCAGATTCTTGCGCGCTTCGAGCGAGGAGAGCGAGAGCACGTAGCGCCGGGAGGGGAGCGCGAGCGCGGCCGCGGCCCGGGCCGCTTCGAGTGTCGAGACAAGCCGGGTCGAGGCGGCCGGACCATTGTGCACGACCGTGATTTCATCCGGGCTGCGGCCGAGCACGTGCACCATGCGCTGCTTGGTGTACTCGGAGACCGCGATCAGGTGCACGGCCTGGCGGGCCAGCCGGCGGAACATGAGGCCGTACCACCTGGCGTAGGCGCTCGCGTACCACTCCGGGTGCTCGATCGGGAAAAGGTCGTGAAAGGTGACGACCTGCCGCGCGTAGGTGAGCGGGCCGGCGCCGCAGGGGCTCCACAGGAGCCGGCCGCCGGCGAGCCGCGGCAGCACCGCCTGCTCCCACAGGTGGCCGCGCGCGCCCTTGCCGTTCGCGGGGGCGAGCATGGTCGGGCTGCCCGCCAGTGGGCCGCCAGACGTGGACCCACCCCTCAGGCGCGACGCGATCTCCCGCGCGTAGCGTTGAATGCCCGTGACCCGGTGCGCGAGAAACCGCGCATTCACCACGTAGGCCGAGTTGTCGTTTGCCGTCTGCATCACTCGTATCCCCGTCTATCCAGCTGCCTAGCTCGCGCTCAGTGCGTGCTCGTCTTCGTAGCGGCCATAGACGCCGTAGTGCTGGTAGGTCGAGCTCATCTCGCGGCGCACCCGGTTCAGCACCAGGCCCAGCACCTTCACGTCCAGCCGGTTCAGGGTGCCGAGCGCAGCCGCGACCGCTTCCTGGTTGGTCTCCCCGGCCTGGGTGATCAGGATCACGCCATCGGCCGCGCAGGCGATCTGGATCGGCTCGGCCAGGCCCAGCATCGGCGGCGCGTCGATGACCACCAGGTCGTAGTCCTCGGCGGCCTCCTCAAGCAGCAGCGGCATCCTGGTGCCGACCAGGTGCGATGCTTTCTGAAACAGCTGGCCGGCGGTGACCACGTGCAGATTTTCAACGCCGTGGATCTGCTGGCGCACATCGCCGATGCTGCGTCCCTCGAGGATGACCTCGGCGAGGCCGTCGCTGTTGGCGAGCGCGAAGTGGTTGTGCTGCGAGGGGCGGCGCAGGTCGGCGTCGATCAGCAGCGTCTTGCGCCCCTGCAGCGCGTGGGCGATGGCCAGGTGGGCGGTGCAGGTGCTCTTGCCCTCGCCGGCCAGCGCGCTCGTCACCAGCAGCGAGCGCAGGGGGACGCGGGTGCGCTCCAGCAGCACCAGCGAGCGCATGGTGCGGATCGCCTCCGTATACGCGCCCTGCGAGCGGCTCCAGTCGATTGGCGGCTGTTTGCGGCCTTCCATGGCGCCGTCGCCGGCCTCGAGCAGCAGCTGGCGCCCGGCGGGCTTCAGCTGGTGCACATCGGGCAGCACGCCCAGCACTTCGATGTTCAGCGTGCGGCGCGCATGCTCGGGATCGCGCACGCTCTTGTCCAGCATGTCCCGCACCAGCACCACCGCCATCGAGACGATCAGCGACGTGAAGAAGCCGAGGAAGATGAAGATGCTCTTCTTCGGGAACACCGGCGACGACTCCGGCCGGGCCTCGTCCGCGATCCGGATCGCGCTGTTCTGGAATCCCGAGTTGATGCCGGCTTCCTTGATCTTCTGGAACAGCTCGTTGTAGAGCGTCTTGTTGGCCTCGGCGTCGCGCTTCAGCTGGCTGTACTGGATCGAGCTCATGTTGAGCTTGTCGGCCTGCGCCTTGGCCTGCGCGAGCGCGTCGCGCAGCATGGCTTCGTGGCTGGCGGCCTGGGAGTAGTCGGTCTGGATGCGCTTGCCGATGTCGGTGCGCGCGGCGTTGTACTGGCGCGTCACCTCCGCCAGCTCATTCGCGCCCAGTTTGTAGTTCATGTTGTTGACGCCGTAGGTGGTCTTGAGCGTGGCCATCTTCTGCTGCGCGTCCTGCAGCTGCTGCTGCAGCTTGGTGAGCTGCTCGGCCTGCGACGAAATCTCGATCGCCGCCGTGTTGCCCGTCTCGACGCCCTTGTACGCGGTCTGCTTGCGGATGCGCTCGTTCTCGGCTTCGGTGTACTCGGTGTTGAGCTGCAGCACGCGCTGGGACAGGATGCTGGTCTGCTGCTCGGGGTCGATGACGCCCAGCTGCCGCCCGTAAGCCGCCAGCGCTTCCCCGCTCTTGTTCATGTTGGCCTTCAGGTCGTCCAGCTGGCCTTCCATGAAGCCCGATACGTTCATCGAGTTGCGCACCCGCATCGTGTACACCCGGCTGATGTAGGACTGCGCGACGGCATTGGCCACGTCGGCGGCCTGCTGCGCGCTCTTCGAGCGGTAGCTGATGCGCAGCAGCAGGCTGTTGGGCAGGTGGGTCACGGTCAGGTTCTTGAGCGCGACCGACCCGGCCGGCTCCCCCTGGTTCGCGTGCCTGGGCGCCGGCAGCAGGTGGAACTTCTCGGCTACCGGGCGCAGCACGGCATCGGACTGGATCAGGTCCATCTCGGTGTTGAGAAACTCTTCGACGTCGCTGGTGCTCTGGCTGCCGGCATCCTGGCTCAGCACGCTGGTGGGCACCTTGTTGTCGACAGTAATGCGGGCCGTTGCCTCATAGATGGGCGTGACCAGGAAGCAGCCGATCGTGACCAGCGCGGTGGTCGCCAGCACGGCGAGCGCGATCTTCCACCAGGCGCGCTTCAGCAGCCATAGATAGTGGTGCATGGACAGCAGTTCTTCGGCTTCCCCCGCGACGGGCGCGCCTGTGTAAGTGAGCAGCTGCGTGTTGTTGACGGCGGCGGGAAGAATCCTTGGCTTGTTGTTGTAGACAGTCGGCATGTGAATCCTCGTGTAAACGTGTGCTCTTCGATGGGCGGTAGAGCGGGCGAAAAAGTTAGAGCCGGCTCCCAATTGCATCCGTGTTGCAGAAAGGTCTGTGTCTGGATAAATCAGTGATAGATCAGCAGGCCGGCGCCAGCCTGCGAGCCAAAGCCCGCCAGCCCGGCCAGCACCTTGGCCGTCATGCGCTTGCCGTTGTTATCGGGCACATACAGGATGTCGTCGGCCTGCATTGGAACGTCGGGCGCCTTGCGCGCCATGATCTGCGCCAGAGGCACGCTGATCTCCTGGCGCGGCGCGCCCGGCGCGGCCTCGCGATAGATGTAGGCCAGTTTCGCCGAGTAAGGTTCCAGCCCTTCGCTCAAGGCAAGCGCCTTGACCACAGTTGTATCGGAATTGTTCTGCATCACGAAGGTGCCCGGCTTCTTGACATTGCCGGCCACGAAGATGTGGCCTGCCTCCGGGACGCGGACTTCTTCATCGCCCTTCAGCTTTACATTCAGCCGGGGGTCGGCCTGGTCGATCAAGCCGCGGACCGGGATCGACTGCACCGTGATGTGCATGCTGCCGTCCGCGCCCTGCTCCCGGTGCGTCACCGTGATGGTGGGCCCGACATTGAGCGCGAGCCCGCCTGCCCGGGCGATCGCGTCCAGCAGGGAGGTGTCGCCGGTGGCCTGGAAGGTGAGCGGATGGTTGACGGCGCCGACCACGCTCACCGGCTTCGACCGGTACTCGAGGACCGACACGTTGACCACCGGCTCGGTCAGCACCTGCTCGGCGACCAGTTCGGCGGCAATCTTCTTCTCCACCTGCGAGGGCTGCAGGCCGGCGACCTGGATGCGCTGCTTGAGCAGCGGCAGTGCCAGGCTGCCGTCGGAGCTGATGCGGAACGAGCGGGAAAGCTCCGGACAGTACGGCACCATGATCTGCAGAAGATCGTCGGCGCCGAGTGTCTGCGAAGGCAGGACATCCATGCTGCTGGCTGCTGCCGCAACGGCGGGCACAGTGTTCCCTGTGCTTTCCGCCTCCTGCGCGGCGAGTGAACCGGGGAGAACCAGGGCTGCAAGTACAAGTGCAAGGGTAGAAAGCGGTGCACGCTTCTGGTTGGAGACGGGGCGTGCTGCGCGCTGTCGGGGAACAAGGTGAAGCAAGTGAGACAAGGTCATGATCGCGTCCAGACATACTTCGGGTGCGCCGTCTGGAGCCGCATCCGCGATTCCTGACAGAGGTTCTATCCGAGCCGCTTGCCGTTGCTGCAAGCTGCTATGCAGAATTGACGTGCTTCCAATCGCGGCGGCTGGGGAAGTAGGTAATTTCCACCGGACCGCCTTGATCTATCGGGACTCTACCATCGGTCCCAGCCAGTGACTCAAGCAATCTTGAGTCACCAAAAAAGCGCGGCACGACAGCTTTAGTAACCGTCACAGGCACAGATACCGGCCTAGAAACCAGGAAGAAATATTCTGGAGAGTGGGTGAATCCGGCCTATATCGACTGCGCGGGATGCGGGCCGCGGCAATAGTTACTTCGCGGTACTAATGCGTACTGTTTTGTCCCAGATTGAAGACAGTCTGGCGGGAAAGATTTTCGTGGTGGTCGGCTGTATCCCGCAACCTTATACATACCGCGTGTGATGACTCGCGATTCGAGACGCCTTGGTGGCCGCAGTCTTTCCAGGCGCGGGTGCCTCAGTGCATGTCTCAGTGCATGTCTAGGATGCGGTCAGGCCGCATCTTCCCGCGCAGCCAATCTCGCAAGGCGAGCAGGTTGCCCCGCAGCCGTCCGCGCCGGTCGATGTAGCTCTCCGGCGCGAGGCTGCGCACCAGGTTGGCGAGAAAGTTGCGGGCCACGCTGCGCGCCGCGTTCGCCCAGGGGAACGAGCCCTTGCGGGCAAGGTACACGGGATTGGCCACCTGCGAGTAGCCGAGCCTTTGCCCGGACACGCGCCCAACCTTGGCCCCCAGGTGCACCCCAACCGCGCCGCGCAGTCGCATCACCGAGCCGAACCGGGCGATGCGGCGCGAGAAATCAATGTCCTCGTACCAGGCATAGGCGGGCAGCCGTTCGTCGAAACGCAACCCGTGCTCGCGGGCCGCGGCCAGCCGGAACGCCATGTTGCATCCATAGGTATTGAAGACCGGTACCGGCGCCTGGGGAGCCCGCCGGGGCAGCGAGCCCAGAACCCGCCTCGCCTGCGCCACGGTCAGCCCCGGCCCCCGGGCGCCGTCCGCGGCCACAAACCCGGTCGTCGCCACCAGCGCCGGCTCCCGGCGGAATGCCTCCTCGGTGAGCCGCAGGTACTCCGCATCGAGATAGAAGTCGTCGTCCATGAAGAAGAGGATGTCCGCGCCGGACGCTGCGTCGATAATCTGGTTGCGCTTCTCGCACAGGCCGCCCGATCCCCGGAAGAAGTGAAACGCGGGAAAGCGCAGCGGCAGGTCCGCGACGTCCTCGTCCTTGCTGTACAGCACGAACACCTGGTCCGGCGGCCGGGTCTGGTGGGCCAGATCGCCCAGGGTTTCCGCCAGAATCGCCGGCCGGCCGCTGGTCGCGATGCCGAGCGCCAGCCGAGCGAACCCGGTGTCCGGCGATGGGCCAGTCAAGCTGTCTGAAGCAAGCATCGATCGTGCTTTCTCTCTGGCCAATGATCGATCGCGAAGCGATCCGCACGGGAAAACCGGAGCTTCCGTACACCCGATCTTCCCATTGAGCATGAAAAAAGGAAACCTTCGTTCAACTTTTCTTTGCAGCAGCTTCACGAAGATGCGAAGGTAGGATGGTCCCTGACCCTTGAACCTGTCTGCTCCACTCGCTGCCAAGGCGCCCGCGCCTGCATCAGCATGCTCCATGTCTGTCCGAAAGGAAACAATGCCGGGGAATGAACCTGTGAGAGAAGACGAAGCGGCGGCGATCCGCTCCCGCAGCAGCACCCGCACCGTGGCCATGAGCGCCATGTGGAACCTGGTGGGCCGGGCCGGGCCGCTGCTGGTGGCGGTGCTCGCGACCCCGCACCTGGTGCGCGACCTGGGCCCCAGCCGCTGGGGCGTTTTCACCATCGCGCTCAGCCTGGTCGGCATCTTCGCCATCTTCGACTTCGGCATCGGCCGGGCGCTGACCCGCACCATTTCGGAGCTGCTGACCGAAAACAGGACAAAGGAAGCCGCCAGCCTGGCCCGCAGCGGCATTGCCGCGCTCACGGTGCTGGGCTGCGCGGGCGGCCTGCTCATGGCGGCGCTGGCCCACATCTGGGTTTCCGCCGGGCTGCACATCCCCGAGACCCTGCATCGCGAGGTGCTCAACTCGCTCTATGTACTGTGCCTCTCGGCGCCGCTAGTTATCCTTAACTCCGCGTTGTGGGGCGTCATCGCCGCCTATCAGGAGTTTCGTTCGGCCAACCTCATCAATGTGCCCATCATGGCCATGTACTACATCGGGCCACTCATTGTCCTGCGCTTTTCCGACAGCCTCGTCTCGGTGATCGCCGTGCTGGTGCTGTGCCGCGTCGCCATGACGTTCGCTTACTGGCGTATCTGCACCCGCGTGATGCCGGAGCTGAAAACAGCCCGCGCCAGCCTGGCCCAGTTGAAGCCCGTGCTGCGCATGGGCGGCTGGATGACTGCCTCCAACATCACTTGGCCCATCCTGACGTATGTCGATCGCTTCATCATCGCGTCGGTCCTGTCGGCGGCCGCGACCGGCTACTACTCCACCCCGTTCGATCTGGTGATGCGCTTCACCATCCTTCCCGTGGCTATCATGAACACGGCCTATCCGGCCATGGCGGCCTCCTACCGTACCGATCCGGACAACACCCGGGCGCTGTTCCGGCGCAGCCTGGTCTCCGTCACCGGCGCGCTGTTTCCCGCTTGCCTGCTCTGCGTGGCGCTCAGCCACTGGGTACTCACGCTGTGGCTGGGCGCCGAGTTCGCGAGCCACGCCACCGTGGTGCTGCGCTGGCTGGGTGTGGGCATCCTGCTCAGCGCGGTCGACAGTGTCGTTGCCGGGCTGCTCGACGGCATCGGCAAGGCCAGCGTCAATGCCAAGTTCTCCTTCGTCGAGCTGGCGCTCTACTTGCCGCTGCTGGCCTTTCTGGTCAAGAAGACAGGCATTGAAGGTGCGGCCATCGCCTGGGCGCTGCGCTGCCTCCTCGACCTGACCGTCCGCCTGTGGATCGCGCAGCGGCTTTACCAGCCGGTGCGGCCGGCCGCGCTTAGCACCCTGCCGCTGCTGCTTGCCACGGTGGGCACGCTGTTTCTCGCGGCCCTGGTGCAGGGCTCGCTCGCGCTTCCTATTGTCTGCGGCGTGGGCACGCTGCTTGTGATCGCGACGGCGTGGCGCTCGCTGACGCATACTGAGCGTGCGCAGGTTGCCGCCACCGCGGGCCGCTTTCTGCCGCTCACACACAGCGCGGGGCGCTAAGGTATTTTCCCTGAAGGTATACAGAGGCCAGCGGCCGTGAAGGTGGCTTTTCCGGCGGGAAAAGCCATCTCGAGATACTCTCCTGGCTGCACGGCATCAGGGAAAATGCTTTAGAGTTTCTCTGCTGCTGTCGAGAGACCAGCGGCCCCGGACTTGGAGAGGAGACTTATCGTTGCTTATGAAGCTTCTCAAAAAATCATTCTTGTTGCCTGCGTTTTTCCTGCTTGCACCTCACCTGCTGCCGGCGCAGGTACCTGCGGTGCCGGACTGGGCGCGCCCCGGTTCACCTACGCATGTCCAGGTACCGCCGCCTGCGGGTTTTCACAGACCAAGCAGGAATTTCGACATACCGGCCGGCATCTTTCCCGGCCAGTCCGACATAGGCGCAGCCGTGGTCCCGGGCAGCGCCAGCTACGATGCCGGCACCGGCCAATACACAATCCATTCGGCAGGCTATAACATCTGGTACTCACGCGATGAGTTCCACTATCTCTGGAAGAAGATGTCAGGCGACGTGTCCCTTGCCGCCGATGTTACCTTCCCGGACCCCAAAGGCTACAGCGACCGCAAGGCCGTCCTTGTCATTCGCCAGGATCTCGACGATAGCTCCCGGGAAGCTATGGTCGGCGAGCATGGCACAGGCATGATCCACCTGGCTCAGCGGTCGGAGAAAGACGCCTCCATGCAGGACATGCAGTTTCGTTTCGGAGGCAGCCTCGCCGATGTCAGGGCGAAGCGCATCGGCATAGAAAAGCACGGAGATTCAATCGCAATCTTCATCAGCCTTGTGGGCGAGCCGATGCACCAGTTCGGGCCGCCCATTACCCTGCATTTCAACGAACCTTTCTATGTGGGCATAGGTTTCTGCTCGCATCTGCCCGATAAGTTGGACACTGCCGTGCTCTCCCGTGTAACTCTCGAGAACCGCGCGGGCCAGGTGAATTAGACAGGCAATCCGCACCTATACGAGCAGTCAGGGGAGCTATGTCCGCATAACTCTCTGTCACTTAGCGCAGCATGGTCAAGTCGATCGAGTCCGCCATCGCCTTGTAACCCGCATCGTTCGGGTGCAGATGATCGCCCGAGTCATACGCCGGCAGGAACCAGGTGGGCCGTGCCGGGTCGCGCGTCGCCTTATCGAAGTCAACCACTCCATCGACCACGCCGCCCGAGCGCATCCAGGTGTTCAGCGCCGTGCGCACCTGCTCCCCTTGCGCGGAAAAATAACCCGCCCCTTCGTAGGGCGTCACCGTCGCTGCGTATACCTTGATGCCGTGCTGGTGCGCCCGCTCGACCATCTGCGTCATCGCCTCGATCAAGTCCTGCGCCGAGGGTCCGTCGGTCTGCGAGCGCGCCAGGCCGCCAATATCGTTGATGCCCTCTAGAATGATCAGATACCTGACGCCGCTCTGCGCCAGCACGTCCCGGTCGAAGCGCGCAATGGCGCTCGACCCCGCGCCGTCGCGCAGCACCTTGTTCCCGCTGATGCCCTCGTTCAGCACCCCGACCTGCGCCGCCGTTCCGGAATTGAGCCTCGCGGCCAGCACATCCGGCCAGCGGCGGTTGGCGTCCGGCGTTGCCCGGTAGCCGTCCGTGATGGAGTCGCCAAGCGTCACGACCGAGAATGCATGCCCATTCGCGCGCACATCGACCCCCTTCACAAAACACCAGGAGTCAATCGTCCTCGCACTCTGCATTGTGGCCGCGCTTGTCTGGTCTCCGCGTGCGATGTAGTTGGTTGAATCTCCCAGCTGATGGCAGCTTCGCGTGGAGACAAAGTGGTCGGCAACGTAAACACTTACCGCCAGGCTCGCGAGCGCAGGCGCCTGCATCGCGACCGCGTCGCTCAGCATCAGGCCGCCCGCCGGAATCGTCACCGCGGCGCGCCCTCCAAACGTAAGCGCGTGGTCGCTGCCGGGCTCGATTGCCCCGCTGCCCGCACTTACCGCGATATGCGCCGCGCTCACCACCAGCGGCGTCGCGCCAAACTCGTTCGTCAGCTGCACCCGCAGCCCCGTGCCGCCCGCGCTGATGCGCACAATATCCCGGTACGTCGAATCGCCGGCCGCCGGCTCGTCCACCTTTGTCTGCAGCGGCACAGGCGAGGCCGCCCAGGTGCCGATCCACGCGTCCCCCTTGGGCGCGTCCGGCTTTCCAGCCGCCCACGCGCTCCCCACCCATGCCAGCACCAATGCCAGAACCAGCGACTTACCCCGCATACTCTTCATTCTCGTCTCCACTCGGGTCTTGTAGTTCACCAGCCATCGTACCTGCTACGCGCGGTCACGGCAGCCCCATAGGACAGACAGCCTATACGCCCGTCTCCCGCTTCCGATAGCATCGAACCCGGGTCCTCGAGCCAGCTTCTCGAGAAGGAGTAGGCCTTGCCTCACCATATGCATATCCGCTCCAGCCGGCGCGCTTTCCTCAAACAGCTCAGCGCCGCTGGCATCGTTTCCACGCTGCCCCCGCTCTCCGCCTTTGCCAGCACCTCCCCGACGAATTCGCCCGCTGCCACCAAGAACCGCGCTCCGCTCGCCCCCAATGCCTTCTACCTGCTGCCCTTGGGCGCGGTGCGCCCCTCTGGCTGGCTGCGCGCGCAGCTTCAGCTCCAGGCCAGCGGCCTCAGCGGCCATCTCGACGAGTTCTGGCCCGACGTGGGCCCCAACAGCGGCTGGCTCGGGGGCACCGGCGAGAGCTGGGAACGCGGCCCCTACTTCCTCGACGGCCTCACCCCGCTCGCCTACCTGCTTGACGACGCCGGACTCAAAGCAAAAGCCCAAAAGTACATCGACTGGACGCTCGAACATCAGCAGCCCAGCGGCATGATCGGCCCTCCGTCGAACGACGACTGGTGGCCCCGCATGGTCATGCTCAAGGTGCTCACCCAGTACCAGGAAGCAACCGGCGACCCGCGCGTCATTCCGCTGATGCAGCGCTACTTCGCCTACCAGCTCACCGCGCTTCCCGGCCGCCCGCTGCGCAGCTGGGGCAAGTTCCGCTGGCAGGACGAAGTGCTCAGCGTGCTATGGCTCTACAACCGCGCTCCCGACCCCAAACTGCTCGATCTCGCCCGCCTCCTGCGCCAGCAGGGCCATAACTGGCAGGCGCAGTACGCCAATTTCCAGTACACAACCCGCACCACGCAAGCCGCCATCGAGGGGCATGGCGAAGGCGACTTCGCGCTCTCCACCCACGGCGTCAACAATGGTCAGGCCATCAAAGCCGGCCCTGTCTGGTCCCAGGTTTCCGGCTCGCCGGCCGATCGCGCCGCCGTGCTGCAGATGATCGCCGAACTCGACAAATACCACGGCCTGCCCAACGGCATGTTCTCCTGCGACGAGCACCTCGCCGGCCTCAATCCCTCCCAGGGCTCCGAGCTGTGCACCGTTGTCGAATACATGTTTTCGCTCGAGCAGTCCCTTGCCATCCTCGGCGACGTCTCGCTCGGCGACCGCCTCGAGAAACTCGCGTTCAACCCGCTTCCAGGCGCCATCACCGACGATATGTGGGCGCACCAGTACAACCAGGAACCCAACCAGGTGGAGTGCAGCCTGCACCGCAAGCCCTGGACCACCGACGGCCCCGAGTCGAACCTCTTCGGCCTCGAACCCAATTTCGGCTGCTGCACCGCCAACTACCACCAGGGCTGGCCCAAGTTCGCCGCCAGCCTCGTCATGCTGTCTGAAGATGACGGCCTCGTCGCCGTCGCCTACGCTCCCTGCGAGGTCCACACTACTGTCCGCGATACTCCGGTGCACCTGGTCGAAGAGACCGATTACCCCTTCCGTGGCACCGTGCGGCTTACCGTCAACCCGGCCCGTCCGCTCGATTTTCCCCTCCGCCTGCGCATCCCCGCCTGGGCCGCCGGCGCCGTGGTCACCATCAATGGCGAGGCCCAGCCCGCCCCCGCGCCCGGTGCGTTCCTGCGCATCGCGCGCCGGTGGAAACCAGGCGACCAGGTCGCCATCGACTTTCAGATGCAGCCCCGCATCACCCCCGGCTTCCAGAACTCCATCGCCATCGAGCGCGGCCCGCTGGTTTTCTCGCTCAGCGTCGGCGAGGACTGGCTCAAACTGCGCGACCGCGGCATGACCGCCGACTGGCAGGTGTATCCCACCTCGCAGTGGAACTACGCGCTCGCGGCAGCCGGCCCGCGGCAGATCGCCGCCGTCGAGAAGCCCATGCAGCCCCACCCCTTCAGCGCCAAATCCAGTCCCGTCGAGCTCCAGGTCAAGGCCCGCAAGCTCCCCACCTGGCGCGCCGAGGACGGCGTTGCCCAGCCGGTCCCGCAGAGCCCGGTCGCGAGCGACCAACCCGTGGAAACGATTGCACTTATCCCTTACGCCGGCGCGAAACTGCGCATCACGGCGTTTCCACAAACCGAACCGGCATAGTCCGCATCGTACTGATTCGGGAGAAAAACATATGCCAGAAACAATCGATCAGGCCAAGGTAAAAACCACCCTCGAAAAGCTCATCGATATGCTGCGCGACAGCCACCAGGGCTTCATGGACCTCGGCAAGCACATCAAAGCCGAGCCGGCGCGCGTGTTCTTTATGAAGGAGACCCAGGAGCGCGCCAACTTCGCCGGCGAGCTCGAAAACGAACTCCACCGTCTCGGAGTAAAAGACGTGCACCAGAGCGGCATGGTCTCGGGCAAGGTGCACCGCGCCTGGGGCGAACTGAAAGCCAATCTCGGGGGCGGCGACCACACTCTTCTCGCCACCGCCGAGCAGGGCGAGGATGCCGCGAAGAAGGCGTACAAGGAAGCGCTCGAAGAGCACCTCCCTGCCGACATTCGCGACCTGCTCACCCGCCAGCAGGCCCACATCATTGCCTCGCACGACCACGTCCGCGGCCTGCGCGATGCGAAGGCATAAAACTAAGTAGAACAAAGCGACCCAGAGACGGTGTCATCCTGAGCGCAGCGAAGGATCTGCTTTTAAACAGCCGAGGGACCCACCTCCCGCTTCCGTGAGGTGGGTACTTAGTACGCCAGTTGCAGATAGTCTCACCCCAGCCACTTCGGGTTACCCGCCGTCCCATCAAAGTGCGGCGTCGTCTTGAACAGTTCATACTTCCCATCGCTCGCCGCCTGCTCAGTCTTCGCCAGCAGCGCCGCCATCTGCGGTTCCGTCATTGGCTTGAAGTTCTTCACCGCCGCCATGGCCTGGTCCAGGATCGCGTTGGAATCGATTCCAGTAATCACCACCGACACCGGCTGCGATAACCCATACTGCAGCGCCTCGATCGGCTGCACGGTGTTGCTGTCCAGGATGAAGTGATCCCCGAACGTCTTCATCGCCAGCACGCCGATCCCCTGTGAAATCGCCACCGGCATCACTTCCTTCGTAAATGACCGAAAGTGCGCATCCATCACGTTGATCGGCATCTGCACCGTGTCGAAATGGAAGTTATGTTTCTGCGCTACCTCCAGCATGCGCAGGTGCACCGCCGGGTCCTTGTGCCCGGTAAAGCCGATATAGCGAATCTTGCCCGCCTGCCGCGCCGCCACCGCTGCCTCCATCGCCCCGCCCGAAGCGAAAATCCGGTCCGGGTCCTCCATCCGGATCACCTCGTGGAACTGCACCAGGTCGATCACATCGGTGCGAAGCCGCGCGTGCGACTGCTCCAGCTGGCGGTTGTACTCCTTCGCTGTCCGGCCGTCGATCTTCGTCATCAGGAATACCTTGTTGCGGTAACCATCGCGCAAGGCCTCGCCCATCCGCAGCTCGCTCGTGCCCTCGTTGTAGTCCCAGCAGTTATCCATAAAGGTGATGCCGCGATCGATGCCGGAGCGCACCAGCCGCACGCTCTCTGCCGGGTCAGCCTGCTTGCCGATGTGGAAGCCACCCAGCCCGATCGCCGAAACCTTCTCACCCGTACGCCCCAACTCGCGGTACTGCATATCCGGCGACATCGGCCGCGCCACCGGCGCGCTATGCGGCTCCGGTCCCTGCGCCTGCGCCGCCATCGCCCCTACGCCCGCCACACCCGCCGACTTAAGAAACTCCCTGCGTTCCATGCGCATCTCCCTTGCGTCGACAGGTCGACGACTTCCCTCGAGCAGTGAGATGCATCGACCGCCTCCGGCCCGGCAATCACTATGTGAGCCAATCGAATAGGCGCCCTGAAGCCGATCGCATAACGCTGCCATCCTGAGCGAAGCGGTAGCGCTTGCGCCAAAGGACCTGCTTCTTCGGCAGCCCGAATATGCAAGTCCCATTTGACTCGCCACACTAGACAGCTTTCTTCACCGGGTACGCCGCCAGCGCCGCCTGCATCACCACCTTCACCGCCACCCCGCACCGCAGCGCCGCCGCCCGGCAATCCTCAAACTCCGGTGCGGCATTCAACTCCTCGCCACCGCGCCTGCCAACTTTCATGCGAACCGTTCCAAACTCAGTCTCGACCGCCGTGTGCCCGCGCTCCAGGCACGCGCGGTGCTCTCGCCGCATGCGCACCCCCAGCGTGCTCGTCTCGCGCAGCAGCAGGTCCCGCAGCGCCTCGGCATCGGCTCCATTGCACAACACGGTCACCAGCGTCCCGGGCCGCCCCTTCTTCATCACCACCGGCGTCAGCATCACGTCCAGCGCGCCCATCGCCAGCGCCCGCTCCGCCACATGCGCCAGCACCTGCGGCGTGCAATCGTCCAGCGCGGTTTCCAGCACCGTCACGCTCTCGCCCTCGTGGCCGCGACCGTGCCCAGGCCGCGCCGACGGCTCCGCCGCGGCGGACTCACCCACACCCAGCCGCAAAACATTCGGGAATCCCGGCGGGTTTCTCGATCCCGCCCCGTAGCCGATCCGCTGCACCCGCATCGTCGGCTGCGTGCCGAACGCCGGCTCCAACATCCGCAGCAGCGCCGCCCCGGTTGGCGTCGCCAGCTCTTTCTCCACATGCGCCGAGTAGGTCGGCATCCCGCGCAGCAGGTCGGCCGCCGCCGGCGCCGGCACCGGAAACGTACCGTGCGCGCAGACCACCATCCCGCCGCCCACATTCACCGGCGACGCGAACCACTCCACCGGCCCCTCCGCATGCAGGTGCTCGATCCCCGCGCAGCTCGCGACAATGTCGACAATCGCATCGACCGCCCCGGCCTCGTGAAAATGAATCCGCTCGATCGGTACGTTGTGAATTCTGGCCTCCGACTCCCCCAGCAGCTCGAACGTCCGGATAGCACGCCGCTTCACCGGTTCGGCGAGCGCCGACCCCTCGATCAGCTTTCGGATCGAGGACAGCGACCGCCCATGCCCATGCGCCTTTGTCTCCCCGCCCGCGGGCCCATGCCCCGGATGCTCATGTGCTTCGTGCGAATGCTGGTGGCCGTGCCCATGACCGTGTGCATGCAGATCCTCGTGGCCGTGCTCGTGCGAGTGCTCTGCTTCATGCCCCGCCTCAGCCGCGTGGCTGTGGCTTTCCATCCGGTCCCCTTCCGCCAGCCGGCCATGCTCCAGCACATGCACTTTCGTTGCCGAAATTCCGCTCCGGTCCACCCGCTCCACCTCCAGCGTTGCTCCCACGCCCAGCGATGCCGCGGCTGCCTCCAACACCTCCGGCGGAACCCCCGCATCGAGCAGCGCCCCCAGAAACATATCCCCGGAGATGCCTGCGAAACATTCGAGAAAAGCCATGCGCATTGGTCGATTCATCCTCTCGTCTTTGCTGCCGACTAGGATGCGCCCTGTCCCGCGTCCGCGCCTACACCTGACCGCGTGCAGCGCTCACCTGGTTCAGCCGCTCCCCACGCCAATCTTTGGTCACCCCTCGGCGGCCCGCGCGGCGTCCCAGGCGAGGGTGAGCATGGCAAGATGAAAGCAGGCGCCGCTCGCCGCGCTATGCAAGCGCAGTTCAGCTCGCCACACACGCCGCCCAGGAAGAAGCCCGCCTCCAGAAAATGCCTGACACCCGCCCCTTCCGCTCCGCCGCCTTCCTCGTCACCGCCCTGCTGCTCGCCGCGCTGCTCGCCGGCGTCTATGCGACGCGCGGCGGCGACTCCTCGCTCGCCTACAACGCGCCCCCTCCGCTTGCGAACACCGCCGGCCTCGTCGACCAGAAGCCGCTTGAAACCGCCCGCACCCTCGCCGACCAGGCCGGCACCGCGCCCGAGGTCGAGTTCGCCCGCCAGGCCGTGCAGACCGCCGACCATGAGGTCGACCAGGCCTTTGCGCAAGCCCTGCGCCAGGCTACCGAGCAGGCGCCCCCGCTCACCGGCGCCGCGCTGGCCACCTCCCGCCGCGCCGCCGCCGTCACCGCCCGCATCGCCCAGGAGCAGCAGCAGATCAAAGCTGCCGCCGTTGGTCAGGACACCTCTTTTGCCGCTGCGCAGCTCGCCCTCGATCAGGACGAGCTAGAAGACCTGCAGCAGGACCTCGTCCGCCTCGGCGTCGACCGCAAGGCCAAAATCCAGCAGGCGCTTGATCAGCACGAAGCTGTCCAGAAGCTCTCCGACGCGCGCCCGCGCTCCACCGAGGCCGCACAGCTCGAATCGCCCGAAAGCCTGCGCACCATGCCCGGCAAACTGCGCGTCTACAGCGCACTCGCGAGCCGTGCCGGCCAGTTGGCCCGCGCCCGCCTCGATGCCGCCGGCGCCGCCCGCCGGCTCGGCCTCCAGCACGATGCGCTTGAATCCCGCACCGAGACCCAGGACGCCTCGCGAACCGATCCCAACAGCGCCACGACCGTCGACACCCTGCACGTCCTCGCGAGCCAGCGCACCACCCTCGCCCTGCTCGACAAGCAGATCCACGACCAGCAGCAGCTCACCGACATCTACGCCAAGTGGCGCGCGCTGGTCCTCTCGCAGCGCACCACCATTCTGCACCGCGTTTTCGTCACTCTCATCTTCATTGTTGTGCTGCTCGCCGCGGTGCTTACCGCCGACACCTTCATCGCGCGCTTCTTCGCGCGCCGCACCAGCGGAGCGCGCAAACGAACGCTTGAAACCGTGCTCTCGGTCGGGGTGCAGTTGGTGGGCCTCGGCCTGGTGCTCATGGTGCTCTTCGGCGTCCCGCGCCAGATGCCCACCATCATCGGCCTCGCCACCGCGGGCCTCACCGTCGTGCTCAAGGACTTTATCGTCGCTTTCTTCGGCTGGTTCGTGCTGATGGGCAAAAACGGCCTGCGCGTGGGTGACTGGGTCGAGATCAACAGCGTCAGCGGCCAGGTCGTCGAGCTCGGCATCATGCGCACCACCCTGCTTGAAACCGGCAGCTGGAACGAGAGCGCCCAGCCCACCGGCCGCCGCGTTACCTTCATGAACAGCTACGCCATCGAGGGCCAGTTTTTCAATTTCTCCACCACCGGCCAGTGGCTGTGGGACGAGCTGCGCGTGAACCTGCCCGCCGGCCCGACCGCTTACGACAAAGTGGAGGCGATCCGCCGTATCGTCGAAGAGCGCACCCAGCAGTACGTCGCGCTCGCCGAAAAGGATTGGCAGCGCGCCAACCGCCCGCAGAGCTCCGCCAGCCCCGACACCACACCCTCAGTCGATCTGCGCCCCACCCCCGACGGCATGCAGGTCATCGTGCGCTACATTACCCGCGCCCAGGAGCGCGCCCAGGTCCGCTCCGAGCTCAACGAGAAAGCCGTCGGCATCCTGCATTACCCCGACCGCGTCTTCGCGCCAACGAGCGGCCCAGAGCACCAGGTCAACGCGCCATAACTAGAACCTGACCTGGTCCCCGTAAATATCTGTAAGTTCATTGGAAAACAGAGGTGTCATCCTGAGTGAAGTTTGGTGCGTTTTTCGCGCCAAACGCAGTCGAAGGACCTGCTTTGCCCGCCTCGCTGCATCTCTCCCGCAGCGAGATTGAGCGCGTTTACGCCATCAACTTATCCGGAGTAATCGGCGCCTCACGCATCCGCTTGCCCGTCGCGTTGTAAATCGCATTCGCAACCGCCGCCGCCGCGCCCGTAATCCCGATCTCCCCAATCCCGCGCCCACCCAGCGGCTCAAACTGCTTATCCGGAATGTTCAGCGCCATGACATCGATTTCGCCAATGTCGAGATTGACCGGCACATGATACTCCGCCAGATTGTTATTCACCGGCCGCCCCGTCTTGCTGTCGATGTGCGTCTCTTCTTCCAGCACCAGCCCCACCGCCCACACAATCCCGCCAATCAGCTGGCTCTTCCCCGTCCGCTCGTTCAGCAGCGTGCCTACGTCATACACGCCTGTAATCCGCCGCACCCGCGCCACCCCCAGCGATCCGTCCACCGCCACCTCGGCAAACACCGCGCCCCACGAGTGCTTCGCATACTCTTCGGAATCCTCCGAAGGCTTGGCCGAAGCCTTCGCCTCCACCGGTTGGTTGCCGTTGCGCGCCAGCACCTCCGTAAACGCCACGCCTTTCGCTGGAGCCGTCTTGCGAAACAGCTTCCCACCCCTGAAATCCAGCTCCTCCGGCTGCGCTCCATGGAACGGCGACTCGCTATTGCCGACCTCAAGCGTGGCCAGCTTTAGCACCGCTTGCTGCGCCGCCGCCTGCACCGCGGGCGACACCGTCGCCGCCGTCTGCGAGCCGCCCGAAACCGGCCCCCGCGGCTGCTTCGTATCCCCCAGCTGCGCGTCCATCAGCTCCATCGGCATCCCGAGCGTCGCCGCCGCGACCTGGGCCATGATCGTGTACGTACCCGTGCCCAGGTCCTGGGTGCCTGAGATCACAGTCACCCGCCCGTTTGTCTCGAATCGCACCGCCGCCTCCGCCTCCGAGCGGTTCGCCGGGTAGGTCGCCGTCGCCATGCCGTAGCCGATCAACTCGTGTCCCTGACGGTGCGAGCGCGGCGCGGCCACACGCTTGCTCCAGCCGAATCGCTCCGCGCCTTGCGCATAACACTCGCGCAGGTGCTTGCTCGAGAACGGCTTGTGGCTCGTCGGGTCGGTCTCGGCATAGTTCTTCAGCCGCAGCGCGATCGGATCCATCTTCAGCTCGTATGCCAGCTCATCCATCGCGATCTCGAACGCGAACGACCCCGGCGCCTCGCCCGGAGCCCGCTGGAACGTCGGCGTACCCACCGTCAACGGCACCAGCTTCTGCGACGTCGTGATCACCGGCGAGGCGTACAGCATCCGCGTCGGCGCGGTCGCCGGCTCCATGAAGTCCTCCATCACCGACGTATGCGAGTAGCAGTCATGCCGGATCGCCGTCAGCGTGCCGTCGCGCTTGGCCCCCAGTGTAATGTGCTGCTGCGTGCGCGGCCGCCCGCCCACCGGGCCAAACATCTGCGGCCGCTCCAGCACCAGCTTTACCGGCCGCTTCGCCACCTTCGCCGCCATCGCCGCCAGGACCACGTGCGACCACGTCGAACCCTTGCACCCGAAGCCGCCGCCGGTAAACGGGCACAGCACCCGCACATTATCCTCCGGAATCCCCAGCGTCTTCGCCACCGTCTGCTTCACGCCAAAGATGTATTGCGTCGAGTCGTGCAGCGTCAGCAGTTCGCCGTCCCACTGCGCGATGGTCGCGTGCGGCTCCATCGGGTTGTGGTTCTCCATCGGCGTCGAATACACCTGGTCGATCTTGACTTCGGCGGTCTCGAAACCCGAGGGCACATCGCCCTGCGAGAGCTGTGCCGGCACCTTGTTCTTGCCCGCGTGCGCCTCCGCGAAGCCGCCCTCGAAGTCGAGCTTCGGCGCGCTTTCCTGGTAGCGCACCCGCAGCAGCGACGCCGCCAACAGCGCTTCGTTCAGCGAGTTCGCCACCACCACCGCGATCGGCTGGTTGTTGTAGTGCACCTCCGCATCCTGCAGCAGCTGCAGCACCCGCCCCGCCGGTGGGTTCACCCCAGCCTGCCCGGACTTCGGCAGCCGGGGTGCGTTCGCGGGCGTCATGATCGCGACCACGCCCGGCGCCCGCTCGGCCGCCGTCGAGTCGATCCGCGTAATGCGCCCGTTCGCGATCGTGCTGGTCACCATCACGCCATACGCCGCGTTTTCAACCGGGAACTCCGCCGCATATTTCGCCGCACCCGTTACTTTCGCGCGCCCATCCAGGCGGATGAACGGTTCCCCGATCTTCGCGGGCATTCCAGTTGCCGTTGTGCTCATGCCTGCTCTCCCGCCGCGATCGTCAATCCGCGCACGATCGTCCGCTTCGCCATCTCGACCTTGAAGCCGTTGTACTGGTAGGTCTTCGCGCCAGCCAGTGCCAGCTCCGCCGCCGCCCGGTAGCTCGCCGCATTTGCCGGCTTGCCCTGCAGCGATCGCTCCGCCGCCTCCGCGCGCCACGGCTTGTGCGCCACCCCGCCCAGCGCCAGCCGCGCGCTTTTGATCGTCCCGCCCTCCAGCTCAACCGCCGCTGCCACCGACACCAACGCAAACGCATACGACGCGCGGTCCCGCACCTTCAAATAATGCGAGTGCCCCGCGTATGGCGACCTGGGCAGATCGATCGAGAGAATCAGCTCATTCGGCCGCAGCGATGTCTCCAGCTGCGGCGTCCGCCCCGGCAGCCGGTGAAACTCCGCAAACGGAATCGTCCGCTCGCCCTTTGGCCCCCGCACCCGCACCGTTGCATCCAGCGCCGCCAGCGCCACGCACATATCAGATGGATGAGTTGCAATGCACTCAGCGCTGGTGCCAAGAATCCCGTGCACCCGGTTGTACCCGCCGACCGCCGCGCAGCCTGAGCCCGGCACCCGCTTGTTGCACTGCGTGTAAGCCGGGTCATAAAAGTAGTAGCACCGCGTCCGCTGCAGCAGGTTGCCGCCATTGGTCGCCATGTTGCGCAGCTGCGCCGAGGCGCCTGAAAGAATCGCCTGCGTCAGCATCGGATACTGCTGCCGGACCCCCGGATGCGCCGCCGTATCGCTGTTGCGCGCTGTCGCTCCCAGCCGCAACCCTCCATCGGGCAGCGGCGTGATGTCGCTCAGGGGCAGGGGATTGATGTCGATCAGCCCGGTTGGCCGCTCCACTCCCTGCTTCATCAGGTCGATCAGGTTGGTCCCGCCGCCCAGCAGCTTTGCGCTCCGGTTCGCGGCCAGCGCCTGCACCGCAGCCTCCAACGCTTCTGCTCTTTGAAATTCAAATGGACTCACTGAAACTCCTCAAACCTGCGCCGCGCGCTGGCGATATGCCTGCTGCACCGCGGCTACAATGCCCGGATACGCCCCGCAGCGGCAGAGATTCCCGCTCATCCGCTCCTTGATCTCCTCCACCGTCAGCTCCGCCGGCCCCGTCCTGCGCAGGTCCGCGGTCTGGTAGCTGGGCTCGCCCTTGCGGGCCTCCTCCAGCAGCGCCACCGCCGAGCAGATCTGCCCCGGCGTGCAGTACCCGCACTGGTACCCGTCATGCTCCAAAAACGCCGTCTGCACCGGGTGTAGCTCGTCCCCCTTCGCCAGCCCCTCCACCGTCGTCACCGAGTCGCCCTGGTGCACCAGCGCCAGCGACAAGCAGCTATTGATGCGCCGCCCGCCCGCGATCACCGTGCACGCTCCGCACTGCCCGTGGTCGCAGCCTTTCTTGGTCCCGGTCAGTCCCACCTGCTCGCGCAGCAGGTCCAGCAGGCTGATCCGCGGGTCGACCTGCAGCTCCTTCTTCTCGCCATTGATTGTGATCGAAAGCGCCGCCGCCCGCACCGGCTGCGCCGCCTGCTTTTCCTCCTGCGCCTGCCCCACCGCCGCCGGCGCGCTCACCGCCAGGCCGCCCGCTACCAACGTCACACCCTGCAAAAATCCCCGACGCGAAATCCGCTCTGTCCCGACCGCGTTGCCAGGCTCGGGCGTCCAGTCCTGCCGAGGCGTCTCTTCCTCTGCATTTTCCACCTCGCAAGGCGCGCCCTGTTTCCCTTGCCTCGCGATTCCGAAATCCTCGCTCATCGGTCCGAACTCCTCCGCCCAGCCTCTGTCGCTGTCCTCTTCTGGATGCAACAATCCTCCCCGTCGCCCGCGTTCCCTGCCGCTCCTATCAAAATCGCAGCCGGAAACGAATCGATTCACAAGAAACTATCCACAACACCGCAAAGGCCCGGCCGCAGCCGAGCCCCTGCCTCCGCCCAGACCTATGGCTTGTTCGCCCCTCCGCAGCTCGCCCCGTCCACCACCGTGGCCAGCTTCAGGTCGTTCGCCGTCAGCGTCCGGCTGTAGCAGTACCCCCGCGTATTGGTTGCCTTGTAGTCCGCGGTGCTGCCAATCGACCGCGGACCCAGCGTTCCGCCCGCATTTAGCGTGTACTGGTCCGTCGTGTTTACGTCTTCCTGCGAGCCGCTGCTGTACAGGCTGATCCCGTTCAGCAGCTGCTCCTCGTACTCGAAATCCTGCTGGTAGATATGTACCGAAAGGCCGCCCGAACCATCCGCGTTCGTGGTCGAGTTGTAGTTAAACGTCAGCGGATACACCGTCGTTTTCCGCGTCTCCTCCACCAGCGGCCCGGTCTGCTTGCGCGTGTCCGACGACGCGCTCGCTACCTGCGCCAGGTCCTGCGAGTACAGCGTGCTATTGAAGTTGATGTGCTGGTAGTTGCCAAAGTTCACCGTCTCGTTCACCGTCGTCGCCACCGTTCCATGCGACGTGTTGACATACCCGCTCAGCACAAAGCTCCGCTGCGAACTCACCAGCGTGGTCCCATGCGTGCCCGTTGCGTCGACCGGCGCGGCCGACTGGATCGCCGGCGTGGGCGCCGCGCCCAGCGTGTTCTGGGTCACCCCGCCCGTCACCTGCGCGCCGCCGTGGTCCAGGTACAGCAGCAGCGTCCCGGTCACGTCGAACTCGTGGTTTGCGTTGAACACCCCCATCGCCACCGTATGCTGCGCCCCGTCCGAAAGCAGCCCTGCAAACGGCGTCAGGTCCACCAGGTACGGCTTGAAGTTGAGCGTCTGCACCCCGGTGATCGGCTCCCACAGCGCCGGGTCGATCCCGCCCGTGTAGATCCACGGCAGCACCGGCGCAATTCCCGCAGGCTTGCCGTCCACGTACACCTCGGTCTCGCGGAAGCCCGTGCCCCCGCAGTTTTCGAGCGCGGCCGCCACATCGTCCGGCGAGCAGGTGTACCAGAACTCATCCCCGCCCTGGCTCTCCGAGAACAGCTCCAGATACGCGCCCTCGATGTTTCTCGGCAGACTCGGAAAGGTCCCGGTCAGCCGGTCCGTGGTCGTCTGCAGCGCCGTCGTGGCCCCCGCCGTGTTCAACGGCAGCACGGTATCGGGCACGGCCGCCGCTGCGTCCCGCGGGCCGGCCGGGTAGAACTCCAGCTGCGCGCTGCCCGAAATGCTGCCGTTGTAATTCACCCCGCCGGAAACTCCGAACAGGTTGCCCAGCGTGGCCACCACCGGCTGCTGCGCCGCCAGCAGCGCGCTCAGGTCGGTTACATCCCGCTCCACATGCCACGAGGGGCTCAGCGCCGCCCTCGGCTCGGCCGTCGAGCCAAAATAAATATTCGCGCCGCCCAGGAAAAACTTCGCCGTGCGGTCGAACTGCGTTCCCGCCGTCACGTTGAAGTCCGCCGTGAACACCACCTTGCTCCACGGCCCCTTGCAGCCGGCCGGCGGCGCATAGCTGAAGTGCTTGTCGTTAAAATCGTCGAACAGCTGCCCGGTAAACAGGGGAACAATGCAGGGTGTGGTGGAAGGCCGCTTGACCGAAGGCTCGGCGGTAGCGGGATTGGACGAGCCAATGACAGGGTTGGGCGGCACAGGCGTCTGCGCGACCAGCGAGGGCGCACAGAGCAGCACGCCCGACAGGAGAACGGGGGAAATATGGACAGATCGGGAAAAAGGATACAAGGGGAAAGCCTCCAATGAAGATGGAAGCCAGCATATACGTAGTTCCGCACTTGCTCTCAAGGAGGAAACCAGCTTAAGCTAGCTTAAGCTGGTAAGGAGGAAATACGATGCTGGAAATCGGAGCGTTTGAAGCCAAAAATACCCTGGGCAGTCTGCTCGACCGGGTCGAGCGCGGGGAAGAGGTGCTGATCACACGCCACGGCAAACCCGTGGCGCAACTGGTAAAGCCTCGCGAACACTACGACCCTGCGGAAGCGGATGCGGCATTCGCCCGCATGCGCGCGCGGGCAAAGAGCCTGAAAATGGGTCCCTTCGACTGGGAAAAGTACAAGCAGTGGCGCGATGAAGGGCGTCCTTGAGCCTTGTTCTGGACGCTTCGGCTACGATCGCTCTCTTGTACGGTGAAGCTCCTCCCGCGGATTTAACGCAGTTAGAAGAGGCAATCAGACAGTCGGGAGCTATCGTGCCACAGGTGTGGCGCTTAGAAGTCGTGAATGTGCTTCTGATGGGATACCGCAAGAGAAGACACGAGTTGAACGTGGTGAGGGAGTATTTATCCGATTTGTCGCGACCGCTGATTGTAGTCGATGACGAAACGGGGAGCCGTGCCTGGGACAGTATCTTCGAGCTTGCGGCCAAGTACAGGCTGACCAGCTATGACGCGGCCTACCTCGAACTCGCCGCGCGCATGCGCGCTCCGTTGGCGACTCTGGACAAAGAACTGATTCGCGCGGCCCGGGAAGAGGGCGTGAAGTTGTTCTGGGACTGAGAGGTCGCCGGCATACAAAGCGCCCATCGCCTTGCATCCATTCCGCGACCCGTGGTATCACATACGTATAGTTCAAGCCCCCTTCGATCTATCGAGGGGCGAGCCTGGATTTCATGAAGAGTGGTTGAGGGACGGGCCCTGTGACGCCACGACAACCGGCCGGAGCAATTCCGGACAACGGTGTCAACTCTCTCCCGAAGGCTTATTAGCCGGATGGGGAACATGAGATTCGGGGTGTTGCGTGCGCAAGCATGCGCCATCTCGCTAATTTCCAAACGCTGTACCTGGCTGTAGAGAAGTGTCGTCAGTTGCGCCCGTACCATCGGCCGCTCTCCCAGTGAGGGCAAAAGATGGCTGTAGCTTATGAGTTGCGATGTCGCGAGTGCGGCAAGTGGTACGACAACGCTCCGCTTTCCATGTGCGATGAGTGTTTCTCCCCGCTCGAGGTCTTCGTCGATCTCGACCTGGCCAAGGGCACGGTGACCCGCGAGTCGATCGCGCAGGGCCCCGCCTCCATGTGGCGCTACCAGGCGCTGCTGCCGGTGCCCGAGTCCTACGTGCCCACCACTCCGGCCGGCTGGACCCCCCTGGTTGCAGCCCCGAATCTGGCCGGCCGCATCGGCGCCTCCAACCTTTACGTCAAGAACGACGCTGTCTGCATGCCCACGCTTTCGTTCAAGGACCGGGTCGTCGCGGTGGCGCTGGCCAACGCGCAGGCCTTCGGCTTTGACACCGTAGGCTGCTCTTCGACTGGCAACCTGGCCAATGCCGTTGCCGCGCATGCCGCGCGCCTCGGCCTCAAGACCTACATCCTGGTTCCGTCTGACCTTGAAGCCGCCAAGATCCTCAACACCGAAGTCTACGGCGCCAACCTCATCCGCATCGACGGCAACTACGATCACTGCAACCGCCTCTGCTCGCAGATCGCCGACCGCTTCCACTGGGGCTTCGTCAACGTCAACCTGCGGCCCTACTACGCCGAGGGCTCAAAGACCTTCGGCTACGAGATCGCCGAGCAGCTCGGCTGGCGCCTGCCCGACAACATCGTCTGCCCCATGGCGGGCGGCTCGCTCATCGTCAAAATTCGCAAGGCCTTCCGCGAACTGGTCGCGCTCGGCTTGGTCGAGGACAAGCCGGTCCGCTTCTTCGGCGCGCAGGCCACCGGCTGCTCCCCCATCTCGGTCGCCGTCAAAACCGGCGCCGACTCTATCGAGCCGCAGAAGCCCCACACCATCGCCCGCTCGCTCGCCATCGGCAACCCGGCCGACGGCATCTACGCCGCCCGCGCCATCCTTGAGAGCGGCGGCTGGGCCGAGGATGTCTCCGACGTCGAGCTCGTCTCCGGTATCCGCGAACTGGCCGAGACCGAAGGCATCTTTACCGAGACCGCCGGCGGCGTCACCACCGCGGTCACGGCGCGCCTCTATGCCCACGGACGCATCCACCCCGACGAGCTGACCGTGACCTGCATCACCGGCAACGGACTCAAGACCACCGATGCCCTCGCCGGCTGCTTCGAGCAGCGCGAAGCCGTGCGCCCGCGCCTCAGCGACTTCGAGGCCTACATTGAGCAGAACCAGTTCGCGCCCGAACTGGTGGGGAGGAGCTAAGTGCCGGTAAAGGTTCTGCTGCCGAATGCGTTTCAAAAACACACCAACGGAGATACCGAACTGCAATCGCAGGCAACGCACCTCCCCCAGCTGATCGAGGAAATCGAAACCACCTACCCCGCGCTCAAGCCGCACCTGCGCGGCGACGACGGCCAGCTCCGCCGCTTTATCAACTTCTACGTCAACGACGAGGACATCCGCTTCCTCGGCAACGATGCCTACACCTTCCAGGATGGGGACGAAGTCCTGGTTATTCCTTCAATCGCCGGGGGCCTCGGCGATGGCGTTTGAACGTATTATGAAACGGAATGATTAAAGTGAAACTGCTCGACCCGAGGGCGCGCGTGCCGTCGGTCAACTACTCCGGCCACGACCTCGGCTTCGACCTCTACTCCATTGAGGACGTAGTGCTCGAGCCGGGTGTGCCGGTGAAGGTGCGTACCGGGATCGCGGTCGAAGGCCCTACGGGCATGGGGTTCGTGCTGGGCGACCGCTCCAGCATGGCGGCTAAGGGCGTCACCTACGCCGGCGGCCGCATCGACGCCGGCTACCGCGGAGAAATCCTGGTCTGCCTCATCAACGTCAACCAGCCCCGCTACAGCCTCGCGCTCGAGCGCAACTCCGACGGCATATTGCTCGACGCGGCACTCGTTGCAACCGACGTAAGCGTCGCCCTCCACGCCGGCGACAAAATCGCCCAGATGTCGCCCTTCCAGGCCATGACCCACCTGGAGCTGCTGGTGGTGGACGAGCTGGCGCCCAGCCCCCGCGAGGCAAAGGGCTTTGGGTCAAGCGGCCGCTGAGTCATCGTTCTCAGCACTCGCTAAAAGGGCGTGCCCGAAAGGACACGCCCTTCTCTTGAAGCGCAGGCGGCAGTGCCTAGTTCACAAGCGCGCCGGCAGGCTCCTGCGCATGCGTCGTCAGCGCGCCGCCGTTCGGCCGAACCCGAAAGCGCTTGATCTTAATGTTCAAGTGCCGTTCGATCTTGCGCAGGTCGCCCTTCTCGTTCGGCGTGGCAAAGGTGGACGCGATGCCCTTGGACGACGCGCGGCCAGTGCGGCCCACACGATGTACAAAGTCCTCGGCTTCCTTAGGCATGTCGTAGTTCACGACGTGCGCGACGTGCGCCACATCGATCCCGCGCGCCGCCACATCGGTCGCCACCAGCACCCGCTGGTGCCCCTGCGAGAACGAGCGCAGCGCCGAATTGCGCTGGGCCTGGGTGCGGTCGCCGTGGATGCGCGCCGCCTCGATGCCGCCCCGCTCCAGCCGCATCGCGATCCGGTCCGCCCCGTGCTTGGTGCGCACAAACACGATGAACGACCCCTTCGCATCCGACCGCAGCAGGTGCTGCAGCAGCTCCATCTTCGAGTCGGCGTCGACCTCGAACGCCTGCAGCTCGACATTCTCGGCCGGCTTCAGCACCGAGCCGATCTCGACCCGCACAGGGTTCTTCAGGTAGTCGCGCACGACTTCCTTGATCTGGTTGTCGAGCGTCGCCGAGTAGCACAGCGTCTGCCGGTCCTTGGGGAGGCAGTCCGCGATGCGGCGAATGGCTGGCTTGAAGCCCATATCGAGCATCCGGTCGACCTCGTCGAGCACCAGAATCTTGACGCCCTCGAGGCGAACCAGCTTGCGGCCGATGTAGTCCTCCAGCCGTCCAGGCGTCGCCACGACAAGCCGCGCGCCACGGCGCAGCGCCTCGATCTGCGGCCCTTCCGCCATGCCCCCCACCACCAGCGCGACGCTGATGTGGTTGGTCAGCAGCTTGAAAGCCTTCTCAACCTGCATCGCGAGCTCGCGGGTCGGCAGCAGGATCAGCGCCGCCGCGCCGCGGGTCTTCTCCGCTTCCAGCTTTTCGATGATCGGCAGCAGGAAGGAAAGCGTTTTGCCAGTGCCGGTCTGCGCGGTGGCCAGAACGTCCTTGCCCTCAAGAGCGGGCGGAATCGCACCGGCCTGGACCGGGGTCGGGGTGATGAAGCTGCAGGTGATGAGGCGCTTCTTGAGTACTTCAGAAATTGCGAAATCAACAAATTGTGCCATGTAGTTAAACGAATCCTTTAAGGGTTGCGCTCACCGGTGTATCGCCTCGCATTTGCACACGCACTTCCTGCGTGGCAGCGGGCTGCTGTCGGTGTTTGCTGCAGGTCGACGCCCGGGCTTTGAGCCGGCGGGTGAAGACAAAAGAAGATTTGCGTAAGGAAGTGCCCGGGTTTCCGGATCGCCCGGAATTACCGGGATGAGGAGGAGAACTCGGCTCCAACTCGCTCTGCCGCACGCAGCCACAAGCCACCGGCGCATTGCCGTGACTCTCGACCACACCCCTCGATCCCAAAAAGGACCTGCTGCAACGAAGAGGCGGGTACGCTGTAGGGCTTGGTGGAAGAAACTGTGCAGGGCGTCTGGCTTTGCGAGCGAGAACTACTGACAACCAATCACTTGAGCGCAACCACAGAATAGCATGGCTCTCGCCGGTCTGCACATTACTTTGGGCATGCGGGCGGAGGAGTACGTGGAGCGTCACTCACGAAAACTGGGCGTTTTCGATTGCAAGATCAGCTACTTCAAGGTTGTCGCGCTCTTTACCCCTGTGCGCTCTTCCAGCTTCGCGATCCGCTCACGCATGCCAATGACGTTGTCGTTTACCGTCTTGAGGTCAGCGCGGACTTCATTGCGAGAGCTCTGAAATTCGTCGTGTACTTCGCTTCGAAGACTCTGGGAGTCGCTGCGGACTTCGTCTCGAAAACGCTGAAATTCCTCGCGAACCTCACCCCGAAATGTTTGCAGCTCGCCACGCAGCGCATGTATATCGTTGCGATTTAAAAGAGCCGCGAAAATGATGGTGAGTGTCGGAATTGCGATCACGAGTGCGTCGTGCATGGCTTTAGTCTAGCCGTTTACCACTCATCTGCGCCTCAAAAACGAAGCCACTCCGGTACCAAGGTTTCCCGGCCGCCCTAAAGGCGAACTCTCTTCGCCTCGTCCCCTAAAACTCCAGCTTCATCGACACCTGCCCCGTCCGGCTCCCGCCAAAGTCCGACCCCCGCGCCTGCGTGATCGTTCCAAACGCGCCACTGGTCAGGTCCAGCAGCGGATCGGCCAGGTTGGTATGGTTCAGCACGTTCGTAAACGTACCCTCCGCCCGCAGGTGCACCCTTTCCGTCACCGCCACGGTCTTATTCACGCCCGAAGACAGATTGACCGTTCCCGGCCCTTCCACGCTGCCCACCGACTCGGTCCCGAACCGCCCGATCGGCGCCGAGCCTACCCCCGGCGCGCACGTACCCGCCTGCAGCGCCGCAAACCCGCCGCCGCCCGGGCAGGCAAACGCCCCCGTGTTGAACCACTGGCGCCGGCTCTGCGCGCCGGTATTGCCCCGGGCCACCAGGTCCGGCCGCTGGCTCCGCCCGTACAGGCTGCCTGAGCCGGACCCCGAAGGGTCGGCCTTGCCAGCCGGAATGTACGGCGTCAGGTATGGCCCGGTCTGGTAGAGAAAAATATTCGATACCTGCCAGCCGCCCAGAACCGCCTCCGCCGCCCCCGGCAGGTGCCCGCCGAACCGCCGCCCGCGCCCTACCGGGACATCGGTCACCCCGGTTAGCAGCAAACGGTCCCGCCGCGTGCCCGACACGTTCCCGTAATCGAGCGCGCGGTCGTAAGCGTAGGTCCCGTAGTAGCCGCCCTGCTCGTCGGCAAACGAGCTGCTCGTGCTCCCCGGGCTGAAGCTGTTCACCGTCCCCTGGTTGTCCGACAGGTTCTTCGCGAGCGTGTACGAGGCGGTCAGCGAAATGCCGTGCTGGTAGCGCCGCGTCAGCTCGCCTTCGAGCGCGTTGTAGTTGGCGCTGGCCGAGGTCGACCGGTCGGCGATCGACTGGAAGTTGGGGAAGGGAAACGCCGAGCGCGGCTGGTTGGCGGCCAGAGTGGTCGTCGAGAGCGGCAGGTCGTTCAGGTTCGGCTGCCACACCAGGTGCGTGGTGTGCAGCCCGACGTAGGACACACGCGCGCCAAAGCCGCCGCCGAAATCGTGCTCGACCGAAAGCGCCGTCTGCAGCGAGTAGGGATCGTGCCAGTGGATATCGACCGCCGAGTTGAAGCTGGCCGAGCCGAACTGCGGCGTGAACCCGCTGCCCGTCGCCGGCGAAACATTTGGGAACACGAACGCCGGCCCCTGCCCCGGTACCAGCGAGTTGGTAAACGTCTGCGCATTGCTCTGGATGGTCCCGGCCAGCGCATAGAAAAGCGCGCCCGAGGTAGTGATGTTGTAGTACCCGGCCCCCCCGCTCACCACCGTCCGGTCGTTGCCGAACGGCCGGTAGGCGAAACCCAGACGGGGCATGAAGCGCAGCTTGGGCGCATAGCGTAGCCCGGACGGCAGGCCGGCCTGCGTGTTCGAGAGCACCGGCGTGCAGGGCGCGCCGTTCTGCGCCGCGCCGGTCGCATACGGGTTCACGATGCCAGCCTCCGGGCAGGCGTTGAAGTTGGCCAGCGACTGCGCCGGGACGATCGACGCAAACCCCGCGGGATAGAGAATCCGCCCCGAACCCGGCACCGACGGGTCGAAGTTGCCGATGTTGCCGCCCGTGTCGTGGAAGGCCGGGTGGAACTCGTAGCGCAGCCCGAAAGTGAGATTCAGGTTGGGCGTCGCCCGCCAGTTGTCCTGCGCGTAAAAGGCGTACGCAACGCTGCGCGCGTGATTGTCGCTGGTTACGTTGTCGGTTTCGGTCTGATAGGGCGCGCCGATCAGGAAATCCGCGAACTCCTGCCCGGTAAACGTTGGGTTGAACAGGAACGTCCCGTAGTTGTCGCCCGAGGAGAAATCGAGCGGGGTATTGGCCTGGAGCGTGCGGATATCCGCGCCGAAGCGCATGGTGTGGCCGCCCTTCTGCCACGTCACATTGTCCACGTACTGAAACAACCGCGACGACTCGGTCGAGGTCAGCCGGCCGCCAACCGACGTAAGCTGCGAAAAGCCGAGATAGCTCACGCCCTCGAACGGGTACTGCGGGCCGATGCCGGCAAACCCGGCCGCATTGGTTACCGCCGCCCCGTTGTAGCCATTCACCGTGCCGTCCTGCTCCAGCGTAAAGCCGAAGCGGAATTCGTTCGAGACCTGCGGCGTGAAGGTGTAGTTGAACGAGGTCGCGAAAATGCGGTACTGCGCGATCGCGGCCGAGGGCGGCAGGTTCAGCTCGGTCGGCTGAGTCTGCGAGATGTTCTTCCATGTGAAGCGCCCGAAAACGAAGGCTCTCGGCCCGAACGACTGGTCCAACCGCGCGTCGAACTGGTTGGAGCCGATGCTGTTATCCCGCAGGCCGAGATAGTTGTAGCCCTGCCCGGCCAGCGCCGCCGCCACCGACTGGGTGTTGCCGGTGTTGGGGCCGGGAAACAGCGGCAGAAACGGCTGCGCGCTCGGGCTGATCGAGGGCAGCGTCTGGTTGGGGTACGTGCCGCCGGTGAATGGGTTGTTCAGCGCGGACGTTTCCTGCGAGAAGTTGCCCGCCTTCATCGCGGCGGTCGGCACCAGGTACTGCACCGGGCGCGACTGGGGGAAGCGCAGCCCCTCGTAGGTGCCGAAGAAAAATGTCCGGTCGCGGCCGTTATAGAGGTGCGGGATCACGACCGGGCCGCCGATAGAGCCGCCGTAGTCGTTCGCTACTTTGTGCGGCTTGTTCGCCGCGTTCGTCCCGAACGGGATCGCGTCAAAGCCCGAGTTCTGGAAGTACCAGAACGCCGACCCGTGCAGGCTGTTCGTGCCCTGCTTGGTCACCGTCGTGATCTCGCCCGGCTGCCCGAACTCGGCGTTGTTGTTCACGCCGTCCACCCGGATCTCGGCGATCGACTCGGCCGAGGGAAAGGCATCGGCCTGGACATTGTTTGTGGTCAGGTTTTGCGCGGAGATGCCGTCGACCGTGGTCTCGGACTGCGAGGGCAGGCCGCCCTGGATCGAGAACTTGACCGCCGGGGCGGGCGAGGACGAGGCCGCCGGTGGAAAGCTGGCCGAGTCCGGCTGCACCCCGGGCAGCGTCTGGATCACGGTCAGCGGGCTGGTCGAGCCGTTGCCGCGGTAATTCGCCGGCAGCGCCAGCACATCGGCTGGGCTCAGCGACGCGGCGATCGATGAGTCCTCGGTATTGAGCGTGCCCGCGCTCGCGGCCGAGACCGTGACCGTCTGGTTCACGCTCGCTGGCTGGAGCTTCAGATCGAGCCGCAGCTGCTGCCGCGCCGTCAGCTGGATGCCCTGCTCCTGGTCGCCCGCGAAGCCCTCGTGCGCGGCGGTGAGCGTGTAGGTGTCCGGCTCAAGATTCAGGATCGCGAACGAGCCGGTCGCATCCGTTTGCGCCTGCCGGGCAATGTGGGTCAGGCTGCTGGTGACGGTAATGGAGGAGCCGGGAACCGCCGCGCCGCTCGCGTCGTGGACGGCGCCGAAGAGGGCGGCCTTGGTGGACTGGGCGTGCGCAGGGGGATGGACGACGGCGAGCGAGGCGAGCAGGGCGAGGCCGCGCCATGAGTGCTCCCCGGAGACGCAGCGGTGCGAGTGGAAGGCTTTCGTGCGTGAAGTTTTCATTCGAACTACCACATTACGGGGACTTTCCAATCCCGCAACCCTCAATCTCGGACTTGTTCACGATTTCAAACCTGCTGTGGCCAGCCCGGAGCACTGCTGCCAAGCGCGCCGCTGCTGTGTCCATCGAGAAACTCTCGACAAACCGGCCCCGCATGAACGAAAGTCATACCGATGCATTGTTCTTCCAGCCTGTTGCGAGCCCTGCGCCCCCTGGCCCTGCTCCTCACCGCCTCCGCCGGAGCGGCTCTCGCCCAGTCGGCGATCGACCAGCAGGCGCGCAAACCCGCCGAGGGCGCCCAGCCTGCCGCCAGCGGCGGGGTCAGCACGGGCACGCCGGGCGCGGCGGTGCTCGACGCCGAGAAGCGCCCCATTACCGCCGGCGGCTTCGTCAAGACCGGCCCCGTCATCTTTGAAGACATTGCCCAGAAGTCCGGCCTGGCTGGCTTCCACCATGTGATGGGAACGCCGGAAAAGAGCTACATTCTTGAAACGCTTGGCTCCGGCGTCGGGCTGATCGACTACGACAACGACGGCTGGCTCGACATTTACCTGGTCAACGGCTCGACCTACCCGGCCGAGGCCGGCAAGTCGCCCGCGCCGCATGCCGCGCTCTACCACAACAACCACGACGGGACATTTACCGACGTGACCGCGAAAGCCGGCGTGGGCAATGACCGCTGGGGCTTCGGCGCCGCCGTTGCCGACTACGACAACGACGGCTGGCCGGACATCTATGTCACCAACTTCGGCGGCAACCGCCTGTACCACAACAACCACGACGGCACCTTTACCGATGTCGCCCAGAAAGCCGGCGTCGCGCTGGGCAACTGGTCCACCGGGGCCACCTGGGGCGACTACGACGGCGACGGCCGGCTCGACCTGTTCGTTCCGGGCTACGTCCACTACGACCTGGCCAAGCCGCCCGGGGGCGCGGGCGGGCAATCCTCGGGCTTCTGCCAGTTCCGGGCGGTCCACGTCATGTGCGGCCCGCGCGGGCTCCCGGGCGAGGCCGACCACCTCTTCCACAACAATGGCGACGGCACCTTTACTGACGTGAGCGCGAAGGCCGGCGTCTCCGACCAGAAAGGCCTGTACTACGGCCTGGCCTCGCTGTTTATCGATGTCGACAACGACGGCAAGCTCGACCTGCTGGTGGCCGACGACTCGACGCCCAACTACCTCTACCTGAACAAGGGCGACGGTACCTTTACCGACACCAGCTTCGCCTCCGGCTATGCGCTGAACGACTCGGGCCGCGAGACGGCCTCGATGGGCATTGCGTCTGGGGATATGACCCACTCCGGCAACATCGACATTTACAACACCACGTTCTCCGACGACTACAAGCCTCTGTACGTGAACGACGGCAATGCCAATTTCACGGATGTGAGCTACCAGATGGGGATTGCCGAGCCGACCATCCCGTTCCTCGGCTGGGGGGTCGAGTTTCTGGACTACGACAATGACGGCTGGCTCGATCTGCTCGAGTCGAACGGCCACGTTTACCCCGCTGTCGACAAATCGGAGTGGGGCACCAGCTTTGCCCAGCGGCCGTTGCTGTTCCACAACGTGCGCGGCAAGCTCTCGCTGGTGCCCCCGGTCGAGGGCACGTCGCTGGCCAAGCTGGGAGTAGGGCGCGGCATGGCTGTGGGCGACTTGTTCAACGATGGAAAAGTGGACGCGGTCATCAATAATTTGGATGGGACGCCCTCTTTCCTGCGCAACGTTTCAAAAAACGACAATCACTGGCTGGAACTGAAACTCAAGGGCGGCCCCAAGAGCCCGCGCGACGCGATTGGGGCGACGGTGACGGTCGAGGCCGATGGATTTACGCAGCGCGGCGACGTGGTCAGCGGGGGCAGCTACGCCTCGACCAGCGACCCGCGGCTGCACTTCGGGCTGGGCGCCTCGGGCAAGGTGGACCGGGTGGTGATCCGCTGGCCGAGCGGGTTGCGCGAGCAGATCGCGCCGCCTCCGCTGGACACGATTACCACGGTGGTTGAGGGGCACGGGACGCCCGTAGCGGCTCCGGCGAAGAGCGATGCGGCGAGCGCCAGCGCGGTGAAGCAGCCGTGACCCGGCTGCGCGCACGCAGGCCGGAATGAGCACGGAATGAGCCCAGAGTGGAGCCGGCGCGGCGTGCTGGCCGGCATGGCGGCCGGGGCGGTGGACCTGCTGTTCTCCCGCGGCATCGGCCCACAAACCCCGGCGCTGGGCAACACGCATCTGCTGACCGTAACCGCCGCGAGCGCGAACACGCTGCGGCTGCGGGTGGTGCAGCAGGGTAAGCACGGGCCGGCGAACGAGACCGGCCTCGCGCCGAGGGACTGGCCCGAGCCGCTCGTTCAGGACAGCGCCGGCGTGGTCGCGTGGGGCCGCTTCAAGGTGCATCTCGAAGTGCCGCCCGGCGGCCGCTCCTGGCAGGTGACGGTCGCGGACGAGACAGGAAAGACGCGGCAGCAGCTCAGCTACGATGCCTCGACCGGAGCCATCCGTTTCGAGCTGAGCGAAGGGCCAGTGTTCGGCCTGGGCGAGGGCGTGCACCCGCTCAACCGGCGCGGCACCGCCGACGCCATGCGCAACGGCCAGCACGACCCGGACCTGCGAACCTATGGCGCGCGCGTGCCGATCCCGTGGCTGATGGGCGCGGGCTGGGGGCTGTTTTTCGCGCATCCATGGGGCAGCTTCGACCTGACGGGCGCGCAGGGTGAGTTTGCGCCGGGCGAGGAAACGCCCACGCGCGACATCTTCCTCATCCTGGCCGACACGCCGGCCCAGCTGCTGCGGGAGTGGGCCGAGCTGACCGGCTACCCGCACATGCCGCCGCTGTGGGCGCTCGGCTTCCAGCAGTCGCACCGCACGCTCGGCAGCAGGGAAACAGTGCTGGCCGAAGCGAAGGAGTTTCGCGCGAGGAACCTGCCCTGCGATGCCCTGATCTATCTCGGCACCGGCTTTTGCCCCGCCGGTTGGAACATGGGGCACGGGTCGTTCGAGTTTAACCCCGCCGTGTTTCCCGACCCGGAGGCGATGTTCCGCGAGCTGCACCAGGAGCATTTCCAGATCGTGCTCCACGTCACCGCCTGCCCGGAGGACCTGCACGGCGAGGTGGGCGACGCAGGCGCCACTTTGCAGGACCCAAGCGACGCAGCCGTCTACTGGCCGCGGCACGCACGCGCGGTGCAAACCGGCGTCGACGGATGGTGGCCCGACGAAGGCGATGAGCTGCCGCCGGTCTCGCGGCTGGCCCGCAACCGGATGTACTGGGAGGGCTCGCAGCTGCTCCAGCCGAACGTGCGGCCGTTCGCGCTGCACCGCAACGGCTACGCCGGCCTGCAGCGCTATGGGTGGCTGTGGTCGGGCGATACAGCCTCGACCTGGAAAACGCTGGCCGCGCAGGTTATGGTGGGCATCAACGCCGGGCTGTGCGGGCTGCCGTACTGGGGCACCGACACAGGCGGTTTTGTGCCGACCAAGGAGCTGACGGCGGAGCTGTTCGTGCGCTGGTTCCAGTTCAGCGCCTTCTGCCCGTCGTTCCGCTGCCACGGGCGTACCTGGAAGCTGCGCCTGCCCTGGGGCTGGGACCTGGGCACCTGCGAGCCGGCGGAGTTTCCGCCGGCCGAGGCAGCCGCGATCCTGCCGCTGCCCTCGCAGCTGCACAATGCCGCCGTCGAGCCGATCTGCCGCAAGTACCTCAATCTGCGCTACCAGCTGCTGCCCTACCTCTACGCCGCCGTGGCCCAGACTCACGAAACGGGCCTGCCGCTGATGCGGGCGCTGTGGCTCGCGTACCCGGACGACCCGGCCGCAGCCGCGGTAGAAGATGCCTACCTGTGGGGCCCCGACCTGCTGGTGGCTCCGGTGCTTGAGCCTGGCGCGACGCAGCGGACCACCTACCTGCCCCGCGGGGTGTGGTGGGATTACTGGGCCGGTACCCAAGTGGATGGCGGCCGAGAGGCGACCCGCGCGGTCGATCTCGGAACCCTCCCGCTGTACGTTAAGGCGGGAACCATCCTGCCGCTCGGACCGGTCAAGCAGTATGCGCGGCAGGAGAGCCGCGAACCGCTGAGGCTGCGCATCTACCCAGGCGCCGATGGCATGAGCGAGCTCTACGAGGATGACGGCGCGAGCTTCGGCTACCGGCAGGGAGCGTTTACCCGGATCGCGTGCAGCTGGGACGACCAGCGGCGGACGCTGGTGCTGAAGGCCGACCCGCGCGGGGCACTGCCGGCGAGCAAGGAGTTTTCTGTCGAGGTGGTTGGCAGGCCGGGCGCTGCGCGGATCGTGATGGCGAAGGCGGAGCTGTCGGTCCGGCTGTAGGCTGGCAGCCGAACGCGCTTGCGCGCAAACGGCAAGGCGCCCTTGTAATGCGGGCGCCCTGAAGACTGCTGTCCTACGATTTGCTGCAAACTCTTTACATCTCAGCGGTGACCGCCGCCGCCACCGCCGTGAAAGCCTCCGCCGCCGCCGTGAAATCCGCCGCCGCCGACCGCACCGCCGTGGAAGCCTCTGCCGCCAGCGGTGAAGCCACCCGCGTGAGCCGCCCCAGTAACGGAGCGCGCCGGGACGCCGCCGCGATAGCCGCCCGCCACCGGCCGGCCGCGATAGCCGCCGTACACGCCGCGGCCGTAGCCGCCTCCGTAGAAGCCGCGCCCATAGATCGGGCCGCCGCCGTACAGGTACCAGGGCGAGTAGAAGCCGTAGCCGAACGGGCTGAGGAAGGAGCCTTCACCCGGCAGCCAGGTGTAGCCGTACAGGCCTGAATCCCAGAACCAGCCCGGGTTGATCCCCCCGGCCCCGGCGTAGGTCGAGGCAAGATTGAGGTTGGCCTCGCCCAGATACTCCGACCGCAGGCTGCTCCAGTTGTACAGGTCGTCCTCGGACTGCTTCTTGTCGAAGCTGGTGGGCTTGTTCGGCTCGCCGGTCAGCGCGAGCTCGTGGCCGCCTTTCACGGTCACCGGCTTTTCCGCGTCCGCCGAGACGGTCCGCAAACCGTTTGCGCTGGCATTGCCTTCGGAAACTGCCGCCTTGCCGTCAAACACACGCATGGTGTTGTCGCCCGCGTTGAACTCATACAGGCCGCCCTTCAGCAGCTGGCTCTGGCCGCCCTTCTGGTCGATCACGATGTGGTTCTGCTTATAAAGCTGGTCCACTTCCACGTCGGCACGGCCATGGTCGAGCGACACGACGGTGTCGGTCAGGCTGGGTGAAACCATGCGCACGGCGCTGTTGTCGTCGAGGCGGAGAAACACGCCCGGCGTCAGCAGGACTTCGGCCTTTCCGTTGGCAGTTTGCAGCGTCTGGCCGGTCTGGAGTTCCGTCGACCCCACCGAGTTGGAGCTGAGGGTCTGGTTCCCGAGAGAAACCTGGCCTTCGACGTAATTGAGAGTCCCTGGTCCGGCTGGGTTCGCGTTCTGCCCGAAGGCAGGCGCGCACAGAGTCGCCAGGGAAAGCAGGACAGCCGCTTTCAACCTTGGCATTTTGAATAACCTCTGCATGTATAGATGGGTATTTCCGGAAAAAGTCGCGGTGCGAACTTTTCTGGTAACGAAAGTGCTAAGCGGAGCCGCCAGCAAGCGCGGGCAAGGCGCATTGCGGCCGAAAATGCGAGCAGTAGACTCGTGGGGACAGCGGCCACGCTGCCGGCGAGGTTCCCTGTGCGCACTCTCCCGTCCCGGTTTGCCTTTTGTTTCCTGCTGCTCTGCTGCTCGGCCGCGCCGTGCCTGGCGCAGGCAGGCTCGCCGGCGAGCCCCGCCACCCAGACCAGCCCAACGCCGGCCGGCAGACCGAGCCAGGCAGAGCTGCAGGGCCAGTCAAGCGGCACCGTAGAGGCGGCCGCTGCCGGCCCGCTGCTCGCCGACGCGCCGGCCGACCGTGCCGCGCTGCCTTCGCTCGCGCCGGCCGGCCGCAGGAGCATCGGCCTGGCGCTCGAAGGCGGCGGCGCGCTGGGCCTCGCGCACATCGGCGTGCTGGCCTGGTTTGAAGAGCACCACATTCCCGTGGACCGCATCGCGGGCACCAGCATGGGCGCGCTGGTCGGCGGGTTGTATGCCTCCGGCCGCAGCCCGGCGCAGATTGAGCAGATCGCCAGCAGCGAGGCATTCAAGGACGTGTTCACGCTGCGGCCCGCCTACGACGACGTGAACTTTCGCCGCCGGCAGGACCGCCGCGACCTGCCCCAGACTCTCGAGTTCGGCCTGCGCGGCGGCATCTCCCTGCGCAATGCGCTACTCACCGACTTCGGCCTGAACGCCTTTCTGCGCGACGTGCTGCCCGCTTACAACGATCCGTCAATCCGATACGACGCGCTCCCGATCCCGTTCCGCTGCGTCGCGACCGACCTGAGCAGCCTGCAGCCGGTGGTATTCGAAAGCGGGGCCCTGCCGGATTCCATCCGCGCCTCCATCTCGCTGCCCGGCATTTTTCCTCCCGTGCGCGAGCGCGGCCACTACCTGGTCGACGGCGGCATTCTCGACAACCTGCCTACCGATGTGGTGCGCAAGGACCTGTATGCCGATGTGGTGATCTCGGTGCACCTGCCCGAGGCGGCCTTTGCCGAGGGGGATGTGAGCTCGGTAGTCGGGGTGTTTTCGCGTGCGTTTTCGGCGGGCATTGCGCGCAATGAGCGGGAGGGTCGCGCCGCGGCCGATATCCAGATCGTGGCCGTGACGGATAAGTTTTCCTCGGGCGATTACTCCCGCGCGCACGGGCTGGTGCAGGTGGGCTACGCGGCGGCCGAGCAGCAGCGGACCCGTTTGCTGCTCTACGCGCTCAGCCCGGCTGACTGGCAGGCGTATCTCGCCGCGCGCACTGCCCGCGGGCGCGGCCAGCCTGGGCTGCTGGAAGCGGTGCGGGTGGAGGGCGGCTCCGCCGGCGCCGGGCAGCGCGTGCGGCGCGACCTGGCGCCACTGGCCGGGCAGCCGATCGAGCCTGGAAAAGTAATAACCGCGCTCAAGCCGGTGCAGGGCGACGGGACCGCGGAGGCCTCGTTCGCGACGTTTCAGCCCGCTGCCGCACCCCATACGGGCGCAGCGCAGGCAGCAGGCGCGCCCGATACCGGCGTCCTGGTGCGGCTGAGTCCGGTACACAACGGGCCGCCGTTCCTGCTGGTGGGCGCCGATGTCTCGGCCATGTCGGCCAACGTGACGCGCAGCACCCTCGACGCGCGGCTAGTGGACCAGAACCTGGGCGGCTACGGCTCCGAGCTGCGCACCGATGTGCGGCTCGGCTTCCTGACGCAGCTCTCGACCCAGTACTACCGGGCGCTGGGCGCCGGCGGCTGGTTTGTGCAGCCGGAGGCCGGCCTGCTGCGGCAGCCGGTGTACCTGTGGGCCAACCAGCGGAGGGTCTCCGAGCGGCTGGAGCAGCAGGCCGGCGGCGGCCTTGCGCTGGGCCGCACCTTCAACCGCAACCTGCAGCTGGCCGCCGAGTGGCGCGCCCAGGCGGTGCGCTGGCGCCTGCGCTTCGGCCAGGACGCGGAGCCTGACCTGTCCGGGACCGCGCAAACCGGGCTCGGCCGCCTGGTTTACGACAGCACCCAGTCCGGTTTAGTGTCGCCGCGTGGCATGCGGCTCGATCTGTCCGCCGGCGCGCTGTTCCACGCGGTTGCGAGTGAGAACGCGCCGCTGGTGCAGCTGCGCTTCGCCCGCACCCAGCCGCTGCCCCGCGGCAACATCGTCGGCTTCTCGATCGATGGGGACACGTACTTCCGCCGCCGCGTCGCCGACCCGCTGCGCTTTACCCTGGGCGGCCCGCTGCACCTCTCCGCCTCCTCGATCGACGAGTACCGCGGCACGGATGACGTGCTGACCCGGCTCGGCTACCTGCACCAGATCGCGTCGCTGCCGTCCGGCCTGGGCGAGGGGCTGTACTTCACCCTTGTCTACGAAGGCGGGGCGGTGTGGCTGCCGGAGCGGCCCTCGTTTCTGCGGCAGGATGGCGTCGCGGGGTTCGTCGCGGCGACCCCGCTCGGGGCGATCACCGTGGGGGGGTCGGTGGGTGATGCGGGGCGGCGCAAGGTGTTCTTCACCTTCGGCCGGCTGTTCTAAAAGATGCGGAACACGATCCCCGTGCTCAGGATGGTGGGCGAGGCGCCGGTGCCCGCGTAGATGTGGCTGTGGCTGTACTCGGCCACCCGCCACTGGAAAAGGTGGGTGATGCGCAGGTCGGCGCCGAAAGCGTAGGTCCAGGCGGCGCCGAAGCCGCCCAGCAGCACGTTGTTCGGCGGCTGCAGGTAGCCGGAGTGGCCGAGGCCTCCCAGCAGCTCCGCATACGGCCGCACCGGCCCGAACCGGGGCGCGACCCGCGGGCCTGCTTCGCCGATGTAGGTGTGCAGCGGAACCCGGGCGGTCAGGATGACTCCCCGCAGGTCGAGCCCCAGCCACTGGCTGCGCTGAAGGAATACGCCGCCCGTGGCGCCGAGCGCGTGGCCGAAGTTGAGCTCATGCTCGGCCCCGCTGGCCGCGCCGTAGGCGTAGGTTGTAAAGGGCCGGCTGGAGGCCGGAGCGACCTGGGCCTGCAGGTGGGTGGAAAACAAGGCAGTCAGCAGAAGAAGAACAAAAGTGCGAACCATAGTTTTACCGTCCTGGATCGAGTAGCGCTACTAAGATGCGAGGCGCGTGCGGCGGGACAGAGCTGCCTGAAAACAGCGCACCGCGCCTTGTATGCTGGCCTGGCATGCACAAGCACAAAAAAAATCGCTCGCACGCGGCGACACGCACCCTGGCGGCGATCGGCGCGGGCGCCGTCCTGCTGTATGGATCGCGCGTCCTGCTTGATTTCTTCGGTCCGGCGCTGTCCTACTCCATGCGCGAGAACCTGGATTTCGCGCTCGACTCGGAGGAGTTCGTGCAGTTCCTGAGCCTGGTGACCGACGGAACCATCCGTCACTCGCGCATCACCCGGCTGCGCGACGGGCGCGAGTTCTACCCGGCGGAACTGGCGGCGGTACGCCGAGCCCGGCACGCTGTCAATCTCGAGTTTTACGAGTTCAAGGCAGGCGCTGTCGGCGATGCGATGCTGGCGGCCCTGACCGAGCGCGCCCGGGCCGGGGTCGAGGTGCGCGTGATCGTCGACGCGCTGGGCAGCTTCAGCACGCCTGGGACCTACTTTGACGGCCTGCGCGCCGCCGGCGGCCAGATGCACTGGTACCACCCCCTACGCTGGGACACCTGGCAGAACGCCAACAATCGCACCCACCGCAAGCTGCTGGTGATCGACGGCGAAACGGGGTTCATCGGCGGGGCCGGCATCGCCGACCGCTGGCTGCATTCGGTCGGCGGCAAGCCGGCGTGGCGCGATTCGGTGTTCTGCGTCGAAGGCGAAGCGGTCGCAGGCCTGATCTCAACCTTCAGCGAGAACTGGCTCGAGTCCTCGGGCGAAATCCTTTCGGGCGCGGCCCAGTTCGCGTTTCGCGCGCTTCCCGACGGCGCAAAAAGCTTCGTCGTCTCGAGCACGCCCCACGGCGGCGGCACCCAGGCGCGCATCCTCTTCCAGGCGCTGATTCAGAGCGCCCGCGAAACCATCCGCATCACCACGCCCTACTTTCTGCCCGACCGCAGCGCCCGCCGCGCGCTGATCGAGGCCGTGCGCCAGCGCGGCGTGCAGGTGCAGATCCTCACTGCCGGGCCCTACATCGACCACCCCGTGGTGCGCAAGCTGAGCCGCCACAGCAGCCGCCACCTGCTCGAGGCCGGCGCGGAGATCTACGAGTACCAACCCTCGATGATCCACGCCAAGCTGATGACGGTGGACGGGCAGTGGAACGTCGTGGGCTCGACCAACTTCGACCACCGCTCGTTCGCGCTGAACGATGAGGTGAACCTGGCGGTGCTGGACCGCGACCTGGCGCGGGTGATCGAGGGCGATTTTTTCGACGACCTGCAGCAAAGCCGCAGGCTGACGCTGGCGATGCTGCGGGAGCGCGCCCTGCTGGGCTTCGAGCCGGCGCTGCTCGATCACGTGATCAAGTGGGAGAGCTGAGCGCGCGCCGAACTTTAGCATGGCGCCCGGGGTCGCTTTTCCCACCGCGCAGCGTTTAGAGTTGCACCGACATGAAGAAAAAACCCGCTACGCACATACCGACGGCCAACAAGCACCTCATCCGCTGGGTTGAAAAGATGGCCGAGCTGGCCCAGCCGGACTCGATCCACTGGGTCGACGGCTCGCAGGCGGAATACGATTCGTTCTGCGACCAGCTAGTGGATGCAGGCACGTTTACGCGGCTGAACGAGGAGCTGTGGCCGGGCTGCTTTTACGCCCGCTCCGACCCGCGCGATGTGGCGCGCGTGGAAGAGCGCACGTTCATCTGCTCGCTCTCGCGCGATAACGCGGGCCCGACCAACAACTGGGAAGACCCGTTCGTGATGCGGCGCAAGCTCAAGAAGCTGTTCCAGGGCTGCATGCGCGGGCGCACCATGTACGTGCTGCCCTTCAGCATGGGGCCGGTGGGCTCGCCGATGTCGAAGATCGGCGTGCAGCTTACCGATTCGCTGTACGCGGTCGTGAACATGCGCATCATGGCGCGTATCGGCAGGGAAGTGTTCGCCGAAATCGACAAGGATATCGAGCGCGTGGTGCCGTGCATGCACACGGTCGCTTCGCCGCTCGCGCCGGGCCAGAAGGACGTGGCGTGGCCCTGCAGCGACGAGAAATACATTGTGCATTTTCCGGAGACGCGCGAAATCTGGAGCTACGGCTCGGGCTACGGGGGCAACGCGCTGCTGGGCAAGAAGTGTTTCGCGCTGCGCATCGCCTCAGCGATTGCGCGCGACGAAGGCTGGATGGCCGAGCACATGCTCATCGTCGGCGTTGAGAGCCCGCAAGGGGAAAAGACGTATGTGGCGGCCGCGTTTCCTTCGGCGTGCGGCAAGACCAACTTTGCGATGATGATTCCGCCGGCCGGCTTCGAGGGCTGGAAGGTGTACACGGTGGGCGACGACATCGCGTGGATTCGCGCCGATGCGAACGGGCAGCTGCGCGCGATCAACCCGGAGGCGGGCTTCTTCGGCGTGGCCCCGGGCACCTCGGCGAAAACCAATCCGAACGCGATGGCGACGCTGAGCCGGAACTCTATTTTCACTAATGTCGCGCTGACGCCGGAAGGCGGCGTGTGGTGGGAGGGCATGACGGACGAGCCGCCGGCCGAGTGCCTGGACTGGCGCGGGCAGCGGTGGACGCCCGAGATTGGCAGGCAGACCGGCGCGCCGGCCGCGCACCCCAATGGCCGCTTTACGGCGCCTGCCGCGCAGTGCCCCACCATCGACAGCGCGTGGGAGTCGCCCGAGGGCGTGCCCATCAGCGCGATCCTGTTTGGCGGGCGCCGCTCGAGCGCCGTGCCGCTGGTGTACCAGGCATTCAACTGGAGCGCGGGCGTGTACATGGGGGCGACGATGGGCTCGGAAACGACGGCGGCGGCGGCGGGAGCCACGGGCCGCGTCCGGCGCGATCCGATGGCCATGCTGCCGTTCTGCGGCTATAACATGGGCGATTACTTCCGGCACTGGATCCGCATGCAGCGCACGCTTTCTGTAACTCCGCGCGTGTTCCAGGTCAACTGGTTCCGCAAGGATGAGGAGGGGCGCTATCTGTGGCCGGGCTTCGGCGAAAACATGCGCGTGCTGAAGTGGATCGTGGACCGGGTGCGCGGGCGCGCGCAGGGCAAGGAGTCGCCGATCGGCTGGACGCCTTTCTACGAAGACATCGAGTGGAGCGGGCTGAGCTTTCCCCGGGAACAGTTCGATGCACTGCAAACGATCGACCGCGGCGCGTGGCGGCAGGAGGTGATGGCGCACGAGGAGCTGTTCATCAACCTGCATGACCATCTGCCGCCGGAGATGATTTACGAGCGGGAGCTGCTGATCTGCCGGCTTTAGTTATCCGCGGCGTATTTCTTAAGTGAAGCTGAAGACGCGATAAGTGCTGCCGCGCGATGGATAGGTGGAGTTAGCGTGCGCCGTAACAGGCGAAAAAAATATCTTGCCAAACCCAGGCCGCCGGGCGCAGTGTTCGTGGGCATACGCAACGGGCAGTGCCGGGCGAGTGAGGCCCAGGCAGGCTTGCGGGAGGCGCAGTGAGACGAGTCCACGCAGGGTTTCGATTGGCATTTGTAACCGTCCTTGTTCTGATGGCATCCCTGGCAGCGGGTTTCAGCCCGCGAGCGCTTGCCCAGGTCGCCGGCGCAAACCTCTCAGGTGCGGTTACAGATGCCAGCGCGGCCCTGATCCCGGGCGCGAAGGTTGCGATCCGCAACATCGCCACCGGCGTCGTTCGCAACGCGACCACCAATGCGGCGGGGCTTTACTCCGCGCCGAACCTGCTGCCCGGCAGTTACACGGTGCAGGTGACAGCGGCCGGTTTTACGCGGCTGCTGCAGAAGGGCCTTACGCTGACCGTGGGCGCGGACCAGACGCTCAACCTGACGATGCAGGTGGGCTCGGACACCCAGACGGTCGTGGTGACGGCGGCGCCGCCCTTGGTGCAGACCTCTTCTTCGACGATCGGCGCAACGGTGGACGGCACCACGGTGCGGCAGCTGCCGTTGAACGGCCGCGACTGGACCTCGCTTGCAACGCTTGAGCCCGGAGTGGTGAACGTACCCAACCAGGCGACCACCGGCTTCAGCGCGAACAAGGGCAACCGCGGCTTTGGCGACCAGCTGGCCAACGGCGGCCATCGGCCGAACGAAAATAACTACCGCGTCAACGGCATGAGCATCAACGATTACTCAAACGCGGCGCCCGGCGGCTCGACCGGCGTGAACCTTGGCGTCGATGCTATACAGGAGTTTTCCGTACTGACCAGCACTTATACGGCGGAGTACGGCCGCACCTCCGGCGCGGTGATCAATGCAATCACCAAGTCAGGCACGAATGCGGTCCACGGCACCGCGTATGTCTTCGACCGCGACAGTATCTTCGACGCGCGCAATTACTTCGACGGTTCCACCATACCGCCGTTTCGGCGGGTGCAGTTTGGCGCGGCGGCCGGCGCGCCGATCGTCAAGGATAAGTCGTTTATCTTCGCCGACTACGAAGCGATCCGCCAGAGCCAGTCCTCCTCCGGCGCGGTCCTGGTTCCGGATGCGGCCTCGCGCGCGGCGGCCGTGCCGGCCATCCAGCCTTATCTTGCCCTGTGGCCGATCGCGCCGGCCGGCGCGCCGGACGCGAACGGCGTGCAGACCTTCAACCAGAACTTTTCCACCACGGCGTCAGAGAATTACGTCATCACCCGCTTCGACCAGAAGCTGAAAGGCCCGGACTCGCTCGACGGCACTTACTTCTTCGACTCCGGCCCGCAGCAGCAGGCCGATCCGCTGCGCAATACGGTCAGCCAGGTGTTCTCTCGCCGGCAGCTGGGCAGCGTCGAGGAGACCCACATCTTCAACGCCGCGGCCGCCAATACTTTCCGCATCGGCGTAAGCCGGATCATCGGGCGGATCAACACCCCGGTCTCGGGCGACGCGGTGGCCACCGACGCGGCGCTCGCGATCGCGCCCGGCGCCATTGCGCCTCCGGAGATCCCGGTTTCAGGACTTACCACCGCCTACGGGCTCAACGGCTTCAACAAGTTCAATCATGCCTGGACCTCGTTCCAGGTGTACGACGATGCGTTTATTACCCGCGGCAAGAACTCCTTCAAGCTGGGCCTGGCGCTTGAAAACATGCGCTACAACGTGCTGGAGCAGCTAAGCCCGAACGGCCGCATGAACACCTACCAGACGCTCGCCGGCTTTCTGAGCAACGCGCCCGACCAGCTAAACGCGCTTGCGCCCGGCGGCTCGACCGAGGTGGGCCTGCGGGAGCTGCTGTACGGCGTGTATTTCGAGGACGACTGGAAGCTGTTTCCGTCGCTGACTCTGAACCTGGGGCTGCGCTACGAGGGCACCACGCTGCCGACGACGCCCCACAAACTGCCCGCGTACACGGTGGACGGGTACACCGTGGCGTCCGCGCCGTTCCAGCAGATCGAGTCGCTGACGAACTGCACGCCCGGCACCACGGCCTGCGGCCCCGTGGGTTCCAGCAGCCCCATCCAGTCCAACCCGACCAAGTACAATTTCGAGCCGCGCCTGGGACTCTCGTTCGACCCGATCGGCGACGGCAAAAGCGTGATCCGCGCCGCGTTCGGCATCTTCGACGTCATGCCGCTGCCGTACGAGTTCGGCCTGAACACCGCGGCCACGGCGCCTTTCCAGATCATCGGCGCCGACCCGAAGGCGCAGCTGGGGACCGGCGTCATCGACCCGAACGTCGGCTTCAACCGGCAGCAGATCCGCAACCGCTTTGTCGAGCCGCACCCGCAGCGCGCCGCGGTCTATAACTGGAACCTCAACATCCAGCGGGATTTCGGACGCGGCTTCGCGGGGCAGATCGGCTATGTGGGTTCGCGCTCGGTCCACCTCTCGGTCGCCTCCGACGATATCAACCTGGTGCAGCCGATCCCGGTCAGCGGGGTCGGGCTGATCTTCCCCTGCGACCCGTCGCTGCTGGGCCCTGGCAGCACCTGCGCAACGCAGCAGACCGGCACGCGCATCGACTCGAACTGGGGCGGCGGCGCCGGGATTCGCCCGGTGCTGTTCGACGGCGCTTCCTCCTACAGCGGCCTGCAGACGCAGCTGAAGAAATCGGAGGCGAACGGCGTCGAAGGCCAGCTCTCCTACACGTTCAGCAAGTGCCGCGACCTGAGCTCCGCGCCAGTGACCGGCGACACCTATCTCAACTCGATCGCCGTGCCGCTGCTGCTGTTCAAGCGGGCGCGAGTGGGCGGCTGCGACTTTGACATTCGCCAGGTGGCGACCGGCAGCCTGGTCTACGACCTGCCGCCGCTGAAGGGAGCAAACGCGGCGGTGGGCGTCCTCGCGAACGGCTGGGAGGTGGGCGGGATCGTCACCGCGGAAACCGGCGCGCCGTTCACGGTGACGGTCGGCGGCGGCAGCGATCCGCTGGGCACCGGCTTCAACGGGGATTACTCCATGGATTTCGCCAGCGTCCGGCCGGGATGCAGTCCGGTCCATGGCGGCCTCGCCTACCTGAACACCAACTGCTTTACCCCGCCGACCGCGCCCGTGTCGCTCGGCGTAGCCAGCGCCGCCAACCCTTACGGCTGCGCGCCCAACTCCTTCCCGGACTACAAAGGCCCGGCGGCGCCGGCAGGCACGCAGTTCTGCTCGAACGTGCTGGGCAACACCAGCCGCAACGAGTTCTACGGCCCCAAGCTGACCAACCTGGACTTCTCGCTGTTTAAGAACACCAAACTCGGCTTTATCACGGATGCGACCAACCTGCAGCTGCGGGCGGAGTTCTTCAACGTGCTGAACCACACCAACTTTCTTTCACCCGGCTTCCTCAACACCTTCGGCCAGAACAACTCCGCCTACGATGCCACGGGCAACGCTCTGCCGACGGCGCTCAACCAGACCTCCAGCACGTCGCGGCAGATTCAGCTGGGCGCGAAACTGGTTTTCTGAACTACACTCCGCAGAGAACTCGGGCGCCGGCGCGAGCGGCGCTCTCGCCCAAACTCTCGCTGAGGAACCCGGAATGCACATAGAGGAACTGCCCCAGTCCACCGCGCCCGACCGGGCGACCCCTGGCTGGCGCTTCGCCGTCACTGGCGCAATTCTGGGCTGGGTGCTCGACGCGTTCGACTTTTTCGTGGTCGTGTTCCTGCTCGACACCCTCGCCGGCCACCTGCACGTGCACAAGAAAGCGATCGTGCTGACCATTACGGCGACGCTCGCGATGCGGCCGGTGGGCGCGCTGCTGTTCGGGGTGCTGGCCGACCGATTCGGCAGGAAAAAGCCGCTGATCGTCTGCGTGATTTACTTCTCGACCGTGACGGTGCTGAGCGGCTTCGCGCCGACCTATGGGTTTTTCCTGGCCATGCGCGCGCTGTACGGCATCGGCATGGGCGGCTACTGGGGTATTGGCGCCTCGTTTGCGATGGAGAACGCGCCGCGCCACCGCCGCGGGCTGCTGAGCGGCCTGATGCAGAGCGGCTACCCGTTCGGCTACCTACTGGCGGCGGTCGCCATGCAGACGCTGCGGCCGTGGCTGGGCTGGCAGGCGATGTTCGTGGTGGGCTCGGCACTGGCGCTGGTCATCATCGTGCTCACCGCGCTCTCGCCCGAGTCCGAGGCGTGGAAGCAGCACCGGATGGGCTCGGTCGCCGGCATCTTTCGGACGCTGTTCGAGCATAAGCGCAGCTTCGCCTACCTGCTGCTGGTGATGGTGGGTATGTCTTGCCTCTCGCATGGCACGCAGGACCTGTACCCGGACTTCCTGAAAGGCCTGCAGGCGATCCACGGCGCAACTGTTTTTGGCATGCAGCCGCTGTTCGGTATTCCGATTCTGTTCAACATCGCCGCGATCGTGGGCGCGCTGCTGTTCGGCCATTTCTCCGAGGGCTACGGCCGCCGGGTGGCGATGATCGGTGCGCTCATCCTCGCGCTGGTAGCCATTCCGGCGTGGGCTTTCGGCAGCACCGTATTGGTGCTGGCACTCGGCTCCTGCCTGATGCAGGCTGGGGTGCAGGGATGCTTCGGCGTGATCCCGGCGCATCTCAATGAGCTGTCGCCGGACGCGGTGCGCAGCCTGTTTCCCGGCTTTGTCTACCAGCTTGGCGTGCTGGTGGCCTCGCCCGCCGTCTCGTTCGAGTACCTGCTGCGCGACCACCTGGGCTACCCCTGGGCGCTGACTACGTTTGAGCTGGTGGTGATCGTTTCGCTGATGCTCATCTTCGCGTTCGGGCCGGAGCAGCGCGGGCGCAGCTTCCGCTCCGGGTAGGATAGGGCTGGATGGATACCAACTGGACCCACGCGGCGCCCTCGATTTCGGCCGCTTTTCTAGCCTCTCTGGTGGAGTGCGTGGAAGCGTTGACGGTGGTGCTCGCGGTGGGCAGCGTGCGCGGGTGGAGCGGGGCGCTCAGCGGCGCCGCCGCCGCGCTGGCCGTGATCGCGGCGCTGATCCTGGCCCTAGGCCGCGCGCTCAGCCACATTCCCATCGGGCCGTTCGAGTCCATCGTCGGTGCCCTGCTGCTGCTGTTCGGTTTCCGCTGGCTGCGCAAGGCGGTCCTGCGCGCCTCCGGGCACATTCCCCTGCACGATGAAACCGCTGCGTTCTCGAAGCAGACCGCTGCCATGCAGGGGTCCGCAACAGAGCGCGGGTGGGACGGCGTTGCCTTTGGCGCGGCTTTTCAAATCACCATGCTCGAAGGGGCGGAGGTGGTCTTCATTGTGATTGCGATCGGCGCCAGTCGGGCCGGTCTGCTGCTGCCGGCAAGCGTGGGCGCTTTGGCCGCGCTGCTGGTGGTTGTTGGGCTAGGCTTTGTGCTTCATCGACCGCTGGCCGCCATTCCTGAAAACACGCTCAAGTTCCTGGTTGGCGTGCTGCTGTCCGCCTTCGGCACCTTCTGGGTGGGCGAGGGCTTCGGTGTGCAGTGGGCGGGTGAGGACTGGTCGATCCTCGCACTGGCCGGGGGGTATCTCCTGGTTGCGCTGCTCTGCGTTACGCTCTGCCGCGACGGAACCGTGCTGGCCTCCGCGCAGCACCACAGGGAAGAGTAAGCCCATGCAATGGATCCGCACCACTCTGCGCGAACTGCTCGGCCTCTTCGTCGACGACGGCAGCTTCGCGCTCGCGATCCTGGTGTGGCTGGCGCTCGCCTGGTGGGTGCTGCCGCTGTTCCCCAGGTTCGGCTTTGTGCATCCCTGGCGCGCTATCGTCCTGTTCACCGGCCTCGCCCTCATCCTGATCGAGAGCACGACGCGGTTTGCCCGCAGCCGGCGCCGCCGCAAGTTTTGAGGAGTTTTATTTTCGAGCGCCTGCCGGCCACACGTACGTAGCTAGCGACCCCGGCGGCAGGGAAGCATGCAGGGCACGCCCGCGCCAGCTTACGTTGAACTCCTGCTGCGCCGCCGTGTTGTTGAGTACCAGCAGCGCGATCGAGCCATCCACATTCTGAAACGCCACTGTTTCGAGGCTCTGGCGGCCGAAGGAGTCAGAGCCGATGCGGGTCGCGCCCGGGTGGACGAACCGGCTCGCATGGCCCAGCGCCCAATAATCGCCGTTGTACGTTACGGTCGCGGGGCTCTGGTTCAGATTGACAGTGACCAGTCCGCGGCAGGTGCCGCAGCCGCCCGCGTGCGGGTTGTGGTCCTGGTCGAGCGCGATGCCCCACAGCACCACTGCCTTGGCCCAGTTGCGGGTCGAGCCGATGAGCAGGTGCGTGGTCGAGAGCAGCGGGCTTTCCTTCTGCCAGGTGCCGCCGGAGCACTCCGTAAGCCAGATGCCCTTGTCGGGAAAGCGGTCGTGGATGGCGGTCTGCGCACTCGGGTCGCCGCCGTAGCAGTGCAGGGCAGAGCCGGCGACGAACGGCGCCGCGGCGGGGTCCGAGAGCACGGCGAGCGGGTACTCGGGATGATCCCAGTTATGGTCGTAAGCCAGCACTTCGGTCTTGAGCCCGGCGCGCCTCAGATCGGGCCCCAGATCGTCGCCGATGAACCGTTTCTGCTGCTCGGCCAGCATCAGCGTGCCGGGGAAATCCGTAGTGTCATGCAGGGGTTCGTTCTGCACGGAGAGGTATTTCACCGGCACGCCGGCTTTCTGAAATGCCTCGATCGCGCGCACCAGGTAGTTGGCGTAAGCAGCCATGGCGTCCTCGCGCAGCGAGCCGCCGTTCATGGTGGGTCTAGATTTCATCCAGGCCGGCGGGCTCCACGGCGTCGCCATCACGGTAATGGCCGGATTCAGTTGGAGCGCCTCGCGCAGCACCGGGAAGATGTAGGCATCGTCGTGCGCGGCCGAGAAATGGCGCAGCTCCGGGTCCTGCTGGCCCGGGGGCATGTCGTCGAAGCTGGATTGGTCGCGCGAGAGGTCGCTGGCGCCGATAGGCTGGCGCAGGAAGCTCAAGCCGATGCCGCGCTTGGGGTCGAACAGCTGCGTCATCACCTGCTTGCGCGTCGCGGGCTGCAGGCGGTCGTAGAGCAGCCAGGCCGCGCCATCGGTGATGGAAGCGCCGAAGCCGTCCATGGTCTGATAGCGCGCCGTTTCGTCTACCGTGATGGTGAGCGGCGCGGCAGGCGAGGAGCGGCCGAACGCCGCATCCGGCTGGGGTGCGAGGGTGCTCGACAGGTCCGCAGTGGTGCGGTAGCTATGAACCGTCTGGGCGACGGCAAAGGGAGGGCAGAGCAGCAGGACAGCGCAGCAGCGGATTCGGGCGGTCACAGGGGTCCTTGCAGGAGCGCCCGCTTCCCGGGTGAGAGAGGCGGGCGCCGGTTGGATTGCCGCGAGTTAGAAGTAGACCTTCGCCGCCAGCTGCATCACCCGTGGGCCGCCTGGCCCGGTCGCGGGATAGGCTGAGGTCGGCTGGCCGAAGTTGGTGTCCTTGGCGATTGAAAGCGGCGTGTAGGTGCCGCTGCCGCTGTTGTAGCTCGGCAGCGTGACGTTCGCACCGTAGTCGCGGCCTGAGAAGTTGGGGTGGTTGAGCACGTTGAAGAACTCGCCGCGCAGCTGGATGTACCGGCCCTTGTCGGCGCTGCCGAAGATGAAGTTCTTGAAGATGGACGAGTCCCACGTAACCAGCTGGCCCTGGCGGATACTGCCCGGGGCGCCCAAGGTAGGCTGGCCGATGGTCGGCAGCAGCAGGTTACCCTGCCCGTCTTCGCCCACGTACGCCGGCGGCGTCTTGCTGTACTGCGACCCGCCGGTAAGCTGGTTCGCGGGCGAGTAGAGCGCGTTCCGGACAGGGTAGCCGGTCTCGAGATTCGCGAGGCCCGAGAGCTGGAAGTTATCGGTCGCGTAGCTGAGCCAGTGCGGGCCGCCGAAGCGCTGCACCGGGCTCGGCAGGTCGTAGACATAGTTGATCGCGCCGACGTTCCGGCGGTCGTAGCCGGCCACCCCGTAGCTGTAGCGTCGCGGGTTGAACGGATCGACAAAGCTCTCGTCGCCGCTCGAAGTGGTCAGGGTCTTCGACCAGGTGTAGACGCCACCGAAAGTAATGCCGCGGCCAAACCGCCGCTGCACCGAGACCTGCAGCGAATTGTAGTTTGAGGTGCCGTCAAACTTGTAGTACTCCATCTGCCCGTAGCCCTTGTAGGGCGACAGGTAATTCTGCGTGTAGGCATGCTGGCCGCTGAAGCTGTAGCCGGCGGCCGCGTACTCGGGCGGCAGGTTGGCCTCGACCGCCGGAACCACGCCGCCGGGGAACTGGCTGGGGTCCTGCGCGGCGCGGGTGAACGTGGTGCCGTAAGGAATGGTGTTGATGTCGCGCGCGGTCACCAGGTGGCGGCCCAGCCCACCTACGTAGGCTACGTCGAGCGTGAGCCCGGAGACGACCTCGCGCTGCACGCCCAGGCTGTAGCTGTAGTTGACCGGGACCTGGCCCGAGCGGTCCGCGCCATAGATCCCGTTCAGCGGGCCGGAGTTGGCCTGCGCCGCTGATGCGATGTTCGCGATGTTGCTGTTGAAGACGCTGGGCGTGGTGCTGAGCTCGGGGTTGCCGAACACGGTGTTGAAGACCAGGTTGCCCTGCTCGCGGTCATGCGAGGTGCCGAAGCCGCCGCGGATTACGCCGCGGTGGTCGCCGTAGGGGTCGAAGGAGAAGCCGACGCGCGGCTCGTACATGACGCCCTGGCTGTCCCAGCCGCCTTTCGGCAGGGTTCCGTTGCTCGCGAAGGTGAGCCCGTTGAGGCGGTTGCCGGTGCCGGGAACGATGTTGCCGCCAGTATTGATGGTGACGGCATTGGCCGGGTTGTAGGCGGACGGGCTGAACAGCGCGATCTGGTTTTTCGCGTCATACTGCGGCGGAATGTAAACGAAGCGCAGGCCGTAGTCGAGCGTGAGCCGCGACGAGACCTGCCAGGTATCCTGCGCGTACCACTCCACCTGGTTGTAGCGGAAAAAGCCGGTGGGGCGCGCGCTGGACTGGCTGAAGTTCTGGAACGCGCCCAGCAGCGCGCTGGCGTAAGGCGAGCCGCTGTTGGAGGCGGTTGAGCTCAGGCAGCCGGTTGCGCTGGTGGAGCAGTTGCTGAAGCTGAACTGGCCGTTCGAGTTGCCATAGCTGATCTGGTCCTTGCGGGCGCGCTGGTAGAACGCGCCGAACTTGTAGGTGTGGCTCGCCTTGCTCCAGGTCAGGTTGTCGTTGGCGTCGATGGTCGTGGTGGCCTGGTGCCAGGGCGTCGCGCCAAAATAGGTTCCGGGGTAGTTCTGCCCATTGCCGCTGAAGCCGAGATCCGGGATCGAGGTAGTGGATTGCACGGGGAACAACAGCGGCAGGCTGATGTTGTTGGCGCCTACCGTGAGATTGCCGTTGACGCCCTGGATGCTCGATGTGTAGACGCTGGGCCCGACGCTGAACTCGTTCAGCAAAGTGGGCGTGAGGGTGCTGGTCAGGTCGACGGAGAGGTTCCAGCCGGGCTGCTGGCGTGAGCAGCCGCCCGGGATCTGCAGCGAACCGGAACACTGCAGGCCGAACTGGCCTATGGGCGCCACGGAGGAGTCCTGGTTGTAGATGAAGCGGCCGAAGATGCGCTCGGATGGCGAGATCTGGTAGTCCGCGCGGCCAATCCACTCCGTCCGCGGGTGGGTGTACGAGAGTGGGTCCTGCCGGTTGTAGGTGTTGTTGCCGGCCACGTTCGGCAGCGGGTAAAGAGCCAGGATTTTCTGGATTTGCGCGAACGTGGCCGCCTGGGCGCCGGTGGGCGTGATCCGGTTGCCGGCGTACTGCAGGCCGGTGGCCGGGTTGTAGATCGCGAGCGCGTTGCCGCTGCTGTCGACACTCTGCGAGAAGTCGCCCGTGCGCTCGAGCGCGGTGGGCGTGCGGTACTGCGAGATGCTGCCGGGCACCAGCTGGCGGTAGAACTCGTTCGAAAAGAAGAAGAACAGCTTGTCGCGCTTGATGGGGCCGCCGATCTGGTAGCCCACGGTGTTGTACCGGTACAGCTGCTTCGCGGTGCCGTTGTGGTCGCTTACCCAGTCGTTCGCGTCCAGGCCCTCGTTGCGGTGGAAGAAGTGCACGTTGCCGTGGAACTGGTTGGAACCGCCGCGCGAGGTGACGGCAATCGAACTGCCGCCGGCCTTGCCGTACTCCGCCTGGTAGTTCGAGGTCAGCACCTTGACCTCGGCGATGGCGTCGGTGTTGATCGTGACCTGCGTCCCGCCATTGTTGCCCGTATCGACGTTCGACGCGCCATCGATGGTGAACTGCTGCTGGTTGGTGCGGGTGCCGTTCACGCTGTAGGTGTCCAGGCCGCCGGTCTGCGAGACGCCAAAACTGCCCACGCCCGAAACGCCCGGGATCACGCGCAGGATGTCGAGCACATTGCGGCCGTTGAGGGCGATGTCGTTGAGCTGCTTGCCGGTGATCAGGTCCGACCGCTCGCCGGAGTTGGCCTGTATCTGCAGCTGGCCCGTATCGGCGGCAACGGTGACCGAGGTCGCCTCCGAGCCGACGTTCAGGGTGAACGCGCCGGCATTCAGGTTGTCGGCCGAGCTGAGCACAACCCCGTCCTTCTCGCTGGTGACAAAGCCCTTCGCCGTGACGGAAACCTGGTACACCGCCGCCGGCAGGTTCGGGATCGAAAATGTGCCATTCCTGCCGGAGACTACCGTCCGGTTCACGCCGATGCTGGCTGCCGTGGCGGTGACCTTCGCGCCGGGGATGACGGCGCCCGAGGAATCCTGGATGGAGCCCAGAATAGTACCGGAGGTAACCTGCGCGTGAAGCGACATGGAGGCGCCGAGCGTCAAACCTGCCAGAATAAGGAGGCTGCCAGGGCGCCTCGGCGTGACGACGTTGCTGACAGCCAGAGCTGCAAGCCTGCTGAAGTGTCGGTTTCGAGGCCGGCGGCTGGCCTTCTGAGATGTGTGAGAAAGAAACAAGTGTGGCCCCTCTGTGACAAACATGGAAACGCTCTGAACCGTAGGGCGCGCTGTATAGAATGGTCCCGATGGGTGGCTGAAGCTTTGCTGAGGGAATGGTGAGGTCAGCTAACCCGTCTGGAATGAACAGGAACAGAGTGTGCTGGTAAAGCAGAAATGGACGGCGCCGGAGCGGAGAGCTCCATTCCTGGCTGGCGACTGGGTCGTGGATGCGGGGCTGAATGCTCTGCGCAAGGGCAGCTTCGAGCAGCACGTGGAGCCGAAGGTGATGCAGGTTTTGCTCACCCTGGCTTCGCGGCAGAACCATGTCTTCTCCAAGGAGGAACTGATCTCCGCGGTATGGGCCGATACCTTCGTCAGCGATGACGTGCTGACCCGGTGTATTTCCATCCTGCGGCGCATCACTGGTGACGATGCGCATGCGCCTCGGTTTATCCAGACGGTGCCGAAGGTCGGCTACCGGCTGGTCGCCGCGGTCGCCGAGCTGCCGCCGGCCGCGCCCGAGGAGCCTGCCTCGCCGCTGCCGTCGTCCCAGGTGCCGGAGCCGCCCGCGCTCGCGAGCAACCCAGCGCCGATCGGCCAGGGAAGCAGGCGCACCCTGTGGTTTGCGTTTTTCTTGTCGGTGACCGCGGCGCTGGTGGGTCTCACGTGGTTCGTGCTTCACGCGCGAAGCAGCCCGGCTGACACCCACTCTGGCTTCCGGACTGTCCAGTTCACCTCCTACGCGGGCGAGCAAACCCAGCCCGCGTTCTCGCCAGACGGCCGGCGGATCGCCTACGTCCGCATCGCGGAAGGCGGCACCTCGCGCCGCATCTGCGTCAAGCAGATTGGCAGCGAGAGTGTCATGGAGCTTACGCCGCCGTCCGATCTGGAAGAGCAGTTCAGCCCCGCCTGGTCGCCCGACGGCCGGAGGATCGCTTATCTCGCCCGGTCGAAGGCTGGCCTCGGGCTCTACATCGCCGAAGCCGGTGCGAACAAGCGAGCGCGCAGGGTCTTTATCCCGCAGGAGCCGAGCCACTGGGAGCAGGGCGCGCTTTCCTGGTCGCCCGACGGCAAAACCCTCATCTTCCCCGACCATGAAGGCTCCCAGCCGAGCTCCTCCATCTTCCAGCTGAACCTGGGCAGCGGCGCGGCACACTCCCTCACCTCACCCCCGGCTGGCTGGGAGGGCGACCTCACTCCGGCGTACTCGCCCGACGGGCGGCGCATTGCGTTTACCCGGGCCACCGAGACCGCAGTGCGCGACATTTACTGGATCGCGACGACCGGCGGCCCGCTGCACCAGCTCACCCGCGACCGCATGGACATCGACAGCCTGGCCTGGAGCGCGAACGGCTCGGCGATCGTGTTTTCCTCGAACCGCGGCGGCAAGTACGCCCTGTGGAAGATCGCGCTGAACGCGAGCCAGCCGGAGCGTTTGGCCGTGGGCACCGAGGACGCCTTCGAGCCCGCGGTCGGGCCCGGGCCGGGCCAGCTTGCCTACGCGCAGGGCTCCGCTATCTGGAGCATCGTCCGCATCGAGAAGGAAAGGCCGGCTGCCCCCATCCTCTCCTCCACCCAGCAGGACTCGGCGCCGTCGCTTTCTCCGGATGGACGATCTTTCGCCATGCAGTCGCTGCGGTCGGGGTCGCAGGAGATCTGGATCGCCGCCATAGACGGCGCGATGCTGCGTCAGCTGACCTTCATGGGCGGCCCGCTCACTGGCAGCCCGTCCTGGTCCAATCGCGGAGACAGAATCCTGTTCGACTCGCGCCCGGACGGCCACTCGCACATCTTCCTGGTGGCGGCGGCCGGCGGCCAGCCCCGGCAGCTTACCTTCGGCAACGCCAACGACATCGTGCCCCGCTGGTCGCACGACGACCAGGCGGTCTACTTCCGCTCCAACCGGGGCGGCCGCTGGCAGCTGTGGAAAGTTGCCGCTGCCGGAGGGAACCCGCAGCCCGTGACCACCGGCGACGGGATCGAGCCGCAGGAGTCCGCCGACGGAAAGTGGCTGTACTACACGCGCGGCGACGACGAAGGCATCTGGCGCGTCTCGACCGCGGGCGGCGCCGAGACGCAGATCCTGCGGCAGCCCTCCGCGGGCTACTGGGGCTTCTGGCAGAGCACGCCGCGCGGTATCTTCTACCTCGACCAGGCTCACTCCCCGGCGAGCATCCGCGTGTTTCACCCGGAGTCGAAGCAGGATTTGACCTACGCCACACTCAGCCAGGCGCCTCCTCTGTATGCGGGACTCTCCGTCGCGGAGCAGGGACGGGTGGTGCTCACAACCGAGGAACGGGACGCGGGGCGGCACATCACGCTGATCGAAGCTCTGCGGTAACCGCGGCGGCTTACCGGCTGAACGCCGGCTACACCTCAAAGCTGGAAACGGCCGCGCGGTGGGAACGGTAGGACGCCATGAACCGCGCGTACGCGCCCACCACAATGTAGGCGTACAGCGGGACCTGGTAGGCAGCCGCGGTGCTGTGGAAGCGTTCCGCGATCAGCCCCATCATGAGCGTTAGAGCGGCGCCGCCGGCCACCGCCATCACCAGCAGCGAACCCGCGACGTTGGTATTCGCCCCAAGATCCTTGATGCCCATCGCGAAGATCGTCGGGAACATGAGCGACATAAAAAAGCTGGTCAGCAGGATGGCGAACAAGCCGGTCCAGCTGGGATGGAAGATCCCGACGGCCAGCAGGCACACGTTCACCGCCGCATAGAGGGTCATCAGGTGGGCCGGCGCAAAGCGGCGCATCAGCGCGGCGGAGACGAACCGCCCCACGCCGAAAGCGCCCAGGGTGCAGGTCAGCAGCAGCCCCGCAACTCGCTCAGGGGTGTGGCTGTACTCCTCCGCGTAGGGGATGAAGTAGCTCCAGGTGCCCACCTGCGCGCCCACATAGGCAAACTGCGCCGCGACGGCGAACAGGAAGTGGCGCTTGCCGAGCAGCTCGCGCCAGTCGCCGGCGGCCTCGGCGGTGTGCTCCCGCGCCTGCACAAACGCCGGAAAACGGGTGACCGCGATGAGCACCGCCCACACAACGGCGACCGCGCCCAGCACCAGATAGGGCGTCACCACGCGCAGCGTCTCCCGGTGCAGGTAGGCCGAGTAGGCGCCGGCGGCCTGCATGGCAGCGGCCTGCGCGGGCGTGAGCTCGATGCCCGAGAAAATGAACGCGGTGCCGGCGAGCACACCCAGAATGGCGCCGACCGGGTTGAAGGCCTGGGCCAGGTTCAAACGCTGCTCCGAGGTCGCGGTCGGCCCCAGCTGCGCGATAAAGGGGTTGGAGGCGGTCTCAAGAAATGCCAGGCCGCTGGCCATGATAAATAGCGCCGCGAGGAAGAATCCGTAGCGGCCGGACTCGGCCGCCGGCAGGAACAGGAAGCAGCCCGTGGCAAACAGCGCGAGGCCGGTGAGAAAGCCGGTCTTGTAGCCTTTGCGCTTCATCAGCATGCCCGCCGGCAGCGACAGCAGAAAGTAGCCCATGTAGAACGCAAACTGCACCAGGCCAGCCTGAAACCGGCCGATCGCGAATGACTTCATGAACTGCCGAATCAGCACGTCGTTCAGGTTGTTCGGAATGCCCCACAGGAAAAAGAGCCCGGTAACCAGCACAAACGAGCGCATGACCCCCGGCGGCAGAAGCGCGGCGGGCGAGCCGGGAGCCCGGGTGGTTGAGTCGGCGCGGGTCGATCCTGGCTGTGCGGGGACGATCATCTGTGGCCTCTTCTTTGCGCGCGGATCAGGGCTGGACGGCAATCAGGATCTTGGTAAACGCCGCCGGGTTTGCTGACCACTGTGCCAGTATCGCCGGTCCCGTGTCGAGCGGCACCACCTCCGTCACGGTCTGCTCCACCGGGAACCGGCCTGCTTCAAGCATCGCCATGACCTCGAAAAAATCCTGCGGCAAGGCGTTGCGCGAGCCCAGGATGTCGAGTTCCTTCTGCACAAACAGCTTCGTCTCATACGCCACCGGCTCCCGGGCGTAGCCGATGTACACGACGCGGCCGGTGAAGGCGGCCTCCTCGACGGCGAGCCGGAAAGTCTCCGGCAGTCCGACTGCTTCAATCATGACGTCGGGTCCGTCGCCGCCGGTGAGCTCGCGCAGGCGAGCCCGTGTGTCTTCGCGCCCGGCGTGGATCAGAGCCGTCGCCCCGGCGATCGCGGCGGTCGCTAGCTTTCGGTCGTCCAGGTCGATCGCAATGGTACGACCTCCACGGAATGCCGCGGCCGCGATCGCGCCCAGGCCGACGCCTCCGCAGCCGAACACCGCGACTGTATCCCCTGCAGTCACCCGGCCGCGCGCGGCCGCATGCGCGCCGACAGTCAGCGGCTCCACCAGGCACAGATGCTTCAGCGGCAGCTTGGAGGGGTAAACCTTCGCCGCCGGTACGGCGATGCGCTCGGCCGCAGCGCCGTCGCGCTGCACGCCGAAGGTCTGGTTGCGCGCGCAGGCGTTTTCGCGCCCGCGCCGGCATGCCGGGCACACGCCGCAGTTGGTATACGGCGAGACAGTCACGCGCGTCCCGGCCGGCACGGCCGTATTGCCTTCCAGCACGGTTGCCGCAACCTCATGGCCCAGTACCCGGGGATAGCTGACCAGCGGGTTGCGGCCGCGGAAGGAGTTCAGGTCCGTGCCGCACAAGCCCACCATTTCGACCTGCAGCAGCAGTTCGCCGTGCTCGCGGCGAGGCTCCGGCAGATCAATGATTCGTGCCATGCCAGGCTCAGTAAGCGATAACGCTTTCATCCTGCTCTCATCCTGCGGCCCCGCTCCAGGCCGTGCATTTCTGCTCGCGGCACTCGATCATTCGGCAAGCTGGAAAATCCTGTCCATGCGCTGCCACTTTGCCGATGGGTCCGAGGGATCGGGCAAGTCCGCGTCCTGATAGCGGGACATCAGCGTCTCCCACTCGCGAACTCTCGGGTTCGCCAGATCCATTGCCTGCTTGCGCTCGAAACTGAACTCGTCTTCCGTCTCCATAACCATGAACAGCCTGCCGTCGCGCTCGTAGATCTGCATATCGAGCACACCGGCATCCCGTATGCTTTGCTTGATCTCGGGCCACACGGCCTTGTGCTGCTCAATGTACTCGGCTCGCAGTGCATTGTCGTCGCGCAGCTTCAACGTAAGGCAGTACCGCGGCATAGAACGCTCCTCTGGACCACGCCCCAGCCTATACCAGGGCGCGGCCGCGGTTCACCCTCTCCGTGCCGCATTCTTTCGCTTGACAAGACTGCTGCAGCGCCCTTAACTTTCACCTTTGCAGCGCCTGGAATCGTTTCCAATCCGTCAGGCAAAACAAGGCTTGCATTCGCGCGGCCAATTCGGAGCGCTTCCAGTGGTAGCTATTCCAAACGAATAAGTGAAAGGCGCGTCGCCGCCTTTGCACTCCGACTGATGGATCGAAGGAGCCTATCGATGATCTCCACCCCGCAAAGCAGAGTCGTACTGGCTGGGTTTCTTCTGCTTGGATGTTTGCCATCGGCTCGCGCGCAAACCCGGAGCTTGCCAGACTCGAACAAAAGACCCGTTGACTATGCCAATGGCCTGGTGGGTACCGCGCCACTCGATGACCAGAAACTTATCGGTAACGCGCCTCCCCCCGGAGAGAAGCTTTACTCGGGATTCACCTCCCCCGGAGCTGTTCTGCCTCACGGCATGACGGACATAGCCCCGATCAATGCAAATCTAAGATTTGAATATCAGGCCGGCGTACCAGCGACTTACTACTACCCCAACCAGACCATGGTCGGCTTCTCAAGCGGCGAGGGCGGCGGCCCGACACTTATGCCGGTCGTAGGAGACTGGACGGTTCCTCCGCAGCGAAGCACCTCTGTGTACGACAAGGCACGCGAGACATCGTCGCCCGGCTACTACTCCGTCTATCTGAATGCGTTCAAGACCAGCGTGGAGCTGACGGCAACTACGTGGACCGGGCTTTATCGGTTCTCATTTCCTGCGACTGAAAAGGCGCATGTCCTACTCGACCTCGATGGGATGGGCGGAGATGTTGAGGTCGTTGGCGACCACACTGTGCGTGGACAGATGCAGCGCGGCAGGCCGGGGCGCCGCGGCAGTGATGCCAATGGCGCCTTTTTCGTGGCGGAATTCTCCAAGCCCTTCCAATCATTCGGCACGTTTCGGCAAATTCCCCCGGCGAATGGCGGCCCCTCGCTCGGCGACAAGGATGTCGAAGCCGATAGGCGCACTATCTCCGGAAACTATGCCGGGGCCTATCTACAGTTTGCTACAACCGAAAGCGAGCAGGTGCTGGTGAAGATAGCGCACGGACAAAGCTATGCCATGGCTGAAGAACGACTGCAGGCGGAGGATCCGGGGTGGGACTTCGACCGCGTGAGAAAAGCGGCCGCGGATGTGTGGGCCAGCAAACTGAACCGCATCGAGGTCAAGGGCGGAACAGAAAAGCAAAAGATGCTGTTCTACTCCTGTCTCCTGCACTCCTTCGCGAGCCCTCGCCTGGTTGCGAAAAAAGGCGAGCAGTTTACCGGTCTGGATGGAAAAATACAAACAGCAGCCTACGATAGATATGGTCCTGTGCCGTTCTGGGATACGGGCAGAAATCAGATTGTTCTGCTTACGCTGCTGGAGCCGGATGTAAAGGTCGATATCCTGCGCTCACAACTCGACATGGCGCGCGAGTCGGGATACATGGGCACGTCATTCCATGGAGACAATGCCGTTTTCATGTATCTGGGAGACTGGGAGCGGGGACTTAATTTCGATTGGGCCGGAACTTATGAATACCTTCGCAAGAACGCCACTGATGTGAACGGGCCTCGAAGCTATCTGGGCGAATACATGCAAAACGGCTGGATTTCCGATATTATCCCGCCTGGCAACCCGAGTCCTCCCTACGCAGGAGGCAAGGCGGGAGCGGCCACAACGCTTGAGTACAGCTGGGACGATTACGCCATGGCCCTCTACGCCAGAAAATTGGGCAAGCAGGACGATTACCAGATGTTTCTCAAGCGCGCTCATAACTACCAGCATGTGTTCGACCCATCAGTCGGTTTTATTCGCGGCCGGACAGCAGACGGGAAGTGGATATCTCCCTTCGATCCCCGGGAGCCGTACTATAACTTCATGATGAAAGAGGCCTCAGGATGGTCTACTTTGTGGCTTGTTCCGCACGATGTTCAGGGTTTGGAGAATTTGCTGGGAGGCAGGGAGAAGTTCGCGGCCAAGCTGGACGAGTTCTTCAGCACACCTTATCACCCCAAAGGGATCTGCCGGGACTGTACCGGTCTTATCGGGCAATATGTCCAGGGCAATCAGCCGGATCAGCAGGCTGCCTACTACTATGACTGGGCTGGCCAGCCTTGGAAGACGCAGGAGTTGACGCGTAAGATTCTGCGACTGATGTACGGCAGTGACAAATCCGGCTACGCCTTTCCCGGCATGGATGATCAAGGTTCGACATCGTCCTGGTATGTGATGAGCGCTATGGGTTTTTACACTGTCGATCCATCCAGTCCCAACTACATTCTTGGGAGCCCTCTGTTTAATCAGGTAATTCTGCACATGGGCAACGGCAAGACCTTCGAAATCGCGGCGAATCATAATTCGGAAGCGAATCTATATATTCAATCCGCAACCCTCAATGGAAAGCCGTGGAATAAGCCGTGGTTCAGCCACTCCGATATAGAGAATGGCGGCAAGCTCGTACTGAACATGGGACCAGCGCCGAATAAGCAGTGGGGCAGCGCTCCGGACGCGGCGCCCCCTTCCATGTCCCAGCCCAATGAGTGAACGAAGAGTTTGTGGGAGAGGATCATTGATAAAGCTTCGGATGTTCGTGTGCCTGATGCTCGCTCCTCCTCTTTTAGATTTTATCGCTTTGCCTCAGGCCGAAACGAAATCGCCGCAAGGGCGGCTTATCTTTCAGACCTCTAAGGAATGGTCTCCGCGCACCAATATCAATGCTGACACAGTGATGGTGTACGGACTGGATGAAACGACCGCCGCCCGCATCCAGTCGTGGCGGCAGCACGGCTACCGGGTTACCGTTATGACCGGCGTTGCGTGGGGCCGCTACGCACCCTACCTGCGCGGAGACTTCGACGGAAAGCAGCACTGGAACGAGACGCAGCAGGAGAAAAGCGGTAAGCTGATCCTCCACGGCGGCCGAGAAGTGCCCTATGTCGCTCCTAGTATTTCCTATGGCCGCTATCTGGCCAAAGGCGTGGAGGCGGCGCTCGATGCGGGTGCTGAAGCGATCTATCTGGAAGAGCCCGAGTTCTGGGCCCGTGCCGGATGGAGCGATAGCTTCAAACAGGAGTGGCAGGACTTCTATCAAGAGCCATGGCAGGCGCCCGACAGTTCGCCCGACGCCCAGTACCGCGCGTCGAAACTGAAGTACTTTCTCTACCGCCGGGCGCTCGCGCAGGTGTTCGACTCAGTCAAGGCGTATGGAAAGCTCCATTCCCGCGCGATCCCGTGCTATGTCGCGACACATTCCCTAATTAACTATGCGCAGTGGGCTATCGTCAGCCCCGAATCGTCGCTGCTGGACGTAGGCGCCGATGGGTATGTAGCCCAGGTCTGGACAGGGACTGCCAGAGAACCGAATGTGTACGAAGGTGTGCGTGAGCAGCGTACGTTCGAGACTGCATTTCTCGAGTACGGAGCGCTCCAGAACATAGCTCGCTCGTCAGGCAAGCCGATCTGGTATCTCAACGATCCCATCGAAGACAATCCTCGCCACTCATGGACTGACTACCGCCTTAACTGGGAAAGCACATTAGTCGCGTCGCTGCTGCAGCCATCAGTTTCGCGCTACGAAGTGCTCCCTTGGCCCGAGCGAATCTTTGGACTCAACTCGACGCGGCCCTCGGTCGAACCCACACCCTCCAATCCCGATCCGGTCAAGACCGTGATCCCGAAAGAATATGAGACCGAGTTACAGGCGGTCTTCCATGCATTGGCGGACATGGACCAGCCGGCATCCGCAACGCGGTGGGAAGTGGCAGGTACGCAGGGGATAGGTGTGCTTGTTTCCGACACACTCATGTTTCAGCGCGCTGCTCCGGAGCCGTCGGACGCGAATTTAGGAAACTTCTATGGACTCGCGCTGCCGCTGCTGATGCACGGTATGCCGGTAGAGCCGGTGCAGATAGAAAGCAGCTATAGCAAGACAGCCCCTGCCGACTTCCTAAAGCCTTATAAGGTGCTGCTGCTTACCTACGAAGGCCAAAAGCCGCCCTCACCGGCATTCCATGCCGTGCTCGCGGCGTGGGTCCGGTCCGGTGGCGCGCTCATCGTTGTCGATGACGACAAAGACCCCTATAACCAGGCCAGCGACTGGTGGAACTCCGGCGTCCAGCACTTTGCAAACCCGCGCCAGCAGTTGTTTCAGGACCTGGGCATCGCGCCGGGCAACGCAGGGCTGCATCCTGTCGGGAGAGGCTTTGTCCTTTACGAGCCGCAAAGCCCGTCTGCTCTTACCTACAACCCATCTGGATCGACGCAGTTGCTCGCGCTGCTTCACACAGCCGCCGAGGCAATCCATCTGCCGCTGCGGGAAACAAACGCACTCGTGCTGCGGCGCGGCCCGTATGTTATCGCCGCGGGGTTGGATGAAGACTCCAAAGATGCCGCGTCGGCAATCGAGCAGCCAATGTCTGTCACTGGCGACCTTATCAATCTCTTCGATCCCGCGTTGCCGGAGAGTAGCCGGATGACAGTCAAGCCTGGGACACGAGCCCTGCTGCTCGATGTATCTTCCATCCAATCTTCAGCTCCGCGCGTCCTTGCAGCTTCCGCCAAGATTACTCACGAACATGTATCTGGCGATAGCCTCACCTTCGACGTGGAAGGCATCGATCAGACGGAAGCCTCGATCCGTATTCTGCTGGCCAAGCCTCCTCGAGAAGTTACCCTGAACGGCAAGGCTCTCGATCGCGGGCAGTATCAACAGAGCGGACACACTTTGTTGCTTCATTGCACCAATACCGCGACGCCGCAGCAGATACGTGTGCGCTTTTAAAGAAGAGATCGTCAACCTATTGCATCGTGCCCGCATTCACCTGCGCAGAGTATTTACCGTTCATGCACGCGGTAAAGCAGGTGCTCGCCTGGCCCCGCGCGGGGTCCGTTGCACGCCGACTGTTTTGGCTGCCATGTGATCGCGCAGCGCCTGAGCTTTCTCCTGCTCCCGGCCATGAGCCAGCAGTGCGCTCGCGTCCGTCAGGTGTGCAGTCATCAGGCGAGACGCCAGGGCAGCATCGCGCTGTTCAATCGCAGCCAAAATGGGCCTGTGGAACGCGACCGTGTGCTCCAGGTCGACTAATTGCGAGGTCACCATGATCATGTTCAGCATCGCGCGATGAATGGTGTGGAATAGACGCCCGGTCAGGCGATTGCCGGAGGCCTCGAAGATAGCGCGGTGGAACAGCAAATCGGACGCGACCAGCTTGACCCGGTCGCGCTCGCTGTGTTCCAGGTCAGTAATGGATTGACGCAGCCGGGCAATGTCGTCGGAGTTGGCGCGTTCGGCTGCCTTCGCCGCGAGGGCAGGCTCCATTAGAAAGCGCAGCTCGGTTAATTCCTGCACTGTCGTGTCGTCGAGCAGGAACAGGAACTCCATTGGCACCGCAAGCACCGATGACGCGTCGCGGTTGAGATAGCTGCCGTCGCCGACCTTTTGCGTGATGACTCCCATGATCTCAAGCACTTTGAGCGCCTGGCGCAGCGAGGAGCGCGCCACCTGAAAGTGGGCCGCCAACTCGCGCTCCGGCGGCAGCCTAGCGCCAGGCGTGAGTACGCCGTCACTGAGCATCTGCTGAAAACGCAAAACCAGCAGCTGCGTCACATCCTCCTTGTGGCTGAGGACGTGCTCAAGAGCGCCTGCCTGCACGATGCGTCGAGCTTTCACCCTCCCATGGTGCTCGGCCTGTCCTGCAAAGTCAAAGCAATCCTTTTCAGCTAATAGTTTTAGAGGTAGTACCGGTCAGCAGCCTGAATGAAGAGCAAGAAGCCGCCCTTTCAGCAAAATAGAGTCGTACCGAGATCGCTTTTGAGCAGCACGCCCGAAAAATGACAAGTCTGATTGACAGAAGGTCTAAATAGGTACTACCTTTGGTCGCGCTCAGGAAGCAGGAGCGCGACGAGGTGTAACGATGGGAGACAAGCGATTCGTCCGGAGAATCAAGCGAGCTGCCCTTGCGGCTCTACTGGTGCCGCTCTCCGGAGCCGCCATGGCCCAGGTGGAGCAGGGCCGCTTTGTCGGGCGCATCACCGACGCCCAGGCGTCCGTTATTGTCGGCGCATCGGTCAAGGTGACTAATACCGGCACCAACATCGTACAGACCGCCATCACAGACGCGAGCGGCGACTTCGTCGTGACCCCGGTGCAGGCAGGCGTGTACACGCTGGGCGTCACTGCCAAAGGTTTTGAGACCTCCACGACGACAGCGATCGAGGTGCAGGTCGGCCAGATCGTTCGGGAAGATCTGAAACTGAGCGTTGGCTCGGCCGCGGTCAACGTTCAGGTCACCACGACAACGCCGCTGCTCACGACCGACTCCGCAACCGTTGGCCAGGTGATTACCAATCGGCAGCTTACCGACCTGCCGTTGAATGGCCGCGGCTTCTACCGCTTGGCCGAGCTGACCCCGGGCGCCGCGCTGCTCGCGCCCACCGGCAACTCACTCGCCATCCGGCCGGAGGTCGTCGACGGCAACACCATCAGCGGTATTCGCGGCAGCGCGACCTCGTTCCTGCTCGACGGCGTGGATGTAAGCGAGCAGCACCAGGGCGGCACATTCATCCAGACTTCGATCGATGCGCTGCAGGAGTTCTCCGTGCAGCAGAGCCCCTACTCGGCTGAATACAATCGCGGCGGCGCGTTCTTCAACGCGACCACCAAGAGCGGGACCAATCGTTTCCACGGCGGCATTTTCGAGTTCATCCGCAATGACAAGCTGGACGCGCGCAACTACTTCGCACTCACGCGGCAGATTCTAAAGCGCAACCAGTTTGGCGGCGATGTGGGCGGCCCGGTTTTGATTCCTTACCTGTACAACGGCATGGACCGGACGTTTTTTTTCGTCGACTACGAAGGCCAGCGGCTGCGCCAGGGGGAGGTTTTCAACAGCATTGTGCCATCGGCCGCGCAGCGCAGCGGCAACTTCGGCGCCAAGGCAATTTATGATCCGCTGCTGACTACGACGGTGAACGGCACAGTTGTGCGCGTGCCGTTCGCCGACAACACGATTCCCACAGCCAGGCTCGCTCCGCAGGCCCTTGCCATTCAGAACTACAATCCGCTCCCAAATACCAGCAGCGGGACCTTCACCTATTCACCATCGCAGGCGATCGACTTCGACCAGTACACCGTACGGCTCGACCATCAGATCGACCCACACGACCGTCTGTTCGCCCGCTGGATCTATGTCACGAATCGCGAGACCGACCCAAACTCCTCGCCCACGCTCAAGACCGCGTCGCTCACCTCCATTGGGCAGGATATCGCGGTGGGAGTCATCACGAATATCGGTGCGAACAAGGTCAACGAGGCGCGCGTTCACTATCTGCCCAGCCACGTGCGCCTGTCAGCGTTTCTTGAGGGGCCGGACTTCAACGGCCAGTTCGGCGTCGCTGGTTTTACTCCGCAGCTGCGGCCCGGCACCGGGGGCTCGTTCCCGGATTACGCCTGGAGCGGGTACTCTTCGCTGCAAGGTTCGGCGTTCGACCAGCGGCCTAAGTCGCAGGACCGCAAGGCGGTGGAGGGTACGGAGAACTTCACCATCCTCAAGGGCAAGCAGTCGCTCAAGTTCGGGGTGCTCATCCGCTATTACCAGTGGCTTGGCTATGACAGCCAGACCTATGCGGGCCAGTTCAACTTCAACGGCAATGAGAGCGGGGACGCGTATGCTGACTTCCTGCTCGGCTATCCCTCTTCCATCGCGCGCGCGTACCCTGCGGAGGACTTTGGCGGCCAGCAGACTTACAAGGAGTTCTTCGCTCAGGATGATATCCGCCTGAGCGAGCGGCTGACCATCAATGCGGGGCTGCGCTATGAGTACTCGCCCTGGCTGGCCGGCTACAAAGGCCAGATCGGCACCTTCGACCCCACGCGGACCAAGCCAATCATCGTCTCCGGTTCGGGCACAGTACTCGATCTTACTTCGCAGTATGCGGCGCCCGCGGCGTACGAGTTCTTTGGCAAATACATCCAGACCAGCAGCCAGGCGGGCCTGCCATCGAATATCACTTACACTGACAAGCACCAGTTCGGCCCGCGCTTCGGGGTCTCCTATTCAGCCGCGAAGAAGACGGTCATCCGCGGCGGCTTCGGCATGTTCTATGAGCCTGAGACCACAGGCGGTCGCGTCAACTTGAACACGCTTCCGTTCCGGCTTGCCGAGACGGTAAACCAAACGCAGAATGTGGTGCCCACACGCACGCTGGGTAACTTCTTTCTCGGGACGGCGCTGGGCTCAGCTCAGGCTAACCCGACTCTCTCACCCAGCAAGACGCACCTGAACGTGGGCTACAACGAGCACTACAGCTTCGGCGTGCAGCAGCAGCTTTCAAACAAGGATGTGCTTGAGGTCACCTATGTAGGCAACCACGGCGTGGACCTGAACAGCTTCGATGATTTCAACGATCCCGCGCCGGGGCCGGGAAGCATACAGGCGCGCAGGCCGTACCAGCCCTGGGGCGGCATCAACTTCAACACGCAAGATCTTTCGACTAACTACAACGCGCTGCAAGCGAAGCTGGAGCACCGCGCCGGCAATGGTTTGTCCGGACTGATTGCTTATACTTACTCGAAGTTTCTCCAGTTCAATCAGTCGCCCTCTCTTGGCGGCAACACGGCTTATGAATACGCACTGTCTCCATTTGACACGCCGCATAACCTTGCACTAAGCGGCAGTTATGAGCTGCCCGTTGGCCGAGGGCGCCGTTTCCTTGGCAATGCAAACGGACTGGTGGACAGCACGCTTGGCGGATGGCAGCTGCAAACCATAATCGTATTGCGCAGCGGTGTGCCGTATACGCCTGTAATCTCCGGCGATCGCGCGAACACGGGTGTCGGCAGTCAGCGGCCCATCCTAAATCCGGCGGGCGGCAATCCCAACTTTAAGCGCTCCCTCGCCAACTGGTTCGATAAAACCCGCTACGCCGATGCGCCGCTCTACACCTACGGCAATGTTCTCGCGAACACACTGCGCTCCGATCTGTACCGCCAATACGATGCATCTATTTTCAAGAACTTCGCACTGCCGGGCGAGAGCACGCTTTCGTTTCGCGCGGAGTTCTTTAACATCTCAAACACCACCAGCTTCAATGCGCCGAACGCGACCATTGACGCAACCGCAGGGGGCCAGGTGACCAGCACCTCGGTTCCGTCGCGCGATATTCAGTTCGCGCTCAAGTACGACTTCTAACAAGTGTGAAAGAGAGTTTCGATGCATCGAGTGTTAAGTGGGTGGACACGACTGTTCGTACTGGCGGCCCTTATCTCCAGCGCAGCGCTGGGACAGCGGACAGTGCGGGAATCCAGGCAGGCCCCGGTTTCCATTCAGGTCGATCTCGGCAAGACGATTGGCCCGTACAAGCCGATCTACAGCTGGTTCGGCTATGACGAAGCCAACTACACCACCATGCGCCGCGGGACGCAGCTGCTGGGCGAACTGCACGACCTGAGCCCGGTACCGGTGTACATCCGCGTGCACCATCTGCTCACTTCCGGTGACGGAAAGGCCGAGCTTAAGTTCTCTTCGACCAACGTCTACACCGAAGACGCAAACGGCAAGCCGGTTTACGATTTCAAAATCCTCGACGGCATCTTCGACGCCTACAAGGCAGCCGGTGTGCGACCTATGGTCGAGCTCGGCTTTATGCCGAAGGATCTGGCCGCCGACCTGCCCAACCGGCATGAGCCGTACCAGGTTCACTATCCGCACTCGACTGTTTCAGGCAAGTCAAACAATCCGCCGAAGGATTACGCGAAATGGGGCGAGCTTGTGCGCGTTGTGACCGCGCACCTGGTCGAGCGCTACGGCAGGGAGCAGGTGCTGCAGTGGTACTTTGAGGTATGGAACGAGCCAGATATTGATTACTGGCACTCGACGCCCGAGGATTACTGGAAGCTGTACGATTATGCGGTCGCCGGTGTGCGCGCGGCGCTGCCCGGCGCAAAGGTAGGCGGCCCGGCCTCGACCAGCCCCGGCAATCCGAAAGCGAACGCCTTCCTTGCCAATTTTCTCGAGCACGTTAACTCGGGCAAGAGCGCTGCGAACGGCAAGCGCATCTCTATCGACTTCATCTCGTTTCATGCCAAGGGTTCGCCCACCATCAGCGATGGCAAGGTCACGATGGGCATCCGCCGCGAGCTGAACGATGCCGACAAAGGCTTCGCGGCCGTCGAGAAATTCCCGCGCTTCAGGAAGCTGCCCATCATCCTCAGCGAGGCGGACCCGGAAGGCTGCGCCGCCTGCTCGTCCAAAGTGAACCCGGCGAATAACTATCGCAACGGCACGCTCTATCCCGCGTACACGGCGGCGGCGTTCAAAGGGCTGTTCGAGCTGCAGGATCGCCACAACGTCGACCTGATTTCCATGCTGAGCTGGTCGTTCGAGTTTGAAGACAAGGATTACTTCGAGGGCTTTCGCTCGCTCGCGACCAACGGCATCGACAAGCCGGTGCTGAATGTGTTTCGTATGTTCGCGCTGATGGGCGGTACACGCGTGGGCACCAGCAGCACCGGGCAGGTGCCGCTCGATACGCTGCTTACGACCGGTGTGCGCGAGTCTCCCGACATCGACGCCTTGGCCACGAAAGCAGACCGCGAAGCCGCCGTGCTGGTATGGAATTATCACGATGTGGACGCGGCTGCCGAGCCAACGCCGACAACAGTAACGATCGGCGGCATTCCCGCAAACGTGCACCGCGTCCTGCTGGAGCACTACCGCATCGACGACACCCACAGCAACGCGTACACGGCGTGGAAGGCGATTGGCTCGCCGCAGCACCCGAGCGCGAGCGAGTATGCGGCGCTCAAAGCCGCGGGCCAGTTGGAGCTGCTCACGTCTCCCTGCTGGCTCGATGTGCAGAACGGACAGGTCAGGGTCACGACCGAAATGCCGCGGCAGGGCATCTCACTGCTGAACCTGAAGTGGTAACTCAGCAATGAGCGCATGGACCGCCATGAGACCCGACAAAGCAGCGGCGAGCACGGACGCGATGCGCCGCTACTCTGTCGTGCTCGTCACTGCGGCTATCGCCATCAGCTACTTTGACCGGCAGACACTGCCGGTCGCCATCTCCGCGATCGAGCGCACCATTCCCATTTCCAACCAGCAGTTTTCGTATTTGCAGACGGCATTCCTGCTCTCCTACGCGGCTCTTTACGTCATCGGCGGACGCCTCCTCGACCGGCTCGGCACCCGGCGCGGATTTCTGCTCATCATGCTGTGGTGGTCCGTCGCCTGCGCGCTGCACGGGCTCGCATCGGGGTTCGCGCTGCTGCTGTGCGCACGCTTTCTGCTGGGCATGGGCGAGGGCGGCGGCTTTCCCGCTGCGGTGCGCGTGGTGGCCGAGTGGGTGCCGCCGGCGGAGCGCTCGACCGCCATGGGCTTCATCAATGCCGGCACCGCCGTCGGCTCCGTGCTGGCGCCGCCGCTCATCGGCTTTGTGCTGCTGCACAGCGGGTGGCGCGCGGTCTTTTTCTCGGCCGGCGCGGTTGGCCTCGCGTGGGTGCTGTGGTGGGCGGTCGCCTACCGCGGCAACACGCTCACCCTCTCGTTGAACACGCTCGACGCGCGCCTGCTCGCCAGCCGGCTTACCCTGCGCGAAATCGTCAGCATACGCAGCGTGCAGGCGCTTGTCTTCGCCAAGTTCATGAGCGATTCCGCCTGGTATTTCCTGCTGTTCTGGCTGCCGAAATACCTCTACGACGCGCGCGGCTTCGACATCAAACACGTCAGCTACTACGCGTGGATCCCGTATGCCGCCTCTGGTGTGGGCAGCTTTCTCGGAGGCCTGTTTTCAAGTCGGCTGCTGCATCGCGGGTACACGCTCGACCGCGCGCGCAAACTAGCGCTCGGTTTGAGCGCGGCGTTCATGCCAGTCGTCATGCTGGTGCCGCTGGTGCCTGTGCAGCTCGCGATTGTGCTGTTCAGCATTGCGTTCTTCTGCCAACAGTCGTGGTCGGGCCTCATCATGACGGTACCGGCCGACATCTTTCCTTTGTCCGCGGTGGGAACGGTGTCGGGATTAGTCGGTTTCGGCGGCGCGATCGGGGGCGCCATTTTTGGCATCGTTGCCGGCGCGCTGCTGGGCCACGGTTTCGGTTATGGAACGCTCTTCGTGCTGGTCGGCACATTTCATCTCATCGGCTTCGGCGCCATCGTACTGTTCGCCGGCGCCATTCAACCGCTACGCAGCCCTGAGCTTCTAAGGATCGAGAGCAACGGATGAAGATCACTGAAGTGCGCACCCGTGTCGTCCAGTGGGAAGGTAAAACGGCCGCGCTGCCGCCTCACTTCTGCACCAACCCAATGGACCTGGTCAGCTTTCGCGAAGCCTCAATGGCTCACTTCGCATTTCACGGCTGGGTGTTGGTTGAGGTCTTCACGGACGCGGGGCTGGTTGGCCTCGGCAACGCCGCGCTCTCGCCCCTCGTCACTAAGAGCCTCATCGACATTTATCTGAAGCCGATCCTGATCGGCGCCGACCCGTGGGATACCGAGTTCCTGTGGCAGCAGATGTACCGCCGCACCATGGCCTTCGGCCGCAAGGGCGTGGCGATGACGGCGATCTCGGCCGTCGACATCGCGCTGTGGGATCTGCTCGGCAAAGACGCGAAGCAGCCCGTGTATCGGCTGCTCGGCGGCCGCACAAAAGACCGCATCCCTGTCTACGCGAGCCGCCTGTACGCCATGCCGCTCGACGAGCTGCGAGTGGAGGCGCGGAAATATAAAGACGAGGGCTATCAAGCGATGAAACTCCGCTTCGGCTGGGGCCCGCTCGATGGCGCCGCAGGCATGCAAAACAATATCGCGCTCGTCCGCACGGTGCGCGAAACGATCGGCGACGGCATCGACCTGATGGTCGACGCCTACATGGGCTGGACGCTCGACTACGCCAAACGCATGCTGCCGCTGCTGGAGCCGTTCCACCTGCGCTGGATCGAGGAGCCCGTCATCCCCGACGACACGCGCGGCTACCAGGAATTGAAGCGTCAGGCCCGGATCCCCATCGCCGGTGGCGAGCATGAGTGCACCATCTTCGGCTTTCGCGCGTTGCTTGAGGCAGACGCGCTCGATTACATCCAGTTCGACACCAACCGCGTCGGCGGCATCAGCCAGGCGCGCAAAATCTGCGCGCTGGCTGAGTCGTTCCAGGTCCCCGTGGTGCCGCACGCGGGGCAGATGCACAACTACCACGTGGTGATGGCGAGCCTTAACTCACCTATCGCCGAGTTCTTTCCGAAGGTGGGTGTCGAGGTCGGCAACGAGCTGTTCTGGTACATCTTCGACGGCGAGCCAGTGCCGGTAAATGGTTCCATCGACCTCGACGACACAACGCCGGGGCTCGGTCTCTCGGTCAATGAAGACTCACTCAAACGCTTCACAATCACGGGATAGTATGACGACTCACCTTGTACAGATCGCTTCCACAAATTCACGAACGCGCCGCGTCGCGCTCGTCGAGGAGCCGCACCTGCGCTGCCTCGCGGGTGTCTCCTCGGTCTACGAGCTGGCCCAGCATTGCCAGCGCACCGGCAAGCCGCTGACAGAGTATGCGCGCTCGCTTGCTTCGGGCGAGCAGTTGTCTTACGACGACATCTACAACGACACATCGCCGTGGCGTCTGCTCGCCCCCATTGACGTGCCGGGCGCGCCCTCGCGCCTGCTTGTTGCGGGCACCGGTCTGACGCACCTCGGCAGTGCGCGGCAGCGCCAGGCCATGCACATTGCCGATCAGCCGCAAGCGGCGGAAAACTTCACCGACAGCATGCGCATGTTCCAGTTGGGAGTGGACGGCGGCAGCCCAAAAGCAGATGAAATCGGGGCCGCGCCGGAGTGGTTCTACAAAGGCGATGGTTCGGTCCTTCGTGCGCCATTCGAGCCGCTCGAGATTCCAGGCCACGCGGAGGATGGCGGTGAAGAGGCCGAGCTCGCAGGCGTCTACATCATCGGCGAGGACAGCACGCCGTACCGCGTCGGCATGGCGAACGGCAATGAGTTTTCCGACCACGTTTTCGAGAAGCGCAACTACCTCAATCTCGCCGGGTCGAAGCTGCGCGCGTGCAGCCTGGGGCCCGAGCTTGTGCTCGATGCAAAGTTCAGCGATGTGCGCGGCGAGGTGCGTATCGAGCGCGCGGGTGAAACCCTGTGGCGCAAGAGCATTGCAAGCGGCGAAGCGAATATGTGTCACTCGCTCGTTAACCTTGAGCATCACCATTTCAAATTCGCCGGCCACCGCCAGCCCGGCGGCGTGCACGTCCATTTTTTCGGCGCGGATGCGCTCTCGTTCGGGGAAGGCATTGCGCTGCGCGAGGGCGACATCGCGCAGGTACGCTTCGATGGCTTCGGCCGCGCGCTTCGCAATCCAATTCACACGCACGCAAAATTAACAGAGCCGGTCCGCGTGCAACCGCTTGGCTAGAAAGAGGAATGTATGGAGAAGATGCCGATAGCATTGCTGGGCTTGGGAACCATGGGCGGCGGGATGGCGGCGAACCTGCTCAAAGCAGGCTTTCCGCTGGCCATTTACAACCGCACCGCTCAAAAGGCAGCGCCGTTCGCCGAACAAGGTGCGAGGGTCGCGGCCACGCCTGGCGAAGCAGCAAAGGGAGCGCAGGTTATCGTCTCCATGCTGTCCGATGACAGCGCCGCGCGCGCGGCGTGGCTCGGCAAGCAGGGCGCGCTCGATGCCGCGGAGCAGGGCGCGGTGCTGGTCGAATCCACCACGGCCAGCCCGGCATGGATCGCGGAACTTCGTGAGCACGCCGAAGCCCGCGGACTCGCGCTGCTGGACGCGCCGGTCACCGGCAGCCGCGTGCAGGCCGAGGGCGGCCAGCTCACCTTTCTGGTCGGCGGCGCCGAGCAGGCGATGGCAAAGGCGCGGCCCGCGCTCGAAGCCATGAGCAAGGAGATTGTGTACCTGGGCGCCTCGGGCAGCGGCGCGAAGATGAAGCTCGTCAATAATTTTCTCTGTGGCGTGCAGGTGGCCTCGCTGGCCGAGGCGATCGCGTGGCTCGAGCGAAGCGGCCTGGACCGCGACAGGGCGCTCGGCATCCTCAAAGCTGGCGCGCCTGGCAGCCCCTTGCTGGCGGGCATCTCCGCGCGGATGACCAGCCGCGATTACTCCGTCAATTTTCTGCTGGAGCTTATGGCGAAAGACCTCCAGTACGCCCACGAAGCCGCCGCGCAGGATGGTGTTGAGCTATCGACCGCCGTGAATGCGCATACCCTTTTCGATCGAGCGGCAGCGCAGGGCTATGCGGGCAAGGACATGGCCTCGGTCATCGAGCCGCTGCGCGACAGCCCACGATGAACAAAAATGTAACACCTTTGGTTACAGATCAGGAGCAGACGATGACAGCAGCACAAGTTTGGATCGACGGTACGTGGCGCGATGCGTCAGCAGCTTCGACGTTCAGCGCGGAAAACCCGGCCACGGGCGCTCAACTGCCGGGAGAGTACCCGGTAAGCGTATGGTCGGACTGCGACGCGGCGCTCGACGCAGCCGTAGAAGCAGCGCGCTTGCTGCGCGCGGTTTCTGGAGATGAAATCGCCGCGTTCCTCGACGGCTACGCCGGCCATATCGAAGCCGCAGCCGATGCAATCGTCGCCATTGCGCATCAAGAGACAGGGCTCGCCATCAAGCCGCGTCTGCGCGATGTCGAGCTCGTGCGCACAACGACGCAGCTGCGCCAGGCCGCGGCGGCCGCGCGCGAGGGCTCGTGGCAGCAGCCCGTGCTCGATACCAGGAACAATATCCGCTCGCACTACGCGCCCATTGGTCCGGTGGTTGTGTTCGGTCCGAACAATTTTCCCTTCGCGTACAACGGCGTGTGCGGGGGAGACTTCGCAGCCGCGATCGCTACGGGCTGCCCGGTGCTCGCAAAATCGCACCCGCTGCACCCTGGAACCAGCAAGCTGCTCGCGGAGTGCGCCAGCCGCGCGCTCGCGGCCACATCGCTTCCCCAGGCCACCGTGCAGATGCTCTACGGTGTCTCGAACGAGGATGGGCTGCGCCTGGTCAGCGACCCGCGCGTGGGCGCGAGCGGCTTTACCGGTAGCCGCGCTGGCGGACTCCGCCTGAAGGCCGCGGCCGACGCCGCCGGCAAGCTGATGTATCTCGAAATGTCGAGCCTCAACCCGGTGGTCCTGTTGCCCGGCGCTGTGGCCGAGCGCGGAGAAGCACTCGCCGTCGAGCTCGCCGACAGCTGCCTCGCTGCCTCGGGACAGTTCTGCACCAGCCCCAATTTGATTCTCGCGCTCGCGGGTGAGCCGACCGAGCAGCTCGCGCGCGCGCTTGCCGAAACGCTGCGCACGCGGCCCTCCGCGCCTCTGTTGTCGCAAGGCGGCTTGAGCGGTTTGCATGAGGGCGTGCAGTGGCTCGTCGACGCGGGCGCGTCTGTTGTCACCGGCGGTGCGCGCCAGGATGGCGACGGCTTCCGCTACCAGAACACGCTGCTGCGCGTCTCCGGCCGCGGCTTCCTGGCCGAGGCGGAAAAGCTGCAGCGCGAAGCCTTCGGAAATGCAACCATGCTGGTTACAATTGAAAACCGCGCAACCCTCATGCAGGTGCTTGCAGCACTGGAAGGCAACCTGACCGGCTCTATCTACTCGGCCAGCACAGGCGCGGACGACGAACTCTACGAGCCGGCCGCAGCCGCGCTGCGCTTCCGCGTAGGCCGCCTGCTCAACGACAAAGTTCCCACCGGAGTCGCACTTTCGCCGGCGATGAACCACGGCGGCCCATTCCCTTCGACCGCGCACCCGGGCTTTACGGCAGTCGGCATTCCGCGGTCCATGCTGCGCTTCGGCGTGCTGCACTGCTACGACAATGTGCGCGAAGACCGCCTGCCGCCCGCTCTGCGCGACCAGTCAGGCTCCGCGCAGATGTGGCGCATGATCGACGGTAACTGGGTACGCAGCTAAGCAACCACGGCTTCACAAGGACCCTCCATGAGGCACCGCCTTTTCGCTTTCACCCTCCTCGCGTTCTGCGGCGTGACCGCGTCGCAAACCGCGTCGGCGCCTGTCTATCTCGATCCATCAAAACCCATCGAACAGCGCATCACCGACTTGATCGGCCGGCTCACGCTTGAAGAAAAAGCAGCGCAGCTCAACCACTCCAATACGGGCATCCCGCGCCTGCACATACCCCTGTGGGGCGGCTGGAACCAGACGCTGCACGGCGTCTGGTCCAAGCAGCCGACAACGCTGTTCCCCGCGCCAACCGCGATGGGTGCCACCTGGGACCCCGCGCTCGTGCACACCATCGCCGACGCGATGTCGGACGAGGCGCGCGCGCTCTACAACAGCCACGCGGACGGTCCCTTCATGAAGGTCGGCCTGGTGTATCGCTCGCCGGTCATCAACATCAGCCGCGATCCGCGCTGGGGCCGCATCGGAGAAGTTTTCAGCGAGGACCCGTGGCTCACGTCACGCATGGCTGTCGCCTATGTCGAAGGCTTGCAGGGCGATAACATCGACCACCTGAAAGTCGCCGCGACCGTCAAGCATTTCGCCGTGAACAATGTCGAGACCGGCCGCCAGCACCTCTCCGCGCAGGTGGATGAGCGCAGCCTGATGGAGTACTGGCTGCCAGCCTGGAGGGCGGCCATCACCGAGGCGCACGCGCAGTCCGTCATGTCGTCCTACAACGCCATCAACGGAACACCCAACGCGATCAACCATCTCCTGCTCACCGACATTCTCCGCAACCAGTGGGGCTTCGACGGCTTTGTCACCGACGATCTCGGCGCGGTCGAGCTGCTCTCCGGCAGTCATCGCGGCTCGAGCGAGCCCGGCCAGCGCGTGACCGAAGATCCGGTCGAGGCCACCGCGCTCGCCATCAAGGCTGGCAACGATTCCGACGATGTCGAGTTCCAGACCAACATTCCGCTCGCCGTCCAGCGGGGCCTGCTTACGGTCGACGATGTCAACCGCGCCCTGCGCCGCGTGCTGCGCGTCGGCTTCCGTCTCGGCGCCTTCGATCCGCCGGAGAGCAGCCCGTACAGCAAAATCGCAATGAGCACGGTGCGCTCGCCGCAGCATCTTGAACTCGCGCTCAAAACCGCGCAGGAGTCGCTCACGCTCTTGAGCGATCGCCGTGACTTTCTGCCGCTCAAGCGAGACGCGGTGCACTCCATCGCGGTGATCGGTCCAGCCGGCGATACGAACTACGAAACCGGCGACTACTACGGCAAGCCCGCGCGCAAAGTCGGCCCGCTCGAAGGACTGCGTACGCTGCTGCCCGGCGTGCATGTCGAGTACGAGCAGGGCACAGGCTTTACCGATCCGCTCGACCCCGCAGCCGTAGCCCGCGCGGTCGAGCTCGCGCGAAAATCCGATGTAGCCGTGCTCTGCCTCGGTACCAATCTGCACGTGGAAAAAGAAGGCCACGACCGCCGCGACCTCAACCTGCCGGGCGCGCAGGAGCAGCTTATGGAAGCAGTCTTCGCCGCCAACCCGCATACCGTGCTGGTGCTGATGAACGCCGGCCCGCTCGCCATCCCGTGGGCGCAGGATCACCTGCCTGCCATCCTTGAAGCCTGGTACCCGGGCGAGGCCGGCGGCACCGCGATTGCCCGCGCGCTGTTCGGCGACGACGACCCCGGAGGCCACCTGCCCTACACCGTGTACGCCAGCCTCGACGGCGTGCCCCCGCAGAACGAATACGACGTTTCAAAAGGCTTCACCTATCTCTACTTCAAAGGTGTGCCGCTCTACCCATTCGGCTACGGCCTCAGTTACACGCACTTCGCGTACAGCAACCTCAAGCTCTCCACGCCAACGGCCGCGTCCACTGGCAAGGTTGAGATTTCGTTCGACCTGAAGAACACCGGCGACAGCGCCGGCGCCGATGTCGCGCAGCTCTACACCCACCAGCAGCGCAGTGCGGTCGTGCAGCCTATCCAGAGCCTCCGCGCGTTCGAGCGTGTAACGCTGCAGCCGGGTGAGAGCAGGCGCGTGCAGTTCAGCCTGCCCATCGCGCAGCTCGCTTTCTATGACGTGCAAACGAGCAAGTTCCGGGTCGAGCCAGGCACGTTCGATCTCATGATCGGCTCCTCATCCGAAGACATTCGTCTGCGGGATCATCTCGAAGTGTCTCGCCAGAAATAAGCCGGCGCGGGCTCAAGCATCTCCGCCCGCAAAGTGAGAGTCTTACGAGCGACATGGCGGCCGCGCAACAGCCCGGAGTTCGACCGAATGCATCCCGCAGCGTCCTTCTTTTCTCGGCTGCGGCAGGTTTCCTGCTGTGGATCGTCCTTGTCGCGGGCCTGCCCACGCAGGAGGCTTTTCTGGGCGCGCTCTGTGCCTTCGCCAGCGCCGTGTTTACCTTCTTCCTGTGGCGCGCGCAGCCAGACCACCTGGTATTCCGCCTTCGCGATGTGCTGCTGATCCGGCATGTTCCCGCCCAGATCGCAGGCGATGCGTGCCTCGTCACCCGCATCCTTTTTCGAGACCTGTTTGGCATTCGTCCGGCCGAATCCCTTTACCGTGTCCACACCTTCGACGCGGCCTCTCCTCTCAGCCTCGCAAGGGAAGTGCTGGCCACCGCCTACATGACGGCGAGCCCGAACTCGATCGTGCTCGGCACCGAGCCCGAGCGAAACCTCTTGCTCGTCCACCAGCTTGCTGAGACCGCCCTGCCAGCGATGGTGCGCAGCCTGGGCGCTGGAGACGCCCCGTGAATGTCTGGTTGATCGCGGGCGTGGTTGTGGCGGCGGCACTGCTGCCCTGCGCGGATATGTGCCTGCGCGGCTCCCCCGAGCGGCGCCTGGTGGGCTTTGAGATGGCAAGCCTGCTGCTGACCATCGCCATGGTGCTGTTCACCGTCGGCTTTGCCCGTGCGGTCTATATTGACCTCCCGCTCACCCTGGCCATCATGTCGTTCGGCGGCGGCCTGGTCTTCGCGCGCTTTCTTGAGAAGCATCTATGACCGGCATCCTTCACTGGCTCATCCTTTCGCTGCTCGCGGCCACCGTCGCCCTCTGCTGGCTGGGTGTGCTGGGCATGTGGCGCATGCGGGATCCGGTGCAGGCGCTGCACTATCTCTCGCTGCCCGCATCGGTCGGCATCGTCGTGCTCACCGTCGCGGTCTTCCTGGAAACGGGCTTCGGCCAGGTCGCCTTCAAGACCGCTCTGATCGCTATCGTTCTGCTGGCCATCAACTCCGTCGTAACCCACGCCACCGCGCGGGCCTTTCGCCTTCGCCAGCTCGGCACGGGTGAGTCGGCCGACCCCGACCCGCTCCGCTTTCCCGCTTCGCGGAGCTCCCGATGATCTACTTCGGCGCACTTCTGCTCTTACTCATTGGCGCCGCCGGTTTCGCTGTCGTGCGCACCCGCGATGTCACCGAGCAGATCCTCGCGCTCGGCTTTTACGGCCTGCTCAACGCGCTCATGTTTTTTGTCTTCCAGGCGCCGGATGTCGCGCTCTCGCAGATCACGGTCGGCGCCGTCGCGCTCCCTCTGATGCTGATGCTGGCCGTGTCCCGGATGCGCTTCCACGCCGCCCGCGAAAGGGCAAAGCAGCAGCAAGCGCCCGCGAAGGGAGCCGACGACCATGCCTGAACGCCTGCGCACCCGCATCTTTCTTGTCTTCGCGCCGCTGTTCTTCGGCCTTTACTGCTACGCCGCAGCCGGACTGCCGCCATGGGGCAGCTTCCACGGCGCCTACGGCGAGTACGTCGCGCACATGGCTGTTTACGAGCGTCACGCGACCGATACCGTCAACGCAATCAACTACGACTATCGCGGCTTCGACACGCTCGGTGAGGAGTTCATCCTGTTCACCGCGGTGCTTGGCGTCATGCTGCTGCTGCGCCGCGATGAGCGCACCGGCTCTTCCCCATCGGGCCAGGTGCGGGACCGCGCCGTTCTCAGCACCGCCGTCCGTGCCTTCGCGCTTCCCGCGGCTGCGCTTACTGTTCTTTTCGGCCTGTACATCGGGCTGCACGGGCAGCTCACGCCGGGCGGCGGCTTTCAGGGCGGCGTCATTCTCGCTGCCGCTCCCGTGCTCGTGTACCTTACTGAAAATACCGAAGCCTTCGCGCGCATCACGTCGCACCGTCTGGTGGAAGCGCTTGAAGCAACCGGTGCCGGGGCCTACGCGATCATCGGGCTGCTCCCGCTGTTCCTCGGCCTGCCGTTCCTCACCAATATCTTGCCGCTGGGCACTACCGGCCATGTCTTTTCCTCAGGCACCATCGCGCTCATCAGCGCCACGGTCGGCTTTGAGGTAACGGCGGCCTTTCTGCTCGTGATCTACACCTTCCTGCAGGAGATCATCCTGGGCCGCGTCCCGGAGGACTGACATGCACCAAGCTTTCTTCATGCTCCCCTACGTGGTCGCGGCCTGGCTGTTCTGCTGCGGGCTCTACGGGCTGGTCTCGAGCCGCCACCTGGTGCACTCGGTTGTCTGCCTGGCCGTGCTGCAAAGCTCCACGTACATGCTGCTGCTGGCCATCGGCTATCGCGCCGGGGCCACCGCGCCCGTCTTCGCCGGCGTCCACGTCGGCACGCCTACCGTCGACCCGGTGGTGCAGGCGCTTATGCTTACAGACGTTGTCGTCGAGGCTGTCGTCGTCGCCCTGCTGCTCGCCATGGCGGTCAAGGCGCACGAGAAGTCGGGGACCGTCGACCCCGCCCACCTGCGGACGATGCAAGGCTGATGCTCGCGCCGAGCGCCCTGCCGCCGCTCCCGGTCGCGATCCCTCTGCTCACCGCCGCAGTCGTGGCCGGTCTCCGCCAGTGGCTCTCGCGGGCCGCGGCCGATAGCATCAGCATCGCCGCTGCCGGCGTCAATCTCGCGGTCTGCGCGCTGCTCCTCGTGCACTCGCTCGACAAGACGATCGTCTACTGGTTTGGCGGTTGGTACCCGCGCGGCCGCCAGGTGATCGGCATATCCTTCGTCATCGACCCGGCAGCAGCCGGACTCGCGGCGCTGGCATCGCTGCTGATGTTCCTTGCCCTGCTCTTCTCCTGGCGCTTTGTGGATGCGGGCAACAATCACTACCACCCGCTCATGCTCGTCTTCCTAGCTGCCATGTGCGGCTTCGCGCTTACCGGCGACCTGTTCAACATGTTCGTCTTTTTCGAGCTGATGAGCACCGCCGCCTTCGCGCTCTGCGGCCTCAAATCGCAGGAGCCCGCGCCGCTGCAGGGCGCCTTTAACTTCGCCGTCACCAACACCATCGCCGCCTTCCTGGTGCTCACCGGCATTGGCCTGCTCTACTCCGTCACCGGCGCGCTCAACCTGGCGCAAATCGGCTCTACCCTCGGCGCCCGGCACGACCCGCTGGTGCTGTTCGCCGCGACGCTGCTGACCTGCGGCTTCCTCATCAAGGCGGCCATTGTCCCGTTCCATTTCTGGCTGCCGGATGCGCACGCGGTCGCGCCCACCTCGGTGTGCGTGCTGTTTTCGGGTCTCATGGTCGAGCTTGGCCTGTACGCCGTGCTGCGGCTGCACACGGTCGTGTTTGGCGGTGTGTTTGCCGCGCATGCCGTCCGGCTGCAAGCTATCCTGCTTGCCCTGGGCCTGCTTACCGTTCTGCTCGGCGGGGTCATGTGCTATGCCGAGCACCACCTCAAACGCATGCTCGCCTTCTCCACCATCAGCCACGCCGGCCTCATGCTCATCGCGCTCGCCCTGCACTCGCCGCTCGCGGTCGCGGCCCTGCTCACCTATCTGCTGGCGCACGCCCTCATCAAGTCCAGCCTGTTCTTCTGCTCCGGCATTCTCCTGCACCGTTTGCGCACCATCAGCGAGCCGCGGCTTTTCGGCCGCGGCCGCGCACTGGGGTTTACGGCCCTGCTCTGGTTCGCGGCGGCCGTTGGCCTGGCCGGCGCGCCGCCCTTCCTCACCCTAGCCGGCGAGTCGCTCAGCGCCCGCGCGGCCGACCCGCCGGGTTTGCACTGGCTCTTTGCCGCTTTTATCGCCGGTGGCGCGCTGACCGCAGGCGCCGTCCTGCGCGTGGGTATTCACATCTTTCTCGGCTGGGGCGCGGCGCCCATCTCTGACAGTGCGGCGGTCGTCGATGAGCTGCCCGAGACGCCCCCGCAAGACGCCCAGGTCTTCTGGTATCAATACGCGCCGCCCGCTCTGTGCGTGTTCGCGGCCGCAGCGCTCACCTTCGTTCCCGCGCTGCGTGCGGGGCTGCTGCTGGCCGCCAGCCGGCTTGCCGATGGCAGCGCCTACACCGCCGCCGTGTACACGGGCGCCACCGGCCCGGCCGCGTCGCTCTCCTGGCCGCACGGCTGGCTTCCGGCCTCCGCGGCTCACGGCTGTCTCGCATGCATGCTTGCCGCGCTTCTCGCTCTCAGCTCCGTGTTCCGGCTGCGCCTGCCGCGCGCCCTGCGCTTCGGCGCTTTGCTCGAGGGCCCGCTCCAGCCCCTGCGCATCCTCCAGAGCGGCCACTCCGGCGACTACGTTCTCTGGATCACGATCGGCCTCGCCGGCATTGGCGCCGCGTTCCTGTTCGCGCTCCGGTAGCAACCGCATCCTCTCGGCAGCGCATAGCCATGCCTGCAGGAAAAACCTGCAGGAAAAAGAGGGAATACTCAGAGCTGGATGACGGGACGCTCACCTGCAGTCAATGGCAGGCGCAGAGGAGCATGCACGCATTCAGTGGCAACCAGATGCGACCGCGGATAGAGACGCCTCGACACTTGCTCTGCTGGTGCACAGAGAAAGGTCCGGGTCTTCGCAGCCAACCATATCAGAAGGGTATGGATTTCGAGATGGTGGAGGCGGCGGGAGTTGAACTTTTCCACAGCTTTTCGAATGTGCAAGTTGCTAATTCTAAAACAGCAGCAAAGGCCAAAAGTGCTCCTCCGCCGCCATCATCGTACATGTATCGTACACAGCGCAATCCAAAATCCTGCCACTTGGAGGGCTGGCAACACTGAGGGGGCAGTCCTCTGCAATTGAGCTGAGTGTTCGGGTTCAGGCGGTCCCATCATCTCTTCCCCCCGCGTTCTGTCGGCATTCGACCTCTCACAATCCTCGACTTTATCTTCCAAGAGGCGGTCCAATCACGCTGCTGAGGCCGAGGAGAGAGGTGGGAATGGGAATATAACAATGTGTGTTATATTCATCTGTATGACCGGGACAGAACTGAAAAGCGCTCGTCTAGCTTCGTCTTTTACTCAAAACGAAGCAGCGGCAAAGCTCAGGGTCACTCAGCCCTATCTCTCTATGGTGGAGCGCGGAACTCGCGCCGTTTCACCCGAACTGAGATCGCGGGCGATGAGTGTTTTTGAGGTTGCCGCGACGGCTCTCCCCCTGGCGGAGCACCGACCCCGCTTCAAGCACGCTGGCTGGTTTAAAGAGGCTCTGGGGGCACTCGGCTACCCCGGTTTTGCGTACCTGCGATCGACGATAAAGGTCAATCCGGCAGAACTTCTCATGGATGCTCTGGATTCTCAGGATCTCGATTCCAGAGTCGTTGAAGCTCTTCCATGGGTAGTGTTCGCCTACCCGAACTTGAACTGGGATTGGCTGGTGCTGAACGCGAAGGTGCACGATCGTCAGAACCGGCTCGGGTTTGTGGTCGAGTTGGCGAAGCAGGTCGCCAGAATAGGGGAAGACTCCGAAATCGCATCGGAACTCGCGCAGCGATTGGGCCAGTTGGAGCGTTCTCGCCTTATCGGCGAAGACACTCTTTGTAAGGAGTCGATGACGCAAGCCGAGCGCAAGTGGCTGCGTACAAATCGATCCGAAGCAGCGCTACATTGGAATCTGCTTGCGGATTTGAGAGCGGAGCAACTCGATCATGCCCTCGCTTAAGCATCCGCCAGAGCCGTGGGATTCGTTTCTCCGGGAACTGGATTTGGCAGTGAATACAACGGTACGGCTTGACTGCATAGGCGGCTTTGTTGTCACTCAGTTGTATGGCCTTGATCGTCCGACTGCTGATGTTGACGTGGTGGAACTTGCCCCCCGTAACGCCGCTGAAACGATGATGAGCCTCGGCATTCGCGGCGGACCCCTTTACACAAAGCATCTGGTTTATTTGGACCGAGTGGCTGTTGCGGCATACCCGGAGAACTATGAAGAGCGATTAACCGAGATGTTCCCTGGAGCCTATCGGCATCTCCGATTGATGGCTCTTGACCCCTATGACTTGGCCCTCTCGAAGCTGGAGCGGAACAGCCAAAAGGATCGTGACGACATTCGCTTTCTTGCGCGAAGCATCCCCTTTGACCTTGATGTCCTACGGCACCGATACGATATCGAAACGAGATGGCAGCCTACGGGCGAGATTTTTTCTTCGGAGCCTCCGCAGAAAGACACGCCTTCGGCCTTGGGAGCGGGGCACCTCGCGTCGCTTCGCGCAGGAGTGTCCCGAGGGCAATCCGGGCAAATACAAACAGGAGAAACACAATGGCACTCTACGAAAACAAGATCACTCTGAAGGGCTACCTCGGCAAGGACGCCGAGAACTTCTCGACCAAACAGCAGAAGACCTTCACGGTCCTCTCGCTCGCCACCAAGTCCGGCTACAAGGACAAGCAGACGGGGCAGTGGGTGAACCACACCGAGTGGCACCGCATCCTTGCCTTCGGCAAGGTCGCCGAGTACGCGAGGAACCTGAGCAAGGGCGCCTACGTCGAAGTAGAAGGCGAGCTGCGCAGTACCGAGCGCGATGCCGAGATCGTCAAGGACAAAAAGAAGACCAAGACCAAGATCCGCGGTGGGAAATCCGCGCCAGCCTCGTTCGCAAGCTGGCCGAATCCCAGAGCTCGCGCGAGGAAAACCTCGATGCCGAGCCGATCTCCGAGGAGGACGCCGCGTAAGCGGCGTTCCTCCCCAAGGAGGTGCCACCATGACCATCTTCAAGAACACAGTCAAGCTCCGTGGCTTCCTCGGCAGAGATGTCGAGGAGCCCGTTGGCAGCGCCGAACTGGATTCCTTCGCGGTCCTGCTGCTGGCGACTCCATCCGGCACCTGGGACGCCCAGCACGCTCCCGATCCCCTCCTGCCCGGGGGCGGTCTGCAGGTCGGAGTTGTGTTTTACCGAACCGAACACCGAGATGGTTGGGCTGGTCGCGTCCGTGCGCACGATCAGCCGGATGCCGTTCGCGAGCGTCATGTCGGAGGCCTGGATGTAGTCCGCCGGTACCTTCAGCTGATCGAGCGACCGAGCCGCCCAGGCCGGCAGAGCAAGCGGTTTGGTCGGTGCCGAGGTCACCTGCTCGCCGCCGCCAAATCCCTTCGCGGCCACCGCCTGCCCGCTCGGCACCGGCTTCAGCGTTGCCGTGATCGTGTCGGCATGCAGCAGAAACTGCTGCGCCACCCGGTTCACATCCGCAAGCGTGACTTTGCGGATGGCCTCGACATCCTGCTCGGGCGAGGTGCGGCCCTCGGCGGCGAGCGCGTTCGACCAGACATTGGCCAGCCCGGGAATAGAGTTGCGTTGAAACTCGGCCTGCGCGATCTCGCCGCGCTTGGCCGCCGCCACCAGGTCCTCCGGCACACCTTTCTCCGCGTAGCCCGCTACGATCTGCCGCATCTCCAGGATTGCGTTCGCGGAATCGGCGCCCGCGGGCAGCACCACCAGCCCGTAGCTCACGCTGGCCTTCGGGTAGGTCTCCGCCAGGCCGAACTGCGCGGCCAGCGCCTTGCCCGCCGGCACCATTCCGTAGAGGTCCCCGCGTTCGCTGCCCAGCACATCCACCAGAATCTGCGCGGCGGCATAGTCGGGCGAGTCCGAGCCCGGCAGCCGGTAGGCGATGAACCCCAACACATACGGCAGATTGCTGTCCAGCGTAAACGTCTGCGGCTTCACGGCTGCAGCTCGACCGTCGGCCGCTCCGGCAGCGGGTGGCTCGGGATATCGCCGAACAGCTGTTTGATCTTCGCGAGCGTCGCCGCCGGGTCCACATCGCCGACGATCACCAGGGTCGCGTTCGAGGGCGTGTACCACTTCCGGTAGAACGTCTTCAACATCTCGCCCGTCGTTGCATCGAAAGATGCCTTGGTGCCCAGCGGGTCATGCGCATATGGCGTCCCGGCAAACATATCCTCATTCAACCGGCTGATGAACTTATAGGTCGGGTTGGACAGGTCGCGCGCCACTTCCTGCTCGATCGCGCCGCGCTCCCGCGCCCATTCCGCCTGCGAGTCCTCAATGCCGTGCAGGCAGCTCGACTGAGCCTGAAGCGCGACATCGATGTCCGCCGCCGGCACCGTCGCGTAGTACTGCGTAATCGTCTGCTGCGTGTCCGCGTTGTTTTCGCCGCGCAGCTGTGCGTAGATGGCGGCCGTCTGGTCCGCCGTCAACCCCGTGCAGCCGCGAAACGCCATGTGCTCCTGCGCATGCGCCATGCCCGGGAAGCCGGCCGGGGTCTCGTCGCCGCCTACCAGGAAATTCGCCTCCACCGTGACCACCGGCGCGAGCGCATTGCGCACTATGACCACCCGCATGCCATTGGCCAGTGTGGCGCGCGTCACCGCATCGTGCGCGACAGCGACCGCGGGCTGGGCGTTTACCCGGGTCGGCGCTGCAGCCAGCAAGCAGAATAAGAACGGAGCACACTTCCAAGTCAATTCAGCCTTCCTCCGTCCGGTTCGTGTGCTGTGAGTGCGGGCATCATCAATCGACAGCAGTGAGCCATGCTCTTCGCTCGCCTTAATTGCCTTCGTCCCGCTTGTGCAAAGTCGGTCGATCGCTTCCGGTAGCGTTTGGGTCATTGGAGCTTGGGTCCTGCGCAGCCACCCGCCGCAGTGTGGGCTTGTTCCCATTCTTCCTGTCATCGAGCTTGCGCTTGTTCTCGATGCGCGCCAGCCGGGCTTTCACGTCGTCGAACTCCGAAGTCGTTTCCAGGTATTCGTTACGCGGTGGCAGCAGCATCGCGATCTCCCGCTGCGTAGCGGCGATGCGATCCGGGGTCGGCGGATGAGACTCAAACGCCTTCGCGATCAGCCCTGGTTTTTGCTTCTCCAGGTTTTCGATTTTCTCGAAGAAGTTCACCAGCGCCTGCGGGTCGTAGCCAGCCCGGTAGAGATACTGGGTTCCAAGGAAATCCGCCTGCGCCTCGAAGTCGCGGGAGAACTGCATGAAGGTTATCGGAATCGCGACACTTGACGCTTCATACAGCCCATACCCGAGTCCGCCGCCAATCATGATGAGCGGGATAGTGCCGATCTGTGCATAGTTCTGCCGGGTCTGCTCGCGCATGGCGTGGTGCGCGATCACATGCGACATCTCATGCGCCATCACCCCGGCTAGCTCCGCCTCGGTGTCCGCATTCAGAATCAGTCCGGAGTTCACAAAGAAAAAGCCTCCAGGCAGCGCAAATGCGTTCACCTCATCCGAGTCGATCACCTTGACCGTAAACGGAATCTTCGCGTCCGAGTTCTTAACCAGATTCTGCGCGATGCGGTTTACGTATTCAGTTATAACTGGATCGGTAATGAATTTTGTGCTTTTCTCGATCTGCATCGCGTACTGCTTGCCTTCAGCGATCTCGGTGTTGGTCGAGTACCAGTTGCCGAGCCCTCGGCCGCCAATCGTGCGGGTGCCAATTGCACTCACGTCATCGATGCTGCCCGGCTTTACGCCTTTGACCACCCCATTTTGACCTACCTGCGCCTCCAGAGGCACCGGCTTCTCAGGCGCGGCAACAGCTGGTGGAGACGCAGCGCTGCGGCTCGGCTTGGCGCTGCCGGATTTCGGTGGCGCCTGCGGGGTGGGCAGCTGGCCAGGCGTGGCTTGCGGCATGGTCGAAGGTGTGGGCTGGGATGGACTTTGAGCCCGGCCCACGGTCAACAAGGACGACGATGCAAGCAGAACGATCGAGAACGTGAAGCGACGCTTCCTCATGGAGACACCTCGAAACGGCAGGAGAGCTTGGAACTTTCAATCAGGACTCAAAATCCTGTAAGCCAGGTATGGACCTGCGCGGCGATTTGTGACGGATACGGGCTCATTATATCGCAATTGAGAAAGCATTACTGAAAACAGCGCATGGACTCGCCTGGGCTGAGAATCTGGAGGATGCCGGTTAGCCCACTGGACGAGCAAGCCAACAGAGGCGGTGCAAGCAGATCCTGGCGGCTCGCTTTGGAGTGCGCTGAAATTCGAGGACCGTGTCGAGACGGGCAAGTCGCACGGCGCTCCCGTTCCGCCGCTAAGACAAAGGCTATAGCCGCGGCCCTCGGGATGCTGGGAGTAGCCAGCGAAGAAGGAAAGTATTTTCTTGTTGCGCTACTGCGAATTGTGTCGCAGCATGAGAGTGCGGGGCTCGTTTTGAGCGGACGCTGCCGGCACTTGCCCTGGCAAGCAAGTGCGCTATGCTCGACAACAAGATGGCAGGAATTGACATCGAGAATCGCGGATGAGAGCTGCTCCTAAAATCGGCAAAGTGATCGCGGGCATCCTGTGTCTGATCCTGGCAGTCTTCATGACTGCCGAGGTCGCACACGGCCACGCGAATGCCACGGACGCGTCGCACTGCCAGCTTTGTGCCTCTGCGCATCTCGCCACGGATGTCCACCCCGTCTGGCTTGCTCCGGTCACTGCTGTGCTGCTCGGCCTCATCTATTTGGGAGAGCCGTCTCCCGGCGCCCGCGCCGTGCTTGTTACTGCCTTTATCCGACCGCCTCCAGCCTCCTTCTAAGTTCAGAGCTAAGTCCGGAACCGATCACGCACAGCTTGGCCGCCGAGCGATGACCGCGTCTATTCCCCCCACTCTGCAATCCTTTGGAGGCTCCATGTCACCCCTGTCCAAGGCCGCGCGCCTGTTCGCGTTTTCATCTCTCGTCCTTTCCCTGCCCGGGCTGGCCCGCGCCCAGGCCAACGTCGGCAGCGTCACCGGTTCGGTCGTCGATGCCACCGGCGCCGTGATTCCCGGCGCCACCGTTACCCTGCAGAACCCCGTCAGCGGCTACCGCGCCAAGGCGGTCACCGACAGCGCCGGCCGCTACCAGTTCAGCAACCTGCCCTTCAACAGCTATCACGTCGTGGTGACCGCCGCCGGCTTTGGCTCCGTCACCGCCGATGCCGACGTTCGCTCCTTCGTGCCGCTTACCTTGAACGAGTCGCTCAAGACCGGCGAGTCCACCGAAAACGTCACCGTCCAGGGCAGCGACATCGTCGAATCCGGCACCACCTTCCACACCAACGTCGACCGCGATCTGTTCAACAAAGTCCCGCTCGAAAGCGAGTCCTCCTCGCTCTCCTCGCTCGTCACCCTCACCACCCCCGGCGTCGCCGCCGACTCAAACGGCCTCTTTCACGGCCTCGGCGACCACGCCTCGAACTCGTTCTACGTCGACGGGCAGCCCATTACCGATCAGCAAAGCAAGGTGTTCTCCAACCAGATCCCCGCCAACTCCATCCAGTCCATCGAAGCCATCTCCGGCGCGCCGCCGGCACAGTTCGGCGACAAGACCAGCCTGGTGATCGTGGTCACCACCCGCTCCGGACAGGGCCTCAAGAAGCCCACCGGCGATATCGGCGCCTCCTACGGTACATTCGGCTCTGCCACCGGGTTCCTCGATGTGGGCACCGGCGGCGACAAGGGCGGCAACTTCTTTGAGATCGACGGCCTGAACACCGGGCGCTTCCTCGATCCGCCCGAATTCGTCGTCTTCCACGACAAGGGCAATGAGCAGAACGTATTCGACCGCATCGACCGGCAGCTGACGGCCAAGGATTCGGTGCACATCGACCTGAACTACAGCCGCTCCTGGTTCCAGACGCCCAACAACTACGACAACCTGAACGTGCAGAATGTGGTCAGCGGCGGCGCCACCGCCGCTCCCGTCCTCGGCGGCGTCGGCAATACCGATCAGCACTCCAAAATCGAAACCTTCAACATCGCTCCCAGCTACACGCACATCCTCAGCAACGACGCCGTGCTCAACATCGGGCCGTATGTCCGCAAGGACGCTTACAACTACTACCCGAGCGGCAACCCGCTCACCGACCTCGGTCCTCCCAACCTGCAGCGGGAGTCCATCGCACAGCAGCGCACCCTGCTCAACGCCGGCGTGCACGCCGAGCTTTCCTACGCCAAGGGCATCAACACCGCGCTCGCCGGCGCCGTCTACGAGCACACCTTTCTGCGCGAGCACGACCACCTCGGCATCGTCGACCCCACGTTCAACTCGCCCTGCACCGATGCCAACGGCAACTCGCTGCCCGGCTACAGCGATCCCTCGCAGTGCGGCGGAGCGGACGGCTCGCTGGCTAACGCAAGCTATAACCCTGTCCTGGCGCCCTATGACCTTACCCGCCTGGGCGGCAGCTATGCCTTCTTCGGTCACGCCGACATCAAGGAGCTCGCCCTCTACGTGCAAGACGAGATCAAGGCCGGCCCCTGGCTGTTCAATCTCGGCATCCGCGGCGACTTCTACAACGGCCTCACCGTCACCAAGCAGCCCGAGCCGCGCCTGGGCGTCTCCTACCGCATCGCTCCCTCCAACACCGTACTGCGCGTCTCCTATGCCCGCACGCTTGAAACTCCGTTCAATGAGAACCTCGTGCTCTCAAGCGTCGGCTGCGGCGATGCGGTGCTCAACCCGCTGCTGAACTGCGCGCCGGGCGTCACCAACACGGTTGAAAATCCGGGCTTCCGCAATGAGTTCCATGCCGGCTTTCAGCAGGGCGTCGGCCGCCATCTCGTCGTCAATGCCGACTACATCTGGAAGTACACGCGCAATGCGTTCGACTTCAGCGTATTGGGCAACACGCCGATTACATTTCCTATCGACTGGCATAACTCGAAAATCCCCGGCTTCGTGCTCAGCGCGGACCTGCTCGACTATCACGGCTTGACCGCATTCGTGGTCATGTCGTCGGTCGCGGCGCGCTTCTTCAACCCCCAGATCGCCGGCGCCGGCGCGACCGTCGGTTCGGGCACCAGCAATCTTCCGTTCCGGATCGACCACGACGAGCGCTACAACCAGACCACCAACGTGCAGTATCAGATTCCCGGCACGTGGGCGCCCTGGGTCAGCTTCAACTGGCGCTATGACAGTGGGCTCACCGCGGCATCGACGCCCTGCTACAACGACATACCGGGCGCGAATACGGGCTGCGGCAGCACGGCACTCGACGCCAACGGACAGCAGACGATCGACCTGACCGGATTGACCGCCGACCAGCAGTCGGAAGCGGGGCTGACCTGCAACGGCGTGCGCGCGACCCCGGGCGCAGGCTTCACCAGCTGCCTGGCTACGCAGCTCACTTCCAAGCTCGTCCAGGTGCGCGCCCCCAACACCGAGGACGACGACAAGAACCCGTCGCGGATCGCGCCGCGCAACCTCTTCGACGCCTCCGTCGGCAAGGACAACCTCTTCAACGGCGAGCAGTACCGCTGGAGCCTGCGCCTGACCGGCGTCAATATCCTCAACAAGTACGCGCTCTATAACTTCCTGTCCACCTTCAGCGGCACCCACTACGTCACCCCGCGGGCACTTACCGCCGAGGTCGGCTTCCACTTCTAGCTGGAATTTCCCTTGGTGCTGGTGCTCAGAGGCAGGCCACGATGGCTGCCTCGGGCCTTGCCTGCTGACAGCAGGCACACGCAATGAGACAACAGGAATCGGCAATGCTCGAGGATTCGGCGGCAAAATCCGGCAATGCCGACCGCGTTGGCGTAGTGGCGTCCTCACTCTGCATCGGGCACTGCATACTGACGCCGGTCGTTCTCTCGCTTGGTCCCATGTGGGCACACTTTCTTCCCGGCGAGGAGATCGTTCACAGAATCATGGCGGTGCTCGTCGCGCTTGCCGGCTTGATTGCTTTTCTGCGCGGGTACCGGGTGCACGGACGCCCAGCGGTCGGGCTTCTATTCGCGTCGGGGGTCGCGCTGATTGCGTTCACCGCGGTTTGGGGAGACGAGCTGCCATCGCACCTGGTCGAAATCACAATCACCCTTGCCGGGGGACTTCTGATGATCGGGGGCCACTGGCTCAATCACACCTTCTGCAAAGCCTGCTGTCACCAGCAGCAAGGCAGCGTTGCGAGTTGCAGGATTGTGCGACCGTAAGCGGGAGGGGACGCCCTGTTCGAAGCACCCACACCTGGCTCACGCGCAGGCAGCACAAAGACCGTAGACAAAGATCTCGTGCCGACGGGCGCGAAATCCGCGCGGCAAAAGGAAACGCTCTCGCAAGAGGCACCCTGGCAGCTGGTAAAGCTTGCCGCAGTGGTCGCAGCGGAAATGGTGGTGATGCGCCTCGTCCGTGCGCTCATACCGTTTCGGCTCGCCCGGCAGTTCAAGTGAAACCAGCCAGCCACTCTCAACCAGCGCATGAATATTGCGATACACGGTCGCGATGCTCAGCCGCGGTACCTGTCCGAAGGCGAAGGCCAGCACCTCCTCTGGAGAAAGCGGCTGGTTCGTCTGCTCGAAGGCTGCTCGAATAGCCTTTTTCTGTCGCGTGTTGCGCGTAGCTTCCATGGCCGCCCTGACGCGCTCTCCCGGTCCGGTCGCGTTCTCAACATCCGGTTGGTTGCGATCGGTATCGCGCGCTGACATTAGGGTTCCAGTTGCTTGCATGGCGGGGCGCCCCTCCCAGATAGAATTCACGCTAATGCATATGCAGTATTATCATCGATATGCCGGTCCTTCTGCTCACCATGCCGATTGTTTCGACTCTGATCGGCGGCCTACTGGCGGTGAGATTTCGGCGCTATATCTCGCTGCTGATCGCCATCGGTGCGGGTTTGCTGCTGGGAGCGGCCTTCCTGGACCTGCTGCCGGAGGCGATCAGCCTTGGGGTGGGGGCCGGCCTCAGCTATACGGACGTGCTGGGTCTGACGCTGCTTTCGTTCCTCTTCTTCCATGCCTGCGAAAGCGGCCTCGATGTGCTGGCCCGCACCTGGCGCGCAGCTAAAGCAAAGCGCCAGATCGTCGGACGCACCGGCGCCGCGATGCTGATCTTCCACAGCTTTCGCGACGGCATGGCGATCGGCGCAGCCTACGCCGCTTCCCACCCCGCAGGGTACGCCGTGGCTTTTGGAATCGTGGCTCATGACCTTGGCGACGGCATGAACACTGTCATCTTGACGACAGCCGGAAAAGCGCCGAAGAGGACAGATTACCTATTTCTGGCCGCCGATGCGGCTGCCCCTTTCCTGGGGGGGGCTTCTGACCTCATGGCTGGTGCTTTCATCGCGCGCTTCCGTCGGTTTGCTGGTGCTGGCCGCGGGCTTTTTCCTGCAGATGGCGACAGGAGACTTCCTGCCCGAAGTCCGGCAGGCGCAGGGGCCTCGACGTTTTCTCCTGCCTTCCGTGCTCTTCGGCGCATCCGTCATTTACTTTGCGAATTTTTTGATCATGCGGCATCGATAGACGCGCCATCAAAGATCGGCTCTATTCGCTCAATGGAGCCTTTTCGCATTACTGCCTTGGGGGCGGCTTTACTGCCGGTGCCGATCCTGGTGCGCGCCGGAGTGCTTCCGCTCCGGGGAACACTCCTACGCCCATCATCGCTAAGAATCATTCCACTCCCAGACCCACGAGCAGTTCTGAGCAGTTCGACGACTTCAACGGCTTATACGGTTGCATAATTGTGCAAGTGTGTCCGCTGCACAGTCCGGCATTCCGGATGCAAATGTGCATTTGGCAGTCGCGGTTCAGTCCCCGCCGTCGACCCTCGTGCCCCGGGATGCGGCAATCAGCCCAACCGAGCAGTACCATCTGCGCATGCACCACCTCCACACGGGCGAATCTCTCGATGTGACCTACCGTGTTAGGCAACCGCTATGTGCCTTCCGCGCTGGCGATGCTCAACCACTTTCTGCGCGACCACCGCACGGGCGGTGAGACCAGCTACGATCCCCGCGAGTTCGATCTGCTGCATGCCCTGATGCAGAAGCTGCATAAGCCGAACGGCCTTATCGAGACCATCTGCGGGTACCGGACGCCTTGGAGCAACAACTACCTTCGTGAGCACGGTCGCGGTGTCGCTGAAAACTCGCAGCACACCTTGGGAAAGGCCATCGACATCCATGTTCCTGGTGTCTCAACGCGCAGACTGGATCTGCTCAACCGCATTCTCACCGAGCAACACGGCAAGCGCATCGCCGTCATTGAGAATGAGTTTGGCGAGGTGGGTGTGGATCAGGAGTTGGTCATCGGCGCCGAAGAAGAGATCTTCGAGATGAACAACGGATGCATCTGCTGCACGATGCGTGGAGATCTTATCCGGATCCTCGGCAACCTGATGAAGCGCCGCGAGAAGTTCGATTACATCCTGGTCGAAACAACCGGCATGGCCGACCCCGGTCCAGTGGCACAGACCTTCTTCGTCGATGACGAGATGCAGACCAAGCTGCGGCTCGACGGCATCGTCACGCTCGTCGATACGAAACACGTGTGGCAGCACATCGACGACTCCGATGAAGTCAAGGAGCAGATCGCGTTTGCCGATGTCATCCTGCTCAATAAAATCGACCTCGTCGCGGCGGCGGATCTCGACAAGCTGGAAGCTCGAATTCGTTCGATGAATGCGGCGGCGAAGATCTACCGCACGCAGGATGCGGCTGCCGAGATGAGCACCATTCTCGATGTCGGCGGGTTTAACCTCGACCGCGCTCTTGAGGTCGACCCCATGTTCATGGAATCCGAGCACTCTTTCGAGTGGGCTGGAATCTACTCGCTCAAAGCGGGAACCAGTCAGCTGACGCTCGATATAGGACCGGACCCAGTGATGTCGCTCGTCATTCTTCCGGTGGAAGATACCTCTCCTCAAGCGGTCGCAGCCGTGGAGATCGAAGCGGTGCGGCTCTTCTCCGAGCCGGAGGAAAAGGTTAGCTCGGGAAGCACGCTGCGCCCGGGTGGCACGCACTACGAACTCGCGCTGAACGGAAATGTCGCCGGCTTCGAGATCGAAATATCCGAGAGCGGCGCCTATGCACTGTTCACCGAGCACCGCCCGGAGGAGTTCGATGCCCACTTGTTCACCGGGCCGGCCTTGCAGACCCCGCGCTACGAGCGCGAGTACAAACCCGACCACGAGCATGACGAAGCCGTCTCGTCGGTCGGTATTACCACTCCGGGTGACCGGGATAAGCGCAAGTTCAATCGCTGGATGAGCGAGCTGCTGCAAACGCAAGGCACCGACATTTTTCGCATGAAGGGTGTGCTGAGTCTCAAGGGAGAACAGGAGCGCTTCGTCTTTCAGGGAGTGCACATGCTGTTCGATGGACGGCCGGATCGCCTTTGGAATGATGCGGAGCGGCATAACCAACTCATCTTTATCGGGCGCAATCTCGATCGCAGCCAGCTGAATGAGGGATTCCGCAAATGCCTAGCCTGATGAAGGGAAAGAAGGTGATGGACGCACCGGCGGCGCAAGCCATGCACCGGCTCTGACTGGCATCGCTCGACGAGTCGGCGATGTCGGTGAGTTGGTCGGGATCGGGGCAGTGGCTCGTGGCGGTCTCCGCAAGTGGCGCGGTTTTATCTTTGAAGCTGCTACAGGTCAACGCGTACAAGAGATTGCCGGGCACCGGTTTGGCGCAACCCGCGTGGCCTGGCACCCCGAGGCTGCCCTGTTTGCAACAGCCGGGCAGGATGGGATCGTTCGCTTGTGGGAGCCGCGGCTCAATGGTCTCCTCAAAGAGCTTGATTGCGGCTCGCCGTGGGTTGAGCACATTGCCTGGTCCGGCTCAGGCCGGTACCTCGCGACCGCTGCTGGACGCACATTGCGGCTCTGGGACAAAGACGGGCGGCTGGTCCAAGACTACCCCGAGCATCCGAATACGATTGCCGCAATCGAATGGAAAGCGGACGCCGATGAGTTGGTCTCCGCTTGCTACGGCTACTTGCAGTTCTGGAGGCCAGATGCGGTGCAGCCACTCAAGACGTTTACCTGGAAGGGTTCCATGCTCGCGCTGGCATGGAGCCCGGATGCCGCTATCTCTGCCACGGCAAACAGGACGCGACGGTACATTTCTGGATTGTGAACTCCGGAAAGGAGTTGCAGATGTGGGGCTATCCGACGAAGGTTCGGGAGTTGGCCTGGGACCCGCGATCGCGGTATCTTGCCACTGGAGGCGGATCGTCGGTTACAGTCTGGAACTGCGCCGGGAAAGGGCCTGCAAACACAAAGCCAGATGTGCTGGAGTTTCATCGGCTACCTGTCAGCCGGCTTGCTTACCAGCGAGCCGGTTCCATGCTGGTATCAGGCTGCGCGGAAGGGCGGTTGGCGTTGTGGAAGCCGAGCAAGAGGATGGTGCCGGATGCAACCGGTTCGCTTCCCGCTGCGATCACCGATCTCTGCTGGTCGCCCGACGATCAGTGGCTCGCGACGGCAGCCGAGGACGGAAGCTTGGCAGTCTACAGCACGGTACGGACCGTGTAACCTGAGATGGTATGCAAGTGACCACAGAAAAGCGAAACACGAAACAGAAAGCGGCGATTCGAGAAGCGTTCACGCGAGCGAACCGCCCTATCGCGCCTGAAGAGATACTGGAAGGCGCACAGCGTCATTATCCCAGCCTTGGAATCGCCACCGTTTACCGCAACATCCAGGCCCTGGTGCAGGAAGGCTGGCTTCAGCCTGTTGAGCTGCCGGGCCAATCGACCCGCTATGAGGTCGCTGGAAAAGAACACCACCATCACTTCCACTGCAACCAGTGCGGCAAGCTGTTCGAGCTGGAAGGCTGTATCGCACCAGTCAAGCCGAAGGTCCCAAGGGGTTTCCGCGCCATGGGCCACGAGTTCTTTCTCTACGGAATCTGCGCGGCCTGCGTCCCCGGCCGAGCCCGATCGCACGCCTGATGCGATGGCAGTTTCGCTCAGTCCAGGCATACCCACCCACATTGCATCAGCGTGTGGAGCAGCAATACGAAAAAAGCCCCGACAAGCACCCGTACTAGAAGGCCAAACACAAAGGATATAAAGGAGTGGAGTTTCTGCTTCTGCACATTACAGACCCTTCAAGCGTGCGCCTTTGCGATTGATCGGCTTGCGGTTTTGGCCCGTTCGCGCGATGGCAGCAGCTGAGTCGAGTTGAGAACAAACGTAAGCTCCGACGCGACATGGATGAAGGCGGCTAGCAGTGGATTGAGAATGCCTGCAGCCGCTAGACCAATGCCGATCGTGTCGACGATGAGTGTGCCGTAAAAGTTTTGCAGGATGATGCCGCGGCAGTTTCGCGCGATGCGCACCGTTTCAACGAACTTACCCAAATCATTGCCGATCAGCACCACGTCCGCGCTCTCGCGGGCTACGTCTGTGCCGCCGCCCATGGCTACGCCCACGGTTGCTTCGCTCAACGCAGGGGCGTCATTGATACCGTCTCCCAGCATCGCTACGGTTCGACCTTTCCGCACCTGCTCGGCAATGAAGGCGGTCTTCGCCTCCGGCAAAAGGTCCGCATACACCTTGATGATGCCGAGCTGGTTAGCGACCGACTCGGCGACAGCGTGCGCATCTCCTGTCAACAGAATGACTTCAATGCCCATCCTGGAGAGCGCTTTCACTGCTGGCGCGGAGCTGGGCCGCAGCTGGTCCGTTGCCGTGATCGAGCCGGCATACCGGCCACCACACGCGACCAGAATCTCCGTTTCCTCGGGCGTGGGTCTCGCCTTGGGCCGAGCTATGCCAAGCTCCTGGAACAAAGCACGATTGCCGACGACGATGGGCTCGCCTCGGAGAGCTGCGATGACTCCCCGTCCGATGCGATATTCGAAGGATTCTGGCTCCGCGGCCTGGACACCTTGCTGCTCCGCAAAGCGGACGATAGCTCGGCCGAGTGGGTGTTCTGAGTTCCTTTCGGCGCTGGCGGCGGCCTCAATCAGAGCATGATCCTCCCCGAAAAAGTGGACGGGTTAAGCTGCGGCGCGCTCCATTTCGGCGGGGCTGAGATAGCCGAGCGCGGAGTGAAGACGGTGGGTGTTGTAGAAGCCTTCTATGTAGGCGAACAGGTCGCGCCTGGCCTGCTCTTTGGTGGCGTAGATGCGGTGATGCACGGGTTCGGTTTTAAGAGTATGGAAGAAGCTTTCCATGGGCGCATTGTCCCAGCAATTGCCTTTGCGGCTCATGGACGGGGTGATATTTGCCGCGGTCAGGGTCTGACGATAGGCTTCGGCGGCGTACTGAATGCCGCGATCGGAGTGATGGATGAGACCGGCTCCAGGGCGTTGCCGCTTAAGAGCCATGGCCAAGGCATCCAGCGCGATTTCGGTGTGCAAAGTGTCGCGCATGGACCAGCCGACGAGCTTCCTGGTGCAGCCGTCGAGGATGGCGGCGAGATACAGCCAACCTTCTCCCGTAGGGATATAGGTGAGGTCGGCGAGCCAGATCTGGTTCGGTTTCTGCGCTGTGAAGTTGCGCGCGAGCCTGTTGGGAGCGATCGGGTAGGTATGGCGGCTGTCCGTGGTTCTGGCCCGGCGCGGCAACGCGGCCAGCCCGCGCAGGCCTGCACACCGCATCAGCGCTTCCACGCGGCCGCGGCCCACAAGTTGGCCGGTGCGGCGAAGGACCACATGAATGCGCGGTGATCCATAGGTGCCGCTGCTCTCCAGATGGATCCTCCGTATCGCTTCAAGCAGCTGCCGATTGGCAGTGGTGCGCTTACTCTCGGCGCGGCTGCGCCACGCGTAGTAGCCGCTCGCCGAGACGCTCAGCACCTCACACATCACGCGCACCGGCCATGTGGCGCAGTTCTCCTGAACAAAATGGAACTTCATTTTGCCGCCACCCCGAAGATGGTCACGGTTTTTTTTAAGATCTCCCGTTCCATCCGCAGCCGGTCGTTCTCCCGCCGCAGACGACTGTTCTCAGCCGCGAGATCGGCAACCGAAGGACTCACCGGCTGCGCTCGCTGCTGCGCAGTGGGCGCTGTCCCGGAGGAAACGGTGAACTGCCGCATCCAGCGCCGCAGCACCGTCTCGTGCAGACCCAGCTCCAAGGCTACCTTCGAAGGCGGCAGCCCACTTGTCGATACCCGCGCCACTGCCTCGCGCTTGAACGCCTCAGGGAATATGCGGCGCTGTCCACTGCTCATCAGACACTCCTCGCTAAGCTCCCAGCCTAGCTGTTGTGTCCACTCAATCGGGGGAGGATCAGTGCTGCCCGGCGCGAGCGTGGCGAGTGCCTGAACGAGGAAAGTATCCCGAAGCTGGTTGCTGTCATGGAAGCACAGGCGGGCAAGGGCGGCCTGCACTATCTCGATTATCAGGGCAATGTTGTTCCCTGGTAGGAAGTCCTTGTTCATAAGCAGCGGCGGAGCACTTGAGAGCAATGAAGATCATCAGCATCGAAGAACATTTTGTGACACGCGAGATAAGCAGCGCGTGGGAAACCTCGGCCATCGGTCAAGAAGGAACCGGCAGCTTCGATCGAGGCGAGATCGGGCAGTTGCTTGAAGAACTGGGCGACGGCCGGCTGGGGCTAATGGACGAAAGCGGAGTAGACATTCAGGTGCTCTCCGTGACCACGCCGGCACTACACAATCTTGAACCTGGGGAGAGTGTTCGGCTGGCGATGAAGACGAACGACCTCGTCGCCGCGACCATCGCCAGGCATCCTACCCGCTTTCAGGGCTTCGCCGTTCTTCCCATGCCCGCGCCGGAGGAAGCAGCACGTGAGCTCGAACGTGCTGTAACCGGTCTTGGCCTGTCAGGAGCGATGCTTTGCGGCCGCACGCGCGATAAGAATCTGGACCATCCAGACTTTGTGCCCGTGCTGCGGACGGCTGCAGAGCTGGGTGTTCCCGTCTTTGTGCATCCTCAAATCCCGCAGGCCTCTGTCAGAGCAGCACTGTACTCAGGCTTCGGGGAACAGGTGGATACAGCCTTTGCGACATTCGGTTTTGGCTGGCATTACGAGGCTGGTATCCAGTTTGTTCGATTGATCCTGGCAGGGGTTTTCGACCGGTTCCCAAACCTGCAGATCATCCTCGGACACTGGGGTGAAGTCGTACTCTTCTATCTCGAACGGCTCAAGTCGCTCGCGCGTGTCGCAAGGCTGGAACATCCAGTAGAGGAATACTTTCAGCGCAATCTATACGTCACGCCGAGCGGCATGTGGAGTCAAACGTATTTGCAACGCGCATTGGACATTGTTGGGCCGAAACGCATCCTGTTCTCCACCGACTATCCCTACCAGTACCGTCCAGGCCAGCCGGGGCGGTCGTTTCTGCTCGATGCCGATCTATCGCCACGGGCAAGAGAGGCATTCGCACATGGCAATTGGGAAAAACTAATGTCCAAGTCTTCCTGAGGACAGTCCCTCACCTCACGGCTTGCCTGGATTGTCCGGCGAAGCCGCATTAGCGGAAGCTATCGTTTCGGATGGCAAGCCGACGCCGACGGAGCTAAAGCCAGCATCCCGTGTTGCAAGAAGGTATTGCCATTGATTCTTGGCTGGCAACAGGTTTGCGCGGCGAACGCTGAGCGCTCGACGTTTGATGGAGTGGCCCCTATACCGCTGCGGGACCGGAAGGCTCCGAGATGGATGCTACGTTCAAGGAAAGCTACAACTCACAACCCGAAGTACACGCCGATACGAGAACTGCGCCGCCGGATCTCAGCCGGCTTGGGGGCGCAGCAGGGGGAAGAGGATGACGTCGCGGATGGAGCGGGCGCCGGTGAGAATCATGACGAGCCGGTCGATGCCGATGCCTTCGCCGGCGGTCGGGGGCAGACCGTACTCAAGGGCGCGGATGTAGTCCTCATCCATGGCGTGGGCTTCGTCGTCGCCGCGGGCGCGCTCGCCCAGCTGCTGCTCGAAGCGGCGGCGCTGCTCGGCTGCGTCGTTGAGCTCGGAAAAGGCGTTGCCGAGCTCGAAGCCGCCGATGTAGAACTCGAAGCGCTCAACCCAGTCGGGGTCGCCGGGCTTGGTTTTGGAGAGCGGGGAGACGGCTACGGGAAAGTCGTAGATGATGGTGGGCTGGATGAGGTGGTCTTCGATGTAAGCCTCAAACACGCCGGCTATCAACTTACCGTAATCGTTTGAGTCCTCAATTCTTCTAGCATCAGCCAACAGCAACTGATAAGGCTCCAACTTAGATAAATCCGGAGGTGGACCGCTGCTGCCAAAAGAGCGAAGACTGTCCGGAGTGGCAAGATCTGCCTCTGTCGGAGCAGGTCCAACTTCCTTTGGCCAAAGCTTAACGATCGCCTCCCGCATGGAGTAACGCTGCCACTGTGCTAAATCGATCTCCACACCGTTGAAGTGGGTGATGGTCGTTCCGTTCACCTGCTGCGCGACGAATGCGACCAGCTCCTCGGTCAGGTCCATCAGGTCGTGGTAGTTCGCGTAGGCCTGGTAAAACTCGAGCATGGTGAACTCGGGGTTGTGCTGGGTGGAGACGCCCTCGTTGCGGAAGTTGCGGTTGATCTCGTAGACGCGGTCGAGGCCGCCGACGACGAGGCGCTTGAGGTATAGTTCCGGCGCGATGCGCAGGTACAGATCGAGGTCGAGCGCATTGTGGTGGGTGGTGAAGGGGCGGGCCGCGGCACCCCCGGCAACCGGCTGCATCATGGGTGTTTCGACTTCGAGGTAATCGCGCTCGTCGAAGAAGCGGCGCACGGCGCGCAGCACCTGGGCGCGCTTGACGAACACATCGCGAACCCGTATGACTTCTGCTTCCGGCACCGCGGCGGTTACAGATGAGAGATCGTCCTGCGCGGCAGGGTGGGTTGTGTGCTTGTCGTGCTCGCTATGCGGCTCGGCTTTCGGCGCGCCAGTTTCGAGCGCGGTGTTCATAAACAGGTCGACGTAGCGCTGGCGGTAGCGCAGCTCAACATCGGCGAGGCCGTGGTACTTCTCCGGTAGTGCAAGCATGGCCTTGGTGAGGAAGGTGAGGGTCTCGACATGCACGGTAAGCTCGCCGGTGCGGGTGCGGAACAGGTAGCCGGTAACTCCGATGTGGTCGCCCGCATCGAGCAGTTTGTAGAGCGCGAAGCCTTGTTCGCCGACCGCGTCCTGGCGGACATAGATCTGCAGACGCCTGCCGCCCTGCTGCAGGTGCGCGAAGCCCGCCTTGCCCTGGGCGCGGATAGTCATGAGTCGCCCGGCGACCGCGACCTCAATGCGCGGAGATGCGAGCGCCTCGGCTGCGGCTTCGCCGAACTGGTCCCAGATGGCGGGCAGCGCATGCGTGGTGCGATAGCTGTTGGGGTAAGCGGCCTGGCCGAGCGCGGCGATCTGCTGGAGCTTTTCCTGCCGGAGCGCGTGGAGACTGCGCTCGAATTCCGATTCAAACACGTGCGAGTCCTTACAGTGAGAGGTTCCGCCCAGTATAGAGCGCGCATCCGGCGGAGGCGCAGCTTGAATCGAGCAAAGGGAAAGCCGACAATCCGAAAGATGATCCTCCGTCCGGCGAATGGGGAAGATGCGAAAGGTCTGGCTGTGACCCACGCAGCCGCATGGCAGCAGGCCTACAAGGGCATACTGCCCCGCGAGATATTGGAGACGGTTACGGTAGAGAGCAGGGCGAAGGGATGGATTGCGGCGCTTGCCGATCCGACCCGGCGGAACCTGGTCTGCGAGTTGGATGGCGAGATCGCCGGCTTCGCATCGTTTGGCAATTCGCGGGATGCGGACGCGCTGCCCGGTACCGCGGAGCTCGTCGCTTTGTACGTACACCCGGCGCACTGGAGGCGGGGATTGGGGGCGCCCTGTGGAGAGCAGTCGCGCGAGAGATCGATACGACTTATGCGGAGGTGACGCTCTGGGTTCTGCGGGAGAATCTTCGCGCGCGCCGCTTTTATGAGTCGTTTGGTTTTGAACCGACAAGGGAGCGCATCAGTCCGCGGCTTGGCGGCAGTGTGGAGACGCAGTACCGGCGGAGCGCTGCCGATGCGGTGAAGCGGAGTTGATAGAGTGGGTGCAGACATGAGCGCTTCGAGTCCAGAAAAACCCGGCAAGCCCGGCGGCAGCGTGCAGGCGCTGGTGAAAGCGGAGAAGCTGACGCAGATTGCGTTCGCGGTGCCGGTGGCGGTGCTGGTGGGCTGGTTGCTGGGGGCGGGGCTGGACAGGCTGCTGCACCGGCACTGGATCTACATTGCGGGATTGCTGGTGGGCGGCGTGGCGGGGTTTGTGCAGGTGTTCCGGATGATCGCGGAGCCGGGGACGCTGGCTGGGACCGCGATTGACCCGAATGCGCCGAAGGGACCGGGGTTTGGGCAGGCGGACTCCGACGAGAGCGCCGCGGGTGGCGCGAAGGACAAGGACGAGAGCGGCCGATGAGCGCGCCTGAAAACGAAGCTCCGACGGGCATGCCTGAAAGTAAAGCTGCGATAAGCACGCCTGAAAAGGAAGCCGCGAGGCACGCGCCTGAAAGTGAAGATGCGCCGGGCACGTCTGAACGCGAGGCCGCGTGGGATGCGCCGGGCGAGGAAGCCTGGGGGAGCGAGGCGCAGCCGAGTGAGAGTGAAGCGGGGCTGAGCGCGATTACCGACGCGCGGCTGAAGAGCACGATACTGCGGGCGATGCGGCTGGTGGTGATCCTGACGGTAGTGCTGGGGCTGGTGCTCTGGTTTACGGCGGGCTGGCGGACGGCGCTGCTGCTGGTGGTGGGCGCGGCGATCTCGGTGAGCAGTTTGTGGGAGTGGCAGAAGCTGCTGGCGGTTATCTCGGCGAAGCTCGAGAACCGGCAGGGCGCGGGCGGGGCGCGGGTGATTGTGGGCTTCTTCGTGCGGCTTTTAATAGCCGCGGTGGTGCTCTATGGTAGCCTGAAGAGTCTCCACGGATCAGTGTTTGCGCTGGTGGGTGGGCTTGCGCTCGCGATGGTCGCCCTGGCGATCGAGGGAGTGCGGCTGGTCCGCTCCTGAACGCGCGGCGCTGGGCCGAAACTCGGGAGCGAACGAAGGACGCATGCTTTTTCTCCTCGACGCGCTGAATCGTCTTTTGAATGGGTGGTTCGCCGGCCCCATCGACGCGCTGCTGCCGCACTTGGGCGTGCACCCGGCGCAGCCGAAGGCGCCGATCACCAACGCGCTGACGCTGGAAATCGTCGTTTTCGCGGTGCTGCTGGTGTTTTTTCTGGCAGTGCGGGCGACGCTTTCGATTGAGAAGCCCGGGCTCATCCAGATTACGGCCGAAAGCGTGTACGAGTTTGTCGACGGGCAGGGCGAGTCGATCATCGGGCATGGCTATGAGCGGCACATGCCGTTCGCGGCGACGATCCTGCTGTTCGTGGTGCTGTGCAACCTGATCGGCCTGCTGCCCGGCATCGATACCCCGACGGCGAGTCCGGTGGTGCCGCTCGGTCTCGCCATCCTGACGTTCATCTACTACAACGCGGTGGGCTTGTTCGTGAACGGGCCGGTGGGCTACTTCAAGCATTTCCTGGGGCCGATCTGGTGGATGGCGTGGTTCATGCTGCCGCTTGAAATTGTCTCGCACCTGGCGCGCATTCTCTCGCTCACCGTCCGTTTGTACGCCAATATGTTTGCCAGCGACCTGCTGACGGCGGTGTTCTTTTCGCTGATCCCGATCGGCATTCCCATCGTGTTCCTGGCGCTGCATCTGGGCGTCGCGCTGATTCAGGCGTATGTGTTTATGCTGCTGTCGATGATCTACCTGTCCGGCGCGACCGCGCATGAGGAAGAAGGCGCGATTTAGAAGATTCCTGCCGGGGAGCAACGCTTCCGCTCCGGCGCACGGGGAAGAGCGGCAGCGTGAGGGACGCGCCTGGAGCGCGGTTCAACCACCCACTGCGGCTTTGAAAACTCACTGGAAGCGATAAGGAGAACGACCGAATGAAACAGCTACAGTATCTCTTCATGACATTGTCCGTGCTGCTGCTGGCCGCGCCGGCCTGGGCGCAGGGCAGCGGCGGCAACGGCGGCGCGATGAGCCTGGTGCCGCTGGGCGCGGGCATCGGGATGGGCATCGCGTCGGCCGGCTGCGGGATCGGCCAGGGCTTGGCCGCGGCCAAGGCTGCTGAAGGCTTCGCGCGCAACCCGGGGGCGCGGGCCGGCATTCTGTTTTTCTATGTGCTGGGGCTCGCGTTTATCGAGTCGCTGGCGCTGTTCACGCTGGTGATTGTGTTCGCGGTGGTCAACAAGTAAGGCGGGGTTCCGATCTCGCAGGGAAAAGCTCTTACTTCGGTAAGAGCTTTTCTGCTGCGCGCGCCATCTAATCCCGGCATGGCGGCGCGGCTCCTGTTCGACGGCGTGGGCAAGCAGTTCGGGCGCAGCGTTGCGCTGGAAGGGCTGTCGCTGGCGGTGGAGCCGGGGGAGATCTTCGGGTTCCTGGGTCCGAATGGCGCGGGCAAGACGACGGCGATCCACCTGGCGATGGGGTTTTTGCGCGCCAGCAGCGGGCGGGGCGAGCTGCTGGGTAAGCCGTTTAGCCGGGCGCGGGCGGCGCGGGCGCGGGTAGGTTATGTGCCGGATGCACCGGTGTTTTTCAAGGGCAGCGCGCTGGATGCGGTGATGCTGGCCGCGCGGCTGAACGATACCGAGCAGCGCCGGAGCACGACCGGGCTGCGGGCGCGGGCGCTGGAGCTGCTGCGGTGGATGGACCTGCCTACCGGAGAGCAGATGCCCGGCCGAAAGACCGGAAACGACGCGCGGAAGTTTTCGCGCGGGCAGCAGCAGCGGCTGGCGCTGGTGCAGGCGCTGGTCAACCGGCCCCAGCTGCTGATTCTCGACGAGCCCACCTCGGCGCTCGATCCCCCGGCTGGGCTGCTGTTGCGGGAAGCGCTGGAGCGGGCGCGCGGCGAGGGTGTGGCTGTTTTCTTTTCGTCGCACCAGCTGCAGGAGGTGGAGCAGCTGTGCGACCGGGCGGCGTTTCTGGACCAGGGGCGCGTGCTGCATGCCGGCGCGATGGCGGAGCTGCTGGAGGAGGGCGCGACGGCGCGGATCACGCTGCGCGGGCTGGGCGGGAAGGATGACTTTGCCGCGGCGAACAGGGGCGCGCTGCGTGCGGCCGCGCCGGGAACCGCGCGGGGCGACCTGGTGTTCGCGGTGGCGGCTGCCGGGCAGCAGGCGTTTCTGGAGCGTGCGTGGCTGGCCGGGGCGGAGCTGGTGCGGGTGGAGCGCGAGCGCCGGACGCTTGAAGACCTGTTCGCGCTGCGGCGCGGCGGCCGGCCGGCCGTGCCGCAGGCGGGACAGGAGGGGCGGCGATGAACGGCAGCCTGCTGCGCATTTCGCTGATCGCGGGCACGCTGCTGCGGCAGAACCGGGTGCTGATCCTGCTGCTGCTGTGGCCCTTCGTGCTCTCGGGCATCCTGCTGGCTGCCGACCACGGTGCGCCCGCGACTGAAGACATCGCGGCGGTGCTGGAGCAGGAACTGTTCTACGGGCTGGTGCTGGTGGGCCTGGGCGCGAGCGTGGCGCTGGGCACCGAGCAGCGGGCGCACCGCACCCAGCAGGTGCTGGGGCGTGCCGTGGGCCGGGCGGAATATCTGCTCGCCTTGGGGGTGGGCGCATACCTGCCGTTTGCCGGCTATGTGCTGGTTTGGCTGGTGAATGCAGCCGCGTTTGCCGGGCTGCTGCATCTGCACACCCCGACGCTGCTGCCGCCGGTGGTTGCGGAGTTTGCCGCGGGGCTGCTGCTGTGCGGGGTGGGGCTGTTCTGCTCGGTGGTGCTGCCGCAGATGCCGGCGGCGGCGGCGACCGGGGCGGCGCTGGCGGCGCTGCTTGGCGCGGGCGCCCATGCCGGCGGACGCGCGGCGCAGCTGTTCGGGCTGTTCGCAGCGATCCTGGGCGAGCGTGGAGGCCGTGCCGTGCCCTGGGCAGGCGCCGGCGAGGCTATCATCGTCTCCGCCGTGGCGATCGTGGCTGCGGCTCTCGTGTTCGCGCGCAGAGACCTCAAGCTGGTCTGACAAGAGCGGAGGCGCTCCGCGGCCGTAGCCGTCTGCTCCCAAAGTGAGAAATGAAACCATTCCGTTGGCGCATTTTCACTGGCAGGCATGAAAACCGGCGTGCTAGGCTCATCCCTGCGAAACGATGGCTGCCCACGGAAACCAAGCTTCGGCGAGCGCCTCCACTCCCCACGCAGGGGCACGCGCCCTGGCCCGTGCGCGGCCGGCGCTCTGGCAGTGGGCCATTCCCACGGTGCTGGTGGTGTGCGTGCTCTGGTTCCTGTTCGCGCCGTTTCGCACGGCCGCGTACCCGGACGTGTTCGAAGACGACTTTTTTTACTATCTGGTCACGGCGAAGCACATCCTCGCCGGACAGGGATCCACATTCGACGGCATCCACCCGACCAACGGCTACCACCCGCTTTGGATGCTGGTGTGCATTGGGATGGCCGCGCTGTTCCACGGGCGCGCGCTGTTCGTCGCTTTTTCACTGCTGATTGCGGCGCTGGTGCTGTGGAGCTACCGGTCCGTGTCGGTCTGCCTGCGGCAGTACACCAGCCCGTTCGCCGCGCAGTGTATCGCCGCGTTCCTGGCCGTCAATTTTGTCCTGCTCACGGGCGGCATGGAGATCGCGCTGGCCGTACCGCTGCTGTTCTTTCTGTGCCGCTATCGGCTGCTGCACTTCGCGTGGAGGCCGGCGCAGGCACTGGTCTACGGGCTGCTGGCGGCCGCCGCGGTGCTGGCGCGGCTGGACTGCGCGCTGTTCGTGGTCCTGCTCGCCGGCCTTGACCTTGCGCTCTCCTCCGATGTTGCCTGGAGAACGCGGGCGCGCGCCATCGGTCCGTTTGTCGCCGGTATGTCGCCGGTGCTTGCCTACCTGGTCTTCAACCGGGTGGTTTTCGGCTCGGCCATGCCCATCTCAAGCCACGCGAAGCAGATGCGCTTCCATCACACGTTCACGCCGCTGCCGCTGCATGCCGTGTTCAATTCGTTTTTTCCCGAGATCAGCACGCTGACCCGCCCCATCCTGCTGGCGCTCTGTGTGAGCGTGGCGCTGCTCGTGTTCCGGGGGCGGGGCCGGCTCGAGCGCGGGCAAAGGGGACTGGTGTGGGCGCTGCTGCTATTCCTGCCCGTCCACCTCGGCATTCTTTCCTTCACCAGCGACTGGCCGGTCTGGCGCTGGTACCTGTACCCATTCCTGCTCTGCGGATTGGGCGCGGCCATGGTTCTGCTCACCCGGAAAGAGCAGGTGCTGGTGCGCCGCTATCCGTACACCGGCTTGCTGGGCGCGCTGCTGTTTCTGTTCGCGGCGTGGCACATCACCGCGTTTAACCTGTGGGATACGGGTACGCTGCGCAGCGGGAAGTACTCGTTCTATTTCGCGGCGAAGGATCTGGCGGGGTTTGCCGCGGCCCATCCAGGCGTGTACGCGATGGGCGACCGCGCCGGCATGGTCGGCTACTATCTGCCCGCGCCGCTCATCCAGACCGAGGGGCTGATGATGGACAAAGGCTTTCTCGAAAACATTCGCACGCAGAGGAATCTTCGGGACGTGCTCCGTCAGTATCACGTGCGGTACTTTATCGCGACCAACCCGGTACCGCGGCAAGGGTGCCTGCTGGTGCGGGAGCCGATTCAGGGCGGCCCGGATGTTCCCCATATGCAGGGCGTGTTCTGCTCGCGGCCCGTGCACACGTTTGAGAGCGTCGATCACTACAGGAATGTGGTGTTCGACATGAATGAGGAGCTGAGCGGCGCTGAGTAAAGCCGCCGGCCGGGCGCTGTCTACTGGGCCTGAGCCGGGATGTGGACCGGGGTGTCGCCGGCGGCGGCTGGCGCGTGCGAGGCAGTTGCGGAGCCGGGCAACCCGAAGGTGAGCGCCGCCGCGCGGGCCGAGGCGAGGACGCGGCCGGGGACGACGCCGAGGATCAGCGTTGCGGTGGCGGTCAGGAAGATGGAAAAGAGCAGAGGCACGCGCACGCGGGGCATGGTTTCAAGCGGCATGTTCTCGGACGGGCGCGAGTAGACGGCGGCCAGCAGGCGCAAGTAGTAGAAGGCGGCGATGCCCGAGTTGATCAGTCCGATGATGGCGAGCCAGACCAGGCCGGAGTGGATGGCGGCGGTGAAGACGTAGAACTTGCCGAAGAAGCCGCCGGTAAAGGGGATGCCGATAAGCGCGACGAGGAAGAAGGCCATCGCGCCGCCGAGCAGGGGGGAGCGGTAGGCGAGGCCGCGATAGTCCTGAGTGGTGGTGAGCCGGTCGTCGTAGCCGCCGGCGTGGGAGACGACGGCGAAGATGCCGACGTTCATGGCGGCGTAGGTGACGGTGTAGAAGGCGGCGGCGGCGACGCCGTCGGCCGAGAGCGCGCAGAAGGCGACCAGCAGGTAGCCGGCGTGGGCGATGGAGGAGTAGGCGAGCATTCGCTTGACGTTGCGCTGCTTGAGCGCGCCTAGATTGCCGATGGTCATCGAGAGCACGGCCATCCACCAGACCAGAGGCTGCCAGTGCGAGGAAAGGCTGGGGAAGGCGACGAAGAGGATGCGCAGCAGGACGGCGAAGGCGGCGGCCTTGGGCGCGGTGGACATCATGCCGACGACCGGCGAGGGGGCGCCCTCGTAGGCGTCCGGCGTCCAGACGTGGAAGGGGGCGGCGGAGACCTTGAAGCCGAGGCCGATCAGGGTCATGCCGACGCCGAGGATGGCGAGCATGGGGGTGGTGGTGGCGGGCAGCTGCGCGGCGATGAGACCGATGCGGGTGGTGCCGGTGGCGCCGAAGATGAGCGCGATGCCGTACAAAAAGAATGCCGTGGCAAACGACCCGAGCAGGAAGTACTTGATCGCGGACTCAGGGCCCTTGGCGGATTTGCGGCGGAAGCCGGCGAGGATGTAGCTGGAGATGGAGGAGATTTCGAGGGCGACAAAGATGAGCAGCAGCTCGACGGCGGAGGTCATGAGCATGGAGCCGACCGCGCCGAAGATGGTGAGGGCGAACAGTTCGCCGAGGTTTTCGGTATCGGCCGAGACGACGTCAAGCGTGGTGAGCAGCGAGACCAGTACGATGCCGGCGATGAGCACGTGGAAGAAGCCGGAAAAGGCGTCGGTCTGGATGGTGTTGTAGTAGGCGGTGCCTGGGGGCAGGTCGAGCTGCTGGATCGAGGCGAACAGGGCGAAGATCGTGCCGATGACGGCCAGCCAGCCCATGTTCCTGCGGCTGGCGTGCTTAGGCATGACCGGGTCGATGAGCATGATGAGCACGCCGGTGACGGTGAGGATGACCTCGGGGAGGATGCGGAGGAGTTGGGGGTTCATTGGGCCTCCGTGTGGTGCTGCGTTGGACCCATCGGCTGGAAAATAATACGGCCGTGCCAGTGTGGCCCGTAAACTGCGGTCGCGTAGCCGGTGACCGCGGGTTGGATGGCCTTGATCCAGTAGGGGGACGCGACGCCCATGACCAGCATGAGCACGATAAACGGCCACATGGCGATGTGCTCGCGGGCGTTGAGGTCGGCGATGCCGGCGCGGCCCTTGACCAGGGGGGACTGGCCGCCGTAGAAGACCTTCTGGACCATGAGCAGCATGTAGGCGGCGCTGAGAATGACGCCGAGCGTGGCCCAGGCGCCCCAGGCGAGGTGGGTGGCGAAGGTAGAGGAGAGCACCAGGAACTCGCCGACGAAGCCGTTGAGGATGGGCAGGCCGATGAGCGCGAGGGTCGAGATGACGAAGAAGGTAACCATCCAGGGCAGGCGCGCGGCCAGGCCGCCGTAGGCCGACATTTCGTAGGTACCGTAGCGCTCGTACAAGAGGCCGAGCAGCAGCAGCAGCGCGGGGCCGATCATGCCTTCGTTGATGGTCTGGTAAACCGCGCCGTCGAGCCCGGCGAGCGTGAAGCAGAAGATGCCGAGGGTGCAGAAGGAGAGCGCGGCGATGGTGGCGAAGGCGACCAGGCGCTTGAGGTCGCGCTGGACCAGCGCGTTGAGCGAGGCGTAGAGGATGCCGATCACCGCGAGCGCGATCATTGTGGGGGCGAACTGGCGCGACTGGGCAGGGAAGAGGCCGAGGTTGAAGCGCAGGATGGAGTAGAGGCCCAGCTTGCCGGCGACGACCATGGCCATCGCGGTCGGGGCTTCGGAAAACACGTCGCCGAGCCAGCCGTGCAGCGGGAAGACCGGCACCTTGACGGCGAAGGCGAACAGGAAGGCGAAGGCAGTCCAGCCGAGCGCGGCGGAGGAGATGCCGAGCTGGCCGTTCGCGAGCATGGCCTGGAGTTCGGTGAAGTCGAAGGTGCCGGTCTTGGCGTAGAGATACAGGATGCCGACCAGGAACAGCGCGGACGGGATGAAGGTGTAGAGGAAGAACTTGATGGCGGCGGCGGGGCCCTTGGTACGGCCGAACATGGCAATCAGGATGGCCATGGGGATCAGCGAGAGCTCCCAGAAGCCGTAGTAGAGGAACAGGTCGAGCGAGGCGAACACACCCAGCATCGCGGTCTGCTGCAGCAGGAAAAAGAAGTAGAACTCCTTGGTGCGAACCTCAATGGCGGTCCAGCTGGCGAGCACGCCGAGCGGCGCGAGGAAGCCGGTGAGCACCCACAGCCAGAGCGAGATGCCGTCAATGCCGACGTGGTAGTGGATGTTGGGGTTCTGGATCCAGTAGTAGTTCTCGACGAACTGGAAGCTGTGCGCGCCGTAGTCGTAGTGGAAGGGCAGGTGCAGGGTGAGCGCGAAAGTAAGCAGCGAAACCGCCAGCGCGCACCACTGGACCAGCTTGCCCGTGCGCGGTAGCAGCGCGATGAGGATCGCGCCCAGCGTGGGGACAAGGATGGTGATGGAGAGGATGTGATCGTTCAGCACTGGTTCGTGTCCTTACGTGGGAAGCTAGCGCGGCGCCATGTGGGTTCCAAAGCCAAAGAAGGTGAGCACCAGCAGCAGGGCGGCGCCGAAAGCGAGCCAGCCTGCGTAGGAGCGGATATTGCCGGACTGCATGCGCTGCGCGACGGAGCCGAGGCCCTTGACGCCCGCGCCCAGGCCGAAGCCGGTTCCGGCGATGATGCCGCCGTCGACAAAGGCGCTGAGCACGTAGCGGGAGAAAAGCATGAGCGGGCGGACGAGGACCGCGTCGTAGAGCTCGTCGATGCGGTACTTGTCGAGCAGCAGCAGGTAGGCGGCGCGATAGCGGGTGGCGAGCTCGCCGGGCAGCCCCGGCCGGCGCATGTAGAACAGGTAGGCGAGGCCGAAGCCGCTGAGGGCGGTGAGGGTGGAGACGAGGGCGAGCGTGATTTCGAGGGCGCCGTTCTCGCGGGCTTCGGGCGCGCCGGCGACGCGCAGCACGGGCGAGAGGAAATTGTGCAGGAAGTTGCCTTCGCCCGGCAGGCCGAGCGCGCCGCCGAAGAAGGCGAGCAGGGCGAGGATGACGAGCGGGCCGAGCATGGTCCAGGGGCTCTCGTGCGGCTCGTGCGCGCCGTGCGGGTCGGGCGAGTGGATGGCCGCATGCGGCGCGGCGTGCGCGGTCGAGGCCTCGGCCATGCCGCTCGAGGCTTCGGCGTGGTGGGTCGGCTCAGGCGTATGCGCGTGGGCCAGGGTCGCGCGGCTGTCGCCGAAGAAGGTGAGGAAGTAGAGCCGGAACATGTAGAACGCGGTGATGCCGGCGGTGACCAGGCCGATGAACCAGAGCAGCTTCGCGCCCGGCATGGGCGAGGAGAAGGTCTGGTAGAGGATTTCGTCTTTCGAGAAGAAGCCGGACAGCGGCGGGATGCCGGAGATGGCGATGACGCCGACGGTCATGGTCCAGAAGGTGATGGGGATCTTGCGCCAGAGGCCGCCCATGACGCGCATGTCCTGCTCGCCGCTCAGCGCGTGGATGACGGAGCCGGCCGCGAGGAAGAGCAGCGCCTTGAAAAAAGCGTGGGTGACGACGTGGAAGATGGCGGAGGAGTAGGCGGCGACGCCGCAGGCCATGAACATATAGCCCAGCTGCGAGACGGTAGAGTAGGCGAGCACGCGCTTGATGTCGGTCTGCATGAGGCCGATGGTGGCGGCGAAGAAGGCAGTGGCGCAGCCGACAATTGCCACCGTGCCGAGCGCAAACGGACTGCGGTCGAAGATGGGGTGCGCGCGCGCGACCATGTAGACGCCGGCCGTAACCATGGTCGCGGCGTGGATGAGCGCGGAGACGGGCGTGGGACCTTCCATCGCGTCGGGCAGCCAGACGTAGAGGGGAATCTGCGCGGATTTGCCGGCGGCGCCGAGCAGCAGGCAGAGCCCAATGGCGGTGAGCCAGCCGCCGTGCAGCGCGGGCTGCGCGGCGAGCTCGGCCATCACAACGTGGAATGAGAGCGTGCCGAAGTGCAGGATGACGAGGAACATCGCGAGCAGGAAGCCGAAGTCGCCGATGCGGTTGACGACGAAGGCTTTCTTGCCGGCGTTGGCGGCGGAGTCGCGGTCGAAGTAGTAGCCGATCAGCAGGTACGACGCGAGGCCCACGCCCTCCCAGCCGACGAACAGCAGCAGGAAGTTCTCGGCCAGCACGAGGGTGAGCATGAAGAACATGAACAGGTTGAGGTAGGCGAAGAAGCGCCAGAAGCCTTCCTCATGCGCCATGTAGCCGACAGAATAAAGGTGGATGAGGAAGCCGACGCCGGTGATGACGCAGAGGAAGACCATGGTGAGTTGGTCGAGGGAGAAGGCGAAGTCGGCGTGAAAGCTGCCGGCCATGATCCAGGGAGCTACGTACTCGATATGCGGCAGGGCGAGTGAGTGGAACTGGAGAAGGATGTTGGCGACCAGCGCGAGCGAGCCGCCGGTGGTGAGCAGCGCGACGGCGGAGACGACGGGGCGCGACAAGCGGCGGCCGATGGTGCCGTTGATGAGGAAGCCGAGGAACGGCAGCAGCGGGATCCAGAGCAGGTAGAGAGAATGGCCGTTCATAGTTTCATCAAGTCCACTTGGTCGACGTTGAGCGTATTGCGCGCGCGGAAGATCGCGATGATGATGGCCAAGCCTACGGCGGCCTCGGCCGCGGCCACCACCATGACGAAGAAGACGAACAGCTGGCCGGAGACCTGGTGGCGCTGGTGCGAGAACGCGACGAAAGCGAGATTGACGGCGTTGAGCATGAGCTCGATCGACATGAAGATGGTGACGATGTTGCGCTTGATGAGGAACGCGCCGACGCCGATCGAAAATAGGATGGCGCTGAGGACAAGGTAGTAGGCGATGGGGACCGACATGCTAGCTCTGCTCCTTGCGCGCGAGCGCGACGGCGCCGAGGATCGCGATGAGGATGAGTACGGAGGTGACCTCGAAAGGCAGCAGTAGGTCGCGGAAGAGCACGCGGGCGAGCGCGGTAGTGGAGACGAGCTGATCGCCGAGCTGGCTGGTGCCGAGGTGCAGTTTCTCCGAGAGGAAGACAAAGGACAGCAGGCAGACCAGCGCGGCCACGCCGGGGAAGCCGGCGGCGGAGGCGACCCGGCTAGTGGAGCGCGAGCGGTCTTCCTCGCCGGCATTGAGCAGCATGATGACAAAGGTAAACAGCACCATGATGGCGCCCGAGTAGACGATAACCTGCGCGGCGGCGAGGAACTCGGCGCCGAGCAGCAGGTAGAGCACGGCGAGCGAGGTCATGACGACGATGAGCGAAAGGGCGCTGTTGATGGGATGGCGCTGGAGCAGGAGGTTGAGGGCGCCGGCGATGCAGAGAGCGGCGAAGATGAAGAAGAGGACGAGGTACATGGTGGATCCACACTCACTTGCGCGATCACTCGCTGGGTATTCGGCTCGCTTCCGGTGAGGGCCTGTGGACCCCGTGTGTCGCGTTGAACGGATGCAACCGCGGAAGCTTGATTGTAAATCAGTTTGCGGAGCGTAGGGATAGAACGGTAAAGCTGAAGTCCGTTGAAAGCTTTCGAGACCTTGTGCTGTCTCGCAAACGATTGGAAAGCAGATCCTTCGCTGCGCTCAGGATGACAGCTTTCCTGCAAGGAATGAACAGCTCACCAGGTTAGAACGGCGTGCGCCAGGCGAACCAGAGGCTGCTGGCGATGATGTTGAGCAACGCGAGCGGCATGAGGAACTTCCAGCCGAAGCCCATCAACTGGTCGTAGCGGAAGCGGGGCAGCGTGCCGCGCACCCAGATGTAGAGGAACAGGAAGAGGAACACTTTGCCGACAAACCAGAACAGCGGCAGGACGGCCGCGATGACGGGGCCGCCGAGATTGTCGGGCAGCAGGTGCCCGAGGGGGCTGGACCAGCCGCCGAAGAAGAGCAGCGTCGCAACGCAGGCGACTGTGATCATGTTGGCGTACTCGGCCATGAAGAACATGGCAAACTTCATCGAGGAATATTCTGTATGGTAGCCGGCGGCGAGCTCGCTTTCGGCCTCGGGCAGGTCGAAGGGCGTGCGGTTGGTCTCGGCGTAGGCGGCCATCAGGTAGATGAAGAAGGCGACAAACTGGAGACCGCCGAAAAAGTTCCAGCTGATGAGCCCGTGCGTGGCTTGCACGTTGACGATGTCGCGTAGGCGCAGCGAGCCGGAGCGCATGACGACGCCGACGAGTGAGAGGCCGAGCGCGAGCTCGTAGGAGATGAGCTGTGCGCTGGCCCGGAGCGAGCCGAGCAGGGAGTATTTGTTATTCGAAGCCCAGCCGGAGAGCGCGATGCCGTACACGCCGACCGAGGTGACGCCGAGGATGATAAGCAGGCCGATGTTGACGTCGGCGATGTCGAACAGCTCGACGCCATGGAAGCTGTTGGCGCCGCCGAAGGGGACGACGGCAATCGAAGTGAGCGCGCACACCAGCGCAATGATGGGCGCGGCAATGTAGAGCGGGCGATAGACGTCGGTAGGCAGCAGGTCTTCCTTGAGGAAGAGTTTGAGGCCATCGGCGAGCGGCTGCAGCAGGCCGAAGGGGCCGACGCGCGAAGGGCCCCAGCGGTTCTGGATGCGGCCGACGACCTTGCGCTCAAGCAGAACCGTGTAGGCGACGGCGGTTAGATAGATGCCGAGCACGACGGCGATCTTGATGAGGCTCAGCAGGGTAAAGATGAGGATCGTCGACACGCGTTCTGCCTTCCGTGTTGCTTCGATTCGATGTTACCGCAGCACGCGCCGCTAATCGGCCGCGGTCTGTTCGGGCGTGGTTTCGCGGCTTTCGAGCACCTCGTGCAGCACGCTCGAGTATCGCCCAAGTGTACCCGATGTAAAGAGCGTGTCGTTGGCCGGGAGCACCAGGTCGGCGCGCTCGGCGGGGAAGCCGGCGATCTGGACGAGGTCGGTGCGCACGGGCTTGTCCTGGCCCGAGAGCAGCTCGAAGCGCGAGATGGCGTAGGAGGGGACCAGGCGCTGGATCTCGTCGAAGGTGGCGAAGGGGTCGAACGGGCTCATCTTCGGCTCGTAATCGTTGGCCGCGAGCCAAACGGCGTGGCGGTCGGCCTCGCCCGACTGCGCGCCGCGGGACTGGCCCATGTCGGCGCGCAGGCCCTTGCCGAAGGGCACGAGCGTGCGCGCGGCCGTGCCCATCTTGTCGGCGATGCGCACGATCAGCTCGAAGTCCGAGCGTACGCCGGCGGTGTCGCCTGCCTTTTTCACCAGCTGGATGTCGCCGTAGCTATTGGTGACGGTGCCGCCCTTCTCGTAGAGGTAGGCGGCGGGGAGCACGACATCTGCCACCGCGGCGGTTTCAGTTAGAAACATGTCCTGGACGACGATGAACGTGTTGGCGAGCGAGGAGGGATCGATGCTGTAGCGCGAGACCGGATTGGCGCCGACGACGTAGAGCGCGCCGAGCGCGCCGCGGCCGGCGGCATCCATCATTTCGATCAGGTTCATGCCGGGGGCGGTGGGCAGCGCGGCGCCGTACTCCTCGGCGAAGACGCCGCCCTCGGCGGCAGGTGTGTAGCCGGGCAAAAAGTCGGGCAGCAGGCCCATGTCGGCCGCGCCGCGCGAGTTGACGTAGTCGCCGAGCGCGGCGAGCTTTGCGTTGGGCAGCGTGAGCGTCCAGGCGACGAGCGCTTGCAGGTCGCGTCCGCGGAACTCGGAGCCGAACGCGATCACGAGTTCCGGCTCGGCCAGCAGCGACTCGCGAAACTTGGTCGCGGTGTCATCGGCGGCGAAGTCGGACTCGCGGCCGGCGAGATAGCCGATGAGCGCGCCGTAGCCGTGCGCCGGGATTTCGAGCGCGGCCTTGGCCTGGCGGCGCAGCTTGATGTCGGCGTGGTTGGCGAGGTAGAGCTTGGCGCGGTTGAGCCGGACATTGGTGCGGATGTTCCAGGCGAGCGCGGGGTGCTGCTCGGTGGGGTCGTTGCCGAGCACCAGCATCGCCGGGGCCTTTTCAAAATCGCGCAGGCTGGCGGTGCGGTTCGCCTGGCCGCCGAGCGCGGCGAGGAACGCCGGGTAATCCGCGGTGCGGTGGTGGTCGATGTTGTTCGTTGCCAGCACCATGCGGGCAAACTTCTGCAGCAGATAGTTTTCCTCGTTGGTAGTCCGGTTCGACCCGATGACGCCGATCGCGCGGCCGCCCCGTGTATCGCGCACCTCGCGCAGGCGCTTGCCCACGTGGTCAAGCGCAACCTCCCAGGTCACGGGCTCGAGCTTGCCGGCCGCATTGCGCACCAGCGGCTTGGTGATGCGGTCCTCGCGGTTGGCGAAGTCGAAACTGTAACGGCCCTTGATACATAAGAAGTCGCCGTTGATGCCGCTCTTGTCGCGGTTGTCGCCGCGCACAATTTCGGAGCCCTCGTTGTCGCGCCGGGTGCCGAGAGTGGTCTTGCAGCCGTCGCCGCAGTGGGTGCAGATGGTCGCGGTGTGGTTCATCTCCCAAGGTCTGGTTTTATAGCGGTACGACCCGGAAGTAAGCGCGCCGACGGGGCAGATATCGATGCACGCGCCGCATTCTTCGCAGTCCAGGTGGTCGTCCCTGTTGGGCGCGATCACGGAGCCCGCGCCGCGGTTCTGCACGCCGAGCGCCCACACATCCATGCCCTCGCCGCACACGCGCACGCAGCGGTAGCAGAGAATGCAGCGCGGGCGGTCGAAGAAGACGACCGGCGACCACTGCTGCTCTTCGCGGTGGTTCTTGACCTCGGTGTAGTTCGACTCGGCCGCGCCGTACTTGAAGGTCATGTCCTGCAGCTCGCACTGGCCGCCGGCGTCGCACACCGGGCAGTCGAGCGGGTGGTTGCCCAGCAGCAGCTCGAGAATGCCCTTGCGCGACTGCGCGATCTCCGGGCTCTCGGTCGTCACGATCATGCCCTCGGCGACCGGCGTGGTGCAGGCGGTCTGCAGCTTCGGCATTTTCTCGACGCGCACCACGCACATGCGGCAGGCGCCCTGCAGCGAGAGGCCGGGATAATAGCAGAACGAAGGGACGTCGATGCCTACGTTCTTGCATGCGTCGATAAGCAGCGTGCCCGCGGGAGAAGTGATCTGCTTGCCGTCGATGGTGAGGGTTACTGTTTTTACGTCAGCCATAATGTGTTCTTTCTGTGCCGCCGCTTCCAGGCACATAGTTCCAATCGGCCTTAGGCCGGAATGCGGATATCGATTTCTTCCGCGGAGGAGGTTGGCTCGGGTACCAATTCGCCCCGGTCTCGCAATACTGCGATATGCGAGGCTATGCCTTCTCGGATAAGACGCTTCGTATCTTCCAGAGAAGCCGCTACAACCCCAAGACCGGGAAGGTCAGGAACATAGGCACCGTAGCCGGTAGTCGAGCGCTCGTAGATAACTGTGTACCTCATGTCCATCACCGCTTCTCCAATCCGGCCTGCCGCAGCATGCTTTTCAGTGTCCCCTTTGGAATGTCTTCATTCGGATGACCGGCTATTGTGACTGCGCCCGGCTTCTCCAGATGCTCAAAGTGTCTATAGCTCCCGGTAGTTCGTGTGTGCTCCCAGCCTTCATCTTTCAGCATCCTTAGAAAGTCTCGAACTTTCACTGAGCACGAGCCTTCAATGCGCCGCGAGCTGCACCAGAGCCGGCGGCTGCGCGAGTACCAGGCCCGGCGTCTGCGGGTTCTCGCTCAGGAACGCCTCGAACTCGTCGCGGAACTTAGTGATAAAGCCGATAGTCGGCATCGCCGCCGCGTCGCCGAGCGGGCAGAAGGTGCGGCCCATCATGTTCTCGGCCAGATACTTGATGTTATCGAGATCCTTCGACACACCCTGCCCGCGGTACACGCGCGAAATCGTCTTCTGCAGCCAGTCCGTGCCCTCGCGGCAGGGGATGCACCAGCCGCAGCTCTCGTGACGGTAGAAGGCGATGGTGCGCAGCGCGAACTCGACCATGGAGACTGTTTCGTCGAGAACGACGACGCCGGCCGAGCCGAGCATGGTGCCGGCCTTCGCGAGCTGGTCGAAGTCCATGCCGACATCGATCTCGTCGGCCTTCAAGATCGGCGTGGACGATCCGCCGGGGACGACGGCCTTCAGCTTTTTGCAGCCGAGGATGCCGCCCGCGACCTCGTAGATGGCTTTCTTGAGCGAGTAGCCCATGGGCAGCTCGTACACACCGGGTTTGTTGACGTGGCCGGAGATGCCGAACAGCCGCGTGCCGCCGTTGCGCTCGGTGCCGATCTTCGCGTACTCGGCGCCGCCCAGGCGCAGCACATGCGGCACGCTGGCGATGGTCTCGGCATTGTTGATGACCGTGGGTCCGCCGTACAGGCCGACCACGGCGGGGAAGGGAGGCCGGATGCGCGGGATGCCGCGCTTGCCTTCGAGCGACTCCATCAGCGCCGACTCCTCGCCGACCTCATACGCGCCGGCGCCGGTGTGCGACATGCAGTCGAAGTCGACGCCTTCCATGCCGAAGATGTTCTTGCCCAGGAAGCCTTTCGCGTAGGCGTCGGCGATGCACTTGTCCATGATGTCGAGCAGGTAGCGGTACTCGCCGCGCATGTAGATGAAGCCCATTTTCGCGCCGGTCGCGAGACCCGCGATGATGGTGCCTTCGATGATGGAGTGCGGGTCGTACTCGCAGATAGGCCGGTCCTTGCAGGTGCCGGGCTCGCTCTCGTCGCCGTTGACCAGGATGTACTTCGGCCGCTCGGATGTCTTGGGTACGAACGACCACTTGAGGCCGGTGGGAAAGCCGGCGCCGCCGCGGCCGCGCAGGTTCGAGGCTTTCATCTCGTTGATGATGACTTCGGGGCCCATGTCGATGGCGCGCCGCGCCTGCTCGTACCCGCCGAGCTCGATGTACTTGTCGATCTTTTCAGCGCCCTGGCCGAAGCGAAACGAGATGACCTTGACTTCGTCAGGATGCGAAACCAGAAACATGGTGCCTCCGTTCAAACGTGTGCTGCTGCGGCGCCTTACTGCACGCGCGCTTGTGCGGCGTACTTGGCGATGGCCGCGTCCATCGACGCGGGGGTTACGTCTTCGACGTAATCGTAGTTGACCTGCACCGCCGGCGCCCAGCAGCAGGCGCCGATGCACTCGACTTCCTCGACCGAGAACAGCCCGTCTTTCGAGACGCCTTTGTTCTCGTGGATGTCGAGCTTCTGCTTGCAGTGCTCAAGGATTTCGTAGCCGCCGCGCAGCATGCAGGAGATGTTGGTGCAGACCTGGATGTTGAACTTGCCGGCCGGTTTGGTGCGCAGCATGGAGTAGTAGGAAAGCACGTTGCGCACATCGAGTTCGGTGATGCCGACCCGCTCGGCCGACTCGCGGATGACCGCCTCCGAGCAGTAGCCGACCTCATCCTGCGCGTACAGCAGCATGGGGATCAGCGCGGAGCGCTTGACCGGGTACAGCGTGACCAGGCGGTCGAGCCGTGTTGCCAGTTCCGGCGAGAAAATTGTTGTTTGTGTGCTCATCGTCCTTTAGCTTCCCTCTACCCGGCTGCGCCGCGATATCTGTGTGATCCGAGTCTGGCGATGCGCTTTTCTATCTCAGCGTAACGCTCCCGGCGTGCTGCGTCTTCAAGCGCCTCGATGCGTGCTTCCATATCGCGCAATTGCGAGGCGTTCGGCATTGGCTCGCGTGTTGGTTCAGCTGTATTCACGCCCGTTGCCTCACGTTTACGTCAGAACCAGTGTAGCCAATGCCTCCGCGACCGCATCCATCTCCAGCAGTCCGGGCTTGCCGCTCCACTCGAAGCGCGCGTCCAGGTGCAGGCGGAACGCGCCTTCGTCGAGCAGCGCTGCCTGCTTGTACACCGCCCAGTAGCCCTCGCCGGTTTCAGGCCGCATTTCGAGCGTGACCGTGTGCGTGGAGGCCACAATCTGCAGCTGGCGCGGCTGCGGTTCGACCACCAGCGCCTGCGGAATTTCGGTTCCCGCAGTCGCAGCCGCGAGGTAGGCCTGCAGCAGCGAGCGGAAAGAGATCCACAGCTCCTCGCGCGCGGCCTTGTCGGTCGAGTTACCGGTCAATTTCGCCCAGTACGATGTCGATCGATCCGATGACCGCGACCACATCGGCGAGCAGGCGGCCCTTGCACATGGTTTCGAGCGCCTGCAGGGTGGCGAACGAGGGGTTGCGCATGTGCACGCGGTAGGGCTTGGCGGTGCCGTCCGCGACGATGTAGTAGCCCATCTCGCCGCGCGGCGACTCGATGGCCTGGTAGACCTCGCCGGCCGGCACGGGGAAGCCCTCGGTCACGATCTTGAAGTGGTAGATGAGCGACTCCATCTCGGTCTTCATCTTTTCGCGGTCGGGCAGCACGATCTTCGGCGCGTCAGCGGTGACCGGACCGTCGGGGATGCCGTCGAGGGTCTGCTGGATGATCTTGACCGACTCGCGCATTTCCTCGAGGCGGATGACGTAGCGCGCCCAGACGTCGCAGCCATTCGAGATGGGCACCTTGAACTGGAACTTCTCGTAGCCCGAGTAGGGCATGTCGCGGCGCAGGTCCCAGTCGACGCCGGAGGCGCGCAGCGGCGGCCCGGTGACGCCGAGCGCGATTGCGTCCTCGGCGCTCAGATGGCCGACGCCCTGGAGCCGGTCGACCCAGATGGGGTTGCCGGTAAGCAGGTTTTGGTACTCGTCGATCTTCGACGGCATGCGGTTGATAAACTTCTGCACCATGGCGAAGAAGTCCAGCGGCGGCTCGAGCGACACCCCGCCGATGCGGAAGTAGGAGGTCATCATGCGCTGGCCGGCGACATGCTCGAAAATGCGTAAAACATCTTCGCGCTCACGAAAACAGTAAAGAAATACCGTCAACGCGCCGATATCCATGGCATGCGTACCCAACCACACCAGATGCGAGTTCAACCGGGTCAGCTCATTGAGCATCACCCGCAGCCACTGCGCCCGCTCGGGAATTTCAATCCGCAGCAGCTTCTCGACAGCCAGGCAGTAGCACAGGTTGTTGCTCATGGGGGACAGGTAGTCGATGCGGTCGGTGAGCGGGACCACCTGCTGGTAAAACTTCGCCTCGCAGGTCTTCTCGATGCCAGTATGCAGGTACCCAATGTCGGGCACCAGGCGTAGCACCGTTTCGCCGTCGATCTCGACCACCAGGCGCAGCACCCCGTGGGTCGACGGGTGCTGCGGGCCCATGTTCAGGATCATGGTCTTGTCTTTGGTCGGGTCCTCGGGGCGGGGCGCGATCAGCGATGCGGTTTCAGTGAACTGGCTCATGAAAGCACTTCTCCCACGATGTTGCGGGCTTGAGATTTCTTCGAGGTGGCTTTTCTTAAAGGAAAAGCCACGTGGGCTGCAGTTGGCTTACAAGCAATATGGGAGAAATACTTCAGCGGTATCCCTCCACGGGGAAATCCTTGCGCAGCGGGTGGCCTTCGAACTCGTCGGGCATCATGATGCGGCGCAGGTTGGGGTGGCCATGAAAGCGGATGCCGAACAGGTCGAAGACCTCGCGCTCGTAGAAGTCGGCGGAAGGCCACACGGGCACGATCGAGTCCGCGCCGCCGACCACCGAGTCGACGAAGATGCGCAGCCGGACCCGCTCTTTAAAGGAGTACGAAACAATATGGTAGGTGACCTGGAAGCGGGGCTCGGCCGGCAGCCAGTCCACCGCGGTTACGTCCTCGAGAAAGTTGTAGCCGGCCTGCTGCACGGTGCGGGCGGCCTCGCGGATGTTTTCCGGGGCCACGGTCAGGGTCAGTTCGCCGCGGTCGAACTTCGCGTCGCGGATCATATCCGGGCCCAGCGAGGCAACGGCGTGGTTCGAAGACATCTGGGTGAGAACGGCGTCTTTATCGAGCAGGCCAGCAGGCATAGTGGTGGACATGATTACAGGTCCGCCTTGTCCGACGACCAGTCGAGGATGCCTTTTTTCCAGATGTAGAAGAACCCGACCATGACGAAGCCGAGATACACCAGGATCTCCCAGAAGCCGAACAGGCGCGAACCCGTGATGGCGGGCAGCTGGCGGTAGATGACCGCCCAGGGCAGCATGAAAACTGCCTCGACGTCGAAGAGGATGAACATCATCGCGACCATATAGAAGCGGACGGAAAACCGTCCGCGCGCGTCGCCCTCGACCGGGATGCCGGACTCGTAGACGGCCAGCTTGGCCTTGCTCGCGTTGCGCTTGCCGATGATCCACGAGCCGGTGGCCATGCCGCAGCCCATGGCGGTCGCGATGAGCACCTGGATCAGCAGCGGCAGGTAGTTCCAGAAATAGTGCGGAGCGGAGGTCAAGAGGCAGTCACCTGTATCCGTGGTCTCCCTTCAATCTAGAAGGCTGCCTGCGGGGCGTCAAGGAAGCCTAGGGAACGGTTTCACCGGCATGAACGCGAGTCTCGCGCAGGACCTTAGGGACGGGCGGAGGGCGGAAAGGGCGGGACCGATTTGGGACTTCGGGAGGGTGCTCGTCCCAGAACAGGTCAGGGTGAATTTTTCGAGGTGAATGGCTCGCGGCGGGGCGGCCGGCCGCCGATAGAGTCGAGGACGGAAAGGAACCAAACCCCATGCAGACAGCCTTGGTACCCCACGCGCACCCCGATGCCGGCACGCACAAGAATAGCCCCGCGTCCATGCCTTCCACACTCCCGATCCGCCCCTCCACTCCAGCGCACGGACCCAGCAGGCAGCCGCGGCACAGCAATCTCGACGCGCTGCTGAAGAGCCAGCCGGTGAAGGAGCATAGCGCCGCACGAGAGGCGGACCTGGAGCCGACGCCGGGTATTTTCCTGGGATTGCGGGTCGCGCTCTTTTTCAACGCAGGGCTGGGCATCGCGGCGCTGCTGGCCTATGAAGCCTGGTCGATGCTGGCGCCGTAAAGGCGAGCGCTGGGCAGCTCGGCAGAGAATTGGCGCGCCCGCACGCGGCTTACTGGGCGACAAGGCTTTGGTTGGCTTTTCGCGGATCGCGGCGTTCCGCCAAGGCTGCTTCCACCAGCGCGCGGATGGATGCGGCGCAGTTGCGCATGGAGAAGCGCTTCTCAAAGGAGGCGGCAGTGCGTGCGGTCATGGCGGCGCGCTCGGCAGGGCTCAGCGCAAACCAGCCTTCGAGTAGGCGAAGCGTTCCGGCCTCGGTGTCATCTTCGACCAGTCCGGTGCCGTCCTCGGTGACATAGTGCCAGATGTTGATCTTGTTTGAGATCAGCACCGGCAGGCCGCAGGCAATGGCCTCGGCAATGGCGATGCCGAAGTTTTCCTGGTGCGAGGGCAGCACAAACGCCTCGGCCGCGCGGAAAGCTCCCCACTTGGCGTCCCCCTGGACCATGCCGGGCCAGTGTATGCGCGCGGCAAAGCCCTTCTCCCGCGCGATCGTTTCCAGGCCCGGACGCAGACCATCCGGGTCGGGGCCGGCCAGGACAAGGTCCACATCCGGGTGCGCCTCCGCGATCCGGCAGAACGCCTGGACCAGCAGGTCGCAGCCTTTTTTCTCGTGAATGCGGCTGAGGAACAGGAGAAAGCGACGGCCCTTGAGTTCGGGGCAGAGTGCGTAAAAGGCCGCACGCTGCTGGTCCGGGTCGCCCGCGGGGCGGCTGGTCCCGAGCGGCACCACCGCGCTCCGCCACTGGTGCGGCCAGAAGGTCTTGGGGGCGAGCTCCCGCTCGGTTTCGGTCGTAAACAGCACGCGATCGGCATCGCGCAGCGTTCGGTACTGCGAAGTCCACCAGAAAAGCTGTTTTTTCCAGTGCTTGAGGGGATAGCGGCGGCGGAACCAGGGATCGAGCATGCCGTGGGGAAACACAAAGTAGGGGACACCCGCGGCCTGGGCGCTGGAGCGGGCGGTCACGCCCGGGTATTGCCACAAGCCGTCCACCAGGATGGCGGTGTAGTCCCGGGCATGTTTCTGAAGCCACACACGCGCCGCAGGATCGTACCCAAACGTTGAGGTTGCGGGTCCAAACCCGTGAATTGCAAAGGGATAGCGGTCAAGATACGAGGCGTCTGGAGCATCGAGCGAGAGGACTTCGAGGTCAACGCCCACCTCCCGGTAGCCGTGCGCCAACTGGAGCAGGTTTTCTGCCGGGCCGCCTCCGGCAGGCGCAAGGTCGTGGATGACGTGAAGCAGGCGCATGGTGGATTGCTGCAAACGGAGCCCTTTGGTTGCGTTGGTGTAAAAGACTGCCGGCTTCAGAATATCTGGCAAGGATGAAGACTGGCTGAAGAAAGCACCTGCCGGGTAGCTCGAAAGTTGTAGGACCGGGAAAAGCAGAGCCGCCGGTCAGCGAGCAATCGTCGATCTTTGGATGCGCCGTGTGTGTGCGGCGATCACCAAGTCCTCCTCCGCGGGCAGGATGCGCACGGGCACCTTGCTCGCCTGGGTCTCGATGTTGGCGGCGTGCCTGGCGTTGGCATCCGGGTCGAAGCGGACGCCGAACGGGGCCAGACGATCGAGAACGGCGGCCCGCAGCGGAGCGCTGTGCTCGCCAATGCCGCCCGAGAAGACCAGCAGATCGAGTCCCGCGAGCGAAACGGTGAGTGCGGCGATCTGCTTGGCGATCGCGGTGGCGAAGATGGCGAAGGCCAGGGCGGCTTTGGCCCGCGCGGCGGCGCTCGCATCCGGATCGTTCCTCGCTTTCTCAAGCTGCTGCATGTCGCCGCTGCCCTGGGCAATGGCGGCGAGGCCGGCCTGGTGGTTGACCAGCTGTTCCAGCGCATCGACAGAGAGACGGCCGGCGCGGGCTAGAAAGAACAGCACTCCGGGATCGATGTCGCCGGTGCGAGTGGCCATGGGGATGCCGCCGGCCGGGGTCAGGCCCATGGTGGTGTCGATGGAACAGCCCCGGTGGACAGCGCAGAGGCTGGACCCACTGCCGAGATGCGCGAGCACGATCCGGTCGGGCAGCCGGGCCGGTTCGGCGCGCAGCTGCGCCACCAGCGACTCATACGAGAGACCGTGGAATCCGTAGCGCTCGACGCCTTCGGCGGCAAACTGTTCCGGAATCGGCAGCCGCCGGGCGACCGGGGGCATCGTCCGGTGGAAGGTGGTGTCGAAGCAGGCGACCTGCGGCACCCGCGGGTAGAGCGCGCCGGCCTGCTCGACCAGCTGGAGCGCGCCGGGCAGGTGCAGGGGCGCGTAGTGGATAGACTGCCGCAGCGTCTGGAGCACTGCCGGTGTGAGCAGCGTGTGCTGGCGCAGCTTCGGACCGCCGTGGACGATGCGGTGGCCAATGGCGCGCGGCTCGCCGGCATGCTCTTTCAAGGCGGCGGCGATCGAAACCAGCGCCTCCTGCTGCGTGCCGAGCGCGTGGCCGGTCGAGGCCAGCTGCTTGCCATCGGCGCCCTGGATGGAAAGCGTGCCGCCGCCCTGGCCGATGCCGCTGGCCTCGGCCGCGAGCACGACGCGCTCGCCGGCGAAGTTCGCCTGCCCATCGCCCTGCATACTCGGCACAAACAGGCCGGCTTTGAGCGAGGATGATCCCGAATTCAGGACCAGGATCGCGTCAGCACTGGCGGTGCCCGGCGAGGCGCTCATGCGTTGTCCCCGCCGGTTTCCTCCGCCAGCTCGCCGCCGTCGCGCTTGCCGCCCCACACCCAGTCGCGCACCTCGGGCATGTCCTCGCCGTGCTCGGAGACGTAGAGCTTGTGCTGCTGCATTTTTTCGGAGTGGATCTGCTCGGCCGCCGCCATCTGCGCAGCCAGCTTGGGGGTGCGGCGCACCACGTCGAGCACCAGGGTAAAGCGGTCGATGTGGTTCAGCACGCACATATCGAATGGCGTGGTCGTGGTGCCTTCCTCACGATAGCCGTGCACGTGGAAGTTGTGCTCGTTGGTGCGGCCGTTCACCAGCGAGTGCACCAGCGCCGGGTAGCCGTGATAGTTGAAGATGACCGGCTTGTCCTTCGTGAACAAGCGGTCGAAGTCTTCGTCAGCAATGCCGTGCGGGTGCTCGCTCGGCCGCTGCAGCGTGAACAGGTCGACGACATTGATGACCCGTACCCGCAGAGCAGGGAAGCGGTGGTGCAGGATCGACACCGCGGCCAGGCATTCCATGGTCGGCACGTCGCCCGCGCAGGCCATCACCACGTCGCACTCCTGGCCCGGCGTCCCCGCGCCGTCGGGGCCGGTGCTGCCGTCGCTCGAGGCCCAGGCCCACACGCCCAGCCCCGCCGTGCAGTGGCGCACCGCGTCCGTCATGCTGAGCCATACCGGCGCCGGCTGCTTGCCCGCGATGATCAGGTTGACGTAGTTGCGGCTGCGCAGGCAGTGGTTGGCGACCGAGAGCAGGCAGTTCGCATCGGGCGCGAGGTAAATGCGGACCGTGTCGGCTTTCTTGCTGGCCACGTGGTCGATGAAGCCGGGGTCCTGGTGCGAGAAGCCGTTATGGTCCTGCCGCCACACGTGCGACGACAGCAGGTAGTTGAGCGACGCGATGGGCTTGCGCCAGGGAATGTCGCGGCATACCTTCAACCACTTGGCGTGCTGGTTGAACATCGAATCGATGATGTGGATGAAAGCTTCGTAGCAGGAGAAGAAGCCGTGGCGCCCGGTCAGCAGGTAGCCTTCAAGCCAGCCCTCGCACATATGCTCGCTCAAAACCTCCATCACCCGGCCGTCGAGCGAGAGGTTCTCGTCCACATCCTCGTAGAGCGCGTCCCAGCGTTTGGGCGTGACCTGATAGATCGCCTCCAGACGGTTGGAGGCGGTCTCGTCCGGGCCGAAGACGCGGAAGTTGCGGCTGTGCAGGTTGGCCTTCATCACGTCGCGCAGGTAGCCGCCCAGCACGCGCGTCGCCTCGGCCTGGGTCGCGCCCGGCGCATCGATCTTGACGCCGTATTCCTCGAACGAGGGCATTTCGAGCGGCGCCAGCAGCAGCCCGCCGTTCGCGTGCTGGTTCATGCCCATGCGCAGCTTGCCCTTGGGCGCGATGTCGGCATACTCCTTGCGGAACTGGCCCTGCTCGTCGAACAGCTCCTCCGGTTTGTAGGAGCGCATCCACTCCTCCAGCATGCGCAGGTGCTCGGGGTTGGTGCGCACCTCTTCGAGCGGCACCTGGTGGGCGCGCCAGGTGCCCTCGATCTTCTTGCCGTCGACCTCCTTCGGGCCGGTCCAGCCTTTCGGCGAGCGGAAGATGATCATCGGCCAGCGCGGGCGGTTGTCGGGGAACTCCTTCTCTTTCGCCGCCTTGCCTGGGGCCTTGCTCGTGTTCTTGTCAGCGCGCGCCTTCTGCTGGATGGCGCGAATGTCGGCATACGCCTTATCCAGCGCATCGGCTGTCTTCTGGTGCATCTCCATCGGCTCATCGCCGGAGACGATCACCGGCGCATAGCCGTAGCCGTGGAACAGCTGCAGCAGTTCCTCCTCGGGAATGCGCGCCAGCACCGTCGGGTTGGCGATCTTGAAGCCGTTCAGATGGAGGATGGGCAGCACTGCTCCATCGGTCTTCGGGTTCAGAAACTTGTTGGAGTGCCAGCTGGTCGCGGCCGGCCCGGTCTCCGCTTCGCCGTCGCCCACCACGCAGGCCACGATCAGGTCCGGATTGTCGAACGCGGCGCCGTAAGCGTGGAGCAGGGAATAGCCCAGTTCGCCGCCCTCGTGGATCGAGCCGGGCGTCTCGGGCGCGGCGTGCGACGGGATTCCGTACGGCCAGGAGAACTGCCGGAACAGCAGCTTCATGCCGTCCTTGCTGCGCTCCACGTTCGGGTACATCTCGGTGTAGGTGCCCTCAAGATAGGTCTGCGCGACGAAGCCCGGCCCGCCGTGCCCCGGGCCCATGATGAACATCATGTCGGCGGAGTGCTCGCAGATGATGCGGTTCAGGTGGGTGTAGAGGAAGTTGAGCCCGGTGGTCGTGCCCCAGTGGCCCAGCAGACGCGGCTTGATGTCGGCAGGGGTGAGCGGGCGATCGAGCAGGGGATTGTTCTGTAGATATATCTGTCCGACGGTCAGGTAGTTGGCGGCACGCCAGTAGGCATGCATTTTCTGGAGCAGGTCCGGGCTAAGCTGGGGCACGCGCATTCTCCTCATCACCCGTGCGTTCGATCGCACGAGGGACACGCACACAGATTGCCTGCCGGAGATGGCGCGGAACGGCGGCAACCTGGAGCGCCTGCCTGGTAGGGATGCGTTTTCAGGCGCGCGCGAACGCCTCCCGTTTCGCGCTGAGCAAGTGGCGGCGCTGTGATAGATTCATGGGCAGGCTGGAGAGATGGCAGAGTGGTTGAATGTACCGCCTTGGAAAGGCGGCGTGCTCGCAAGGGCACCCAGGGTTCGAATCCCTGTCTCTCCGCCATAACATTCCTTAAACTACTGATTCTAAAGCTAAACTCTGCTAATGGTGGGGGTTAGTGCTTTACGGCCCCTCCCGTATAGCCCGTATAATCCGCCCGATGCGGGGCTCTGGGCGCAAAAAACATTACAACGCAAAGGGAGTATTACAACGGGTTTGCGGGAGGAGGAGATGAGATAAACTCAGGGTGTTCACCCATCCCCCTCTCCGGAGGAATCTCCCGTGCAGCTTCCCAACATCCAGGTTGGCGACGGTTTGCTCGCGGGTGAGCTGCTTTCCTCCGTCGATGTCATCCAGGAGCTGAACAATCATTGGTGGTGCACGGTAGTCTGCCGCCAGACCTCGGATGAGCCGGTTCCTATAGACGCACTGATCGGGCTCCCGGTGCAGGTGCGCACTATCGACCCGGACGGGGTGGAGCATGTGCACTTCACCGGGTTCATCCTGCGGGTGGAGCTGCTGAACGAGGCCTGGGGCAGTTACTCCGCGCGGCTGGTCGCGGTCTCGGCGACTTACAATCTCGACCTTGCCGAGCGCAACCAGTACTACGCCGAGCAGGACCTGGCGGCGGTTGCGGCAAAGGTCTGCGGGTATGCCGGGCTGGCCGCGTCAGTGAACGTACCGGCGCGCAAGCCGCTCAATTATGTGCAGTATGGCGAGACGGATTTCAGCTTCCTGAACCGGATCGTGGATGACTACGGCGGCTGGATGCGTCCGAACGCGGCCGGGCTGGAGATATGGAATGGTTTCCAGCCCGGCGGCACGCTTGGGTGGCGCGGCAAGACTGGGTTGACCGGATTCAAGGTGCGCTCCCGGCTGGCCCCGGCGAGCTACAGCGGCGCGCACTACGACCACCATGCGATGGCGAGCGGTACGTTTCTAGCGGTTGCCAAGCAGCCGCAGTTTTACTCCTCTGTGGCAGCAACTGTGAGCGCGGTGCAGAGTGCATCGGCGAGCGTGCTGCCGTCGGGCTTCGAGCCGCAGCGCTCGCGCGCGATGACGCTTGCGGACTACCGGCAGCAGCTGGAGGACGAGGCGGAGCGCTCGATGGGCTCGAGCGTGACGGCCACGGGCGAGAGCCGATGCCAAGAGTTGAAAGCTGGAAACACGGTCGAACTAGAGGGTACGCTGGAGCCAGCGGGCATGTACGGGCTGACGCGGGTGGAGCACCGCTGGACGCCGGAGGGCTACGGCAATGCCTTCACCTGCACGCCGTGGAAGCAGTATCGCAACCCGAAGCCGCCGCCCCAGCGCGATCTGCAGGGCGTGGTTCCGGCGCGTGTCGTCGACCACAACGACCCGAAGAAGATGGGCCGGGTGCGGGTGCAATTCTTTTGGCAGACGGAGGGCGCGGCGCACTGGGCGCGGATGGTGGCGCCGCACGCGGGGCCGGAGCGCGGGTTTATGTTCATGCCCGAGGTGGGCGACGAGGTCGCGGTGGGCTTCGAGGACGGCGACCCGGAGCGGCCGATTATTCTGGGCTCGACCTGGAACGGGGTGCAGCAGGCGCCGCGCGATGAGTTCTTGGGCGGCTCGGGGGACATCGCGGCGAACGATGTGAAACGCATCGTGACCAAGAGCGGCAACCGGATGCAGATGGTGGACACGCCGGGGAAGGAGACGGTGGTGGTGGCGACGCCGAGCCGCACGTCGCTGTCAATGACGGAGAAGAGCGCCGCGACCGGGCGCGAGCTGGCGACGCTGCACTCGGACGGGGATATTGTGCTGTCGGCGCCCGAGGGGCGGGTGCATGTGCGGAGTAAGTATTTTTCACGGGACGTGGGGGGAGGAGAGCACTGTAGCTGCTGCGTTAACACAGCCTACGTTTGTGCAGGCCGCTTACCCGCTCCCTGTGGCCGCTGCTCCCGTACCTGCACCGAAGCCCAAGGACAGCGCATATGACGGCTGTCTGATCGGAAAAGGGTGTGAGCCGTTGACTCAGAAACAGCAGCCAGGGCAGCACCTGTCCGACGCGCAGATTAAGAGTGCGTGGATTAGTTCTTATAGCTCCGACAGCAAGTGCTGTCAGGCGCGTCGCGCGACGGGGCAAGCACCGAAGCGCATCGTCTATGTCAACGGCATCCGCACGGATAAGGCGGCGCAGTGCGTCACCTTGCAGCGGATCGCCAACCAGAGCTGCGCCGAGGTGCTTGGTGTGCATAATGCGACCGAGGGCGCATGGGATGACCTGCTTCAGTCCAGGGATGACCGCAACCTGATCGACAAAGCGCGGGCTGGTAGGCCTTTCGCTGTTCATGATGGTAGGAACCCGGCGGTGGATTCCATGTCGGACGTGATCGCTAACTCGGTTCGAGATGATAACCCGCCAGAAATATGGGCTCACAGCCAAGGCGGGGCGATTGCAAGTCTTGCTTCTTATGATGCCAACGCTAGACTGAAACGAGCCGGATACACCCCCGGTGTAACCGGCGTACAAGTGAACAGCTTTGGCTCCGCCGCCCAAAGTTGGCCTCCAGCGATGAGCGGGCAGCACTTCATCAACGTCCAGGACTTCACTCCCGCTGAGACGGGTCTCGGCGATGATCCATCCTGGGATGCGGGCCACACCGGGCCGACTCAGAAGGTGATTCGCTTTGAGGGCAGCCCGGGAGCAGCAGACCCGACAATCCTTAATTCAGCGCAACTGCAACAGTTGAACAAAATAACGACGTATCCCGGCTATCCTCCTACGACGGTCAGCAATATGCCACCAGAGGCTTTGACACGATATCATGACATGGACACGACGTACCTTAACGCTGCGCGCAAAATGAATGGAGGCTGCTCTGCGGATGGCAACTAAATCGAAAACCGGTTTCTATTTGGCAATCTGCACCTTTGCAGTTGCCGTCTTGCTGGCGTGGTGGTGGACCGGAGGGTTAGATAAAGTGAATGCATCTGATAGCAGTGGACGTGCCAAGGCGCAGGCACTTGTAGCCGCATATGCCAAGCATGTGGGTGCGCACGACGCTTTGCACCAGACACTTGACTCTGACAACGATTGGTCGTTTGGAGACTTCGGCTTTCACTACTTCCCACAGCGAGACGTTCTCCAGGCGCGGGTCTATATCGTGCACTCCGATGAAAAGGACTGGCCAGACCGCGCAAAGTATGAAAAGCAGGTTGATGTCGCGCTGAACGATCCTAAGATTGGAGGCATGTATGACCGTGGGGGTGGCTATTTCTTCCTGGACGAGGGCAAGCAAGTATCGTTCCTGGCGAAGGACTACGAAGTAACTAACACAACGCCAGCTCTCTTCATACGCGATGTGGATAACCTTAACTCGCTAGGGGGCATTTGGGTGATGAGTTGGATGGGCCACGTTGCTGACCAAACCTTCGGCGCGGAGCCGCTCCCGACGCATCCTGTCACGCGGGAGAACGATCCATACAAGCGCTGATTCACAATTGGAGGAAACTTGTGCACGGGCATCATTCCATGTGCATACTTACTCTATGGCGACGCCCTCGAACAGATAGCCACGATCCCGACCACAGCATCGACATAATCCTGGTCGAGTTGCACTAATTCGAAGCTGGCTCATCGCTGCGGAACGAACTCAAAGCCGGACGGGTTAGGGGAAGGCGGTGAGCCTGGGCGTGACGCGCGGGTGCATGGAGGTGGAGCCGCCCTGGTTGTCGATCACGTTGAGGATTGCGCCGTGGCTGCCGAGCGCGACCGTGGTTATGTGCCGGAAGCGGACGCCGGGTTTCGGCGGGGCTTCGATGGCGCGGGTCAGCACGATGTTCGGATTGGTGAAGACGCTGTAGATGCCGAGGCCCCAGGCCTGGTGGCTCGCCACCGAGTCGGCGACCTTGTAGGAGGCCCAGCCGTCGGTGCCGGGGGCGCTCGCATAGCTGGCCTGGGTCGGCGGGTCGTAGGGGATCTCGGACTGGTAGAAATAGGTGCGGCCGCCGTCTCCGTTCCACAGCGCCTGGAACTGCTGGTGATGCTCGACGAAAAGGCCGTAGGCCGTGACGTTGTCCCCGTTCACGACCAGGCCGTTGGCGCTCGGGTTCACGTTCCAGCCGACGCCGGAGCCGTGGTCGGCGCGCCAGATCCAGGTGTGGTCGATGATCGTATCGCTGCTGTTGACTTCGAGATTGATCTGCACGCGCCCCGCGCCCGCGCCGCCTACGCGAAAGAAGACATCGTGCAGGGAGGTGGGATTGTTCGCGTGCTTGTTCTGGCTGCCTTTCGGTCCCACGGCGAGCAGCACGGGCGACTCGGCCGGACCGGCGTCGAACAGCAGACCGGCGAGGATGATCCCGCCGGCGTCCGCGGTGATCATGGCCGCGGTGCCGCGGACCGGCTTGAGCGTCGCGAAGCCGAGTCCCAGCAATACCGTATCGGGGTGCGTCACTTGGATCGGCTCGGTCAAATCGTAGATCCCGGGCGTCAACAGAAGATTTTTGCCGCCCGCGAGCTGGGCGTTGATAGCCGCGGCGGTGTCGCCGGGGTGGGCGAGATAGAAGCGGCTGAGGGGAATCGACCGCCCCGGCGTTGCGCCGGAGCGCCAGGTGATGCCCGTGCTGTCGCGGGCGAGGGCGGGCACGCGGACGCTGTACCGGCCGGCTGCATCGACCTCGAGAAAGGGCTTCTCGCGGACGACCGGTGTCGTCGCGGCGACGGTGTTGGGCGGCTCGGGCCAGGTGTCCGCGGGCGCATGCGCGTCGCCGACGAAGACCATGTTCCAGTTGGCGCCGGTCCAGCGGCCCCACTCGGTATTGCGCGCGAACCATTGCTGCTGGGTTCCGGAATCGACCGTGCCGTCGATCCGGTCGTCGGCCATCCAGCCCCCGCTGGCCCATCCGTGGTCCTGGTTGAGAACCATGCTGCCGCGCACGTGCATGCGGCGAAACGGCGCCGCCTGCGAGACGGCCCACTGCATGGTGCCGCCGGCAGGAGAGACCGAAAAGCCTTCGGCGGCGCGCCAGAACGTCGTGGTGGCGTTGTTATGGGGCGCGCTTGCGTCGGCATGCACATTGCCGGCGATGTGGACCGCGTCGGGTGAAGCGCCGAGGCCGAGCACCTGCGTGTAGAACCCGATCGGGACATTCACCTTGTACTCCCCCGGCAGGAACAACAGCGCGTAGCGTTGGGGGCCGAACTCGTTGCGGCGCTCGATCGAGTAGACCTTGTCGATCTTCGCCTGGATGGCTGAGGCGGGCATCGACGGGCTGAAGATGAGCGTATTCTCCCCGAAGTCCGGCTGCGTCCGCGCGGCTGCGCCGCCAGCCTGGGCGCAGCAAAGCAGCGGCGTGCAGAGAGCAAGCAGGATCAGGCCGGCCGAACGCATCGGGCTGCTTCGCGTGGCTGGCGTGGCTCGGTTCATGGTTCTCCTTCAGCGATTACGGACTGGCGTCTGGTATTCACTGGAGGCGGCCCGCGGCGCTCGAACTGAGTGTAACGGTGGCAGAACGCTATTCTCCCGGGGCGGTAATTGCTTTATGGTTGCGGGATAGCGGCGCCGCGGTTGGCGGCGCGGTGGAATGTGTGCCCTTTCGAGGCCCGGAGCGCGGGGATGGAGAGTTTTTCTCAGGATTTGAGGTATGCGCTGCGGCAGCTGTGGGCGGCGCGGGGGCTTACGGCGCTGGCGGTGCTGACGCTGGCGCTCGGCATCGGGTCCAACGCCGCGCTGTATGCGGTGCTCGAAAGCGTGCTGCTGCGGCCGCTGCCGTATGCGCATTCGGACCGGTTAACCTACATCGGCCCGCGCGAGGAGGTGCCTTCGTTCTCGTCGACCTCGTGGCTCAACTATCGCGATATTCGCGACCAGGCGCAGACATTTGAGGCGGTCGCGGGCTATCTCCCCGACCTGGGCGTGATGGAGAATGCGCAAGGGGCCAAGTCGGTTATAGCGGTACGGGTCACGCCCAACACGTTCCCCATGCTCGGGGTCGCGCCCATGCTGGGGCGCGTGTTTACCCAGGCCGAGGGGCAGACCGGCGGCGCACAGGTGGCGCTGCTCTCTGAAAGCCTGTGGCGGCACAACTTTCATGCTGATCCCAGCGTGGTAGGCCGCACGGTCAAGATCGACGGGCTGCCCAAGACCATCGTCGGGGTCATGCCGGAGACGTTCCACTTTCCGGACCAGGGCACCTCCGAGATGGAGGACGGTCTGTGGCTGCCGCTGCAGCCGACGCCGCTCATGCTGAAGACCCGCGGATGGAACTTCATCAAGACTGTCGGCAAACTGCGCTCCGGCGTTACCGTGCCGCAGGCTCAGGCCGAGCTCGATGCCATCGCGCGGCGCATCCGTATAGACGATCCCAAGGAGGCCTCCCGGCTCAGCTTGCAGGCCACCGTCTACCAGCAGCTGCTTACGGGCAGCGTGCGCCCCGCCTTTTACGCGCTGCTCGGCGCCGTCGCGCTGGTCCTGCTCATCGCTTGCACCAACGTGGCCAACCTGCTCATCGCGCGCTACCTGGGGCGCCGGCAGGAGTTCGCGGTGCGCGTAGCGCTTGGCGCCGGGCGCGGCCGCCTGGTGCGGCAGCTGCTGACCGAAGGCGCTTTGCTCAGTGTCGCTGGCTGCCTGGGCGGTTTCGCGCTAGCTGCTTTCGTGCTCACCTTTGTACACAAGCTGCCGGACGGAACCATTCCGCGCGCCAGCTCCATCGGCATGGACTGGACCATCCTGCTGGCGCTGGCGGCCATCGCCACCGCCACGACCGTGCTCTCCTCGCTGCTGCCGGCAATGCTGGCGGCCCGCACCGACCCGCAGACGGTGCTGCAGGCCGCCTCGCGCGGCCTCGGTCCCCGGGCCGGCGGCAGGGGACTCAGCAAGGGTCTGGTTATCGGCGAGGTGGCCTTGTCGAGTCTGCTGCTGGTCGGCACCGGCCTGCTGTTCCATACGCTGTGGAACCTGGAGCATGCCTCGCTTGGCTTTGACGCCACCCGCGTGACCACCTTTGACGCGATGCCCGGCGACTCCTCTGGCATTGAAAATATGTCGGTCTCGACCGCAACCGCCAACGCTCCTGCTTCACTCGCCGCCACCGTGTATGAGCCGGTGCTGGACCGTATACGCGCGGAACCCGGGGTGCGGAGCGCGGCCCTGATCACGATTCGCCCGCTTTCAGGCTTCAACATGACCACCAGCTTTGACATCGTTGGACAGCCCAAGGACCCCGCCGGGCGCGGCGCGGGACTTACCGCGGTCAGCGGCGGCTACGCCCGCACCCTGGGCACCGCCACCCTGCGCGGCCGCATGATCGGCGACCAAGACACGGCCAGCTCTCCCTACGTCGCGGTTATCAACGAGTCGCTGGCTAGAAAGTATTTTGGTAAGAGAAATCCCGTGCAGCAGCAGCTCGATCTGGGGAAAGAAAACGGCATGGTAAGGCCCTACACCATCGTCGGCGTCATCGGTGACCAACTGCAGCAGCAGGTTGGCGGCCCGGTCGATCCGCTCATCCTGCTGCCGTATCACCAGATACCCACTACTTCGCTCTTCGATCAGGCACTGCTCAAGTTCAACGTCAGCTTCGTCGTCAAAACCAGCGGCAACATGGACGTCACCGCGGAAATGCGCTCCGCCTTCCACCAGTACGCGCCCGGCTTCGCGCTCAGCGACTTCCAGACCATGCAAAAGGCGGTCGATGACAGCATCTTTTCCGAGCGGCTCAGCCTCGAGCTGACCGCCTGCTTCGCCGGGCTCGCGATCCTGATGGTGGTCATCGGCCTCTACGGCGTGCTGGCGCAGCTGGTCAGCTACCGCCGGCACGAGATCGGCATCCGCATGGCGCTGGGCGCGACCCGCGAGAGCATGGCCCGCCTGATCCTGAGGCAGGGCAGCATCCTGATCGGCACCGGCCTCGCCATCGGCCTTGGCCTGTCCGTGCTGCTGGGCCGGCTGGTCAAGAGCTTCCTCTACCAGGTCCCGCTGCTCGACGCGTGGACCTACGTTGCAGTCATCGCGCTGTCGCTGATCGTGGGCCTGCTCGCCTCGCTGCTCCCGGCGTACCGGGCTGCTTCCATCGAGCCGATGGAGGCGCTGCGCGAACAATGAGCGCGCAGTTCCCGTATCGACAGCAGACCCGCGTTAGGATGGACTCGGCCAGCCTATGAAGCATTCCCGGTACTCGACGCTCCTTCGCTTGCTGCTCGCGCTCGTGGCGCTGGCCGGGTTCTTGTACTGGGGCGCGGAAACCCACGATCGCTTCCAGGTGGGCTTGCACCTGGACCAGCTTTCTCGCACCCCCTTCGATGTCGACTACGATACCCGGCAGATCACCCGCGTTGAGCCGGAGGCCGCCCGCGCCGGGCTGGTGAAGGGAGCAACGCTCGAGTCGCTCAACGGTGTGCCGTATACCGGAGCCGCGCAGTGGGACGCGGTCCACAATCCAGCCGCGCCTGGCGACCAGATCCTCGTCGGGTTCCGGCGGCTTAACGGCTCGACCGCCACTGCGGACATCACCCTTGCCGCCTCGCAGCCACACCCCGGCATTCGCCTGGGGCTCAGCCAGACGTGGCAGAACTTCATCCTGTTTAACCTAATGCCGCTGGTCTGCATGCTGGTCGGCTATTGGGTGGTGTTCGCCAAGCCCGATGAGCCGAACGCGTGGCTGCTGCTGTTGCTGCTGCTGTTTCCTGGAGTGCTCTTTACGATAAGAATTGGGGGCTGGTCGACGGGAAGCTGGCTGATTTTCCGCGGCCTCTACTACTCGATTCTCCAGATTTTCAGCCCGCTTGCCCTGCTGCCCTTTGCCATTTACTTTCCGGAGCGCTCGCGGATCGATGTACGGGTGCCGTGGATGAAATGGGCAGTGCTGGGCCCGGCGTTTGTGTGCGGGCTTGTGGATTTTCGCCAGGAATACGCGCAGTACTTCTTGGGCGGCGAGGCGCCAGGCTTCATCCACGTGGTGCTTTGGACGGACCGGATAGAAAACGCGCTCAACCTGGTCTGTGTCGTTCTGTATCTAGTCCTGCTCTTCGATAAATCGCGCACCGCCTCGTCGGAGGACAGTCGCCGTAGATTGCGCGTGCTGCTCACCGGCACAGGCACCGGTCTTATCGCACTGCTGGTGGCGTTTGTGCTGCTGCCCGATGTGGGCTTCTCAGCAAACGCGCCAGGGCATCTTTTGCTTGCTTACGTGGGAGCGGCGCTTTTCCTGCTCGCGCCCTTTACCCTGGCCTACGTCGTGCTCGTCCAGCGGGCGATGGACGTGCGCATTCTGCTGCGCCAGGGAGCGAAGTACGCGCTCGCCCGCGCTACTGTCTGGGTGGTCCTGGTCGGCCTCATGACCCTGGTTTCCTATAAGCTGCTCACGTCGCTGCTCGCGCACCAGCAGGCAGCGCAGAACAAACTCTGGCAGGCCGCACTCTTTATTCTGCTCATCTTCCTGCTCCGCCTCGGCTTTCGCAAAGACTCGACCAACTGGCTCGATCGCAAGTTCTTCCGCGAGGCCTATAATTCCGAGCGCGTGCTCAGCGATCTCTCAAGCGAAGTGCGCCGCTACACCGAAAGCGGGCCGCTGCTCGAGACCGTCTCCCGGTGCGTCGCCGAGACACTGCACGTCAGCCACATCGCGATGCTGCTGCGCGTCGGACCGGAGTTCACGCTGGCCCAGTCTGTGGGCGCGTTTCCGGGAAGGGCCAGTACTCTCGCGCTGACCTCGACCTCCTCGACTATCCGCCGGCTGAACAACAGCAGCGAGCCGGCGCAGCTGTACCGCGAGTCGCCCGACGCCTGGTACCTGCTCGCCGGCTTATCGGAGCGGCAGACCCTCGACGAGCTCGGCGCCGAGCTGCTGCTCGCCCTGCCCGGCCGCAACCGGCTGATGGGCGTGATGGCGCTCGGGCCGAAACAGTCCGAGGCAGCCTACTCCAAGTCCGACCTGCAGCTGCTGCAGCTGCTCGCGACGCAGACCGGCATGGCGCTTGAAGTGAGCGAGCTGGCCCACTCGCTCGCGCAGGAGGCCGCCCAACGCGAGCGCGCCAGCCGCGAAATGGAGATCGCCCGCGAGGTGCAGGAGCGGCTCTTTCCGCAGATGATGCCCACGCTCGCTGGCGGCAGCATCGCCGGGTTCTGCCGCCCCGCGCTGGGCGTCGGCGGCGACTATTTCGATGTCTTCCCGCTCGCCGACGGCCGGCTCGGGCTTGCGATCGGCGATGTCTCCGGCAAGGGCATCTCCGCGGCGCTGCTGATGGCCAGCCTTCGCGCCTCGCTGCGCGGGGTCACCATCGACAATCCCCGCGACTTCGCCAAGCTCATGGACAAGGTCAACCGGCTGGTCTACGAGGCCTCCGCCGACAACCGCTACGCCACTTTTTTCTTTGGCGCGCTGGACCCTGAGACGCTGATGCTGGAGTGCGTGAACGCGGGCCACAACGCGCCGCTGGTGCTGCGGCAGCAGGACGGCGCGGCGCCCGAGATTCTGCGCCTCGAAGCTGACGGGCCGGTCGTCGGCCTGCTGCCCTTCGCGCCCTACGGCGAGCAGCGCCTGCAGCTCGCGCCGGGCGACCTGCTGGTCTCCTACACCGACGGCATCAGCGAGGCCATGACCCACGCGGACGAGGAGTGGGGCGAAGAGCGCATGATGGCCGCTGCCGCTGCCGCCCGGCACTCGCCCGCGAAGGACGTGTTGCACGCCATCTTCGCGGACGCCGACAGCTTTACTGCCGGCGCGCCGCAGCACGACGACATGACTCTGCTGATCGTGAAGCTCGATCCGCGGTAAGCCCCGAGGTTCAAGTCACACTCTGGCGCGCTTTAGGGAAGGGAATTGATCTAACATAGGCTTGTGCAAACGCTCAGGCCTGGTTCAGCGCTGCGACCCAACAGTTTTCGATACTGCCACTTACTCCTTCTCACCGCTTCGTTAGCCCTTGTAGCTACGAGAGCAGCTTTGGCGCAGACTGCCGCGACTTACAAAGTTGACGATCTGGGCGAGTTAGCTCGCATCGCGGATGATGTAACTGTGTCCTTGAATAAGAGCGGGTCAGTGGCATACTGGGTCCGGACAGGCGGTACCGTGCATGCCGTGGATTGGCATAATGGCGTCCCCCACCAGATCGCTGGTGTGGCCGGCTACCCCAGCAGCATCACCCATGCGCTGAATGAGCGCGGCGATGCCGTGGGCTGGATGAGCAGCAGCCTGAACCTTGTGGATAGTATGGCGACGACACGCGGCTTCGTCGAGCACGACGGACGCGTCCAGATTATGCCCGGACTAGGTGGTCGTAACAGCCGCATCCTGGGCATCAACGACAAAGGAACGGCAGTCGGATCGGGCAATGTTCCGGATGGCGCGCGCCACGCCTTCGCGGTGAAGAAAGGTCGCGTGCTGGACCTTGGCACCTTGAGGTCCGGTACGTCCAGCGCAGCCTACGCAATTAACAACGCCGGCGTGATCGCTGGGAGCGCCACGAGCGGCAATGCGACGCATGCGGTTGCATGGGTGCACGGCAGAATCGTGGAACTCGGATCGCTCGCTCTTGGGCTTGGAAGCAGCGCGCGCGCCATCAACAACCGCGGGCAGATCGCCGGCTTCGCGGACGCTCCGGAAGGGATCCATGCCTTCCTGTATACCCGCGGCGTTATGCAGGACCTGGGCACATTGGGCAGCGAGCCAAGTGCAGCATCCAGTGTGAATGACCAGGGTGAAGTCGTCGGCGCATCAAACGTGTCCAGTACACGACGGCACGCCTTCCTATGGCGGCAAGGCCGTATGATTGATCTAAATACGATACTGCCAACCCAGTTGAAGTGGGTTCTCCTCAATGCCTTCAGCATCAATGATCGCGGTCAGATTACCTGCGCCGCCAGCCGTAAAGGAGAACCCACTCACCTGCTTCTACTCACGCCCATGTAGTTAGAAGCTCCACTGCTGCCACGCGTTGCTGTGATAAGGATACTGGTCGATCGAATCGCCAGCGGTTTTCGATGCCCCATCGTTGTCAAGTGCCTGCTGGCTGTTCACGTTGATTAATGCATAGTAGCCGCCGCCCACCGAAGATATTTGCCACTGCTGCCAGGGATTGCCATGGTAGGGATATTGATCGACCAGCGCGCTGTTGCCCTTGGAAGCTCCGGTAACTTCGAGCGATTGCCCGCTGGATGCATTCACCAGCGAAACAACATTGCTTCCCAGGTTGGTGAGCACCCACATCTGATTGCTGCCTCCGTTGGCGCCCCACTGCGCCATCACTTTGCCCTGCGTTGTGGAGAAACCAGGATCGTCAATTACCAGGCCGCTGTACCTGTTGACAATGGGATAGGTGCCGTTGGGAATCAGGTTTGCGGCCGTACCGCTGCCCGACAGCAGACCGTACACTGCTACCTGCCCGGAATCGGTGCCAACATATACCTTGCCGTTCGCAATCGTTGGAGCGCAGAACTTCGCATAGTTTCCATAGCCGTCGCGTGAAGCATTCTGCGTCGTGCTCCATAACAGGTGAGACAAGTTGCCGGCGTCGTAGGCAAACAGAGTGCCGCCTACAGTGGCGTGGTCAGGGTCAGAGGTGGGAGCGGTCGCCCAGACGATCCCGGTGCCCGACGTCGTTCCATTGGAGGAGACCGATATGGAACCGCTTGTCTGGCCGCCGCCCGTCGCATAGGCGCCCTCTGACGAAGGTGAGGTGTTGAAGTGGCCGCCTGAAAATGTAAATGCCTTGAGCGGTTCACTTACGCCCCAGATATACATGGTGTTGTTCCAATAGGCGGGCGAACCCCACAATCCGTTATCTGCCTGGAACTCCTGAACCACCTGGTCAGATGAGGTATTCAGCTTGCCCATGTTTTTTGTATCGACGACATAGAGCATGCCGTTCTTGCTGCCGCCCGCAATGTAGCTGGTGCCCGGGATTGCGAAAGCGCCCGAGGATCCCACATCGGAATCGCCTGAGTTCAGGCTGTCGTAATCATTTGGCTTGAAGTAATCCGCGACGGTCAGGGAGTTGCCGTTCGGGACAAGCTTCAGGAAGCTTTGCCCGTTGTCCTGAGAAGCGGTTTCAGTGCTGCGGCTGCTGTTGGAAGTGATAAGGTACAGATTATTGGACGAATCCGCGGTAAGGCCCTCGCCGCCCATCCAGATCGCGCCTTCTCCGCTGTTCGGCGTTACGTTGAACACCTGGGTCTGCTGCAGCGTGCCCGCTTTGTAACCCAGCAGCCACCCGTGGTACGGGTCGTGATCTTCGTGAGAGGCAAACGCCAGATAGACTATCCCGTTCACCAGGGTAAGTGCAGCCCGCTGGTTTTCCTGCGCTGCCACGAACGGAACGCTGCCTCCGCTGCTCGCGGCGCCGGAACCGCTGACCGACGCTGCAATCTCCACCGGGCCTCCGAACTTCTCCGCTCCGGTCGTGATATCGAGGGCGTGCAGGCGAAAGATTTGCGCGCTGTTCTCATACGTCTTAGCTACAACGTAAATCGTGCCGCTGCTTGGATCGATCACCGGCGTGCTGATAATGCCGACTTCCACCTGGATATTCGGTGTGTTGATGACAGAGCTGGGCACGGAGGTACCTAACGAGACGCTCCAATACTTGGCACCGGAATCGGCGTCGAACGCGTACACACTATCGTGTGCGGTCGCCACGTATACAACATTGTGGGTTCCCTTGTTAGGGATGGCGACGCCTGCATCGTACAAGGGCTGGGCATAAGTAAACCCGTCAACCGGAAGTGAAAAAAGTTTACCAAAGGAGTTCACATTTACATTGCTCGCGGTAAGAAGTGTCTCACTGGCGTTTGCACCCGATCGATTCAGATCGTTGTGTTGCGTAAGAACGCTGGCCTGCCCCCATGCTGCCGGCAAACACGACATCATCAGCGCGAAACCGAATAGCGGCACCGCTCGTGCTGCTGTCGAAGGTATGTTGATTCTGCCCACAAACGAACCCTTTGTGACATTGCCGTGAAAGCGCATCTCTACTGAGCGCATGTGCATATCTGGAACCCCTTTCGTGTATTGCATGCAGCGAGTCTATGCTTCTGCCCGGCACCAGGGGAGTTGACCTGTCGGTCGGTTTGAGGCCAGCGTGCCGTTTCTGCCCCAGTTTGCCCGGTATGTGTGATGCAGATCCAGAGCTCGCCGTCCAGGCATTTCATGGCTACGCGACGCCCTGCTTCGGCGGCAGTCGAAGAGTTGTTGCGATGAGCGCTGCCAGCAGATACATCAGAGCAAATATCCAGATGACGCCAGAAACCCCGACCCTGGGAAGAAAAACGCCGGCAATCGCGGGCCCCAGCCAGATACTTGTACCCGAGCCCAGATTCATGATGGACATCGCTGCCCCGCGGGATTCCGGAGCAAGCGTCGCCATGATGGCTCCAAGAGGAACGAAGCCGGCAAGGGTTGCACCGTAGGCCATCCCGGCCAGCATGAGCAGGAGATAGCTCTTGCCGAAATGAGCGGGGATGTAAAAGAGCCCCAGGGTCGCAATCGCGCACCCGCATGAGCCCACAAGCACAACCGTCCTGCGCCAGCCAATGCGGTCGCCCACATAGCCCCAGATAAGATTGAATACAACATTGGTCGCGAACATGACGCTTAGGATCTGCAGCCACTGCTGGAGAGAGAATCCGACTGTGTGGATGTAGTAGATAGGAAGGAAGAGAAGAAAGCCAAACTCGGACGTTGTCGTGATCACCGCGACCAGGCCGCCAAGCCCGACCCGGGGCTTCTTCCAGACGATGGAGAGACCGGAGAACAGGACCGCGAGAGGCTTATCCGTGTTGCCAACCTGCAGTCCTCGCAGGCCCTGTTTTTCCTTGATCCCAAAGAGCGCGATAAAGCCGCCTATGAGAACAAATATTGTCGATATCCACAGCGAAGCATAGGCCCCGTAACGGGGAACCGAGAAGCTTGCCAGCAGCGAGCCAAGCGTGGGCAGTCCACCGGTTCTCGCGACCCAGAACCAGCCCACGGCCGTGGCAAGATAAGTTTGCGGGGTAATGGCTGTAACCCACACCAGAAAGCTGAAGGCAAACAGCGGATAGCCGAACCCGCGAAGCATGTAGCAGATGGCAATGACAGGGAAGTTGGCGTGGGCTATGCCGACCAGCAAGAAGGGAACCTCGCAGATGACCCAGATAAGCAGCCCGGCCCACATCACTTTCTTAGGACCGAAAAGATCGGAAAGCGTGCCACTCAGCCAGGAGGCAATCGCAGCTGTCGCGCCGTACAGCGTGAAAACAAGAGCGACCTGGGACGCGGTGAAATGCATGTCGAACAGGACGGGCGAAAGAAAGCCCGCCTCGACGCCGTCACCGATCATAAACAACAACAAGCCAAGATAGCCCACGGCAAGCTCTGGATGAAGACCGGCCTTTGCGAACCAGCCAGCTGTTTTCGTCACAGTGCCGGCTTTTCCGCGGAAAGATACTCGCGCATTGTCGCGGCCGCTCCACGCAAAGAAAGCATCTCCAGCGCCCGTCCGACCTTGGAAACGAAAGCTGCGTTCGACGGCAGCACCTGACCGAAAATGGAGGAGATGGCCAGCATGGGGCGCGGATCTGTTCCAGCGGCGACGGCAACCTGCCTCAACTCCGCCGCGCGCGCGTCAATAATGTCTAGTGCGCTGCCTCGCTCGTCCACGCCTCGCTGCAGATAGTGGATCCAGCTCGCGATCACGAGGCTTAGGAGCTGTACCGAGCGGCCTTTTTCAAGGAGTTCGACGATGGAGGGGAGAATCCACTTAGGAAGTTTGGCGGAACCTTCAGAGCAGATCCGCGTCACCTGATCGCGGATGGCGGGGTTGGCAAATCGCTCGATCAGGACTCGCTTGTACTCGACGACGGACGTACCCGGGATCCGCGGAACGACCGGCGTGACCTCCTCCATGAAAGCCTTGATGAACGAAACGAATAAGTCGTCGTGCATTACTTCATGCACATAGGTATAGCCGGCAGCCGCCCCGAGATAGGCCATGGCAAGATGGCTTCCATTCAGCAGGCGCATCTTCATCAACTCATACGGCGCAACATCGGAGACCAGCTGCGCTCCGACCTTTTCCCACGGCGGCCTGCCGTTCGAGAAATGGTCCTCGATCACCCACTGGATGAATGCCTCGGTCATCACAGGCCATGCATCCCGAAAGCCGTAGCGTGCCTGCAGCGCCTCGCCGTCTTCCGGCATGGTGGCCGGCGTAATGCGATCCACCATGCTGTTCGGAAACGCGACGTTTTCTGCGACCCATCGTCCAAGAGCGGGATCTTTCATTTCCGTGAAATTGACCATGACATTCTTCACCACCCCGCCATTGCCCTGCAGGTTATCGCAGGACATCAGCGTAAAGGGCGGTAGAGCCTGGCGGCGGCGGCGGTCCAGCGCCGCCGCAATATAGCCGATGGATGTAACTGGCTGCTCAGGATACTCGAGATCGTGCTGTATCTCTGGATGCTCCGGAGTAAACATCCTGGTCCCTTCGTCGATGAAGTAGCCGCCCTCCGTAATCGTCAGCGAAACGATCTTAGTTTCCGCGGCTGCCATTTTCGCGATCGCGCGCTCACGTTCTTCCGGCGCGTAGATGTAGTCGGCGATAGAGCCGATGACACGAGCTGTTTGACTATCAACGTTTTTTTGCACCACAGTGTAGAGGCAATCCTGCCCCTTCAAAGCTTCGCGCATGCGGGCGTCGCTCTTCAGGACGCCAAGACCGCACTCCCCCCAACGGGGCTCAGTCTCCAGCTGGAGCAGATCGTCGAGGTACACAGCTTGATGGGCGCGGTGGAATCCTCCAACGCCGATGTGAACGGTATGCTGCACCAGAGCGCTGCGATTGTAGGCTGGAACGCGTACATCCTTGTGCAGCTTCGCGAGGCTGGCGTCACTCAGCCTCTGACCTGATTCCACTTCATGCATGCATTCCTGCCTTCTCTGCCGGAGTGACCGAGCATAGCAGCAAGCTGGAGCAATGCGAAACGGCCCTGGATCATTTCCAGGGCCGTTCCGGGTCAGGCGGTGGACCGCCCTTTAGCGACGAGCCCGCGTAAACGATCTCGTATTTCCGCGGCGTCCCGTATACGAGCGGCTCACCGAAGTGGGCGTGCGGGTCACGTCGCTCGAGACCGTCCTGCCCTGCGAGCCGGTGCGGCTTCTATCGACGCTGGTGACGCCGTTGGCGCTGCTCACGTTGGTGTTGCGCGTCACATTCCGCCCGGCCGTGTCGGTGCTGCTTGCCGTCGTCTGCCGGCTGTACGCGCCGTTGCCGCGCTGCACGGTGGTGTCGCGGCTGGCGGTGGCGCCGTTGCGGCCGGTCGCCGAGTTATCGGTCGTGCGCGTGTGCTCGCCGTTTTGATTGTTCGTTGTGGTGTCGCGGGTCGCAGTCCCGCCATTCGGGCCGGTGCGGGTCACATCGTGGGTGTATCCACCCTGTGTGTTTGGCCCCGCGCTCGCGTTCACCGACGATGTCTTGCCGTTCACGCCGGTATGCGTTGCGTCGTAGCTTCGCGTGCCGTTTTGACTTGTATATGTGCGGTCGGTTGAGGAGCTCTGGCCGTTCGCGCGGGTGTCGGTCGTGTCTACGGTGCGGTCGCCGGCTACACCCGACCGGGTGGTCGTAATCGTCGAACCATTCCGCGTGGTGCGCGTCGCGGTGCCGTCGCCGGGCGCGGCAGGCGGAGTCGTCGTTTGTGCGATTGCGGAGGTCGCAAGCAGGAGTGCAGCTGACAGCAGAACATTCAGTTTTGGGAGCCGGGTCATGAGCAATTCTCCAGGGTTATTTTTCAGAACGCTTACCAGGCAAAAACCCGGCCGCCCGGCAATAGTCGTGGTTCCAATGACGATGCCGGCATTTCTACACACGGATTCTCAATGAACGACGATGATGAATGAAGCGAGACTTGTAGATGATATGTTGAGATATGCAAGCGCTCGTTCTTGAAGCAGCTCGAACACTCCAGATGCGGGACGTTCCCGAGCCAGAGGCTGGGCCGCGTGAAGTACTGATCCAGGTCAAAGCGTGCGGCATCTGCGGAAGCGATGTGCATGGCTATGATGGGAGCACCGGGCGCCGCATCCCGCCGCTCATCATGGGGCATGAGGCCGCTGGAATCGTGGCGAGTACCGGCGCGGAGGTTCACTCGTTCCATGTTGGCGACCGCGTCACCTTCGACTCCACCGTCTCGTGCGGCGCGTGCCGCTTCTGCATCGCCGGCGCCGTCAACCTCTGTGACAACCGGCAGGTGCTCGGCGTCTCCTGCGGCGAGTACCGCCGCAACGGCGCTTTTGCTGAGTATGTAACGGTCCCCGAACACATCGTCTACAGGCTGCCTGATTCGTTTGCCTACGAGAAAGCGGCGCTGATCGAGGCAGTCTCCATCGCGGTGCACGCGGCAAAGATCACCGGCATCGAGCCGGGAAGCTCAGCTGTCGTCATCGGCGCCGGCATGATCGGCCTGCTGGCCATCCAGGCGTTTCGGGTCTTTGGCTGCAGCAAGGTCATGGCTGTCGATCTGGAGGAGAGTAAGCTCGCGATCGCACGGCAGCTTGGCGCCGATAAAACCTTTCTTGCCGCCGACCCTGACCTTCTGGCAAGACTGAAAGCAGCAACCGGCGGACAAGGGCCCGACATCGCTGTTGAAGCAGTGGGAGCGCAGCAATCGATCCTTACCGCCATCGATAGTGTGCGGCGGGGCGGCACGGTCACGCTCATTGGAAACCTCGCGCCTCGCGTCGAGATTCCCTTACAGAGTGTGGTCACGCGCCAGCTCCGGCTGCTCGGTTCATGCGCTTCGGCGGGCGAGTACAGCGAGTGCATCGCGCTGATGAAGTCCGGCGCCATTGAGGTCAATCCGCTTATCTCCGCGCTCGCTCCCTTGCGCGATGGCGCTCTATGGTTCAACCGTCTGTACACGCGCGAGCCAGGCCTCATGAAGGTAATTCTGCAGCCCTGAGGAAACCTATGAGTGATACTCCCTTTGACCTATCCGGGAAGATAGCGGTAGTAACAGGCGCGAGCCGCGGCCTTGGCCAGTATCTGGGCCGTGCGCTCGCGCGGGCCGGCGCCGATCTGGTTATTACCAGCCGGCGCCTGCGGGACCTCAAGACGTTTCAGTCCGAGATAGAAGATCTAGGCCGTCAGGTGCTTCCTTTAGAGCTCGATCTACGCGACGCCGAGAGCATCCGCGCGGCCGCGGATGGCGCTTCGAGCCATTTCGGCAGGATCGACATTCTTGTCAACAACGCCGGCTGCAATGTACGCAAGCCGGCGCTCGATGTTACCTGGGAGGACTGGAACCTGGTGCTGGATACAAACCTGCGCGGCTCCTTCTTTGTGGCCCAGGCATTTGCGCGGGGAATGGTCGAGCGCGGCTACGGCCGCATCATCAACATCGGCTCGGTCACCAGCGTTTTCGGGTACGCGGGCATCGCGCCCTACTGCGCCAGCCGAGGCGGCATTAAGCAGCTGACCATGAGTCTGGCGGATGAGTGGGGAGCGCACGGGGTCACGGTCAACTGCCTCGCCCCGGGATGGTTTCAAACCAAGCAGAATGCGGTGCTTTACGAAAACGAAAAGTGGGTCGAGTACATCAAGGACCGCATCCCGCTCAAGCGTCCCGGCCAGCCGAACGATCTGAATGGAGCAGTGGTCTTTCTCGCCTCCGATGCCAGCGCCTACATTACCGGTCAGACTTTGCTGGTCGACGGCGGTATCTCCACTGGAGCGACCCGCGCGACCGCCTGACTGAGGGCGAGGCAGTCGCGGCTGTGCGGCAGCATCGGGGCATTGTGGCTGGTTTGCGAAGTCCATCCTCCGGCAACGCAGAAAAAGTATGTTGTCTGGCAAACGAAGCACGCGTTTCTGCGTCCCAGTAAAACACACGCGGATGTGAGTTGCAGGTATCGACCCGAATGCCACTCCGCGAGCCCCTCCCCGTCTTCCAATCCAGAAAAGAGCACGCATGCAGTCTGAGGCGAATCTCAGCCGCCCTGAAACGGGCGAGCCGTTTTCCAAGTTCCGTGTCTTTCGTTTCCTGCTGCTTTGGCTGGTCTGCATTCTGGCCGTATGCGGCGCGTTTTACATGTTGTCCCAGGCCAGGGCAGGGTCCAGCATCACAGCTCCACAGCGCAGCGGCAGCCCCCACAAGTAACGCTGGCTGCCGGACTACGGCGACGCGCCGGCATAGGAAAAACGCGGCACCTGTGCATCTTTAGCGACATGAAAGATCGCGCGCTTTGTCATGGAATGGGTCTCGACCTGCTGCTGTGTATCGAGGCGTGAGATAGCCGCATCCGAACGCGATTTTGAAGGCCCGGCAGGGAAGTAAGTACTGAGTGGGCCAGCAACCAGAAGCACAACAACGCTCCAAAGCCTAACAGAAACAAATTCTCATCGCGTCTGATAATGCATATTCTGTTGCAGTGCAGCGTAGATGTCAGTTGAGGTGAATCCAACATTCTAAAAAGCAATCTTGCCGGAGACTTGCAGAACCCTTGGAAAGTTCTGCTGCTGCGCCCCGACTGTGCCGAAGCCGCTCCAGCCGGAAGTGGGACTGAACGTTGCCGGTCCCGCTCCGGGGTTGTTGTTGGGGCCGCCGAACAGCACGGAGTTCAGCGAGTTGAATGCGTCCAGGCGGAGGCTGAGGACCAGGTTTTCGTGAATAGGCGTGGTTTTCTGTACCGAGGCATCGAGCGCAGGAATCGTCGGGTTGCGGACCTGGGCCGTGGTTCCCGACAGGTATGCCAGTCCATAGGTGGGCAGGCCCTGCCAGCAGCTTGCGTTGCCGGAGAACCAGCGCCCCTGGCCGACCGAGGTGCCCCCCTTGGGCCGGTAGCTTGTACCGGGGCAGACGTAGGAGTAGCCCGTACTCACGCCGACCGGTGTGCCGCTCTCCGCATTGAAGACACCGCTGGCCGTCCAGCCGTTGACAAGAGCGCTAACCACCGGCGTCGGGCTGGTCAAGAACAAGCCGCCCTTGCCGAACGGCAGATCGTACACGCTGGTGACGGAGAGCACATGGGTGCGGTCGGTTCCCGCGAGCCAGTGCTGCTGGGTGGCGTCCTGGTAGGGCCAGCCATTCTGGTAGCCGTCGCCGTTGATGGTTTTCGAGTAGGTATAGGCCAGCTGGAAGCTGAGTCCGCGGCCGGCGTTCCCGGTGATGCGCTTATCGAGCTTCACCTCAAGGCCGTCGTACCAGTTCCGGCCTTGGGGTGAGTTGTACTCACCGACCAGGCCGGCGCCGCCCGGCGCGCAATACTGCGAGAGCGGCAGCAGCAGGGAGATCGCCTCGACGGTGGTCGAAGTGCCGCACTGCCCCGGCCCGGACAGCCCCGCCACCCCGTAGTAAGGGTTAGGCACCTGCTTGTTGAAGAGCTGGGGGTTCGCGATGGCCGCCTGGATCTGAGATAAGCTCGCGGTGCCGTTTACCCAGAGGAAGGTGCGGAGCCGGCTGGTGAAGTTGCCGGCGTAGCGTGCGTCCAGAACCATACCGCCGGGCAGGCTGCGTTGAAAACCCAGGGAGAGTACCTGCTCCATCGGTATTTTTCGATTGGGAAAGTCGACGGAGATGCCATTGTTGCCGAGGTCCGTCTCGAGACCTTGGCTATTCCCGAGCGGGGCAAGCAGTCCGCTTGCATAGGGCGTTCCCGACTGGAAGTTGCCGGTAGGCGTGTTTCCTCCATCGGTGGAGGTGGTGTAATTGGTGGACTGTTGGGTGCCAGGCTGCGAACCGCCTTCCAGTCCGTAGGAGAACAGAATGCCGTAGCCGCCGCGGATCACGGTTTTTGGATCGACGGCGAACGCAAATCCGAATCTCGGCCCCACGTTCGACCAGTCGGTGTTGTAGGCATCGCGAGACTGGCCGTTGACGCCGGTAAACTCAACGCCGCCGAGCACCTGCTGCAGCGAGGATGGATTGATGCCGGCCGCCGTCCAGGCCGCGGCGTTCGCCCCGCTCGCAACATTCGACTGATACGTCGTGCTGTTGGTAATCGGGTTGACGCAGGTAGTACACAGTCCGCGCGCAAGCCTGTTGTTGCGCTCGCGGAGCCCGCGCTGCACGTCGTACCGGATGCCGAGATTCAGCGTCAGACGATGCGTGGCACGCCAGTTATCCTGGAGGTAAGCCGCGTAGACCGGCTGCCCTTCGAAGATGGTCTCGTTGTAGTCGATCCCACCGCCAGTCGGTACTCCCAGATAGAGAGAGGCGAGAGCCGAACCGTTCGGAGAGTTGGAGTTGCAGGCATTGGAGTTCCCCGCGGAAGCGCTATCCGGATAGCAGTTCTGGTTATGCGGGTTGTACTGCGTGAAACCGGAACTGAAACCGAAAGTCCCGTTGGCATGGCCGATCGACCCTGGATTGCCGTACTGGAACTCATCGATCTCGCCGCCGAATTCAAGCGTATGCGCGCCCAGCGTCTTGGTCAGGTCGGCGTCCAACGTGAAGTTATTGGTGACGTCCGTGTTGGATACATTCCCAAAGATGGTGCGATTGCCCAGGAACCCGGTACCCCAGGGATCGCCAACCGTGAACTCCGGCAGGTAGCGCGCCGTGGTTGTGCCGGGCAGCGGCAGGCCCAGCCCGATCGTGCCGGGGTCCGTCTGCTGGGATAAGTCGCCGTCCGGCGCCCCAACCAGGAACCGGTCGAACGATATCTTGAAGTCGCCCAGCAGGCTGGGGGAAAAGACATGCGTTGCATCCTGGGTCGCGACCCAGTTCTGATGCAGCCAGTTGATGTTGCCGTTTGAGGCGATGCCGGTCAGTCCATTGTTGCTTCGGTTCTCCGTGCCTTTCCAGTACAGGAAGTAACTGTAGAGCTTGGTCTTGTCGCTCAGGTTGTAGTCCACGCGTATCTGGGGCTGGTTATAATCGTACACATCGGGAGTGTGCCCGATATAGTTGTTGCCCTTCACCAGGTTCTGCGTTCCCGGGATGTTTGGCAGCGGGATGTACTTGAGCACACCGAGCGCCGTCTGGTTGATCTGCCCGGCGGGGATCGTGTTGTTGACAAACGGCTGCTGGGCCACGTGGTTGCTGTTGCAGGCCGTCGCCGGTCCGCCGTCCAGGCAGAAGGCGGTGCCCGGCTGGTAGATGGGCAGCCCGTTCGGAAACTCCTGCGGGTCCATCTTGCCTACCAGGCTGAAGTCGACGCCGGCGTTGCCGTTATAGCCAGGCCGCAGAAAGGCGGGCGGGACATTCGCGAGCAGGGTATTTTGAATGGACTGCCGATAGCCCTCGAAGCCGAAGAAGAAAAACAGCTTGTTCTTGATAACCGGGCCGCCCGCCGTGATCCAGAACTGGTTCTGCACTTCTCCCTGGCGGGGCGTACCGGTCAGGTTATTGGTAAACGTATTGGCGTTCATGAATGCGCCTTCATACGCGTAGCGCACGTCGCCATGAAAGCGGTCGCCGCCGCTCTTGGTGACCACATTCACGGTGCCGCCGCTCGTCCTTCCGAAGCGCGCGTCATAGGTGGTCGTCATGACATTGACTTCCTGAATGCTGTCGATATTCGGCGACACGGTCCACTCGCCCGCGCCGTGGTTGCCGTCGCCGGTCTGGCTGGTAATGTTGGTCCCGTTCAGCGTGAACTGGTTGTTGCCGACGGTTCCTCCGCCGATTGTGTACGAGTTCGACACGTCCCAACCGCGAGTGCCCGAGTTGCCTGAAGGCCCTGCCTGCGACGTCACCTGGCTGCCCGTGGTGGTCCCGATCAGCGTGTAGGACTGGCCGCCGTTGAGAGGCACGCCTTCCAGCTCGCGCGACTCCAGCACCGTGCCGCCCGAGCCGGTCGAGGTCTCCAGCTGCGGAGGAGCTGCATTGACGACCATCTGCTCAGAAATCGCACCGATTTCCAGCTTGAAGTTTTGATTGAAAGTCTGCGAGGCGAGCAGGGTGACCTTGTCCTGAACCGCCGTTTTGAACCGTTCCGCGATAACCGTGACGGTGTAGGCGCCGGGCAGCACGTAAGGAATGGTGTAGACGCCCTTATCGGTGCTCCGGGCGGTATACCTGGTTCCCGAGTCCGTGTTGACGGCCTGAATTAAGGCGTTCTTGACGACGGCTCCGGACGGGTCCGTGACCTGCCCGGTGAGCACTGCGCGAAAGTCCTGCGCGAACACGGGGGGGAGATCGCCGAGAGAGTTGCGAGCGAGAGGATTGCCGCGTGGGGGAGTTTGGTGCGGAGCAGCGATGTGGATAGAAGGCGACCGGCAATGTGCTTCATCGTGACCTCTCAAAATGAACAGCGCCCAACGTTTTTATCACGCCCAAAACAGGGCTGTAGACCCATCCGCAACGCCCGCATAAGCCTGCTTGCAGTGCCCGGCTGGAATCGCAAATTGACTGAAAGATTGGTAACGTTTCCATGAGCAAAAACTTTATAGATGTGGGTGCGGCCAACTGTCAAGATTTTTATCGGGGGCAGCGCGGACGCAAGCGTTGGCTGTGGTGCAGGCAGGCGCCCGCGCGCAGGGTGAGGCGCATGCCCGGCTCAGCGCGTTTTGCCCGCGAACGAAGGTCCGGAGCCAGCAGAACCATTGGGCAATCCGCATAGCCGGCCTGCACCGGCGGCAACGGGGCCCAGACGCTCTCCATGTGTTCGAGGTGTTCGAGGTGTTCGAGGTGTTCGGCCGAAGCGCCCTCAAAAGTTTAGTTTGTCGCCGCTATTGAAATCCCCGATGCAGCCGATACATCACCCAGTGATCCTTGCGGTCCTTGTATACGATCTGCGAACAGGAGTGGTGTGGTGAAAAATAAACAATTGGTAAACTATTTCAGGACGGCCGTGCTTCTAGGCGCGATTGCGCCGTCTGCCGCCTTTGCGCAAGAGCATGGATGGTCCAACCCTTTCTCGGCCCACCAGAGCGCCCACGGCGCATCCGGCCCGAAGATATCGAAAGACGCCCTGGCGGCCGATCCCACCACGACCGTGCACGTCATCGTGCGCTTCAACAGCAGCAATCAACCCAACTGGGACGCTTCCCTCTCCGCGGCCGGCGGCAAAGCCAATAAGCATTTCACCAGCACTCAGGCGGTCGCGGCAGACATGCCGGCAAGCGCCCTGCAGCAGCTGGCGAACGATCCCAACGTCGCCTACATCTCGATCGACCGTCCGCTTGGCGCGCAGCAGCAGGCGCCGCCGTCTCCATCGGACCCGGGCGGCAAACAGCAATCCATCGCCACCAGCGCCGAGTACACCACCGAGCCGATCAACGCGCCCGCGGTCTGGTCGCAGGGCTATGACGGCACCGGAATCGGCGTGGCCGTCATCGACTCGGGCATCGCCAGCGTGGCCGATCTGGGACCGAAACCAGGCGGCAAGGCAGGCTCCGCACAACGCATCGTCTACAACGCCAGCTTCCCGTCCACCCTCACCGGCGGCTCGCAGGACTCCTTCGGCCACGGCACCCATGTCGCCGGCCTGATCGCCGGCAACGGCAATCACTCGAGCGGCAAGAAGTTTACCCGGACCTTCATGGGCGTGGCTCCCAATGCAAACCTCATCAACCTGCGCGTGCTCGACGAAAACGGCCAGGGCTCTGACTCGACCGTCATCGAGGCCATCGAGACCGCCATCGCCTTGAAGTCGACCTATAACATCCGCGTCATCAACTTATCCCTCGGCCGGCCTATCTGGGAAAGCTACAGCCAGGATCCGCTCTGCCAGGCCGTTGAAGCAGCCTGGAAGGCAGGCATCGTGGTCGTGGTGGCAGCCGGCAACGACGGCCGCAACGAGAACCTGAACCCCGAGGGCTACGGCACCATCGATGCCCCCGGCAATGACCCTTACGTGATTACCGTCGGCGCAATGAATACCATGAACACAGCCTCCGCCGGCGACGATGTTATCGCGAGTTACAGCTCCAAGGGACCCTCCCTGATCGACCAGGTCGCCAAGCCCGATATCGTCGCGCCGGGCAACCTTGTCACCAGTCTGCTTAAGGGCGGCTCCACGCTGCAGACCCAAAACCCGACCTTCTTCACGCCGCTCTCCTTCTACGCGGGCACCGGCGATCCGAAGCCCTCGCCGGACTACATGCCGCTCAGCGGCACCAGCATGGCGACCGGGGTCACCAGCGGCGCGGTCGCGCTTCTTCTCGAGGCCCAGCCGCAGCTGACCCCCGATGCGGTCAAGGCCCTGCTGATGCACAGCGCGCAGCGCTCCTACTTTCCCGTGGTCAGCACGGCGGTCGATCCGGTCAGCGGCGCCAGCTACGTCTCCCACTATGACCTGCTGACGGTAGGCGCCGGCTACCTCGACATCGAGGCGACGGTCAACAACGCCTTGAGCGCCGCCTACCCGGTGCCGCCCGGCACGGCCATGTCGCCGGCCGTCAACTACGATGCCTTTACCGGCGACGTCACCCTCGTCACCGACCAGACAGCCCTGTGGGGCCGAACCGCGCTGTGGGGCCGCTCGAGCGTTTACGGCGCGAACGCCTTTGCGAGCGAACTGAACGGCAGCACCGCGCTGTGGGGCCGGGCCGTGCTCTCCGGATCAGACGACCCGTCCGGCTTCACCGCGCTCTGGGGCCGCTCCACCCTCGACGGATCGACTGCGCTCTGGGGCCGCGCGGCGCTTGACGGCACCGACGCCCTCTGGGGCGCAACCGCCCTCTGGGGCCGCTCGACCGTCGACGGAACCACCGCGCTGTGGGGCCGCTCCACCGTCTCCGGCCAGTCCAACGTCGGCGCGACAAACGTAAGGGACGCCAACTGAAAATCCGTGCCCAGGAACAGGCCGCGGCTCTCCATGCCGCGGCCTTTCCCGCGTTTCCACCCGTCCACGGCCACTCTCACAGGCATAGCGTCTGAGGATGTGGAGCTTTAGCTTTGGTGGTACCAGCTCATTACGCTGGTTGGAAGAATGAATCCTGGATTGTCGGGGCCCTGAGTTTAGAAGCTTGTGTTGAGGCGAAGCGAGAAACTGCGCCCGGGTGCAATTGCGTTCCCCGAGAAGAGGCCGCCGAAATCGATGACATTGAGGCGGTTGTTCAAATTATCCCCGTCCGTCTGGAGGCGCATCGTCACACGGTCGCTCTTGTAAACATCTATGCCGAGAGACGCACTCGCCGCGAACGATGGCAAAATCCGGCCACGATTGAAGTTGATACGGCTGATCAGCTGAGGACCATACTGGGCCAGCGCCTCCGCCTCCCCGCCGCTATACGCGAAGGGAAGCCCCGATCCGTAGGTGAGCCCTGAAGCCAGCCACAAACGTGGAGTCATCCGATATTGAAAGCGGGTCCGCACCGTGTTGCGCTGGTCCTGCGACGCGGGAAAGTGCCCGCTCAACTGCGTGAGGGCGGCGTTCGCGTTGTCCCCGAGGAAAAGACCTCCGGTAACCGGAAACCAGACGCTGCCCACCATGTAGGAGTAGCTGGCGAAGCCGCTGAGCTGTCCCAGACGCACCAGCGAAAGCTTTCCTTCCGCTCCGTATATCACCGACTTATCAAAAGCGATTGGATAGCTGACGTCTGTGTTCAACAGTTGATCGTCGTCGGCGAAGTTTCGCAGATCGCGGCGGTAGATGTTGCCGGTCACGCTCATCCGGTCGCTAAGGGCCTGGGCGATCCCGCCTTCGTAGTAGTTGCCCCGCGACGGCTGTATCGGCAGCCGGAGAAATTGACCGCTCAGCGCATCGATCTGTGTCGAACTGGAGATCAGGATGTTCTCGAAGGAAGGCGTCTGGTAAACGCGATCAAACGATGCATGCAGCACCATCTTGAGTGAGGGAAGATAGCGGCCGACAGAGAGGCGAGGGCTGAAGGCGTTTTGATTGAGCAGGAGTTGATAGTGGTCCCAGCGCAGGCCGGCGCTAACCGTCCAGTTGCCGAGACGGATGAAGTCTTCGAAGAAAGCAGAAGGCTCCAGGTCGGGGCGGTTCGCAACAAAGGCCAGGCTTGGCGGAGTATCGGGATCGAACTGCGTGGGATCGGTGATGAGATAGCTGAAGTTCTCATGCAGAAAAGTAGTGTCCGATTCCACTCCGGCTTTAAACTCCTGATTGCCGCGGTGCAGGGAGTACGTAGCCTTAAAGTAGCCTTCGCGGAAGTCGTTATGCATGGAGGCAAGAATCGGAGTCGAGTTTTCATTTGAATCCAGATCGCTGGCGTTATCGCGCACCATGCCCGCGAGCGTACCGACGCTTTCCGGCGAAAAGATGTGCTGGTAGCCGACCGTGCCGATGGTTTCGAAGTGAGCGCCGGTCTGGAGCTGGCCCGCCTGTTGCTGCACCAGTTCATTGGGAATCTCGTAACGGGAGAGCTCATGGCGAACGCTGAGGCTCAAACGGTCGTTTCCGGTCATATCGCGTCCGAAATTCCCGGAGAAGTCTCCTGTGGTGCCCCGGTTGGTGTAGTTTTCCGGGACCACGGGATTCAGATAGTGGGCGGACATGCTGCCCGATGCACTGACGCCGGCGGTGTTCTTTCCCCATACCTCCTGCAGCCGGGCATACGAGGAGCCGGTGTCGTAGCTGCCGCCCGAGAGCACGACTTGTCCGTATAGACCGGGAACGGTCTCACGCCGTGTGTTGAGTTCGACCACGCCGCCCATCTTGCGTCCATATTCGGCAGGAAAACCGGACGTGTAGATACTCATCGAATCGAGATCGTCGGCCTCGATCTCCGGACCGAAGCCGGCTGGGTCTGATACTCCGAGCCGCGGGGATGGAGGACGGCGTTGCCCTCGTACAACCAGCCGGGTTGGGAGTTGACCAGATCCTGCACAGACCGCCCGGGCAAGGACCCCATTCGATTCTGAATCTGCTCCCGGCCAATATGCATGATCGAGGACGGACGATACGGATCTATCAGAGGAGATGCGTCTACGTCTATCGAGGTGGTGACGGGAGCGACTGCAAGCGTTATCGATTGCGCGATGGGGATTGCCGACCTTATGTCAATCGTTTCCGTGATGCCGGTAAAGCCCGGCTGATTCGCACGCACGAGATAGATCCCGTAGGCCAGCTTCTTGATGTCTACCTCGCCCAGGGTATCGGTCGTGAACGTACTCCGGTACTGGTTCGCATCGCTTGAAACAGCAACGGAAACCTTGAGACCCAATCCTCCCGCGTCCGTCACTCTCAGTCGAAGTTCTCCCGTGTTCACCTGCGCTATTCCAAAACTCGCGGTTGAAAGCAGAAGGAGCGAAATTAACTTCACCGAAGACGAATGAACGGACATAAGGGCAAGAGACCCAGCTCTCCACTCGCACAGGGAAGATCGACGAGCGATCTTCGTATCAACTGTAGTTTACATTTCAAGAAATCCCAACGGCTGCTGAAAAACTGCAACTAGGATTTGTGTTTGGGTCCCGGGAAACGCGCTTCACGGAAGCCGGCCGTGCTTCGCTGTTTCAAACGCGCGCTTGTCGAGTGAGCTCTCTTCCAGCGGTCACCTACTGCCGCCTTCGTTCCAATCGGATGCAGGGTGCCCCGAGCCATCGACCAGGTCAGCTACCGCGTTGGCGAACGATGCAGCCGGAGCAACGCCGCGGATGCATACAGCTTCGTCCGCAGCGGTTTTTCCACGGCTGCACCCATAGCTCCGCAACACATGCGTGGGCACCGGCAGTGCATCGAGCAGCGCCCGCGTCGCCCGGTGCCGCGCCGTCTCCTCGATGCTGTCGACCTCCAGGCACTCCACAATGCGGCCCCCGTCCAGCACCGCGACCCGGTCGCACAGCTGCAGCACCGAGGTCAGATCGTGCGAGATATACAGCAGCGTCGTGCCATTCTCGCGGTTCAGCCGGCGCAGCAGCCGCACCACCTCGGCCTGCGTCACCGGGTCGAGCGCGCTCGTGGGCTCATCGGCGATCAGCAGCGACGGACGGTGCAGCAGCGCCAGCGCGATCAGCACCCGCTGCGCCTGCCCCACGCTGATCTCGCCCGGCCGCCGGGCCAGCAACTCCCCCGGCAGCTGCATCTGTTCGAATAGCCCCCGTACCCGCGCCGCGAACACCGCGCGATCGTACCGCTCATGCGCCCGCCAGGCTTCCTCAAAATGCGCCTGCAGGGACAACGCGCCATTCAGCGCGGTGAGCGGACTCTGCGGTACCAGAGCAAAGCGCCGGCCGCGCAGCTGGCGAGCCTCACGCTCCGGCATTGTCAGCAGGTTCGCGCCCTCGAACAGAACCTCGCCCTCGGCAAAGCCGCCGCGCCAGCGCAAAAGGCCCAGCAGCGCCATTACCAGCGTGCTCTTCCCCGCCCCGCTGGTGCCGATCAAGCCGAGCGCTTCGCCGCGCCCCAGCTCGAACGCGACCTCCTCCAAAACGCGCACTTTCCCGTAGCCGGCCCGTAGGCGGACGTGTAACAGGCTCATGGCTTCCACTTCGCCCACTGCAGCGTTTCCATGTTCCACACCGCGCCTGGCTGCAGCACGGAAAGCTCCACCCCAGCCAGCGCCGGAGAAACCCCGTACAGCACATTGGGGTAGACGAGGTAAATAAACGGCTGCTCGGCTGCGACGATCTGCTGTACCTGATGGACCGCGCGCACGCGCTCGCTCATCGCCGGCGCGCTCGCCTGCACCCGCATCGCGGCGTCGATCGCCAGCTCCCACGGGGTCGCCGGCGTTTTTTCAGACGGATTCCACTGGTGATTGGGCGAGGAGCTCAGCCACAGGTTCATCATCGAGTTCGGGTCCGGATCCACGTTCGACAGGCCCAGCAGGCAGGCCTCGTAATCCTGGGTATGCATCAGCCGCTCGATCAGCGCGGGAAAGTCCAGCGCCACGACCGTGACCTCAATGCCCAGCGCCGCCAGGTCCTGCTGAATCAGCGCCGCCATTCTGCCGCGAGGAGCATTGCCCGCATTCGTCAGGATAGAGAACCGCACCGCGTGGTTCCCGGCATCGAAAAGCGCCGCGCGCCCTCCGGAGTCCACCCGATGAAAGCCCGCGCTCGCCAGCAGCGCCCTGGCCGCGGCCGCATCCTCATGCGGCGCGTCCAGCTGGCTGTCATACCAGCCATGGTTGGCCGGCGAGATAAACCCGTACGCCGGGGTCGCATGCCCCGCATACGCTAGCCGGGCCAGGTCCGCTCGATGGATTGACCGCGAGACCGCGACGCGAAATGCCGTGCTCTGAAACCACTGCTTCTCATACCCCGGCAGCGGCGAGCCAGGCGCCTGGTTGAACCACAGCTGCTCCGTATTGAGCGAGGGTCCAAGGTCATGGGCCGCCTGCGGCATCGTCCGCTTCAGCAGGTTGAAGTAATCGGGCGACAGCGCATTCAGAAACTGGTACTGGCCCCGCATAAAACGCACCTGCTCCTGCTCCTCGCTCGCGACCACATCGAGCCGGATCGACGGCAGGTAAGGCAGCTGAGCCCCGGCCGCATCATGCTTCCAGTAATGAGGGTTCCGCTCCAGCCGCACGAGCTGCCCTCGCCTGTATTCGGTCACGCGATACGGCCCCGCGGTGACGCGGCCCTCGCTCGGCCGGCCGCGCGGCTCGATCGCGATCTCGTCGAAGATATGGCCGATTTCAACCAGCCGTTTGGGCAGGTGGACGATGACCGTCTCCGCGTCCGGCGCGTCGACCGTCACCTCGCGCGGGCTTAGGAACTCTTCCGCCACTGGCGCCGCGGTCGCGGGAGCCAGCACCCGCTGTACGGACCATGAAACATCCGCCGCGCTGAGTGGCGAACCGTCGGAGAAAAGCAGCCCCTTGCGCAGCCGGAACACAACAGTCCGGCCATCCGGCGAAACGCTCCATTGCGCGGCGAGGCTCGGCTCCACCGCCTGCGTGTGCCGGTTGGTCCGCAGCAGCACGCCGCCGGTCAAATACCGCACCAGCTCCGAAGCCTGGTCATCGACTTTTGCCGGGTCCAGCGTTGCTGGATCGTAGCCGATCGACCAGGCGACCTCGCGGCCGCCGCTCTGCGGGCTCGCAGGCAGCGCGAAAACCAGCATGGCGAGCAACGCCAGCAGCCGCCCCGATCCAGGAAAACCAAACATCCTCATGCCTCGACCAGCAAAAGCTCAAACATTACGAGCGAGACAATCAGCAGCACGATCGGTAGATAAATCCAGTGCGAGCCCGCCAGCATCGCCGAGTTGTCCAGTTCCAGCAGCATCGAGCCCCACGACGGAAGCGGCTCGCTCACCCCCAGGCCCAGTGTGCCGAGGTTCGCCTCGGCGATCACAAACGCAGGCACGGAGATAAGAAACTGCGGCAGCAGGAGCGGGCCAATCTGCGGAAGCACGTGCCGCCGCATCAACTGTGCAGTGCGCAGACCGCCGGCGCGGCCCTGGGTCATCCAATCGGCGCCGCGCATGGCCGCGGCGCCTGCGTGTACGGCGCGCGCACAGGCTGGCCAGCCGAGCAGCGCGAGGATCAAGAATGTGACCGCCGCCGAAACAAGCGGCGCCGTCGTCAAAGGCATGCCGGAACGCACCATCATCAAGAGAAAAAGCCACGGCAGCGCCAGAAATGCATCGCAGGCGAGCAGCAAAGGCGCACGCAGCACAGCCGGGCCCAGCGCGGCAACCACGCCCATGGAAGCAGCGATGAGCGTGGTGACAGCCGCGGCTGAAGCAGCGCCCGTCAGCCCCAGCAGCGACGCCACCGCGACCCGCGTCAGCCGGTCCCGTCCGAGCATGTCCGTACCCGCCGGATGCGCGGCTGTTGCCCCCGCGCCCGCCTGCTCCCGATCCTGTGCCGCGTAGCTGGTATGGGGCCGAGCGGCAATCACCGCCGCCAAGGCGGCCAGCACCAGCAGGCAGGCCAAGGCGAATCTCCGCATCATGCCGCCTCCGCTTGCGCGCCGGCCAGCCGCAGCGGCTCGCTCAACAACCCGGCAATGCCGACAGCCGCGGCCATCAGCAGGGTCACAGCCAGCAGCAGCGGCAGGTCGCGGTTCATCGCCGCCGTCCACGCCAGCTGGCCGATACCTGGCACGTCGAACAGTACCTCCGCAGGCACCGCCATGCTGAGCGCCACAACAAAGGACATGGTCGCGAGCGAGGCGAGCTGCGCCCAGAGCGGGCGCAGCAGGTAAGCCGCCACGATGCGCACTAAGGGAACTCCCTGTGCGCGAGCAAACAGCAGGTGCGGTTCCCGCCACTGTCGGCGCAGCAAACGATCGAGAAACTTGAAATCGCGCGCGGCCACCAGCAATCCCACGGCGAGCGCGGGGCCGCCCGTGTCGGTCAACAGGAAAACCGTAGCCAGCGCCCCGATGGGAACAGCCAGCAGCAGCGCCGATCCGGCCGCGATCCAGACCTCGCCCCCTCGGCGCGCGCTCAGCGGCAGCGCCACCGCGGCAGCCGACAGCCACCCGAACGCCAGCGCCTCGCCCAGCAGCCGCGCACTCACAAGCAGGCGCGGACGGATCAGCTCCGCGACCGGAACCTGGTACTGTCGCGAGACGCCAAGCTCCCCATGCAGCCAGCCGGCTGCAATCGTGCGAGCCATCGCCGCCGAGGATCCCTCCGCAGCCCGCCGCGCATCGAGCTCCGCACGAGCGCTGCCCGCGTATTGCGCATCCATCTCGCGCGCGTCGGCAAAGTAGCCCGGCGCGTAGCGAACCAGGCCGAGTGTGCCGGCCGCGACCAGCACCAGCAGCAATACGGTGCGCCCCATCCGCTTCAGCAGCCTCATGCGGCGCCCACCGGCATCGGCAGTGTTTGCTGCTTAAGCTTGTCGGCATGCATGCGCCGTTCCGCACGCGCAATCAGTGCTTCGGCTGTCTCCCCGTCGCCCGGAAAACAGGCGGCGCCGATGCCAGGCGCGAGCCTGGAATGGCCTCTTGTGCGCGCGAGCGATTCTCTCAGCGCGGCAGCGTGCCTCGCCGCCTGATCTCGACCGGCGCCCGGCAGCAGCACAACCCGCAGCCCGCCCCATCGCAGCATGGGCTCAGTCGGCCGGCGTCCACCATCTGCTTGAGCTGCGCCATCGCAGAGCAGCAGCGCGAAAGACTGGCCGGCCGCCCGGCACTCGCTGATCGCCGCATGCAGAGCCGGAATCAGCACGTGCTCTGATTCGGATTCGTCCTCTTCCAACTGCTCAGGCGGCCACTTTCGCATCGAGTTCCTGAGCACCAGCATCAGCGTCGCCTCGACTGCCTCTATCGCCCGTAGATGATCCCGCGAGAAAGCATTCTCGCCGGCCGCGTACAGGGTCAACACGCCAAATACGCTGTCCTCGAGATCGCGCAGTGGCACAGAGAGCGCCGAGCGCAGCTCATGCTCGCGGCCAGGCTGCTGGATGTAATGCGGCTCGACTGTCGCATTCCCATTCACGATGCTCTGCTCATGCTTCGCCACCCAGCCGGAGATGCCGTCGCCCACAGGCACCGCGTCCGATGAGAAGAAGCGGGCCGCATCGGCTCCCGTTTGCTGCGGCAGCAGGAGATCGCCCTTTCTGAGATAGAACGTGAAGCAGTCGAACGGAATGTGCGGAGCCAGGCGCGTGCGAAGCATCGCCAGCGTCTCATCCAGCACCAGCGGGTACCCCGATGACTCTGTCCGCACCAGCAGCATCTGCATCTGCGCGGCCAGCGATGCAATCGACTGCGATGGCCCGGGAAACCTCAGTGCGTCGCGCTCTTCCGCAGCCGTTGTTTTCCCTCCACTGGCCTGCTCAAAACCGGCCCCGGGCGCCAGGCCGCGCGAGACGACAACTTGGGTATTGAGTCCCAGCAGCTTCTCGCCTTCCAGCCGGGCCTGCTCCTCAAGCCTGACGCAATGCTGCTCCAGCACCTCCACCACCCTGGGGTCGAACTGGGTGCCAGCCAGTTTCCTCACCGTTGCCATCGCTTCGGCCGGCGACATGGCTCGCCGGTACGGCCGGTCCGAGGCCATCGCGTCAAAGCTGTCGACCACCGTAAGAATGCGCGCTCCGATCGGGATCGCCTCCCCGCGCAGCCCATCCGGATACCCCATCCCGTTCCACCATTCATGGTGCGCGCGCACGATCGGCACCACCGGGTATGGGAACCGCACCCGCTCGAGAATGTCCGCGCCCACCACCGGGTGGATCTTCATCTTCTCGAACTCATCCGGGGTAAGCTTGCCCGGCTTGTTGATAATGCGTTCCGGTACCGCCAGCTTTCCGATGTCATGCAGCAGCGCGGCCGTCTTCACCGCCTGCATCTCGCCCTCGGTCAAGTTCAGCGCCTTGCCGATTTCGGTTACATACACGCGCACCCGCAGCAGGTGGTCGTGCGTGTCGTGGTCCTTCGCTTCGATCGCCATGGCCAGGCTCTCGATGGTGCGCAGATGCAGCGCTTCCATATCCGCGGCATGCTGCGCGCGGTCCCGCATGCGGGCTACCTGCGCGTTATAGGAGCGATATATGGTGTAAGCCGCCGGCACCAGCAGCAAGGCCGTCGGCATTCCGTAGTGCGTGCTGAGAAAGTAGGCAAGCGCCGAGAGCGCCGCCCCTACCAGGTAAAAGGGTAGAAACCAGACGAAATTGTTTCGCCACAGATCCAGCGCCTTCCTGTCGCTCGTCCAGGCGACGATGAGCGCGACCGGCACCGTATTCGCGAAGAAGTAAGCGACCGCGCCTGCCGCCAGCGCCGGCGCCACAGCCAGCGGCAGATCCCTGAGCAGCGTATAGGTAAGCCAGCATGCGCCGGTAGCCGTAACCGCATTGGCGACATTGAAGCCGATCTGCACCAGTGAGAAAAACTTCTGCACCCGGAACCTGCACTGCGCGAATACCGAGATCGCCGCAACGGCCATTGCCTGCGAAGGCGAAAGCTGCAGCACCGCGAGCAGGATGAACGGAAAATTGACCGACATGGTACTGTCGCTTCTCAGCAGGCAAACCTTCATGCCCGAGCTGAGCAGCACCGCCGCCAGGTAGAACGCGAACAGCAGCCAGTGCCGCGATGCGAACGGCCCGCCAGCCGTCGCCGCGAGCAGCGCCATCAGCAGCGCGGTCAGCAGTACCGAGGCGATCAATAGTCTGACGCGGACAGCCATGAACTAACTATCGCGCATAGCCTGCTAGGCCGCTCATTACTTCAGTCATGCTACGGCCCTGATCGTGTGACTTTCAGCACCTGCTCTCGGAGCGCCGCAATGGGAACACCAGCCCAATCTCCGCGCGCCCTCGATCCGGGAAATACTCCGCGGCATGAGCCGGGTCTTCCCCGCGCCGATGATCCGGCCGACCTAGTCACCAGCCCAGGCCGCGCGCCTGCACCCGTCTGTGATGGCGCACTGCATCCCACAATCCTCGCCGATTAGCTGTTTCCTGAAACAGATTGACATATTTTGGATCAAGCGTGTACAAACCGATACGCAGAGCAAAAGACTGCTGCATCGTTCCATATTCTGTCAGCTCTCTGCGACTTCTCTCTTCAGGACTACTGGCATGATTTGGAACCGCTTCCGCGAGGTGCTCACACCGCTTGTCCTGCTTTCCCTTATGTTTGCAGGTACGGGCGGGCGGCTCCATGCGCAGGATGTAACCGGAACCATCCTCGGAACGGTCAAGGACACGAGCGGCGCCCTGATCACCTCCGCGGCGGTGGTGGCGACCAACACCGGCACCCAGGCGCACACGCCCGGCGCCGTGCTTCCCGACGCTTCCTATTCCATCAAGGTGCCGCCTGGGGTATACGACATTGCCGTCGACGCGCCCGGGTTCAAGGGCATCCGGGTACTGGGTGTTCTCGTCCAGGTGAATACGCAGAGCCGCGCCGATGCCGTGCTGACCGTGGGCGCCACCAGCGAGGTCGTCAACGTAGCGGCGATCAACAACAATGTGGACACCATCACCTCCACTCTTAAGGAGACCATTGGCGAACAGACGATTGAGGACGCGCCGCTCAACGGGCGCAATCCGCTCAGCCTCATCCTGCTTGTCCCAGGTGTTACGCGCGATCCGCGGGCAAACGTCACCTCCGGAGCCACTTACCCGGGCGCCGCCGGCATTTCCATCAACGGCAATCGCTCCGATACAACCAACTACATTCTCGACGGCGCCAACAACAACGATAACTACACCAACGCACCCAGTCCCCTGCCTGACCCGGACGCATTGCAGGAGTTCAGCGTCCAGACCAACAACTTCAGCGCGGAGTTTGGGCGCCTGCCGGGCGGGGTCGTCAACGCGGTCACCAAGTCGGGCTCGAACCGGTTGCATGGCAGCGCCTTCGAGTACATCCGCAATAACTATTTCAACGCGGCCAACTACTTTGCCGCGGTCACCAACGGACACAAGACGGACGACGGCCTGAAGCGGCACCAGTTTGGCGGGACCGTGGGCGGCCCGCTCTACATTCCACACTTGTACGACGGGCGCGACCGGAGCTTCTTCTTCGTCTCCGTGCAGGAAACCCTCGTCCACCAGCGGCCAAACGCAAGCAGCGCCGTGGTGCCGGATGCAAAACTGCGCAGCGGCGACTTCTCCGAAATCACCTCACCGCTCTACGTACCTTTTGACGCGGGCCGCAGCACGTTCGCGAACAACCACATTGCGCAGATCGACCCCATCGCCAAGGCCATCCTGCAGTACATACCACAGGCCCCCGCTGGCACGCCGGTCAACGCGCTGGGCGGCCAAACCATCTTCTACTCCTCCATCAACAATACAGCCGATTACCAGCTGCTGACGCGGTTCGACCAGCACCTTACCGCCAGCAACACCATCTATGGAACTTTCTTCAACTCTCACCAGACAGCGGCGGCTTTCCTCGATCCCACAAACTATCTCGCCTATAAGAACGCGGGCGACTGGATCAGCCGGCGCTACCAGGCAAGCGACACACACATCTTTAACTCCAACCTTTTGAACGAAGCATCTTTCTCCTACTCGCATAACCAGTTCCGCAACACGCCCATCTACCCCGCGCAGTCGCTGCCTTCCCTTGGCACCAACCTCTATGTGCCTCCCGGCCAGACGGAGTACCAGTTCAACGTCACCAACTACTTCAATCTATACACCGGCGATACCAATGAGTTCATCCGGGATGAATACCAGGGCCTTGAAACCGTCCGCTGGTCGCACGGCAAGCACCAGATGAGCTTTGGCGGCGAATACGACTTCGGCACCGGCGATAACATCAACAACTACCAGCAGAACCCTATCTACGCCTTCTCCGCTTCGTCCTATAAGCCCAATCCCAATACCGTGGCAAGCTCGACCGGCAACAGTTTCGCCGACTTCCTGCTCGGAAGGTTCAGCGGCTTTACCCAGGGCGCCGGCGAGTACAAGAACACGCGGTTCAACCACTACGCGGTCTTCGCTGAAGATACCTGGAAAACCACGCCGCGGCTGGTTTTGAATCTCGGCATCCGCTACGATCCTTTCCTGCCCTACTACGATCTCAACAACAAGCTGGCGACCTATCGCCCGGGTTTGCAGTCGACGCTCTACCCTAACGCGCCTCCGGGGGTGCTGTTCGTCGGCGACCCTGGCATTCCCAAGGGCGGCTTCAGCGCGAGTTATGCCAACATAGCCCCGCGCGTGGGCTTCGCCTATGACATTTATGGCAATGGCAAAACATCGCTGCGCGGCGGCTACGGCATCTTCTACGACCAGCCGAACACCATCACCACCAACAACCAGACGGACCAGGCGCCGTTCGCTCCGGTGGTCACCTTGAACGGCACCTCAGCCAACACGGTCGACAATCCCTACGGCGGCGGAACCAACCCGTTCCCCTATCCCACCCCGCCCTCACGCGCCTCCACCTTCCCGCGGTACGGCTTCCAATACCTCTACGATGCACGGCTGCGCAACGCCTACACCCAGGCTTGGAACCTGCAGCTCGAGCAGGACCTCGGCGGCGGCACCATCTTCAGCATTGCCTATGGAGCTTCCGCGGGATTCCGTCTGCCGGTGGCGCAGGAGTTAAATGCGGCCATTTACATCCCCGGCGCATCGACCACCGCGAATACCAATCAGCGGCGCCCGCTCGCGCCCGCGCTCGGCTCCAGCACCCTGCTTACGGCGGAAAGCGCGTCCAATTACAACTCACTGCAGTTCAACGTGCGCCGACATTTCGAGAAAGGCTTTTCCCTGCTCGCGAATTACACCTTCTCCAAAGCGATCGATAACTCGTCGGACTCAAAGACACTCAACCAGACACGGACTATTCCATCCGATCCGCGGTTCGACCGGGGGCCGGCGGACTTCGATCGACGCCACGTGATCAATGTATCGTCTATCTGGCAGATTCCGTCGCCTTCGCACAACAGGCTCTTACAAGAGGTGCTTGGCGGCTGGGAACATACGACTATTGCCAACTACACCGGCGGCTATCCGTTCAGCATCTACAGCGGCCGCGACAACGCACTGACCGGCCTGGGCAGCCAACGGGCGGACCTGGTTCCAGGCCAGGCCGTCTATCTCGGCCGGCGCTCGACCGCCAACTCCGCCGCGCACTTTCTCAACCCGCTCGCCTTCCGGCAAAATGCGGTCGGCACTTATGGCGACACCGGGCGCAACGCCTATCGCGGACCCGCCTACGCCACCATCGATATGGGCCTGCTCAAGAACTTCAGCCTCTCTGAGAAGGTGAAGGCGGTCTTTCGCTTTGAAGCTTTCAATGTGCTGAACCACGCCAACCTGCAAACGCCGAGCAATACGCAAAGCAACGGCAACTTCACCCAAATCACCTCCGCCTACGATCCGCGGGTCCTGCAGTTTGCCTTGCGCCTGTCCTTCTGACCGGGCCTGCTCCGAGTTCGCACTGAAGATGGGCTAGACTTGGGCAAAGTGGAATCGTGTTTCAGGAAAACACACACCGTGAAGGAAACGTCCAAATTGCCGAGACCGTTGCGCGGGATTGTCCCACCCATGGTGACTCCCCTGAAAGGACCCGACGAGCTGGACCTGGAAGGTCTGGAGCGTTTGACCGGGCACGTGCTCGCTGGCGGCGTGCACGGCATATTCATCCTGGGCACAACCGGCGAAGGGGCCGCCTTGAGCTACAGCCTGCGCCGGGAGTTGATTCGCCGCACCTGCGGGATGGTGGACGGCCGTGTGCCAGTGCTGGTCGGCATTACCGATACCTCCTTTACGGAGTCAATGCGCCTTGCCGAATACGCGGCAAACTCTGGAGCCGATGCCGTCGTCATGGCCCCCCCGTACTACTTCCCCGTGAGCCAGGCCGACCTGACGCGGCTGGTGGAAGGCATGGCCGTACAGAGCCCACTGCCGATCTACCTCTATAACATGCCGAACCTGACCAAGGCGCAGTGGGAGCCGGCCACGGTCGCCCGTCTGAGCGAGCTGCCCCAGGTGCTGGGGCTCAAGGACAGCTCCGGCGACATGAACTATCTGCGCCGCACGCTCGCCGCGGTCCGGCACAAGCCCGCGTTCTCGGTGCTGGTCGGGCCGGAACACCTGCTGCTGGAGAGCCTGCTCGCCGGCGTACACGGCGGCGTCTGCGGCGGAGCCAACCTGATGCCCGGGCTCTTCGTCGCGCTGTTCGATGCCTGGAGCTCCGGCGATGCAGATCTGGCGCGCTCGCTGCAGGCCGGCATCACGGCCATCGGCACGCCGCTCTATCAGACCGGCGAAATAGAGTCGAGCTACATTCGCGGGCTGAAGGGCGCGCTTGCGGTCAGCGGCATCTGCCCGGGCATGCTGGCGTGGCCCTTTGTGGAGGCCGACCCGGAGCAGCAATCGGCGATTCGGGGGCATCTCGACACCTTTCCGGAATTGCAGCAGCGCCGGTAAATCAAATAGTGAAACGCGTTTCATTTTCGCGTAAACTATGTCTGCCATGATCACAATGCCCAGCACACGCGCTCCCCGGCCTGCCAAAGGCGCCGGCAAGTCGTCCACCCCACCGCCAAAGGCTGCATCGAGGAAAGCACCGCCTGCCCCCGCGGACAGCGACGAGGACCAGTACTTTTCGCGCGCGGTCGGCAAGGCTTTTTTCATCCTCAGGATATTGAACCAGTCGGAGGCGCCGGCCGCGCTGAGCGAGATGGCGTCGCGCGCGGGACTGACCAAGACGTCCTGCTTCAGGCTGCTGCACACGCTGGAGCGTCTGGGCTATGTGGCGCAGAGCGCGGATGGCCGGTACTCGGCCGCGGAGAAGCACTGGGGCAGCTCGTCCACGCAGGTCGCCAATGCGCTGCTGCGCGGCCCTCAGAATGTGGCCCGCGCGCTGAGTGAGGAGTCCGGTGAATCGGTTTCGATCGCCGTGCTGTTCACCAATCATATCGAGGTGGTGCAAAGTTTTGAGAGCTCGCGCGTGCTGCGCATGGCGAACACCGTGGGACGCATCCTGCCTCCGCACGCCAGCTCGCTGGGTAAGGCGATTGCCGCGTTCCAGCCGGAAGCGGTGTGCCGCAAGCTGCTGGTGAGCTATGGTTTGCAGCGGTACACAGACTACACCATCACCGACGAGTCCGCGCTGCGCGAGGAGTTTGAGAAAATCCGCAAGCAAGGCTACGCTTTTGAACGGGAAGAGTCGACCTGGGACGGCTGCTGCTACGGGACGCCCGTGTTTGTCGACGGCGGCAAGCGGCAGGGACCGGTGGTTGCGGCGATCAGCCTTTCCATGCCCAAGTCCCGGGTACCCGTAACGGCCCCTGAGAATGCGCGCACGGTGGAGATGCTGCGTGCCGCCGCGGGCCAGGTCAGCGAATATCTGCGATCGGTGCTGGTGGACCAGGCTTAAAGGCGGCGTATCGACGAATGCGCTGCCTCGGCGCCCTGGCGCATACGCAGCAGGTCTGGCGGCAGCGTTTTCAGCATCCCGAAAAGAAGCAGCAGAGCCGCGGCTACGTAGGCTGCCGCGGCGAACGAGATAGAAGCGCCCAGGCCGAAATGCTTCGCCATCACCCCGATGACGAGCGGCGCCGCTCCCCCGCCGATCATCCAGCCGACGCAGTTCATTAAGCCGCTCAAGGCGCCGCGCGACTCGGGGCGGATCACGTCGAAGGCAGACGCGAAGATGTTGGCGTCGTACATGCCCTTTGCAAAACCCCAGAGCACCAGCGCCGCGATGACGCCGTGCACTGTCGAGGCGCGTCCGCAAAGCGCGACGAAAGGCGCGCCGCAGCCGACGCCGATTGTCTGCGCGAGCATGCGGCCCCGGGGGGTATGCCGGGAGAGTCGGTCAGCAAGAAAACCGCCGAACAATGCGCCGCACGCGCTGCCCGCCTGCGGGAAAAGGGTCGCGACGAAAGCCGCTTTGGCCAGCGACAGGTGGAACTGCTGGTAGAGATAGGCCGGCATCCAGGCCAGCAGCACCAGCGCGACGAAATTGGCGCAGACGAAGACCGCCATCAGCACCAGCGCGGTGGGCGTGCGCAGAATCATGCGGAGCGTTTCGCCGGCGCGCGGAGGAGCAGCAGGCAGTGCCGCGGGTTCGCCCTCGGCACTGCCGCGCGGCTTCTCCTTGAGCCAGCGCATGAGGCCAAGGCCAAGCAGGCTGCCCAGCGCGCCCAGCACCACAAAGGAAAGCCGCCAGCCGTACCGCTCCGCCATGGCGCCGGCCCAGATGCCGCCGCCGACGGTGCCGGCGTAGACGCTGGTAACCAGCAGGCCGAGCGCGCGGGAGCGGGAGCGCGGGCCGTGGTAATCGCTGATGAGCGACGTGGAGGCCGGGTAGTAAACCGCTTCACCGAGCCCCTCGGCCGCGCGAAAAAAGAGCAGCTGCCCAAAGCCGTGGGACAGCGCCGAGGCTGCGCAAACGATGCTCCAGAATTGGAGGCCGCCCAGGATGGCCCACTTGCGCCGGACCCGGTCGACCACGAGGCCGGCAATCGGTCCGCTCAGCCCGTAGACCCAGGCGAAGGCGGAGCCCAGCAGCCCCAGTTGTACCGAGTCGAGGTGCATTTCCTTCTGTAACAGTGGGAAGACGGAAAAGATGGCCTGGCGGTCGGCGTAATTGAAAAAGCAGATCAGCCACAGCATGGCCACCACGAGCCACGCGTAGGTAGAGGACCGTCCGGTCGCTTCGGTAATTGCTGAAACCAGTTTCATTTTATGATTAACTTTACTACTAAAGTGAAACGTAAGTCCAGATGTCTGTTCCTGTGCAAGCTCCTGGTCATGCGGGCCGGGGCGGCTTCTTGCGGTTCGCCGTTGCTTAACCTTGTGGACCTTTCGCATACATAAGTAGTAGATTCGCAGACGCGTGTAGGAGACGATCTTGGCCGATCCCAAACTCTCGAAGCTCGAGTTCCAGATCATGGAGGTGCTCTGGGCCAGGACCGACTCCTCCATCCGCGAGATCCAGGAATCGTTCCCAGCCCGGCGCAGACCCGCTTATACCACCGTCCAGACGACCGTGTACCGCATGGAAACCAAGGGCGTGGTGCAGCGAGTGAGGAAAGTTGGGAACTTTCATATTTTCGCGCCGTCCATCACCCGGGAAGCCGCGCAGCGAAGACTGATCGACGATCTGCTGGCGCTGTTTGGAGGCCGTTCGCAGCCGGTGATGGCGCACTTGATCGAGTCGGGCAAGTTGTCCATGGAAGACGTGAAGGAAGCGCAAAAGACACTTAGAAAGCTGTCCGCACCCAAGTCTCTTGAAAAGGAGAAGTAACTATGATCTCTCCCGTCTTGTGGAACGAAGCCCGAACCGCCGCTCTGGTGAACCATCTCTGGCAGTCGACCGTTGTTGTGCTTCTGGCCTGGCTGCTTGCGCTAAGCCTGCGAAACAATCGGGCTAACATGCGCTACTGGGTATGGATGACTGCTTCCATCAAGTTCCTGGTTCCTTTCTCATTGCTTATCGCAGCCGGAGAGGCGATTCGCTCGGCCGTTGCGGCTCCCGTGCAGCAGCCGGCTCTTTCGGCCATCATGGACCGCGTCACCCAGCCATTCCCACAGCACGCCTCCTCGCTTGCCTTTCATCCAAGCGCCGCCCAGTCACACCATCACTCCTGGGTTTTACTGGTCCTGGCTGCGGTCTGGATGAGCGGATTTCTGATCATCGCACTCTCGTGGGCTCGCAGCTGGTGGCGGATCCGCGCCGTGGTGCGCGCCGCTTCGCGCATGGCTGTGCTCGCGGAGGTCCCCGTTCTTTCAACGCCGTGCCGGCTCGAGTCTGGAGTTTTCGGGGTGGTTCATCCGGTGCTGCTGCTGCCCGAAGGGATCAGCGGCCATCTTTCCGCGGGGCAGCTTAACGCGGTCATCGCGCATGAGATGTGCCACATACGCCGGCGCGACAATCTCACGGCACTTCTTCACATGGTTGTCGCAGCGGTGTTCTGGTTCCATCCCGCGGTGTGGTGGATCAAGGCCCGTCTGCTGGAAGAGCGGGAGCATGCCTGCGATGAAGCGGTGCTCGAGTCGGGCAGCGATGCGGAACTGTATGCGGAAAGCATACTCAGCGTCTGCCGGTTCTATCTCGCGTCGTCGCTGGACTGCATGCCGGGCGTTACAGGGGCCGATCTCAAGCAGCGCATCGTGCGGATCATGACCGGATCTCTCGTGCAAGACATGACTCTGTTTAGGAAACTGGTGTTGCTTGCCATCTGTGCAGTTACTGCCGCTGTACCCATTGCGTCCGGTCTCGTTGCTTCAACTAAAGCGGACGCCCTATTCGCGTCAGTCGAAGATGGACCGCTGCCGTCGTTTGAGGTCGCTTCGATCAAGCCGGACCACTCTGGAAGCACGAACATGAGCATAGGTTGGCAGGCATCAAGATTCAACGCGCAGCATACAGCGATCAAGAGTCTGGTCTGGGATGCGTTCCGCGTGCACGATTACCAGGTTCTAGGAGCGCCAGGCTGGCTCGACCGTGACAGGTACGATGTAGACGCGAAGATTGACGAACCACAGCAGATCCCTCTAGAGCCTGTTATTAACTTCAGCCGGGAATCCGGGTCAGTTTGGCAAGCATGAGTATGGCGAAGGCAAGGTAGTGGAGTCCTCCGAGCGTGTGGGCGAGCCGTTCATAATCGCGCGCGAGGCGGCGGAAGCGCACCGCCCAGGCGAAGCTGCGCTCGACCACCCAGCGGCGCGGCAGCAGCACGAACCCGCGCTTGGCCTCGGTATGTTTGACCACTTCCAGCCTTACTCCATGCGCGGCCGCCGCCTCCATTGCAGCCTCGCCGGTGTAGCCCTGATCGACGAAAGCCAGCTCCACATGGTCCCCGGTCACCTCCTGCACCGCCCGGGCCAACTCGCCGACCTGGGCGCGGTCCTGCTCGTCGGCCGCGGTCACGTGCAGTGCCAGCAGGTGGCCCAGCGTATCGACCGCCGCATGCACCTTCGAGCCTTTGCGCCGCTTGGCCCCGTCATAGCCGGCGCGCGCGCCCGACTCCGGCGTCGATTGCAGCGTGCGGCTGTCCAGAATCATGGCCGTCGGCTGAGCATTGCGCCCGGCAAACTCGCGCAGCAGCAAGCGCAGATCCTCGACCATGGCCTCAAAGCAGCCCGCGTCCATCCAGCGCCGCATCTGCTGGTACACCACCGGCCACGGAGGCAGGTCATTGGGCAGCATGCGCCACTGATTGCCCGTCTTGACCACGTACCGCACCCCGTTGAATACCGCGCGCAGCGAGTACTCCCGCTGCGCAGCGTCCTCCCGGCACAAGACCAGATAGGGCGCCACAAACGCCCACTCCTCATCCGTCACATCGCTCGGATACCCGAGTTGACCACGATTGCCCATCCCAATATCGTCAGACCAACTCTCCGCAATTCCTATGCCTTTGTTTCTAAAGGAACAAGCTTAATAACAGGCTCTAGACCCAGAGAAGGAAGGCAGGAAGGTTTCGCTGATGGTCCAGTCCATGCTGATCGACCGGTGCAAGCTCAAATTCCATCGCACAATGAAGGAGCTCCCTATCTATGAGCTCGTATTGGCGAAAGGTGGACCTAAGATGCAGGAGGCGAAAGCCGACGAGCAATTCTCCACAATGAATAACGACACACAGCTCACGGTAAAGGCCACGACAATGCCGCAGTTGGCCGAGCAACTTTCTGCCCAGCTCAACCGCTCCGTGTTAGACAAGACGGGATTGGCTGGAAAATACGACTTCACTCTGCACTACGCGCCCGACCACGACGAGCCCGCGCCGGGCTATGGCCCGGGCGCCGCGCAGCCTGACTCCGGCCCGGGCGCCGCGCAGCCTGACTCCGGCCCGGGCGCCGCGCAGCCTGACTCCGGCCCGGGCGCCGCGCAGCCTGACTCCGGCCCGGGCGCCGCGCAGCCTGACTCCGGCCCGGGCGCCGCGCAGCCTGACTCCGGCCCGGGCGCCGCGCAGCCTGACTCCGGCCCGGGCGCCGCGCAGCCTGACTCCGGCCCGGGCGCCGCGCAGCCTGACTCCGGCCCGGGCGCCGCGCAGCCTGACTCCGGCCCATCCATCTTCTCGGCCATTCAGGACCAGCTAGGACTCAAGTTAGTCGCGGGAAAGGGTCCCGTCGAGATGATCGTGATCGATCACATTGAGCCGCCATCGCCGAATTAATCCGTTTCGTATGTGACAGGGCATCATGCCGCGCGTCCAAGCGGCAGACTGCATAATTGGGCGCCTCGCAAGAGCCGTTCGATGTACCGGAGTTTTAATGGAGCGAACGCTGCCGCTTGTCATCATCCTGCTGCTTGCCGCCATGCCCGTCCCGGCGCACACCCAGGCCGCGAGTGCCGGGGCCGCGCAGCCTGCCTACGATGTCGCCTCCATCAAGCCGAACAAGTCAGGCAGCGGTTCGTCGGGTATCGACAGTAACAATTACAGTTACACGGCCACGAATACCTCGCTGCGGAGATTGCTCGAAGACGCGTACGGAGTCAAGTCAGACCTGATTTCGGGTGTGCCAAAGCCGGTCGATGATGCCCGGTTCGATGTGTCGGCGAAGGTCGTCGACCCGGACCTGAAGGTGCTGAGCCATCTCACCCGGGAGCAGGAGCGTGCGATGATGCGGCCGTTTCTTCTCGATCGCTTCCAATTAAAGCTACACACCGAGACCAGGCAACTGCCTGTGTATGAGCTGGTTGTCGAGAAGGATGGGCCCAAGTTTAAGGAAACGGCACAGGGCGCCAAGGGGACTCCCGGAACGTACGTGAACAACCGGGAACTTACTGCCTATAACGTCACAATGGCGTCGTTGGCGGGCACTTTGTTCAACCAGGTGCACCGCACCGTCATCGATAAGACCGGGCTGACCGGCAAGTACGATCTGACGCTCAAGTGGTCGCCCGAAGACAGCCCCGATGCGGCAAACGATAGCTCCCCGATCATCTTCACGGCTCTGCGTGAGCAGCTCGGACTCAAGCTCAAACCAGCGAAGGGACCGGTAGAAACCCTGGTCGTCGATCATGCCGAGATGCCTTCTCCGGATTAGTCATTTGCAATAGCAACTTAGCGAGGAGGAGGGGAGAGCGGGAATGCGGCGAAAAGAGAGAATGGTGCTTCTGGGCGGCGCTGTTGCATTCGCCGCGCTTCCATCCGCGGTGTTCGCTGCCCAAACGCAGGGACAGCTGCATGGCCAAGTTACTTTCTCAGGCGAGCCGGTTCCCGGGGCTACCGTGACGGTTACACAAGGTTTGCAGAAGCTTTCCACGGTTACAGATCAAAGCGGTCTGTACAGCTTTCCCAGCCTGCCCGATGGCGTTTGGAAGATAGAGATCGCAATGCTGGGCTTCGCGACTCTTCAGTCGCAGGTGGCTGTTGCGCCGGCTACGCCGCCTGCACGGTGGGAGCTGATGCTTCTGCCGCTCGACAAGATCATGGCGCAAACCAAGGTGATGCCAACCGTCACAGCGGGACTTAGTAAGCCTGTCGTCGCCGGCTCGCCGAACAACGCGCATGCCGATAGCCCAAAGCCGGCCGAGGACGCGAACCAGCAGGACGGCTTTCTGGTTAATGGCAGCGTGAACAATGCGGCGACATCCAGGTTCTCGCTCGACCAGGCTTTCGGCAACAAAAGGTCGAACAGTAAGAGTCTCTACAGCGGCGGACTCGCTGCTATCTACGATAACTCAGCAACGGACGCGAAGCCCTACTCGCTGAGCGGCATCGATACACCGAAGCCATCGTACAACCGCATTACAGGCCTGCTGACGCTGAGCGGTCCAATCAACATACCGCGCGTGCTGCCGCACGGACCTACTTTCTTCCTGGCGTACCAGTGGATGCGGGACCGCACCGCTGCGACCGAGTCCGGCCTGGTGCCGACCGCGGCCGAACGCGGCGGCGATCTCGCGGGCGTGCTCGATGCGCTCGGGGCTCCGGTTGTCATCACCAATCCAGCGACTGGTCTGCCATTCGCGGGCAATGTTGTCCCGGTCAGTGCGCAGGCGCAGGCGCTGCTGCGGCTTTATCCCCTGCCGAACATTGCGAATAACTCGCTCTATAACTACCAGGTGCCAGTGCTCGATAGCAGCCACCAGGACGAGCTGCAGTCACGCCTCGATAAGTCGCTCGGCCGCAAGGATCAAGTTTACGGCAATTTCGGTTTCTCGAGCACACGCGCTTCGACAACCGATCTGCTCGGCTTTACGGATCGCACCAACGTCCTGGGTCTCGACGCCAGCATTCACTGGTCGCACCGCTTCAGCCAACACTTATTCGTGTATGCGGGTTACCGCTTCAGCCGGCTCAGGACGACAAGCGTGCCTTACTTCCAAAACAGTCAGAATATCTCAGGCGACGCGGGCATCGGCGGCAACAACCAGGGCCCGGCATACTGGGGTCCGCCCACGCTCAACTTTTCAAGCGGCATTACCGCACTGTCTGACGCGCAAAGCTCCTTCAACCGCAACCGGACCGACGCCTTCTCCGGATCAGTCGGTTTGTACCGCGGGCACCATAACATCACCTTAGGCGGCGATCTGCGCAAGCAGCAGTTCAATGACTTGTTCCAGCAGGATCCGCGCGGCACCTTTACGTTTACGGGCGCCGCAACACAGGGTGCTGCTGGCAGCGTGACAACCGGCGGCTCCGATCTCGCTGATTTCCTGCTTGGCGTGCCTGATACCAGCTCGATCGCTTTCGGCAACGCAGATAAGTACCTGCGCGAGCCCGTGTACGACCTCTACGCCGCGGATGACTGGCGCATCCTGTCTGATCTCACCATCGACTATGGAATGCGCTGGCAGTATGGTGCGCCGATTACCGAACTGTATGACCGGCTCGTAAACCTTGACGTGACTCCAGGCTTTGCGAGTGTCGCTCCCGTGCTCGCCAGCGATCCGCTCGGCGCACTTACCGGCAGCCGTTATCCCAGCTCGCTCATTCGACCGGACAAGCTCGGGTTCGAGCCGCGGGTGGGTATTTCATGGCGGCCGATCCCAGCTTCCACCATTGTTATCCGAGCCGGCTACGGCATCTATCACGATACTTCTGTTTACCAGGCCGCGGCGCTTGCACTCGCGCAGCAACAGCCACTCTCGAAGAGCCTGAGTGTGCAGAACAGCGCTGCTTGCCCACTTACCCTGGCTAACGGCTTTCAGCCCTGCTCCTCCACCACGACTAACACCTTCGCTGTCGATCCGAACTTCCGTGTCGGATATGCGCAGACCTGGCAACTGAGCGTGCAGCGCGATCTTCCAGCCGCGCTTCAACTTACCGCCACTTATCTTGGAGTCAAGGGGGCCAAGGGCGTGCAGCAGTTTCTTCCCAATACCTATCCCATCGGCGCGGTCAATCCCTGCCCCGCGTGTCCGGCTGGCTTTCTCTATCAGGCGTCCGGGGGTAACTCCACACGGGAATCGGCGCAGGTGCAGCTGCGCCGCAGGCTTCGCAGTGGATTCACGGCCTCGCTGCTCTACACCTTTTCTAAGTCGGTGGATGACGACTCAATGCTGGGCGGCCAGGGACCGGTGAGCACCGGCACGCAGGGGCAAGGCTCTACGGCGAGTGCAGCCCCGGGCGGTGCAGGCCAGGGCGCATCAACAGCCTCCGGCAGCACGCAAAGTGCCGCCGCAACGACGCCGAGCATTGCGCAGAACTGGCTTGACCTGCGCGGCGAGCGCTCGCTTTCAGCTTTCGATCAGCGCCACTTGCTGAACCTGCAAGCCCAGTACACGAGCGGGGAAGGACTGACCGGCGGAACGCTGCTGAGTGGCTGGCCGGGCAGGCTGCTGAAGGAGTGGACGGTGCTCACGCAGATCGTCGCCGGAACCGGGCTGCCGGAAACGCCGGTCTATCTCGCTGCGGTGCCTGGTACAGGCTTTACCGGAACCATTCGCCCCAACCGGACCGGCGCTTCTATCTACGCGCAATCTCCGGGCCTCAGCATCCTAGGGCGGCATCTGAACGCGGCTGCTTATGTCGCGCCCGCGCCTGGTGCGTGGGGTACAGCGGGCAGAAACTCCATTACAGGCCCAACCCAATTCAGCCTCGACACTTCCCTCGCCCGCACCTTTCGCCCCGGCGGCCGTTTTTATCTCGACGCGCGTGTAAGTGCGACGAACCTGCTCAACCATGTTACTTTCACAGGCTGGGATACAACGGTGAACAGCACGCAGTACGGTGTGCCGCTGGCCGCCGAGCCGATGCGCAGCCTTGAAACCACTGTCCGGCTGAGGTTTTGATCATGCAAGCCCTGCTACTTCTGTTGCTTCTTGTGCCCGCTCTTGTCTCCGCGCAGCAGATCGGGCAGAACAAGGCCCCTGAAGCTCCTCAGGGTATGACCCTTTCGGTCAAGACGCAGCTGGTTGTCGAAACCGTCGTCGTCAAGGATAAGCAGGGCAAATTCATCCCCGGACTTACTGCGGGCGATTTCGCGCTCACCGAGGATGGCGCTCCCGAAACCATTCGCATTGTCGAACACCAGGATGTCGCCGCGAATGCGCAGCCGCTGCAGGCCGCCGCGCCTGGCACCGAAGAGTTCAAGCTCTACAAACGCCTTACGCGGACACAGGTCTCACCGGAAACAGAGGGCAGTGAGCGGTATAAGAACCGCCGTCTGCTGGCGCTTTACTTCGATATGTCGGCGATGCGGCCGGCGGACCAGCTCCGCGCACTGAGCGCCGCGGAGCAGTTTCTGCGCACACAGATGACGACGGTCGACCTTATCTCGATCCTTCGCTACCAGGGCGGCTCGGTGGATGTACTGCAGGATTTCACGGCGGACCGCAACAAGCTGCTCAGCATTCTGCAGACGCTCATCGTCGGCGAGGGCCAGGGCTCGGCTGAAACCATCGACGACGCCAGCAGCGCCGATACGGGAGCGGCCTTCGGCCAGGATGATAGTGAGTTCAACGTCTTCAACACCGACCGCCAGCTAGCGGCACTGCAAACGGCGGCACAGATGCTTGGCCAGCTGAACGAGAAAAAGTCTCTCATCTACTTCGCCGGCGGCTTGCGGCTGAACGGCATCGACAACCAGGCGCAGCTGCACGCCACGGTCGACGCCGCCATCAAGGCGGGCGTCTCGTTCTGGCCGGTAGATGCGCGCGGGCTGGTCGCGGAGGCGCCGCTGGGGGATGCGACGCAAGGCTCGCCCGGCAACGTGGGCGTGTACTCCGGCACGGCCGCCCTGGCAACGACGACCAATTTTCAGCAGTCGCAGGACACGCTGTTCGCGCTCGCCGGCGACACGGGAGGCAAGGCGCTGTTCGATACCAACGACCTTACCCGCGGCATTGTGCAGGCGCAGCAGTCGATCGCGGACTATTACATCCTGGGTTACTACACCACCAACCATACCCAGAATGGCCGCTTCCGCCGCGTGAAAATCTCTCTAACACGCGACTTGAATGCGAACCTCAATTATCGCCCGGGCTACTACGCCGCGAAGGAGTTCAGCCGGTTCACCGCCGTGGACAAAGAGCGCCAGCTTGAGGACGCGCTGATGCTTGATAATCCCATCACCGATCTCTCGATCGCGATGGAGATTGACCACTTTCAATTGAACCGTGCTGAATACTTCGTCCCTATCATCGTCAAGATACCCGGCCGCGAGCTCGCGCTTGCAAAGCGCGACGGTGCCGAGCACACCTTGATTGACTTTGTCGGCGAGATCAAGGACCTTGTCGGCGGCACGACGATTACAAACGTCCGCGACGACGTGAATATCAAGCTCTCCGACGCAACCGCGACCGAGCTCGCGCACCGGCCCATCGAGTACGATACAGGGTTTACCCTGCTGCCTGGCAGGTACAGCATCAAGCTGCTGGCGCGCGACGATGAAACGGGACGGATCGGCACCTATCAGACTGAATTTGTCATCCCCAACTTGAACAAGGTGGACAAGCAGATCCCCATCAGCTCGGTGGTGCTGAGCAGCCAGCGCGTCGATGCCCGGGACACGCTCTTCGATGCAGCCAGAAACAAGGATCGCGCGAAGGACGACGCGGTCAATCCCCTGGTGCAGAACGGCGAGAAGCTGGTTCCGAGTGTAACTCGCGTTTTCAGCATAAGCCGCGCGATGTATATATATCTGCAGGCTTATAAGCCTCAGTTACCCGAAAACGGGCAGTCAAGCTCACCCTTGGTTGCGTTTGTCAGCCTTTACCTCGGAGACAAAAAAGCCTTTGAAACTTTACCGATGGCAATCACGCCAAGCGCCACCAGCCGGCTTGGCACGATGCCTCTTAACTTCAGCCTTGGCATCGATCAACTTACCCCCGGGGAGTACGACTGCCAGGTCACCATACTCGACCCGGTTAGCCGCAAAGCTACTTTCTGGCAAGCTCCGATCCGGCTTGTTCCTTAATTGCCCTGGGTCGCGAAGGATGGTGAATATCCCCTCCAGCGGCGGTTGGTGAATGCCTGCCGCGCACGGGAGCCCGGGAGTGCCATGCTAGGATATCCCCCATGAATGTCGCGATCTCTGTCGTGCGGCCCTTCCACGCCACCAAAATGGCGAACGCACTACACAAGCATGCCGGGGCTGTCGATATCTGGACGACGGCCCCGCGCCGCTACTTTCATCATCTTGAGGCCGGAATCCGCACCCACCTGATCCCGGCGCCGGTTGAAATCGCGGCCCGCATTTTGCGGCGCCAGCTCTCCCCGGCGGCCTACCAGCACGGCATCGCCTGGTGGGACCGCATGGTGGCGGCCATGGTGCCGCGGACCGAGCTGGTGATCGGCTTCGCGACGCAGGCCTTGCACACCGGGCAGGCGGCGCGCCGGCGCGGCGGTACATTTGTCCTCGACCGCGCGTGCCCTCACGTCGACTTCCAGCAGAAGCTGGTCGAAGAGGAGGCGGCCAAAACCGGCGCCGCTTTCGAGGCTGAGCCGCAGTGGTTTCGCGAGCGCCAGCTGGCCGAGTACGAGCTCGCCGATACCATCCTGGTGCCTTCGCGCTACAGCGCGCGCACCTTTCCCGCGTACCTGCAGCCCAAGCTGCTGCTTGCGCCGCTGCTGGGGCGCGCCCAGGCCAAGGGTGCTATCCGGCTCGAGCGCAATACGCCTTTCACGGTCGGCGTGCTGGGCGGCAATGTTCTGCGCAAGGGCTACCTTTATCTGCTGGAGGCGTGGCGCCGGCTCAACCTGCCAGAAGCGCGCCTGCTCATCCGGTCTTCAAGCGATTTTTCAGCCTACCCGCGTATCGCGGAGCTGCTGCGCCAGACGCCCAATGTTGAGTTGATCGAGTACATCCCCAACATCGCCGAGTTTTACCAGCGATGCGATCTGTTCGTGCTGCCCAGCATGGACGACGGCTTCGGCATGGCGCTGTTCGAGGCCATGGCCAACGGCGTGCCCAGCATCGCCACCCGCAACTGCGGCGCCTCGGAGCTGCTGACCGATGGCGTCGACGGCCTGGTTATCGATGCCGGCAGCGTGGACCAGCTCGCCGAAGCCATCTCCCTTTTGTACGAAGACGAACCGCGCCGCCAGGCCATTGCGCTTGCAGGCCAGGCGACCGTCGAGCGGATCTCCGCGACCACCCTTTATGAAGACGCACTGTGCCAGCTGCTGGAGCCGCGGCACACAATAGCCGTCGCCTGATCCCTTGCCTGGAGAGAACGCCCGCTTGACCCACCGATTTTTCATGGACAGCACCTACACCGGCGGCGCAGCGCTGTGCGAGATCGCGCCGCCGCCCTGGACCGACGCCGTTCCCGCCGAGTTCCGCTACACGTACGACGTGCTGGAGCAGGCGCTGCCCTCGCTCAAGGCCGAGGGGCTGCGCTTCTACTTCACCAAGGAAGCCTACGCGCTGCCGGATTACGGGCGAAATGTGGTTGCCGTGCTGCTGCAGGAGGAGCGCTGCAAGGTGCCGGTGTACGGCCGGCAGGTGCGCGCGGTCATCCGCAACCTGCTCACCCATCCGTTCCTGGGCTACCGGCCGCTCCGGGCGCTCGCCAGCGGCCCTACCAAGCTCGAGGCGGTGCTCACCTTCGAGTTTTTACGCGACTGCTACACCAGCGCCCGCGCCCGCTACGCGCTGGCGCATCCGCCGGCCAGCTTCCCCGCCCCGGTCCGCCGCGACCCGCGTACCATCCGCCTCCCGCTCGGCTACCACAGCCAGCAGGAGGTGCCGCAGGTCCCGATGGCCGAGCGAGCCCTCGACCTGTTCTTCGCGGGCCAGGTCCGCTATGACATTCCCCCGGGCAGCTATCAGCACTGGACCTCGACCTCGAAGTGCGAGGCGCGCATGCAGCTGTGGGCTGTGCTGCAGCGGCTGCGGAAAGAAGACAAGTGGGTCATGGATCTGGGCGACCTGCGCGCGGAGCAGAGCCAGTCCGAGCGCCAGGTCTTCTCGAGCTACTCCGAGAAGATGATGCAGTCGCGCATCTGCGTGGCGCCGCGCGGCTCCATGGCCGATACGTATCGGGCGTTCGAGGGTCTGCGCGCCGGGTGCCTGGTCGTCGCCAATCCCCTGCCCCGGGATGAGTTTCTCTACCCGAAGGCCCCGCTGCTGATCGTCGACCACTGGCGCGAGATCGGCGGCATACTTAAGCGCTACGTACGCGATGTGGATGCGCTGGAGCAGTGGCGCGCGAAAAGCCTGGCCTGGTGGGACGACCATCTGCGCCCCGAGGTGCTGGCGGTTTCGCTGGCGCGGCAGCTGAACGAGGCCGGCGCGACGCTGCTTCCCTGAGCAGCTTTGCCAGCGCTGTTTTTCTACGCTTGCCCGCCCCGGCCGGCCAGCGCCGGCACCCGCGAGGCGAGCTTGCTCCACAGCATCGAGCGCAGCTCATCCACCTGGAAGATCCAATAGCAGAACGCCGTCAGCACCAGCGTTGTCGAGACTGCGGCCACCCCCTGCCAGAGATACGGCACCGAACGGATGTGCAGGATGGGCCAGGCGAGCAGCGCCGTGCACCCAACCATGATAGCCAGCATCTGGTACACCGGTTTGTGGTCGAGGGTGGCTTGGCCGGAGAAAAGCCGGTCGTTCAAATGCAGCAGGTAGAACAGTTGGATTGTCTCGGAAAGCAGCCAGGTAGCCAGATAGCCCTGGATCCCGAACTTCGGCATCAGCGGGATGGAAATGAGGCTGGTGAGTCCATAGGCGAACAGGGTTTGCCAGGAGATGGACTCGACCTTATTCGAGGAGAACTGGAACTGGTATTTGTGCTCCTTGATGGAGAGGATCGAGATGGTGAGCCCGAGGGTGATGCAGATGCCGGGGCGAAACAGCTTGCCCTGGTGCAGCCAGATCTGCAGCAGCAGGGGCGTGGCCAGCATGGAGCCGAAGGTGATGGGCGGAGTCATCAGCAGAATCACTCGCTCGGACAAGGCGTAAAGCCGGTGCAGGCGGGGCCAGTCCTGCTGGCCGTAGATCATGGTGATTTCGGCCGAAAGCGAGTTGGTGACGAGGTACAGCAGGCGGCGGCTGAGCGAATAAACCGTGCGCGTGACCGAGTAGGCGACCACGATGGTCGGGCCCAGCAGGTACTGCATCAGGATGACCGGGACCTGGTAGGCCAGCAGGTTGGAGCTGGCGAGCAGCATGTAGTGCCCGCTCGGCCTGAGAATGGAACCGAGCGCGCCCTTGCGCCAGTAGCGCAGACTGGGCTTCAGGTCGGGGCAGCGACGGGGCAGGTCGAAGCTCAGCAGTGCGGCCATGGCAAGCGTGACTGCGACCTGTCCGGCGGCAATGACCGGAAATGGCTCATGCATCCACACCAGCGCGACAATGGCCAGCATACCGAGCAGCTGGTTGATGTTGGAGTAATGCGCACCCCGGTGGGCCTCGCCAAACACCATGTACGAGCCCGAAAAGAAGCCGAACAGCATGCTCGCCATGATCTGCATGCCCAGCAGATACAGCGTGACGTGGGCGGAGAGCGGCGAGATGGTGAGGTGCAGCCACCGGGTCAGCGGGATTGCGAACACAACCAGCAGCAGCACGGCCGAGCCAAAAAAAGCGCCCAGCAGGATGCGCAGCCCCGCCGACTGCACCTCGCGGCACTCCTGCAGCTCGCCCCGATTGTAGTGAATGGTCATCTGCATGTTGGTGTACGTCTGCAGACCGTAGTTGAAGGTGCCGAGATAGGAGATGGCCGCACTGAGGGCGAGCCACTGGCCGTAGCGGCTGATGCCGATGGTGGCGATGAAGGCCGGCGGCAGCAGCAATTGCTGAGCCATCACCACCAGCTGATTGGCGTTCTGCGCGGCAAACAGCTTGGCGATTCGGCGAAGACCTTGACTCATTCTGTCCTGTCAGTGGCTTGGAAGCAGGGGAAAGGGGGTACAGAATGAACTGGATACCAGGCGACCGCTTTACTCCCTCGGTCGTCTCTGATGGTTCATTGGGCGGAGTGTCCGCTACATCTTATAGCGGCCCAGGTCCTCGTCGTTCAGATTTTCGAGCCAGTTCTTCAGGTCTTCCGCGCTGGCCTGGTCGGCCGGGCTGGGAATCACCTTCGCCGTGCGCAATACCTCTTCGCTCACGAAGATGGGGCAGTCGGAGCGCAGCGCCAGCGCCAGGGCGTCCGACGGCCGGGCATCGACGGTGACGATGCCGCCATTCTGCCGCAGCCAGATCACCGCGAAGAACGTATCGTCGCGCAGCTCGGAGACGACTACCCGGTCCACCGAGGCGTTCAGTCCGTGGATCATGTTGCGCAGCAGGTCGTGCGTCATCGGGCGCGGCGTAGCGGCTTTTTCCACTTCGAGCGCGATGGCGCTCGCCTCGAACAGCCCGACCCAGATGGGCAGCACCGTGTTGCCGCTGAGGTCTTTCAGGATCACGATGGGCTGCTGCGTCGACGGATCGACCATCAGACCGCGAATTCTCATTTCCACTTCCATCGGGACTCCCTCATGCTTCCGGTTCAGACCGCTACGCCCAGCAGGCTGTTGGGGAAACTCTCCGTCACCCGCACAGGCAGATACGAGCCCGGCGCCGGAGCGATCAGCTGCGCGGTTGTGAAGTTCAGCGTCTTGTTCTGGGTGGTGCGGCCGGGGACCTGCCCGCGGGCGTTCACGCGCCCTTCAACCATCACTTCCAGGGTTTGGCCCACGTGGCGGCCGTAGCTCGCGCGCTGCAGCTCGCGCTGCCGGTCGAGCAGCACCTGCAGACGGGTTGATTTTTCTTCCTCGGGGATGGAATCCGCCATGTGGATTGCCGGCGTGTTCGGGCGCCGCGAGTACTTGAAGGCAAAAACCGCGTCATACTCAACCTCAGCCAGCATCGTGATCGTGTCTTCAAAATCCTGCGGCGTTTCGCCGGGGAAACCCACGATAATGTCGGTCGTCATGCTGATCGGCCGCCGCGCCGCTTTAATCCAGGCGATGCGCTCGAGGTACCACTCGCGCGTGTATTCGCGCGCCATCGCCGCCAGCACCTTCGTTGATCCGGACTGCACCGGCAGGTGCACGTGGTCGCACAGAGTCGGCACCGCGTCGATGGCCTGCACTATCTCCGGCGTGAAGTCCCGCGGGTGGGACGTGGTGAACCGCACCCGGCGGATCCCCTCGACCTCCCCGACCGCCGCAAGCAGTTCGGCGAAGCTCCGCTTCCCTTCTGGATCGCGGTACGAGTTCACGTTCTGCCCCAGCAGCTGAATCTCCGTGTAACCGGCGTCGGCCATCTGGCGCGCCTCGGCCAGCACGCTGGTCGAGGTGCGCGAGCGCTCCTTGCCGCGCGTGTACGGGACCACGCAGTAGGCGCAGAACTTGTCGCAGCCTTCGACGATCGTGATGTAGCCGCGGTGCTGGTTCGAGCGGGCGGTGAACTCGGTCACAAAAGTCTCGTCGGTCTGCCGGTCGTCGAGGCCGGTCACGCGCGGGTTGCCGGCTTCCAACTGCACCAGCATTTCGGGCAGCTTGCGGTAGCTCGCCGAGCCGGAGACAAGCGAAACATAGGGCGCGCGCTCAAAAATCCGCTCGCCCTCCTGCTGCGCCACGCAGCCCAGCACGCCGAAGCGCTTGCCCTGCTTCAGCAGCTTCTTGGTGTCGTTCAGCCGGTTGAAGACTTTCTGCTCCGCTTTGTCACGGATCGAGCAGGTGTTGTAGAGAATGAGGTCGGCGGCTTCCTCGGTCTGCACCTGCGCATAGCCCTGATGCTCGAGCGTGCCGATGACCTTTTCCGAGTCGTGCACGTTCATCTGGCAGCCGAACGTCTCGAGATAGAAGGTCTTGGTGGGAGCAGGTGTCATGGTGCCTCTACTATACCAAGCGCCGCCGCGCAGCCCAGACGCTTCCGTAACATCTGGCCTGCTTCCGCTATGCTGGGGGAACGAACTCCATGAAGGCACTCCCCGCTCCGCTGACCCCACTCGTTTTCGATGACCAGCACAACTGCTTCGGCTGCGGCGCGCATAACCGCATCGGCATGCGCCTGCGCTTTTTTGTCGATGAGGGCGGCGGCGTGCTCTCCACCCTGCGCCTGGCAAAGCGCTTCCAGGGCCCGCACGGCTTCGTGCACGGCGGGGTGATCGCCGCTATTCTGGACGAGGCCATGAGCAAGGCGATCCACGCGAGCGCGCACGGCCGCAAGATCATGGCGCTGACCCGCCAGATGGAAACCGAATACCTGCGCCCGGTGCCGCTTGGCGCAGAGCTGAGCCTGCGCGGCGTGCAGGACCGGGTGGAAGGCCGCAAACACTTCTGCTCCGCCACCGTGAGCGACGCCGGAGGCCGCACGCTGGCCCGCGGCAGCGCATTGTTCATCGCCATCGCCCGCCAGCCCGACCATAAGCACTAATCCCGAAAGCGCCCGCGGCATTCTGTCGCCGCGCCAGGCCGCCGGAATCAGGTAAAGAGAAGGCAATGCAGCAGCCGGGCAAACACCCGCCCCGGATGGATGACCTCAACGTCATTGTTGTACCGGCCGGTAAACAGCTCGACGATGAGCGTCCGGCGCACGTCCGGAGCGTCGCTGAACTTGAGCGCCAGCGCCTGGCCCATGCGGCGGACGGGCATGAACTCGATCATGCTGCCGCTTTCCACGCGCAGCTGGCAGGAGCCGACCAGGGCTTTCCAGCCGTCATCGCGCAGCAGCCGCGCGCCGCCGAGCGAGATGTCTTCGAGCGTGCACTCCAGCTGGGTGCCGTTGTCGAGCAAGACCTGGGCCGGCCGGTTGACGTGGAATCGCTCGTCGCGGCGGCGGCGCGGCGACTCCACCCCAACCAGCGCGGCAAGCGTCATCACGGCCGAGTTCAGAATTGTCCAGACGATGTTCAGGTTGTAGCCGGGCGCTCCGTGCAGGTGGCTGAAGGCAGGCAGGCGGAGAAACATACCGAGAAGGGAAAGTGCAGCCAGCGCGATGAGGGGACCGACCATGCGCCAATGAATGGTGACCCGGTCGGACGAGAGCCCCTTGGCCGTGACCTTAAACGGCTGGCCGAAGGGCCGCACCAGGCCGATGGCGACGGTCTGGATCACGGGAATCGCGACCAGCACCTGGGTAATGTCGTTGACCACCGGCAGGATGTGCATTTTGCCGTAGTAGCACATGAAGAAGGTTCCGGCGAAGGTTGCGGGGAGCATCCAGTAGGCGAGGTCGCCCGGGTTGGCCTGGATCACGGAGGTGCCGGTCCACCAGTAGACCAGCGGCGCAGTGAGCAGAAGCATGCGGAACACGGCGCCGGCTACCCAGTGCACCACGGAATCGAGAAACGACAGCCGGTGCACCCAGCCGATCTTCGCTTTGCCGGTAAACGACCAGCGGGTGAACAGCTGCTGGATGGCGCCCAGGCACCAGCGCGAGCGCTGCGAAATGTACTCGCTGAGACCCTCGGGCGCAAGGCCCATGCTGAGCCGCTCGTCAAGCAGGATGGTGCGGTAGCCATATTCCGCCATGCGAAAGGTGGTCAGCATGTCTTCGGTCACCGTCTCGGTAGCCATGCCGCCGCAGGCCTCGAGCGCCTTGACGCGAATCACCGCCGAGGTGCCGCAGCAGAATGCCGCGCCCCAGGCGTCCTTGGCCGGCAGCAGGACGTTGAAGAAGAAGCGCTGCTCATCAGGCCACACAGCGTCGTTCAGCAGGTTGGTCTGGATGGGGTCGGCGTTGAAAAAGTGCTGCGGCGTTTGCACGATGCCGACGCCAGGGTCGTCGAACAGGCCCAGGGTGCGGGCGAGGATGCGCTGGTTGGGCACAAAGTCTGCGTCGAGCAGCAGTACGAACTCAGGCTTGCGGCCGGTCGCGAGCGCGACCTCGAGACCGTGGTTCACATTGCCGGCCTTGGCGTGCTTGCCCTTGATGCGGAAGGTGTACAGCGCGCCGCGGTCCTCCGCCAGCTCGCGCACCCAGGGGCGGTTGCCGTCGTCCAGCACCCACACACGCAGGTCGGGGTGGTGGACAGCCAGGGCGCCGACGATGGTGCGCTCGAGAATGTCGCGGCTCTCGTTGTAGGTGGCGATAAAGATGTCGGTCGGCGCCGAGCGCAGGGGGGAGTCCTCCGCGCGGTCCGCATCCGCCGAACGGTTGCGATGCCGCGACAGAAAGAACAGCACCAGCACATTGCTGAAGATGTAGAGCGTTTCAAAGGACAGAAACATCATGGCCCAGGCATGCTGCGCCCAGTTCTGGTGGGTGGGCATGGCGTACTGCACGCGCCAGAGATAGTAGCGCAGGTAGAGCAGCGCGCCGAGCGCGGCCATGGCGCCGCGCCGAATTTTGGGGTCGCCGAAGGGCAGGCAGACGGTCGCGAAGCAGGCGCCCATCGTGAGCAGCAGAGGCGTCCATAACTGCAGGTTCATACAGTGCTCCCGTGCGCCCGGTCAGGGCAGGTTGCGGAGTAAGCGGCTGCGCGGCCTATCCGTTGAGAAAGGCCGCGCGACAACACCTTAGAAGTAGTGGTGGAACAGAGTGGCGATTGCGTCGTGCTGGTGCGCCTGGATGACCACCGAGGCGGTGCGGCCCACGAGGCAGCCCTTCGCTTCATCCTTCGGGTCCAGATCGAGCCGAACCAGCACCGCCGGCCGGTCGTCGACCTTGATCGGCTCTGCGGCCAGCTTGTTGCCTTCGAGCGTCGGCAGTTCCGCGTTGATGGAGGCGACCCGCGCCAGGTGTTCCACGCTCTCGCCCGATAGGCGGTAGCGCGCGCTCGATCCGATCGCGATCGCTGGAACCCGGTCCTGCGGCAGGGCGGCCAGCAGAAAAGCCGACTGGCAGTCCACCAGCTCCGCTACCTTGTCGCCCACACCCACCCGCTCTCCATCCACGGCGAACCACTTCCACAGCATCCCGGATGCGGGCGCGACCAGCGCCGCGCTGCCCATGGCCTGGTTGTGCTCGAGCGCCTGGGTGTAGCTGCCCTGGGCCGCGACCGCTGCTGCTTCCGCGTTCAGGCGTTCCCGCTCCAGATCGGCGAGGCGCAGGTCGATCTCATCGATCCGCTGCTCGGAGTACGCGACATCGTTATTGTTGCCGGCCTCGATCATCATGCCGTGGCGCACGGCCGCGCCCTCGGAGCGAGTGGCCGCCAGGGCCGACTCCTCACCCCGTAATTCGGCCTGCGCCACGGCGGCGTCGGCGTCCAGTTTGTCCAGGGCCGCGCGCGACACGATGCCCAGATCGAACAGCTGCTTGCCCCGCTCCAGATCGGCCGACGCCAGTTTGAACCCGGCCTGCCTGGCCGTCAGCGCGCCCTCGGCTTCGGTCTCCACGCGGTCCATCCTGCCGGTCAGCGCCTCGGTATGCGCGCGCACCCGGCTGAGCAGCTCAGCTCGCTGGGCCCGCAGCGTGCGCTCTTCTGCGCCCAGCGCGGCAGCCTGCGTCGTCGATTCGATCGCCTGCTGTTGATAAAGCTCCTGGGCCTGCGGGTCGAAGCGGTTGTTGGCGACCGCCCCAAGAGAAACGCCGCGCTGGACAGGCTGGTTAGCCTTGAGCGCGGCGGCGGAAAAGAGCCCCTCGATGGGCGTCCGTACGGAGACGACCCGGGTCGAGATGACGGCGGAGTTGGCCGTGATGGTGCTCTGTTCAGAAAGAATGCCGAAGGCTCCGGCAAAAAGAATGGTCAGGGCCGCGGCCGGCTTCAATCGGCGGCCGGCCCCGCGGAGCAAGCGGACCGATACGGCTTTGTCCAGCACCTTTGCCGGTGCTGCGAGCACTTCCTCGGATGTACTGCTGAACTCTGTATTCACATCAACCCCACTGGTGAAGCGTCGTGAGACAGTTATCGGTGCTGGCCTGCTTTTATTCCAGGGGAAACTGTCCCGCCCGAGACACGGAAGTGCAGCTTCGGGACGGATTCCCATTTTGGAATCTTCAAGAGCAGATCCATCCTGGGCCCGGAACCTCCTTCTCACCCCCCTTCCGCGGATAGAGACTCCCGGCGGTCTGAAAGCCAATCGCTGCCGCGCCGAACGCTTGCCGCCCGCGTAGCCTTAAACTAATAAGCAGCGGGGAGAAATCATGAGCGAGCACAACGGAAACGGATACAAAGGCAACACCAGCACGGGGGTCCGCCTGAAGGTCGGCCTGGCCGAGATGCTGAAGGGCGGCGTCATCATGGACGTGACCGACGCCGCGCAGGCCCAGATCGCCGAGCGCGCCGGCGCGGTGGCCGTCATGGCGCTGGAGCGCGTGCCCGCGCAGATCCGCGCCGAGGGCGGCGTCGCCCGCATGGCCTCGATCAAAGTCATCCGGGAAATCATGGCCGCCTCGTCCATCCCGGTCATGGCCAAGTGCCGCATCGGCCACTTTGCCGAGGCGCAGGTGCTGCAGCAGCTCGGCGTCGACTTCATCGACGAGTCCGAGGTGCTGACCCCCGCCGACGAGGTGCACCACGTCGACAAGCACAGCTTTACGACGCCATTTGTCTGCGGCGCGCGCGACCTGGGCGAGGCCCTGCGCCGCATTGCCGAGGGCGCGGCGATGATCCGCACCAAGGGCGAAGCGGGCACCGGCGACGTGGTGCACGCGGTCAAACATATGCGCCAGATCGTGAAGGACATGCGCAGCCTGACCGTGCTGGGCGAGGAAGAGCTGTACGTGGCCGCCCGCGACTTTCGCGCGCCCTATGAGCTGGTGCGCATGGTCGCGCAGACCGGCAAGCTGCCCGTGCCCAACTTCTCGGCCGGCGGCATTGCCACCCCGGCCGATGCAGCGCTCGTCCGCCAGCTGGGGGCTGAAGCGGTATTCGTCGGTTCCGGGATTTTTATGAGCGACTCCTACACATTCGCGCCGCCCGAGGAAGCCGAGACCCGCGCCCGCGCCATCGTCCGTGCCACTACCCACTTTGATGATCCAGCTGTCGTCGCCGAGTGCAGCGCCGAGTGCACCGGCGCGATGAAAGGCCTTGCCATCGCCGCGCTCGACACCTCGGCACTGCTGCAAACCCGCGGCGTTTGAGCGTGGCCGAGCCAGACAAAGTCCGCCCGCTGCGCATCGGCGTTCTGGCCATCCAGGGCGACTATGCCGCGCACGCCGCCGCCCTGCGCAATGCAGCGGCGGCCAGCGGCGCTCCGCTTACCCTGGTGCTCGTCCGGAAACCATCTGAACTGGAGGCTATCGACGGCCTCGTCATCCCGGGCGGCGAGTCCACCACCTTCCTCAAGTTCCTGGAGCGCGACGGCTTTCTCGACGCGCTCAAGAGCTTCGCCAGCAGCCGCCCCACCTTCGGCACCTGCGCCGGATCCATCCTGCTGGCTACCGAGGTGCTGCATCCCGCGCAGCCCAGCCTAGCCATCCTGGACGCGACCGTCGAGCGCAACGCCTACGGCCGTCAGAACGACAGCGCCATCCTCCACGCCCAGACCGAGCTGGGGCCGCTGGAGATGGTTTTCATTCGCGCCCCGCGCTTCACCCGAGTCGGCCCGGCCGTCCGCGTGCTGGCCGAGCGCGATGGCTTCCCCGCCCTGGTCGAGCAGGACCACCTGCTCGCGGCGACCTTTCATCCTGAGCTTTCGCACGACACCCGCGTGCATCGCTATTTTCTTGAAAAGGTTCGCGCCCATGCTGCATCTGAGTAGCATCGCCTGCTCGTAGAGCTCTGCTGCGAGCCTCTGAAAATCTCCTGAAACAAGGGGGGTGGCAGCCGCACTGCATGCGAGTAAGCTGAGAGCACAGGGAGCCCGCCGATGCCCGCCACCTACACTCCCCGGACCACACCCACCGAGCCGGATCGCCGCGAGCAGCGCCGCGATCCGGGCTTTGGCGGCCGCCCTCCGCTGCACAACCGGCCCACCGGCGGCGGCGGCGACGGGGACAATGGAGACGACGGCCTGCGCGGCCGCGGACCCCGCGAACTGCTCCAGCGCTACCGCATGGGCCTGTCCTTTGTGCTCGCCGGCGACCTCATCTTTTTCCTCTCGCTGGTCAGCGCCTTTTTCGTGCGGCAGAGCACCGGCCACTTCGATGCCTCCGACAACTACATCGCCGACTGGCACTCGTTTCCTCTCCCCGCGGCACTTTGGTTTTCAACCGGCTTTCTCATCCTCTCCTCGGTCACGCTCGAGTACGGCCGCCGCCAGCTCTTCCACGAGATGGACGTGATCGAGGAGTGGCTCGGCCTGGGCCGCCCCATGGCGAGCCGCACCTGGCCGTGGCTGGCCGCGACCGCCGCGCTCGGGGGCGCCTACCTCGGCTGCATGGGACTGGCCTGGCGCGAGCTCGCGCGGCAAGGCGTTCATTTTGCGACCAGCCCCGACAGCGCCTTCTTCTTCGTGCTGACCGGCAGCCACGCGCTCCACATCGTTGCCGGCCTGCTGCTGCTCGCCGGCGGCGTATGCGGCCTCTACCGCCTGCGCCGCGTGGAGCAGCGCCAGATCCTGGTCGACTGCGTCGCCTGGTTCTGGCACGCCATGGGCGCGTTTTGGCTGCTGCTGTTCGGCCTGCTCGCCTGTTCTCGATAAGCATTTTCCCTGATGCCGTGCAGGCAGGAGAGCATCTTCTGTGGCTTTTCCCGCCGTAAAGCCACCTTCACGGCCGCTGAACTCTGCGTACATTCGGGAAAATGCCTTAGAGCAGTTCTCGTTCACCTGTAGCGGATTCAACACAACTGAAGGTGGCTTTTCCGTTAAGAAAAGCCACATCTCACTGCGATGACAGTACACACCTAAACGAGAACTGCTATAAGTGCTCAGCTTTTCATAGCTTGCGCCCGGGTTTCTCATTGTCACGGGTGAGGCGCCTGTGAGCTTCATGCCCGGCTGCGGCGCTCCCCGCGAGATTTTGCATGAATTTACAAAGTCCGGCTTATCCCTTTCCCAAGCAGTCATCATCATAGGTTACAGAAGTATCCCAAGGTAACCTCTTTGGCTCTTCCAGTATCCGCAACCTCGACGGCAATCGCGAGATTCCGCATGCAGTCCAACCGCTCACCTCATTCCGCTATTCCGATGGAGATTTCCCGATGAAGACACTGCTTCGAAGCCTATCCATTGCCGTTCTGATGACCGGCGTCTCGGTCGCATTACCGGCACAGACCAAGACCATCGTCTATGGCCGCACGACCATCTCAAACTCAGCTTTCCTGCAGTATGTCGCGAGCTTCAATGTTACCGTCACCGATCTATCCGGCAGCCCCGCGCAAACCAATCCCGTAACCTTCCCGGTAAAAGAGGGAGCCATCGACCTGCGAACCGGGGCCGGGGAGGTTACCACCGCGGGCGGCTACCTGCTCAGCGGCAATGGCAACTCGGTCCGTATCCAGAACTTTGTGCTGGACGCGACCTCCCCTGCAAACCCGGTCATTACCGCTCTCTTCGTCGTCAACGACAAACTGGTTGGCCGGCAGCCGCTCTTTCAGGTAAAAGCACCCTCCGGTGTCAGCCTGCCGCTACAGCCGCAAGCGGGCACGGAGCAGATCGATGGCCTTACCCTAACCCTTACCCAGGCTGCCGCTACTCTTCTCAACAATGCCATTATCATTACTGAACCGGTGCTGCAAACAGGTGAAGCCGCGGGAACAGCCGACGTCTACACCGTCCTATCCCCGGATAACTCCGACCGGTAACTTGGGCCGCTGCTTCGGATAACTTGCATAGCGGCGGAAAGTGAAGACCAATGGGGCGATGGCTCAGCACAGGCTGTTCCATCGCCCCACGCCAAGAATAAAGTTCCCTTTCTTCCCGCATGTGCCCCGGGCATGCAATCGATCCGGCCGTGGACCGCAGTGTAAAGTAAGTCAGGTCCAGTTCACGGAAAGATGCAGCCCGCGGGGAGAAGCAGCACAGTGGCGAATCGTTATTACAAGGGACCGCGCTCAAATCACTTTGACGGGGAGCGGTTCTTTCATCCCGGTCTGCCCTCTACCGACAAAAGCCTGCTCGATGTTCTGCGCTGGAGATTGCTGGACAGGAGAACGCCGTGGCCGCGGGTGATTCCGGCACGCTCCGGGCTGCGTCCACCGGCTGCGGTAGAGGGCCTGCGGATCACCGCGATCGGCCACGCTTCGCTGCTCATCCAGGTTGCCGGATGCAACATTCTTCTCGACCCCGTGTGGTCCGAACGCGCCAGTCCGTTCCGGAGGCTGGGCCCCGTTCGCCACAATCCACCGGCGGTTGCGTTTGAAGACCTGCCCTCGATCCACGCTGTCCTGGTCACCCACAACCACTACGACCACCTGGATCTTTCGACGATCGACAAACTGTGGGACGCCCATCGCCCCTTCCTGCTCAGCCCGCTTGGAAACGACCGGGTTATCCGTGCCGGGTCTCCCCGGGTAGAGGTGACGACCGGCGACTGGTGGGAAAGCTTCGATCTGCCGCACGGAGTCCGCGCTACGATCGTGCCGGCGTACCACTGGTCGTCTCGCGGGCCTGGCGACCGGCGGATGGCCTTGTGGGGCGGCTTTGTGCTGGAAACGCCTGCCGGCGTTCTCTACTGTGCCGGCGATACCGCGTACCGGGATGGCAGGATCTTCCGCGAGATCGGTGAGCGCTTCGGACCGCCGCTGGTCGCGATCCTGCCGATCGGCGCCTATGCGCCCCGATGGTTCATGCAGACGCAGCACGTCAACCCGGAAGAAGCCGTGCAGGCGGCGCTGGACTGCGGAGCGCGGCACATGCTGGGCATCCACTGGGATACGTTTTGCCTGACGGACGAGGCATACGGAGAACCGGAGGAGCGGCTCCTCGCTGCGACTCGGTCTGCGTCTCTCGATCCATCCAGCTTTGCTGCCCTACGCCCGGGCGACGTTTGGCAGCCGCCGGAAGAGCAAAAAATCTGACTTCGCCGTGCCGCCGGCTCAGAGACGGCCGCCACCCACAAAGTGCACGATCTCCAGCCGGTCGCCCGGCCGCACCGCCGTCTCCGGCCACATCGCGCGAGAGACAAGCTCGCCGTTGCGCTCTAGCGCCACCCGGTCCGCCTGCATCGCAAGCGCCGCAACCAGGTCGGCAACCGTGCTGCCATCGCCTATCCCGGCAAACTCCCGCGCCTGCCCATTGATGATCAGCTGCATCTATCGAGCTTAGCAAATCCTCTGGCGCTAACGCGGCCCTCCCGTCCAGAGCGACTGGAGGGCCGATCCGCAACTGCCAATCGGCCGTGCTTACCGTCTCCCGCCTAATGCGATTGTGCGAGCGAACCGTTCATGCAGCAGAGCCGGCGGTGAGCTTTAGGCTTTGCGTGTGCAACGCGACGCTGATATTTCACGATGAACTCAGCGCAATGATTGAATCGTGGCGACGACTGTCACAAGCGTTTGCCGAAGAGCGCGGTCGTCGGGAAATCGCTCGAGACCGGCGGCTGCCACAGCTTTCGCCTGCTGCGGCTGAGCTGCTTGCAGATAGATGCTTGCACATAGCAAAAAATCGAATGCCACTGACGAAGCACTCGCGATGCATCTTTGCGCCGCTTCGCAGGCGAGGCCCATGTCGCCAGCCGACACCGCGCTCGTCGCAAGAATGCGTTGCAACTCAGTCGCTCCTGGGTCAGTTGCACAGGCGGTCTTGACACGCTCGAGTCCCTCTGCGCTATGACTGCTCTGCACGAGGGACGCCCCAAGCTTTGCTTCCGTCAGCGTTGAGTTATCACCTAGAACCGAGGCACACCGGTATAACTCGGCGGCTTGTGCATAGCGTTGCTGTTGAAAGTACACATCGCCCATTGCACAATGGACGAGGCCATTGTCCGGGGCGATACTCCTAGACCGATCTAGCTGCGTGTATGCCTCTTCGAGCCGGCCCAGGCGGGTAGAGCAAAGCCCTAGATACAGCCATACCAGTGGGCTGTTCGGATCGAGCTCTGCGGATTTCTCCAAGAAACTCTGTGCCGCAGCCGGGTCTTTTGCGTAATCCAGGAAGCTGATGCCAGTCTCAAGGTACGCGCACGCATCTTTACCGCCGCCTTGCGTGAGCTTTCGCAAGCCAAGTCGGTGGTAGTAGGCCGATTTTGCATCACGGACTTGTGCCGAATCCTCGACGTATCCGAAATGATGGATGAGAAGGCCGCAGTCGCTGCGAAGCAGCCCCGCACGGTCGACGGAGTAGGCCACCGTTTCGTGGACACGTCCCTCGAAGCGAACACGTGGATCCCGCCGGAACAGCCGTGTAAGATAAGACTGAAAGTACGCTGGGTAACACTTAGCTGCGTCAAGCGAGGTAGTGTTCCGCATGGCTTGGTGCCCGTGGCATCTGACATCAAGATCGGTGACGTAATCCAGCCTCCGCATATTCCAGGCAGCAGTTTTGGCAGCGCGCGTCAACGCCGGCAGCGCGTTTGCCGCATGCGGAGCAAGCATCTCATCCGCATCCAGTACCAGGATCCAGTCACACTGCGCACGCGACAGAACTGCGTTCCTCGCCGCAGCGAAGTCGTCGGTCCAGGGTACATTTAGAATCTCAGCGTGATACGCCCGCCCGATCTCGATCGTCGCGTCGGCGGAGCCATTATCACCGATCACGACACGATCCACGATGCCGGCGACACTGCGAAGGCAACGCTCCAGGCCAGCCGCCCCGTTTTTCACAATCATCGACAGCTCTATCGCAGCCATGAAGGATTCGGCCTATCTGAGATACGCTATCTCCTGCATTGTTTGAGCCCGACCTAAGCTTACGCTAAGAAGAAGCGCAGTCCGTCATTACTTTCGTACCGTTGCCAACTCTCCTGGTGACTTCTCAAATCTACTGTGGGCTAAGTTGCCTGCGTCAGCACATCTACATTACAGCAGACAAATTCAGGAGTCACTTTCACTGGTCAGAACATCGCAACGTATGTAAACAGCGTCCTCGGTCAAAGTTACGTGCTCGACTGGAACCAAATGGCTGTACACGTAATGAACGATTGACGATCAGAATAGCTGGCGGACTGGACAATCACTCTTTGCAAACACTCCCCGTGAGTCGCAAGTCGTAGCTCATATTCGTTAAGAACAGCCAGCGGCTGGACCTCTGGGTTTGTGCCACTGGACACGCTAGGAATCGGGTAGGTGAAGCAAGAAAGAAGGGTCGTTGGTGCCTGTGGCCCTTCTCTCTTGCTTGTCATTGCGGTGGCGAGGGAGGTGGCTTGATCGATGACCTATCCCGGGCCGGTCGATTCGTCTGTCGACGACTGCTCCGAGGCTAGAGGCGCCTCGATTTGTTTGAACAGATTCCTCTGCTTCGCATCGCCCTTTTTCAACAGGAATGCACTCGTTTGGTGAGCATTCAATTCAATCCTCAAAATATGTCATCCTAAGCGCAGCGAAAGATCTGCCTGTTGATCTAACAGCCTCGCGGGCTTAACCCGGCTCTCAGTTCCGCAGCATCACCACCGACCCATCGAAATCGAAGCGGAAATCCATCTCCGCCACGCCCGCACCCTCCATCGAGGTACGCAGCCGCTTGCGGTCCGTCGTCTGCGCCAGCAGGAACCCGCAGCCTCCCGCGCCGACCAGCTTGCCGCCGCTGGCCCCCCCGGCCCCGGTCGCAAGCTCGTATAGCTCGTCCACCCGGCTGCTGCTCATGCCTTCGCTGCGGCTCCGCTTGCGCAGCCAGTGCTCGTGCATGATCGCGCCATAGTCCAGCACGTCGCCCCCGGTCAACACCCGCTCGGTCTCATAGCCCAGCTGCTTGGCGAAATGCAGGTCGTCCAGCATCTTCTTATTCCGGCCCTCTGACTGCGTCTTTTGCTCCCCCAGCAGGGTTGATGCCGACCGCGTCGAACCGACAAAGAACAGCATCAGGCTCTCGCGCAGCTCGCGCGTGTTCTCCTCCGAGATCTTCAACGGCGAAACGCCAACCGTCCCGTCGCGCCGGTAGTCCTGGCACAGCAGCCCGCCGTAGGCCGCGATGTACTGGTCCTGCTTGCCGACCGGCTGGCTCAGTCGGTTCATCTCGATCTCGATCGCTTCCTGGGCCAGCGTTTCGCTCGCAACATGCTGCTGCCGGTAGGCATACAGCGCATGCAGCAGCCCTACCGTGAACGCGCCCGAGGAGCCGAGCCCGGTCCCGGCCGGTACATCGGCCACACTGGTCAGCTCGATCCGGTCCCCAACATCATGCATCTTGAGCGCTTCGCGGAACAGCGGATGACGGATCGCGTCGCGCGTCTCCGCATGCTCGATGTCGGAGTATTTGAGGAAATACCCGGGAAAAAACGACCGGCTTGCCGTGATGTAGACATACTTGTTGATCGCCGCCGAGATGACGAAGCCGCCGAACTCGCGATAGTACGAGGGGAGATCGGTGCCGCCGCCGCCGAGGGAAATGCGCAGGGGTGTTTTCGCGATGATCACGCGCTTCTCTCCAGCTCGCCAGCGCGTTCGCGCAGCAGGCGATCCGTTTCCGCCAGGCCGGTGTGCGAGCCGATCTCGTAAAAGCGCTCGCTTACTTCAAAGCCCGCCAGCTGGTTCCGGCTCAGCAGCTCGAGCGAAACCCCGGCCATGTCGAAGCCGGAACCCTCCGGCCAGGAGCGAAATGCCTGCGCCCGGAAGCAGCTCAGCCCGTAGTCGATGTACTGCATTTCCGGCGTCCTGGCCTGCTTGCTGTACTTGCGGATGCGCCCGTTGTTGAACTCAACGTTGCTTGTATCCCACCGGCCGGCGTTCCGGTACACCGTCATCAGGCCCTCGCTCCCCGACCGCAGAAAAGTTTCCCATACAGGACGGAAGCGGGTCGGCAGATAGCTATCGCCGTACATGACCATGAACTGTTCGCCCAGCATTGGCAGCGCCTTGCGCAGCGCCCCGCCGGTGCCCAGCGGCGCGGCGCCGTCGGGCGAGTAGCGCACCCGGCAGCCCCAGCGCGAACCGTCGCCCACATAGGCGCGAAGCTGGTCCTCCAGGTATCCGCAGCAGATCACGACATCGCAGACTCCCTGTTCGGCGAGCATGCGCAACTGATGGCTGAGAAACGGCTCGCCCGCAACCCTCAGCATGGACTTCGCCGTCCCGAGCGTTGCCGGGCGCATCCGCGTCGCCATGCCCCCGGCGAGCAGCGCCATGGTCGGCATGGGTGTTCTTTCGACCTCATGCATGGAGCACCCGCTCTTCCACGCGCATCGACTCGAGCGCTGCCCGGATCGCTTCGCGGCTGTTCCAGCGCGAGGCCCAGCCCAGCGCCCGAATGCGCTCGCTGTTCAACCGAACCACCGGAACGTCGCCTTTCCAGCCTCGCGTCCCGCCGGTAAACGCATAATCCGGCATGCTGGCCAGTCCCAGGCACTCGACGGCCTCGTCCGCGATCTCCTTCACCGTGATCGCATCGAGAGTGGACACATTGAAGACCTGAAACGGCTCCGTGCTCCGCTCCGCGGCCAGCAGCACGGCCGCAACCACGTCCAGCACATGAATGTAGGATTTACTCTGCTGCCCATCGCCCAGAATGCGCAGTGTGCGCGAGTCGGCGGTCAGCCGGCGCAGGAAGTCGAACCCGACGCCGTGCGTCTGGCGCGGTCCCACCACATTCGCGAACCGGAAGGCACAGGCCCGCAGGCCGAACATGGCGCAGTAGCTCGCGATCAGCGCCTCGCCTGCCAGCTTGCTCGCGCCGTAGGTCGAGACCGGCCGGAAAGGCCCCGCGTCTTCGCTGACTGGCGTTTCACCCAATTCGCCGTACACCCCGCTGCCTGAGGCATACAGCAGCTGGCCGACGCCGGAGCGCCGCATTGCCTCGACGACATTGTTGGTCAGCAGCGTGCCCTGGTAGAAGTCGATTTCGGGCTCGGTCGCGGCGCGCGCGATATCAGGGTTCGACGCGAGGTGAATGACCACGTCGTGCCCGGCCATCGCCGAGGTCAGCCGCGGCAGGTCGCCGGCTTCGGCATGCACCACGGAGAGGCGCCGGTCCGGCGCATGCTGCTCATAGTGCCAGGAGCGGCCGGAAGAAAAGTTGTCGTAGATGGTGACCCGGCCGGCAAGCTCCGGGGTGCCGAGAAGCTGGTCGACGAAGTGGCTGCCGATGAAACCGGCTCCGCCCACGATGAAAAAATTGCGGCTCTTTTGGGAGCCTGCGCCCGGATTCGGAAAGGAAAGCAGTTGCACGGCGTGCCGCTCCTTCGGTCAGATCGGCCAGATTTGGTCAGGCGGTTCCGGTTGCCCGCGAGGCACGGGTTCAAACCCTCGCGTCCGGGATCTCCCCTGACTCTGGCTCCTGCACATGGAAAAGGTGGTTGTTGAAAAGAGCATACGGGTACACAGAGCATTTTGGGAAGGAACTTTTTTCCCACTTGAGGACTTTGGTAACTGGCCAGGTAGAGATTTTCTTCACGGTCGGACATAAGAAAACCTAGAGTCACAACAGTTCAGCGGCTTGCTCTTCGCGCCGCTCATCGTGGAGGCCCGAAATGAACCTGAGCAGTGACCTGCAAGTGAAGCTATTCTGCGATGCCGCTGACATAGAATCACTCCTCATGATGTACAACAAGCCTTATATCAAAGGGTTTACGACCAATCCTTCGCTCATGCGCAAAGCTGGCGTCCGGGACTTCCAGGCCTTTGCCCATGCCGTGCTGGCGGCCATTCCCGACCTCCCAGTTTCCTTCGAGGTGTTCGCGGACGACGAGGTGGGCATGGAGCGCCAGGCGCGCCAGATGGCTTCCTGGGGCCGCAACGTGTATGTAAAAATTCCCGTCACCAACACGCAGGGGTTTTCCACCATGCCGCTGGTTCGCCGGCTCTCCCGCGACGGGATCGCGGTGAATGTTACGGCGCTGCTGACGCTGGAGCAGGTCGGCCGGGTAGCCGCGGCGCTCGACCCGCATACCCCGGCGATCGTTTCGGTCTTCGCCGGCCGCATCGCTGACACTGGCGTCGATCCGGTGCCGCTGATGCGCCGCGCGGTCGACATCCTGTCCGAGCGCCCCCGGGCGGAGCTGCTCTGGGCCAGTTCCCGTGAGCTGCTTAACATTTTCCACGCAGAGGAGTCGGGAACCCACATTATTACGGCCACGCCGGACATTCTCGGCAAGTTGGCCCTGCTGGGCAAGGACCTGACTCTGTTTTCTCTCGAGACGGTCAGGATGCTCTACAACGATGCCCTCGCGGCTGGGTTCTCACTCACGCCGGCACCAGTTCCGCAATCGATTCCAGCCAGCCTCGGCCATCGCCTCGGCATGCTGGGTGGAGCTGCCGCGGCTTCCTGAGAATCGCTCACATCAAGGTGCGCTACCGGGATTGCGCCGCAGATGTTTGCGCAGAAAGATCGTCGCCTGAGGATTGTCGTTGAAGCGTTCACAGGCTCGATAGTCTCGTCTTTCGTAGATGCGGAGGGCATCACGGAGATCGTCCTTGCTGTCCAGGTAAATCCACTTTAGGCAGAGGTCCGCGGCATACTTTTCCATGGCGTCCAGCAGGGCCTCGGCCACACCGTGGCGCCGGAACCGCGGGCGCACGTAAAGGCGCTTGCACTCGCCTGCCCGGTCGAGATGCCGAAGCGGGCGAAGCGCGACGCAGCCTGCCGGAGTCGCCTCCACATACGCGATCCAGAAACCAGAGACTCCCCCGGAGAGCCATGCGGCAACGTCCTCCGGCGCGTCCCTCATCTGCACGCCAACTGCTTCGTAGTACTCGTGCAGCAAAGACTGAGCTTCGGGAAAGTGGGCGATGGAAGCGGAAATCACCTGCACGGCGGTACATCGAAAGCTATCAGATCCTGCCGCTGAGCTCCGGGCGGCGACCTTTGAACTTGAGTATCTGTTCCACCGCATCGGGCAAACTTTCCGAGCGGAGATCGACCAGCCCCGTCCGGGGTTCGCCCTTCTCTTCGGCCGTCCGCACCCAGGCGGTGCGTGCACCGGCCGCGCGGCCGCACTCCATGTCGGTTGCGCGATCGCCGATCATCCAGCACGGTTCGAGAGCCAAACCATGCTGCCGCGCGGCCTGCTCCAGAAAGTAGGGGCTGGGCTTGCGGCATAGGCAGGGACCAGTGAAGGCGGGGTGGTGCGTGCAGTAGAAAACGCCGGAAAACTCGAGGCCGGCAGCGCGCAGCCGCACCTCCAGCATGCCGTGCATCGTGCGCAGCGCTTCCGGAGTCGATTTGCCCTTTGCCGCGTTGGGCTGGTTCGACACCAGGAACAGCAGGAACCCGGCAGCGCGCAGCCGGGCAAGCGCCGGAACGACACCCTCCGCCAGTTCGAACTCGTGCGGCTGGCGGGGCGACTCCCAGGCGCTCGTGTCCGGGTAGAAGACGTTGCGGTTCAGCACGCCGTCTCGATCCAGAAAGACGGCGCGCCTGGCCGAAGACCCGGTAAGCCGCGACACGGGACTCGGCACCACTTTAGTGGAGACTCAAAACCGGCGCTTCGGCATTTGCCGGCCTGAGCGCCGCCGCTGCGGCACTCTCCCACTTCATCTCCCGCGCGCGCAGCATCGGGTGCGATACCAGCAGATGCCACACCACCGCCTGGAACGATTCAGCATGCGCGGTGACCGTGTCGGTCGAGAGTGTCGGGATGATAATCGCCTCATCGGCGACCTGCGCCGTAAAGCCGCCATCGCGGCCGACGATACCCAGAATGCGTGCGCCGACTTCCTGCGCCAGGCGGAGGCTATTGACCAGGTTCATGCTGATGTTGTTCTCGATGGAGCCGCCGCCGACCGAAAACACGAACAAGGCATCGTTCGCGCTCAAGCGGCTGCCCCGCAGCCAGTTCGCATAGCAGCTGTCCCAGCCGTCGTCGTTGATGCGCGCGGTCAGCTCCGACACATTGTCGGAGGGCGCGTAGCACTCCATCCCGGCAATTTTGCGGAAGTCGTTGACGGCGTGGCCCGCGTGGCCCGCGCCTCCGCCGACGCCCAGGAAGAAAAGCCGGCCATTGTTGCCGCGCACCTCGTTCAATGCCTCCAGCATGCGCTCAATCTGCTCTGGCCGGATGCCGGCCGCAATGGCGCAAACCTCCTGCAGGTAGCGTGTCGTGTAGTCGATCATGAAGACTTCTCCTGGACCGCGGTGAGCTTCGCGGTACAGGCCGTCTTATCGGCGCAGTGACAAAAGAGGATCAGATTACCTTGGTGATTGTTCCCAAATTGGGAAGGCTGGGTCAGCGGACCGTCTCCTGGGCAGCCTGGGCCGGCGGCGCAAGCGCGACCCCGGCAACCGCGTGCCGCCGCGCATACAGCACCAGCGCAGCTCCCGCGGCAATGCTGGCCAGACTGGCCATCTGCGCGTTGCTCATCCCCCAGTAAATCCGGGGATTGATGCGGATGAACTCGACCAGAAACCGCGCGATGCCGCTCAGGACCAGGTACTCGCCCGTGATCTGCCCGGCGTGCAGCAGCCGGCCGGCCGCGGGTGCGCTGCGCCGCCACAGGTACACCGCAAGCGCAGCCGCGACGATGAACTCGTACAGCGGCGTGGGGTGCACCGGGTAGTTCACTGGATCGATCCCGTGCGGAAAGCTCATGGCCCAGGGCAGGCTGCTGGCGATGCCGTAATCGCCGTCACCCGAGGTAAAGCAGCCGATGCGGCCGATGCCGTAGCCGAGCGCCGCCGACGGCGCGCACAGGTCCAGCATGGTCAGGCCGCGCAGCCCGGCGCCGCGCGCCTGCCACAGCAGCGCGCCGATACCGCCCGCCAGGCCGCCAAACCAAGCCAGGCCGGCGCGGTCCAGCAGCACCGCCGGGTGAGCCAGCAGAACCGCCGGGTCTTCGAGCACATGCCACAGCTTGGCCCCCAGCACGCCAGCGATGGTCGCAACCGCAATAATGCCGATCGCATCCGCATCGATCCGATAGCGGCGAAAGTTGCCGTGCAGCAGAAAGCCGGCGCAGAAAGCCGCGGTCGCCAGCATGAGCCCAAAGGTCGCCAGGTGAAAGTGCCAGATGTGCAGGTAAGGGAGCATAAAGACTCCTCTAAGTATAGACTTCGCTTCCCTGCCCCCTGGCAGCCCGGTTTCGAAGACCAATGCATCGACAGCTCCAGCATAGTGAATCGCGATCCGACCCTCACGGCTGACAAGAAGGGGAAGGGGCATTTCTCTCAAGTGACATGGATCAACAAGAGGCCGACGACAAGCATGACCGCGCAGGTTACGCCGTGAACCAAGAACGCTGTCGACTTCGACCCGCCCGACCCCAAAACGTTTGACATGTCGCCAAGAGGGGTGATGGCAAGAACGAGGAGAGCTATGCCTACCGTCCGCGTGTCCGTGGTCGCCATCAGTGTCAGCACGACCAATCCGGATACGATGTCCCGAATTCCCTTAAGGCGTAGCCAGGCACGAGTGTCAGCATCGGGTGCGGGCGGCCTAAGACCGAATGATCCTGTCATTCGTTCAGGAGATAGAACATAGAAGCTGCCGATCGCAATGATCGCCGCAGCCAGGAGAGCAGCCAGGGAAAGCGGGATAGCGTTATGCATGAATGGACTCCTTGTAGAAAATACGTCCGTGGATTGCCTTGAGCCGGATAAAAGTCAGGTGAGGCTCGGTGCACTCGCGATCGGCGTCGTGCGCCGCACATAGGATTGATGTCCCATCTCGATGGCAATGCCTAAAAGCGTAATGGCCACGAGGACAATCTCAGCTTTGACCAGAGGCATACTCTGCTGGACACTTGAGTCAACCTCCATGGCGTAGATACGGACAACCAGAACGATCCCCCAGACCAGAGCCGGAAAGATCAAACCTGTCAACGTTCTGCGATTGGAGAGGAGGCAGTAAACCATGAACGCAGCACAGCCGAGCGGGATGCCTGCGAAGGCTACACGGAAGACAGTCGGCCCGAGCGAGGATGTAAATTCGAGACCCTGCGAGGCGGCCGAGGCCATGGGGTTTGCGATGGGCTGAACTGAAATCATGATAAAAACAGCGGCGGACAGCAGCACGATAACTTTGCTGATCCAGGGTGCGGCTTTCCAAATCGTGTTCATCGCGTTCTCCTTTGTCGCTCGTGCTTTCCTTTTTTACCGGCCGCTCCGATTACTAGGATTCTCATCTATTTGGCCCTCCACTCTCTTTACTTAAGCAGCGCGATCCTTACGAACCGATTTCAGGTCTTCAGTCCAGGCCGGCCTTCCCCAGCGACCAATAGGCTTTCACCTTGCTCCCATAGAGCGAGACGCCCGCCTGGTTCAAGCCCTTGCGAATGCTCTGGATCGATTGTGCCTGACCGGTGAATACCCATTGCGGCGATTGCTTCAGGGCTGCCTGCTCAACCAGCTTCGATACGACAAGGGGCAGATGTGAACCGTCTTGGTTTCTCTGAATCAGTTCCGGATCCGCAATGCTCAATCCGCGCAATACACGTTCCGCTTGGTCTGGAGAGGTTACCTCGAAGACGAATCGTGGCGTTCCCGGCTTTTCGCATCGATTCAGAGTTTGCGCTGCCGCCAGCGACGTTTCGTCTCCAAAGAACAGAACAGGTTTCGAGAAGCTTGGAAAGTCGAGTGAACCCTGCGGGCGCATCGCGTGACAGAGATCACCGGCTCTCGCCCCAGCCGCCCATGCGGATCCTGGACCATTCCCATGAAGGTAAAGCAGAAAGGAAGCCGCTCCCTCGATCGGATTGAAGTCCATGGGTGTGTATGCCCGCTTCATCAGGGTTCCGACCATGATCTGAACTTTCTGACCTCCGCTCCACTTAACATCCTTGAAACCATCGCCCTGTACGCGTAGGAGACGGAAGTGCCTTCCGACCTCTTCGACTCCGGTGATCGTCAAGGGATAAAACAACAGCCGTTCTACAACGGCCGAGGCGATTTGTGATGCTGAAACGAAAAACGTAGATGTTGCGATAGGGTTGGCCGGTCTGCTTCAAAATCAGATCGCCCCGGCCCTCCACAAACGCGGTGGCGCCATCGTCGGCGATAAACGTCTGCCGATCCACCATGACGGCTTGCTTGAAGTTGTCGAGAATGGTTTGAAGGTAACCGAGGACTGCATCCTTGCCGTCGAAAACCCGTTCAGGATCTGTTCCTCCAGCCATGGCCAGTGGGATGGTCTCCACTGCTTCCTCGGTGAGCACTGCGCCGGCAATTGAAAGATCCCGCTCGGACAGGGCGCGAAAAAACTCGTCTACCGCGTGCCGACTCGCTGACTTCGTATTGGACATATTGACTCTCCTTATTTCCTCAGATCCTGCTGTATGCCGATAAGAGTTCTTTTATTGTTAGAAAATATAGCAACGCTATATAAGATGCAAAGCGCTCGAGAAAAGATTCGCTGTCCGTCGAACTTTTACTCTAGCAATGCTATGCTTTCTATCATGGCAACGACGCCGGCGGCGAACCGCATCGCGGAGCGAAAACTGCGGGACAAACAGGCCCGCCGAGCACAAATTCTCAGTGCCGCACGACGAATCGCGGAGCTTGAAGGATGGTCCAACGTAACCGTTCGGCGGCTATCCGACGAAATTTCATACAGCCAACCCGTCTTGTACGCTCATTTTGGAAGCCGTGAAGGGATTCTCGCCGCGGTTGCTGTCGAGGGTTTTGAGGAGCTGGGCCTGGCTTTGGAGAAGGCACGAAAACGGGGCAAGCGTGGAAATACGGTTGAAGCGGTCGCGGCCGCATATCTGGGGTTCGCCGCGTCTTCACCGGCACTGTATGAAGTGATGTTTTCGCTCAGCCTGAGCGTACCGTTCAATGACGCGGCTACTCCTCCGGAGTTGCGATTTGCGTTTTCCCAACTCCTGGAGTTGTTTCAGGGGCAGGGTTTGAAGGCAGAGACTATATCGGAACTGTTTTGGGCGAGCCTACATGGTATCGCCGAGCTCACAAGAACCAAGCGATTTACGCGCAGCGGTCAGAAAGAGCGCGTGAGGGCGCTCGTCGAGCGCTTCACTTTCCCAAGATGAAACGGCATAGGCAGTGAAAGCGCGATGACTGTAATAGGCGCGCTCTCGTCTTTTCGCGAACAAGGCGAGATGAGTCCTCACAATCGCGCTTGTGTTGACCTACCCGGACCAGAAACTCGCTAGCCAACGATTTGCCCCGTTTGGCGTCGTGCTCCCGACCGGCGGCGTCTGGCGTGGCATTGCCGTTAAGAAGGCCGCATGCGATAAAACTTAGAACAACCTTGCCATGGCGCGACGGCTCCAGGGTGAGGCCGCCGTGCTTCGGCGGCAGCCTTTCAAAGAGGGGACAATCCCAAATGCCGAGCGAAGCCAACCTGCAGGTGCTTTTTTCCCGCGAGCAGATCCAGGCTCGCGTCCAGGAGCTTGGGCGCACCGTTTCACGCGACTTCGCCGGGGAACGGCTGGTGCTTGTCGGCGTGCTCAAGGGCGCGGCGATTTTTCTCTCGGACCTCGCCCGGCACATCGACGCGGACTGCACCTTCGACTTCGTCTCCGTCTCGAGCTACGGCAAGGGAACCGCTTCGAGCGGCCAGGTCAAGCTCATCAAGGACCTCGATGAGTCCATCGAGGGCCGCAACGTCATCCTGGTCGAGGACATCCTCGACACCGGCCTCACCCTGTCGTTCCTGCGCAAGATGCTGCTGCATCACCATCCGCGCGCCCTGCGGGTGGCCGCGCTGCTCGACAAACCCGACCGCCGGCTGGAGCCGATCGAGGCCGATTACACCGGTTTTCGGATTCCCAACCACTTCGTCGTCGGCTACGGCATGGACTTTGCCGAGCGCTACCGCAACCTGCCCGACATCTGCCTGCTGCCCAGCGGGAGCGAGTCACCCGCTTTATAAGGAGTAGACCCATGTACCAGGACGCGCCGCAAGCCACGGCTACCGAGCTTTCGCCCGAGCTCCGCCAGCAGGCGCTCGCGCTCTTCCCTACCGTGGAGGCGCTGGCCGCCATGCTCGACCACACCTTGCTGAAGCCCGAAGCCACCCAGGCCCAGGTGCTCGCGCTGGCCCAGGAAGCCGCTGAACACCGGTTCGCGTGCGCCATGGTCAACCCGGCGTGGGTTCCGGTCGCGCATCGCGCGCTCGCGGACACGGGCATCCGCGTCGGCACCGTGATCGGCTTTCCGCTGGGTGCCTCGCTCGCGGCGAGTAAGCAGGCGGAAGCGCGCGAGGCCGCGCGGGCCGGCGCGCTCGACCTCGACATGGTGCTGAACATCGGCGCCCTGCGCTCCGGCCTCCACGATCCAGTCCGGGACGACATCCGCGGCGTCGCGGAGGTGGCGCACGGCGAGGGCGCGATCCTCAAGGTGATCCTCGAAACCTGCCTGCTGGACGAGACTGAAAAGCGCCTCGCCGCCCAGCTGTGCCTGGAAGCCGGCGCGGATTTCGTCAAGACCAGCACCGGCTTTTCGTCCGGCGGCGCCACCGTCGCCGACGTTGCCCTGCTGCGGGCGACGGTCGGCCAGCGCTGCGGGGTCAAGGCCTCCGGCGGCATCCGCACCCTGGCCGACGCGGCGCGGATGGCCGCGGCCGGCGCCAACCGCATCGGCGCCAGCGCTTCGGTCGCGATCCTGGCCGAGTATCGAGCGTTCCGCAAGGGCTGACTCCTCGCGCCGGGGCGCTTCACGCTATCATTTGAGTTTCCATCCCCGCGCTGCCCTTCGCCTGCCGGCAATCCACTGGAGAGCGAGGCGGGCTTCGCGAGGATGCAGGTGAACGGAGCAGAGCAAAGGCTTGAGCACAGGCGAACACAATCCGCTCGGCGACGCCGGCATCGAACCGGCACTCCCGGCACCTGAAAGCGTGCACGACGCCGTGCAGCAGGCTGCCCGCGCCCCGGCCGCGACCGAGTTCCTCATCCGCCTGGCCGAGACCCTCAGCACCACGCTCGACCTGCGCACCCTGCTGCGCCAGACCGCCGAGCTGGTCCGCGAGGTGCTCGACTTTCGCATCTTCGCCATTTTCCTGATGAACGACCGCACCGGCGACCTGCGCATGCGCTTCCAGATCGGCCACGACACCGAGACCGAGCGCATCCGGCTCCACATGGGCCAGGGCATCGTCGGCACGGTCGCCCAGACCCGCCAGGCGATGCTGGTCAACGATGTCAGCCGCTCCGCCGACTACATTGAGGTAAACCCCCACGTCTGCTCCGAGCTGGCCGTGCCGCTCATCGTCAAGGGCCGGCTGCTGGGCGTCATGGATATCGAGAGCGAGCAGCTCAACTATTTCCGGCCGGAGCACCTGCACCTGCTCACCCTCACTGCGTCCCGCATCTCGCAGGCGATTGAAAACGCGCGGCTCTACTCCCGCGTCGCCCGCCAGGCCCACACCCTCAAGGTGCTCAACGACATCGCGCGCGAGTTCACCTCGATCCTCGACCTGCCGGTCCTGTTCGCGCGCATCGGCGAGCTGATGCGCCGCCTGCTCGACTTCCAGTTCTTCACCATCTGGATCATCAACGAGAACGATGGTGTGCTCGAAAGCCGATTCGCGACCAGCTTCGGCGAGCCGGTCGAGGTGCACGAGCGTTTGCCGGTCAACCGCGGCCTGGTCGGTACGGCCATCGCCGAGGGCCGGCTGGTGCACGCGTCCGATGTGCGCAAGGACCCACGCTACTTCCTCAAGAACAAGGAAACGCGCTCGGAGCTGATCGTTCCGCTGGTGTACAAGAGCAGCGTCATCGGCGTGCTCGACCTGGAGCACACCCGCTCCCACTATTTCAACGAGGACCACGAGCGCACCCTGACCACTTTGGCCTCGCAGATTGCGATTTCCATCGAGAACGCGCGGCTGTACCAGCGCGTGGCGCAGCAGGAGCAGCGGCTGGAGCACGACCTGGAAATGGCGCGCGAAGTGCAGCTGCGCCTGCTGCCCCACTCCGCGCCGCAGCACGAGCATGCCGAGTTCGCCGCGCGCTTTCTGCCCGCGCGCTCCATTGGCGGCGACCTGTACGACTTTCTGCGCTACGACGCGGCCAGCTCCGCGCTCGCGCTGGGCGACGTGAGCGGCAAGGCGGCCCCGGCGGCGCTGTACGCGGCGCTGGTCAGCGGCATCATGCGCTCGGCCGGCGGCAGCCACCTGGGGCCGGCCGAGATGCTGGCCCTGCTCAACGACGCGCTGCAGGAGCGCCACGTCACCTCGCAGTATGTCGCGATGGTGTACGCGGTGTGGAACGACGAAAATATGACGCTGCAGATCGCGAACGCCGGCTCGACCCAGCCCATCTTCTACCGGGCCCGCGCCGACGGCGGCTCGATCGACATCGTCAAGGCCGAGGGCTTCCCGCTGGGGCTGTTCCCGGGGGTCCGGTACGAGGAGATTTCGCTGGCCACGCGCCCCGGCGACGCGCTCGTTTTTCTCTCCGACGGCATCACCGACGCGCAGAACGCGGAGGGGGAGATGTTCGGCAACGAGCGCGTGATCGAGCTGGTGCGGACCAACTGCCAGGCCAGCGCGGCGGATTTGGCCTCGTCAATCCTCGGCGCGGTCAGCCGCTTCCAGGGCGAGGCGGAGCGCTTTGATGACGAGACGGTGGTGGTGCTGCGGGTGCGGTGACGTTTTTCTTGCCGGCGTCGTTGTCTGCGGTCTTTCGGCGGAGGAGAGTACTTGCGCGGCGTTGCCTGCTACTGCTTTTCGATTTTGGACAGTCTGCCGTTGTGCTCTTACACGATATTGTTCAGGATCCGTATGTCGGCATGGAGATCATGACGCATGGACTCCATATCGGCACGGAGCGCGCCGATGCCGCTATTGAAATCGCCGCGCATGCTGTTCATCTCAAGACGCAGCGCATCGATTCTTGAGTCCGAGCGCAAGATCGAGATCACCACGGCCAACGTGGGAATCACAGTCGGAATGGCGACAGCCAGGATGAACTGTTCGTTGGTCATGTCGGCTCCTTCACTGCGCACAGCGGCAATCGCTCAAGTATATGCGCTGGCATGGATCGACTTGCAAAATGCCCCACAACCATCCGTTACCATGGGCATGAACCCTACCGTAGCGGAGTGAATCGACCCTTGCACGATCTTCCCCAGCCAGTCCAGACCCAGTTGATCCAGCCCGCGCGCGGCGTCCAGGGCAGCGTGCAGCTGCCCGGCGACAAGAGCATCTCCCACCGCTACGCTCTGCTGGCCGCCCTCGCCGGCGGCACCACGCGCCTCACCAACTTTTCCTCGGGCGCCGATCCCTGGAGCTCGCTTGCCTGCAGCGAAGCGCTCGGCGCGGCGGTCTCGAAAACCCCTGACGGCATTGTTGATATCACCGGCGCGGGCGGCACACTCCGCGCACCGGAAACAGCCCTCGACTGCGGCAACTCGGGGTCGACCATGCGCATGCTCGCGGGCCTGCTCGCGCCGCAAGCCGGGACGTTCACGCTGGTCGGCGACGGCTCGCTCTCCCGCCGGCCCATGGAGCGCGTGCGCAAGCCGCTCGCCGCCATGGGTGCCCACATCACCCTCACCGACGGCCACGCGCCGATGGTGATCGAGGGCCGTCCGCTGCGCTCGACCGACTACACCACCCCGACCCCCAGCGCGCAGGTCAAGACGGCAGTCCTGTTCGCCGGGCTGCAGGCCGAGGGCGTCACGACGCTGCGCGAGGCAGTCCGCACCCGCGACCACAGCGAGCTGGCCCTGATCGCCTTTGGCGCGGAGCTCGACCGCACCCTCGACAGCATCAGCATCCGCGGCGGCCAGAAGCTTTCGGCGGTAAAAACCACCATCCCCGGCGACCTCTCTTCCGCGGCCTTTTTTCTCTGCGCCACGCTGCTCTTCCCCGGCTCCTCGCTGGTCTTCGACCAGCTCAGCATGAACCCGACCCGCGCCGCGCTGCTCGACGTATGCACCGCGCTGGGCGGCCGGCTGTCGGTGCTTAACCTGGAAGAGCAGCACGGCGAGCTGGTCGGCACCGTGCAGATGCACGCGCCGGAGGGCGGCATGCTCGGCACCACCATCGCCGGCGCGCTTTCGGCGCAAATCATCGACGAGCTGCCCGTGCTCGCCGCCATCGCTCCCTACACGCAGCAGGGCATCCGCATCCGCGACGCGAAGGAGCTGCGCGTCAAGGAGTCCGACCGCATCGCGCTGGTGGCCAAAAACCTGCGCGCCATGGGCGCTGAAGTCGAGGAGTTCGAAGACGGCCTCGACGTGCCTGGCGGCCAGCAGCTGCACGGCGCGGACATCGACCCCGGCGGCGACCACCGCATCGCCATGGCGTTCTCCGTAGCCGCCCTGCGCGCTACCGGCGACACGCTCATCCGCGGCGCGGAGTCGGCCGCGATCTCCTTCCCGGAGTTCTTCACCCTGCTCGACGCCGTCGCACAACGCTAGAGCATTTTCACTCTTGGTGTAGAGGTCTCAGTTCTCGCTCCAGTGGCTTTTCCCGACGGAAAAGCCACGCACACATCTGTCGGCCCCTCTACGTGTGGAGTGAAAATGCCCTAGAAGCGGAAGCTCGGCTCGCTGCCGCGAGCCTGCATGCGGCCGTGCCGGACTACTGCGGAGCCCCTGCCGGCGGCGCGGGCCGTGGAGACCCAGCTGGCGGAGGCACCGGCAGCGGCTGGCCGTCCGGCCCCAGCCCCTCGTTCGGGCTGCCGCCGGGCTGCCCCGGCGTCGGTAGGCCCGGCGTCGGCTCGTTCTCCTTCGACACCGGCTCCAGCCCCGGAATGGCAGGCGTCTGTGTCACCACACCCGTTACCGCGTCGCCCAGGCTGATGCCGTACTTGTCCAGCGTATCCGCGAGCACGTTGTCCAGCTGCGCGCGGTCCTTCGCATAAGTCGCCCGCGAATTGATCAGGTTGTCTTCAGCGACGGCCAGATTGCGCTCCTGCTGCAGAACGTTCGCGGTCGTCGAGGCGCCCAGCTTCAGCTTGCGCTGTTCGGCATCCAGGCTTTGGTAGGCGAACTCCCGCGCCGCATCGGCGGCTGAAACCTGCGCCCGGTCATTAGTCAGTGCGTATTGCGAATTGATCACCTGCATGCGCACCTGCACGTACAGCTGCTGCAGCCGCATCTGCTCCTGCCGGTACTCGAGCACCGAGCGCGCCTGCTCGGACTGTGCCTGCCGGTTGCGGATCGGGATGGTCAGGTTCAGCCCCGCGCCCTTGTTGGGCGAGCTGTTGTTGAATGCGTTCTGCAGCACCGTACCGTATCCCACGTTCGGGGGCACCCCCTGACAGGGATTGCCGAACGCGCCGGAGCCGCCCGGGGGCGGGCACAGCCGGTTCAGCGAGCCGCCCAGCGACGAGCCGCCGTAGAAGGCAAACGCATCGAGGGTCGGCAGCATGCCGTTCTTTTCACCCTTCAGCGTGATCTGGTCGTTCTTCAGCGCCAACTGCGCCTGCTCGATCTCCGGGCGGTTCGTCTCGGCCTGCCGTACCAGGTCGTCCACCGGCATTTTTTCCTCCGGCGTCTCCATCAGGTTCACCCGGTCGGTCGGGATCACCGGGGCATCGGTCAGGACCGGGTCTTCGAGGTTGCGGGAGATGGCCTGTTTCATCACCAACTGCTGGTACTCGAGCGTGCTGCGAGCCGAAACCAGCCCCTGCTGATCGCTCGCGACCTGACTTTTAGCGTTCACAACGTCGAGCGGCGCGAGCGTGCCGATGGTCAGCTGCCGCTGGTCGTCCGACGCCAGCTGCGTCGATTGCGCGAGCGATCTCTCCTTGGCCTGCACATCCTCATACGCGCTCACCAGGCCCCAGTAGATGTTCTCCACCTGGTTCACTGTGTACAGCACCTGCTGGCGGAACGCCGAGTCCGACACCCGCCGGTTGTTCTTCGCCTGCACGATAAAGCGGCCGTTCACCCCGGTGCCGAAGCCGCGCAGCAGGTGCTGGGTTAGCTGCAGGTTGAAAGTGGTCTGCAGCTGCGGGCTGTAGGGATTGAAGGGGTTTCCGGTGGCGGTGTAGTTGTTGTCGAAGGTCAACTGTGCCGAGGTACCGGTCTCAAAGCCCTGGTTGTACGTAAAGTTGTATTGGTTCTCGTTCTGGTTCAGCCGTGTGGTACCGGTAAACAGCGGGCTCGGCTCGGGCACGAAAGCACGGTTCAGCTCGATCAGTCCGGTGATCGAGGGGTCCAACACTTCCGGCAGGGTGCCGCCTTGATTGGTGCTGAGCGCGAGGCCCTGCGCGCCGGCGGCCGCACCGCCTGAGCTGACACTGGTGCCGCCGGGGCCGCCGCCTGAGGCCAGAGCCGCGGTGGTGCTGCCGATAGTCCCGGTCACCAGGCCCGTGTTGACGCCCAGCAGCGTCGAGCCGGCATGCGCCCGCAGCAGGTCGGTATCGGCGATGTCCAGGTTGTAGCGCTGGATCGCGATGTCGTAGTTGTTCTCGAGCGTGAGCACGATCGCGTCGCTCAGGCTCAGGTAGAGCTTGCCATTGCGGAACAGGTCGTTCAGGTGCGGCGCGTTGGTAAACCGCGCCGGGTCGGCGGTGGTCGCCGTGTAGGGCGCGATCGGGTTGGGAAAGTAGCCGCGCGGCCGGGTGAAGTCGCGGCCGGTGGGCCGCATGAACAGGGGCTGCGTATCGTTCGGCTGCGGCTCGGCGGGCAGGCCCCCGGTCGTGTTGTCGGTGTTGGGACTGGCCGGCGGCGTTTTGCCTTTCTGTCCCGTTGCGCCCGAGTTCGTGGCGGCCGGATTCTGCGCCGGCGCGGGGTTCTGCGCCAGCAGTGCCTGCGGCGACAGCATGGCGCCAATCAGCGCGGCGGCGCTCAGCTTTTCGAGCGTCCAGCCTGTGTGGTGTTGCGGTGCGAAGCGCGTCCTGCCCTGGTGCATCCGGATCCTTTATCAGTGTGCTGGTGGATTGGTTCGCCCGCGACATTTCGCTGCGCCTGGCCGCTGTCACCCGCGAGTATAACCCAGCAAACAGATGCACCTGCCCTAAAGAACGGCTCAGAATCCGGTACTCTCGTACCGTGATGGACCGGTACCCGGAGACGCGCGACGGTACCCTGTGGAAGCTGACCCTGGCCTACGACGGCAGCCCGTTCGCCGGCTGGCAGGTGCAGCCCGGCCGTGCAACCGTGCAGGGGGAGCTCGCGGCGGCCATTGCCCGCGTCACCGGCGAGCGGACCCTGCCGCAGGGCTCGGGCCGTACCGACGCCGGCGTGCACGCGCTGGCGCAGGTGGCATCGGTCGCGCTCCGCAGCCCTATCCCGCCTGGAAACCTGGAGCGCGCGCTCAACCACAGCCTGCCCGCGGCCATCCGGGTGCTTGCCGCCGAGCACGCGCCAGCCGGTTTCCACGCCCGCCACAGCGCATGCCGCAAGACCTACGAGTACCGCATCTGGCGCGCGGCGCTCTGCCCGCCCTGGCGCTCGCCCTATGTCTGCCCCTTCACGTTTCCGCTCGCGCTCGATCCGATGCGCGAGGCCGCCCGCACCGTGCTCGGCACCCACGATTTCCGCTCCTTCGCGGCGCACCAGCCCGACGCCGCCGCGCGCGAGGCCGGCGAGCCGGACCGCGGCACGCTCAGGACCATCTTCCACTCCGCCTGGGAGACGCCCGAACCCGGCCTGCTCGTCTACCGCGTCGCGGGCTCCGGCTTCCTGCACCATATGGTGCGCAACCTGGTTGGGACGTTCCTGGCCGTGGGCCGGGGCCAGCTCGCGCCCGGCGCGCTGCCGGCGATCCTGGCCGCGCGCCGCCGCGCCGCCGCCGGCGCTACCGCCCCGGCCAGCGGGCTCTGGCTCCACTCCGTCGAGTACCCCGACCCACCCGCTCCCGGCCCGATGCTACGCTGAAGCAGCCCGGCCTCTTCATTCCGAAATCCGTTCCCGCTATCGCCATGAGCCCATGACCAGCCGCACCAGCGCTCCCAGCACTCCGTTCGCCCATATCGGGCAGATCGCCTCGCAGCGCCCGGTCCACGCGGCGCTCGGGTGGCTGCACCTGCATGAGCAGCAGATCATGCGCTGGCAGAGCGAGTGCGTGGCCATCCCGGCGCCTCCGTTCGCCGAGGCGCCGCGCGCCCAGTGGCTCGCCGCGCGCTTCCAGGAGCTCGGCCTCGACGACGTGCACACTGACGACGCAGGCAATGTTCTCGGCACGCTGGGCGACCCCGCTGTCTCCGGGCCGGTCATTCTGCTCTCGGCGCACATCGATACTGTTTTTCCGATCGAGACCGAGCTCCAGCCGGTGCTCGCGGACACGCGGCTGACCGCGCCGGGGGCCTGCGACAATGGCGCCGGCATCGCCGCGCTGCTCGCGATCGCGGCCTCGCTGCGGCACGCCGGCATGCGTCCGGACTGCCGCGTCGTTTTCCTCGGCAACGTCGGCGAGGAAGGCGAGGGCGACCTGCGCGGCATCCGCCATGTCTACGCGCAGGCGCCGTGGCGCGCGGGCATCGCGGCCCACCTGGTGCTCGACGGCGCGGGCCAGTCCGCCGCGGTCACGGGCGCGCTCGGCAGCCGGCGCTTTGAGGTGTCGCTCGCGGGCGCCGGCGGCCACTCCTGGACCGACGCCGGCCGCCCTAACCCGGTGCTCGCCCTCAGCGACGCGGTCATGCGCCTCCACCAGCGGCAGCCGGTGCTGTCCTCCACGCGCGACGCAGCCGGCAGTACGGCCCGGAGTACATGGAACATCGGCACCATCGAGGGCGGCTCCGCGGTCAACGCCATCCCGGCCACCGCCACCGCGCGCTTCGATCTCCGCTCCACCGATGCCGCCGAGCTGCTGCGGCTGGAGGTCGAGCTGCACCGCGCGGTCGAAGACGCGGTGCTCGCCGCGAACGCCGGCAGCCTCCCGGAGCACATCCTGCGCGCATCCATCCGCAGCATCGGCGACCGCCCCGCCGGCGCGCTGCCCGAGGACGCGCGCATCCTCGCCCTGCTGCGCGCCGTCGACCGGCACCTGGGCCTGCGCACCGAGCTGCGCACCGCCTCCACCGATGCCAACATTCCGCTCTCGCTCGGCGTGGAAGCACTCAGCATCGGCGGCGGCGGCGAAGGCGGCGGCATTCACACAACTGCGGAGTGGTTCGACGCCCGCGGCCGCGACCTCGGCCTGCGCCGCATCCTGCTGCTGCTGCTTGCCCTGGCCGACTGCCACGCTGCTCGGAAAGACCAGTAAGACCCCCTACGCGGGAGGCGGCCACTTCGTGGCGGGTTTCCTGGGTTCGCATCGGCAGCCTTTGTCGGCCTCCCGATGGTCGGCATTGGCGAAGTCGATCCCGACCAACGGGAGGGCCACAGCTTTCCCAGTTGCAAGCATCCAGGTACACCCGCCACGAAGTGGCCGCCTCCCGCGCAGGGGGTCTTGCCCCTGCTAAACTCGCCTCGTGTCTGCGTCCCCCACCCTCTTCCACAATGGCCGCATCCTTACCGGCGAACAGCTGCTCTCGCCCACCCCGCGCATCGTTCCGGCCCTGCTCGTCCACGATGGCCTCGTCATCGCCGCGGGCAACGAGATCGCCGCCCCGCCCGGCACTCTGTGCATCGATCTCGACGGCGCTTTCGCCATGCCCGGCTTCAACGATGCCCACCTGCATCTCGGCGAAGGCGCCCGCCACCGTCGCGAGGTCTCGCTCGCCGGCGCGCGGTCGCTCGAAGAAGCCCTCGCGCGCATCCAGCAAGCGACGGCGCACGCGAAACCAGGCGCGTGGCTCACCGGCGGCGGCTGGGATGAAACTCTCTGGCCAGCCGCCGCGCTTCCCTCCCGCTACGACCTGGACCGCGTCACCGGCGACCGCCCCGCCGTCTTCGCCCGTGTCGATGTGCATCTATCGGTTGCGAACTCGCAAGCGCTGCGCCTGGGCGGCGTCACCCACGCCACCCACGCGCCGCCCGGCTCGGCCATCGACCGCGATGCAGCCGGCGAACCGACCGGCATCCTGCGCGAGCGAGCCGCCCGCGATCTGGTCGAGCGCCATATCCCGCCCGCCACGCTGGAGGACCGCAAGCACGCGCTGCGCTTGGTGCTTGCCGAAGCCCTCTCGCTCGGCATTACTTCCGTGCAGGACAACTCGACCGACGAGGACTTTGAGGCGCTCAAAAGCCTGTACGCCGCCGGCGAGCTACCCCTGCGCGTCAGCGAGTGGCTGCCCTTCGACGCGCCGCTCGACGAGCTCGAGCAGCGCCGGGCCGATGCGCCGCAGGACCGCTTCCTGCGCACCGGCATGCTCAAGGCCTTCCTCGACGGCTCACTCGGCTCCCGCACCGCCGCGCTGCTGGAACCGTATGCCGACGCGCCCGGATCCACCGGCATCCCGCTCTACACGCAGGACCGCCTCAACACGCTTGCCGTGGAGCGTGCCGCCGCCGGGTTCCAGCTCGGCTTCCACGCCATCGGCGACTGCGCCGTGGAGATGGCGCTGGAAGCCTTCGCAGCCGTCAACCGCACGGCCGGCTCGCTCGCCCGGAACCGCATCGAGCACGCCCAGACCGCGCCCGCCTCGGCGTTCGCGCGCGCCCGCTCGCTCGGCGCCATCGCCTCCATGCAGCCCAGTCACCTGCTCAGCGACATGCGCTGGGCCGCCGAGCGCCTTGGGCCCGAGCGGGCCGCGGGCGTCCACGCCTGGCGCAGCTTCGCCGACGCGGGCGTCCCGCTCGCCTTCGGCACCGACTTCCCGGTCGAGCCGCTCAATCCCTTTCGCGGCCTGTACGCCGCCGTTACCCGGCAGCCCGAGCCGGGCGGCGCGCCGTTCTTCCCCGGCCAGCGGCTCGCCATGCAACAGGCCCTGTACGCCTGCACCCAGGGCTCCGCCTTCGCCGAGCACGCCGAGCCCTGGAAAGGCATGCTGCGGCCCGGCTCGGCCGCCGACTTCATCGTTCTCGACCGCGATCCGCTGGCCCAGACAAACCCGCGCGCTATCCTGCACACCCGGGTGCTGCGCACGGTTGTCGCCGGCCAGACCGTGTACCAGGCCCCGCACGGCTGAGCCCCTCTCATCCGGCCAACGCACCGGGCGGCTCCACGGGACGGAAAGCTCATCTGATACGGTTACGCGAAAATCGCGTCTAACCTCCAAACGAGTCGGCAACGCCACGCGGGCGCGAGGACTTGCTCCCCTGCCGGACCGAAACGCTCCCGCAGCGCCGCTCGCGGTATCGGTACACTGGAGAAGCTATAGCTGCGCGAGCCGCACACGAGTTTTCTTGAACGACTTCTGATCCACTCATGAAAGGTACGAGGGTACACCCGAGATGAACGCTCCTCTCCAACGGTTCCGGATCCGCCGCCTGGCATCCGCATTTACCATTCTGGCCACACTATCCGCCGGCATCCTGATCGGCTCGGTCGTGGCGCACGGCGTGCACGGGCAGGACAAGGCCGTCGACACCCGCGATGCCACGCCCCTGCATATTCCCGACCCCAAGACGCTTTCGACCAACTTCACGCAGATCGCCAAGCAGGTGGGACCGGCGGTCGTCAACATCAACGTGGAGACGCTGCCCAAGGAAGACAAGACGTCGCGGCTGGGCAAGCGTGGACGGGGCACGCAGCCTCCGCAGGGCGGCCCCGATGACGGCCAGGGCGGCGACGGCGATGAAGGCGACAACGGGGACGGCGGCGATGGAGGCCAGGGCGGCGGCGACAACGGCCTGCAGGACTTCTTCAACCGCTTTTTCGGCGGCCAGGGCGGCCCCGGCCAGGAGCAGGACCAGGAGCGTCGCGCGCTCGGCTCCGGCTTCATCGTCGACTCGCGCGGCTACATCGTGACCAATAACCACGTGGTCGACAAGGCCGACCGCATCTACGTCAAGCTCACCACCGACCCTGAAAACGACCAGGGCCATCACGCAACCGTCGTCGGCATCGACAAGGACACCGACCTCGCCGTCATCAAAATCGACGTGGGCCACCCGTTGCCGACCGTCAAACTCGGTAACTCCGATTCCGCGCAGGTCGGCGATTGGGTCGAGGCGATCGGCTCGCCGTTCGACCTCTCCCAGACCGTCACCGCCGGCATCATTTCGTCCAAGAACCGCTCCGTGCCCGGCGGTCCCGCCGAGTCGACCCAGTTCCAGCACTTCATCCAGACCGATGCCGCCATCAACCCCGGCAACTCCGGCGGCCCGCTGCTCAATATGGATGGTGAAGTCGTCGGCGTCAACACCGCCATCTTTACCGGGGGCGCCGGCAACGTGGGCATCGGTTTCGCCATGCCTTCCAATACCGTTGTCAACGTTTACAACCAGCTCATCGGGCCCGAGCACAAGGTAGTCCGCGGCTCCATCGGCATCTCCTACCTGCCGACTATCAACTCGACCGTTGCCAAGATGTACGGGGCCAGCAGCGGCGTGCTCATCAGCGTCGTCTCGCCCACCGGGCCGGCGGGCAAGGCGGGCCTCAAGCCCAACGACGTAATCGTTTCGATCGACGGCAAGCCGGTCAAGAACGGCGATGCGCTGGTCGAAAACATCTCGCCCCGCAAGCCAGGCAGCACGGTGCAGCTCGGCTACCTGCGCAACGGCCAGAAGATGAGCGCGACCGTCACCATCGCCGACCGCACCCAGACTGTCAGCGCGCTGGGCGGCGACAACAGCGGCCCGGGCGGTTCAGCCGAGCCCGAGGCTCCAAACGCCTCGCAGAGCAAGCTGGGCATCACCGTCACCGACCTGCCGCCGAACGCCCCGACAGGGTTCCACGGCGTGCTGATCCAGTCCGTCAAGCCGGGCTCGTTCGCCGACGACCTGAACCCGCCGATCGGCCCCGGCGAGATCATCGAGTCGGTCAACCGCAAGCCCGTCCACAACAAAGCCGAGTACGATGCCATCATCTCTTCGCTCAAGTCGGGCGATGACGTGGTGCTGGAGTTCGCGTCGCCGCGCGGCGGCGGCCGCAACACGGCCCTCACCGGAGGAACGCTGCCGTAACCCGGCGGACCTTCTCCCACAACCTCCCACAATCGTTGTAGGCAAACTTGGTTCAGGCCTTTCGAATCGCGAAAGGCCTTTGCCATTCCCGTTGCATTCTCCCCGGCTCCGATATACCCTCACCCAATAGCTCACAGCCCCATTCGAGGTTTTGCATGGTTCTTCGCTCTACGCAGTGTCTGGGTATCGCATTCCTGCTGGCGGTCACGCCCGCGCTCGCATCGCGCTCGCATCGCATCGTCGCGGCGGCCCACCACAAGGCGTCCCACGGGCGCCACCACGCGGCTCCCGCTGTCGCCCACTGGGTGCCCGGCCAGCGCGAGATCGACCCCGACCGCACCCGCGCCATCCAGACCGCGCTGATCAGCAAGAACTATCTGACCGGCGAACCCAGCGGCGACTGGAACGCCGAGACGGAAGCCGCCATGCAGAAGTTTCAGGGCGACAACGGCTGGCAGACCAAGCTCATGCCCGATTCGCGGGCGCTGATCAAGCTGGGTCTCGGCCCTAACGGCACCGACGGCTCGGCAATAGCGACCGGCAGCGCCGGCACTCTCCAGCAGTCGACCGGCGCCGACACCCTCGCCGCCGTGCACTCCATCCTGAACTGACGACCTTGTAGAAGCAGAAAAGCCGCCCCTTGCAGGGCGGCTTTTCTGCTTCGGGAAGACCCCCTGCGCGGGAGGCGGCCACTTCGTGGCGGGTGTACCGGATGCTCGCAACCGAGGTCTTTGTGGCCTCGCGATGCTCGGCATTCACATCGCTGATCCCGACCAACGGGAGGGCCGCGTAGATCCGGCTGCGGACCCCGGGTAAACACGTCACGAAGTGACCGCCTCCCGCATTAGGGCTATGCCCCAGCAGGCGGTCTTATAGCCTTTCCAGCTTCAGCAATTCTTTAACCGTCTCTCGCCGTCGAATCAGCCTCGCCCGCTTCCCTTCCACCAGCACCTCCGCCGGACGAGGGCGCGTGTTGTAGTTCGAGGAGAGCGAGAGCCCGTACGCCCCCGCATCGAGCACCGCCAGCAGGTCGCCCGGCTCGACGTGTGGCAGCATGCGGTCCCGCCCGAGGAAGTCCCCGCTCTCGCATACAGGTCCCACCACGTCGACGGTTTCCATAGTCTTGCTGGGCGCCGCCACCGGCTCGATCGCGTGATGCGCCCCGTACAGCGAGGGCCGGATCAGGTCGTTCATGCCGGCGTCGGCAATCACGAAACGCTTGCCGCCATTCTGCTTGGTGTACAGCACCTGGGTCACGAGCGCTCCGGCTTCGGCGACCAGGAACCGGCCCGGCTCAAGCAGCAGCTCGATGCCCTGAAGGCCGCCCAGCGCCCCGCGCACAGCCTGCGCGTACGCAGCCACCCGCGCCGCCGGGTCCCAGGCGCCCTCATACTCAATGCCAAGCCCGCCGCCGATATCGACCGACCCGAGCGACCGCTCGCCATCCTCCCGCAGTTCTCCTACCAGCGCCGCAACACGCTCAGCCGCGGCGCCGAACGGCCCCGCATCGCGGATCTGCGAGCCGATATGCACGCTCACCCCCGCCGCCCGCACCGGCTTCATCCGGCGAGCCCGCGCATACAGCGCCCGCGCCTCGCCGATCGCGATGCCGAACTTGTGCTCGCTCAGGCCAGTCGAAATATAGGGGTGCGTCTCGGCGAACACATCCGGGTTGACCCGCAGCGCAAACGGCGCCGTGACACCCCGCCGGGACGCGCGCTCGGCCAGCAGCTCCAGCTCCTGCTCGCTTTCCACGTTGAAGATGCGGATGCGCGCCCGCAGCGCGAGGTCCAGCTCCGCGGCCGTCTTGCCGACGCCTGAAAACACCACCCGCGCGCCGGCGCGCCTGTCCACCGCGAGCACCCGCTCCAGCTCCCCGCCTGAGACGATATCGAACCCCGCGCCGAGCCCCGCAAGCAGCTTGAGCACGCCGAGCGCGGAGTTGGCCTTGACCGAATAGCACACCAGGTGCGGCTGGCCTGCAAACGCGCCCGCAAACAGCCGGTAGCGCGCCGCGATCGCGTCGGCGGAGTAGACGTAGAGCGGAGTCCCCCAGCGCTTCACCAGTTTGGCAAGCGAGACTCCGCCGCAGTGCAGCGGGTCGTTAGCGCGGGGCCGGAAAAACGGACGAACAGGGCTGGAGGCTGGTCTTGCGGAAAAAAGGCTCACCCTCTGAGCCTAGCGTCCCGGCCTCGCGTTGCCAAACCCCTAAACGCCAGGCGGAGGCGCCGCCGCGCTCGCCGTCCCCGCCGGCAGCATCCAGACCTCCTCCGGCATCACGATCCAGAACACGATATACGCCACCAGGCCCGCGCCGCTTGAAAACACCGTAATCAGGACCGCCAGCACCCGCACCCAGGTCAGGTCCCAGCGGTAATGCTGCGCCAGGCCCGCGCACACGCCGCCGATCACGCGGTTGGCCCGCGGCCGCTGCAGCCGGGTCAGGTCGCCAGCCACCGGACCGCTCCAGCCGTACCCATACCCGGCCGAACTCGTCGCGACCGGCGCACCACACGCCGAGCAGAACCTCGCTCCCGCCACCAGCTCACTCCCGCACCGTCCACAGAACATGGCCTCGCTCCTTTGTCCCTACAAACACGATACGCAGCCAGCCACCCCGCGGTTCCCTCAGCCTTCCTTGTACGGCTTGCGCATGAGCTTGCGCGCTTCCTCGCCCTGGGTGGTATCGCTGCCAAGCGCGACCGCTTCCTGGTAGTCCTGGCTGGCGCGGGTGTGATCGTGCATCAGATCGAACGACTTACCGGCCGCCACCAGGCAGCGCTGCTTCAGCTCCGGGCTTACCGCCGGCGCCATGGCCGCGCTGCGGTACGCCTCGGCTGCCTGCTCATACTGCTTCTGGCCGCGCAGCGTATCGCCCAGGCCGAAGTAGCCCAGCTCCAGGTGCGCATTGTGGAAGTACGTGGTCTGCCGCGCCTGGTCCAGCACCTGCCGGTAGCGGTCGATGGCCTGCTGCCCCTGGCCCGCGTCCTTCTCCAGGTTCGCCAGCTCCAGCTGGAACAGGTAGCCGTGCGGATACTGGCTCGCGAGCGTCCGGGCGATCGCCTCCGCCTCGCTATACTTCGCCTCCCGCCGCAGGAACAGCATCATGCACGTCCGCGCCTCGATCGAGGTACGCACCCCCTCAGCCGCCGAGGTCCGCAGCAGCGCCATGCCCTTCTCCTTCGACCCGGAGATCCCGGCGATGCCGACCACCAGGCGGAACGAGAGCGGCAGCGCCCCCACCACATATTGGTATGTGCCGACCACCAGGTCCGCATCCACGTAGTGCGGATCGATCTTCAGCACCGCTTCATCGTCGTTCTTCGCGCCGATAGCGAGCTTGAGCGCCGGCACAAAGCTGCGCTCCGCCAGCGCCAGGTATGTCGCCTCGAGCGACCGCGCCCAACCCCGCGCATACAGCGCATCCACATCCTTGCCATTGGCCGCGAGCTGGGTGCCGGCCTGCGCAATCGCCTTCTCGGCCAGACTATGCACCTGGTCCCGCACCTTCGGGTCTTCCACAACCGTGTGTTTGCCGGTCAGGAAGCCGTCGTTCGCGTAAAAGGTTGTGTCCAGCAGGTCGAGTCGGTTCAACTCGCGGAAGATCGTCACATCGAGCACGAAATCCGTCGCCAGCGGGTCGTTCGGGTGCTCGGCGGCAATGCGGGTAAAGCCCTGCATCGCGGTTTCGTAATCCATTACGTAGAAGGCCGCAAACGCCGCGCGCACCGCGTCTGTCCTGTTCAGCGCTGCTGTATCGACCGCCGGCTGCGCAGGGGGCTGCTGCGCCTGCACGGCGCCCCCCAGCGCGAGCATCACGGCACACCAGCCCTGCAGCTTTCGTTCCAGCTTCACACGCTTCTCCTGCGGACGCACTGCGCACCGCGCTCCTATTCTGACGGCTCCCGGCCCGCGCTGGCTGCACGCAGCCGAACTTAGAGCCGGGCGTCGAGCAAACCGTCCAGCGCGTACAGGTGGTGCATGGGCCCCTTTCCGTGGCCGACCGGATAGGCGGCCCTCAGCGCGGCTTCGACGTAATCCTTGGCCTGCCGCACGGCCGCTGCCAAGTCGTGCCCGCGGACAAGCCCACACAGCAGCGCGGACGAGAACGCGCAGCCGGTGCCGTGGGTGGCCTGCGTCTCCACCCGTGTCCCGGCAAACCAGGCTCCCGTGCCACTCGCCGTCAGCAGGAAGTCGTCCGGCCGCTCCCCGAGGTGGCCCCCGGTCACGACGACCGCGCCCTTGCCGGGCTCCATCTGCTCTACGATCCGGCGCGCGGCCTCTGGCACGTCGTTCCGGGCGTCGGCTGGGCGGCCCGCCAGCACGGCGGCTTCCGCCAGGTTGGGCGTCACGACGGAAACCAGTGGCAGCAGCTCTTTTCGCAGCAGTTCGATCGCGCCGGGATCGAGCAGCGCGTGGCCGGAGCTCGACCGCAGCACCGGATCGAGCACCACCGGCAGCTCCGGCGCGCGCTCGCGGAAGCCAGCGAGCCAATAAATCACCGCCTCCAGCACCGGCGCACTGGCGAGCATGCCGATCTTGACCCCGACGACCGGAATATCCTCCGCCAGACACTCCAGCGTCTCGCTCACCAGCGCCGCACTCACCGCTTCGCTCCGGCGCACGCCCCGGGTCGACTGCACCGTCAGCGCCGTCGGGCAGGCCAGCCCGTAGAGCCCGTGCGCGGCGAAAACCTTCAGGTCGGCCGTAAAGCCGGCCCCGGACGAGGGGTCGAAACCGGCAATGCTGAGCACGGCCGGCGGCTCGGGACGGGTTTTTTTCGCGGGCGGGGTTACCTGTGCGTCACCGGGAAGGATTTGCATAGCTCCACCCTACAAGCTCCGGCGGGCACGGGCGATGTCCAGGGTACGAAAGAAGTACATACCGGGAAAGGATGGGTAGAATCGACGAAAATGCCTCCTGAATTGTGCAAAATACGCCAAAACACCAGCTTCTAAGTAGCGTGAAAACTTTGACTTACAGGATTTGATCTGATTCAATCTCGGTGGAGACCCATGACCGGACACAATCAGGACCAAAGACTTCTCACTCGTCGCATCTCGACGTACGCCGGCGTAGGGCTCGGCTGCTTGCTGGCTCTTTCGACCGCGAACGTTGCGAAGTCCGCGAAAGCACCCGCTGCCCCGGCGACCTCGACCCAGCCCACGGTCAAGAAGCACTGGTACCAGATTGGACGCGCGTCCTGGTACGGGGGTGACTTCCAGGGTCACGAGACCGCAAGCGGTGAGAACTACAACATGACCGACCTGACCTGCGCGCATCGCAGCTTGCCGCTGGGCACGCTGATCCGGGTCACCAACCTGATGAACCACAAATCGGTTGTGGTCCGGGTAAACGATCGGGGCCCGTTCCTGGCCAGCCGGGTCGTCGATCTGTCCTACGCGGCCGCGCATTTTCTCGGCTTTGACGGCACCGCCAAGGTGCGGCTCGACGTGCTGAACCACGGCACCGAACTGGCCGACGCCCAAAGTCCGCTGCCGGTGATGGGCCGCTAGCAGCCGCTTGAGCAACTCCAACGCACGCGAGCGACTGATCCTAGCGCTCGACCTTTCCTCCGCGGCAGCCTGTCACAGCTTTCTAGAGAAACTGCAATCCAATCTCCCCGGCGATTCGCAGGTTCGCTGGGTGAAGGTCGGCCTGGAGCTTTTTCTCGCCGCGGGTCCGCCTCTGGTCGCGAGGCTGCGTGACGACGGCTACCAGGTGTTTCTGGACCTCAAGTTCCACGACATTCCCAACACCGTCGCCGGGGCCATTCGCTCGGTGCTGCCACTGGAGCCTGCCCTGCTGACGGTGCACGCCAGCGGCGGTCCCGCGATGCTGCGCTCAGCCGCAGAGGCAGCGACGGGGTCGAAGACGCGCCTGCTTGCCGTCACAGTGCTCACCAGCATGGATGCCCGGGAACTCTCCGCCGTCGGCGTTGCCGACCCACCCGCGGTGCAGGTTGAGCGGCTGGCTATCGAGGCGCACGCCTGCGGGATTGACGGCCTAGTCTGCTCCGCGCAGGAGGCAGCGGCCCTGAAGCAGTTGCTGCCGATGATCCATCTCGTCACTCCGGGCATTCGCCCCGTGGGCGCAGCGGCGGGCGACCAGCAGCGCGTCAGCACCCCAGTGCAGGCGCTGCGCCTTGGCGCCGCCCAGCTTGTCGTTGGCCGGCCTATAACCGCCGTGGCAGATCCGGCACAAGCATATCTTTCCATTCTGGCTGAAATCGCCGAAGCGCTCACCATGCACTAGAATCGGTAAGCAGAAAAGCCCGGCGCACAGGCCGGGCTTTTCACTTAATCCACTACTTACAGCTTCTCGTGGAACTCACACGCGGAGCAGGAGATATACACCCCGCCCGGCGCGCCGCGCTCCCGGTCTTTGACCCGCTTCACGATGCGCGTCGGCTTGCTGCACTTCGGGCAGTCCGTGCTTTTGGTGGTGTCCATGACCTTTTTCCGGTCCGCTGTCTTCGCAATCTTCGCCATGCTGGTTCGTGCTCCTTCAAAAAAGAACTGTAGAGTGGGCGCCAGGCGCTCAACCCCGCAAGGGAGCCCTGGCACGGAGAAAACCGCGCTCAACCCAGAGTTTACACGAGCCGCATGGGCTTCACTGGCTCGGCGAGTGCGCGGGTGGAGGCGGCAGCTGCACCGGCTTCATGTTTTGCTGGTTCGTATCCTTGTCCGCCGGCAGGGTTTCGCCCGGATTGCGCAGTGTCGGGGGCGCGGGCGCGGCATTCTGCGCAACCCGGTCCGCCTCCGTTTGGTCGCCCAGCTTTACCACCCGCTCGCCTTGCTCCACGCCCTGCTGGCTCTGCCAGTAGTCGCCCACCTCGTTCGCGGTGCGCACCTGCGGGCTGGTGCCAACCGCCGCGTCTTCCACCCGGGTGACGCGGTCATGCTGCAGCCGCACAAACTGCGTTTTCTCGGGCGGCACCCCGTAAATCCACTCTTCGAAGGGTCTCCCCGCATCCCGCTCGCGCACCTTCTGCGCCGGCGCGCCCACGGCGTGCAGCACCATGTCGCCATCCATGCCCACCAGCACCCGGTGGTCCAGGATCGCCTTCTTCAGCAACGGCGGCAGCGTCTCCACGTACGCCTCGGTAGGCGATTTCTCGCCAAAACCGACCAGCGGCGCAATCAGCTCCTTTACCTCATCCCCGGTCACATTCGGCACGCCGCCCGGGAACACCAGCGTCAGCCGCGATCCGGTTGCCTGTTCCCCATTGTCCCGGGCCAGGGGAACGAATCCGCCGCCGCCACCCACTTCCAGGTGCCGCAGGTACTTGTGCGGCAGGTCGGGGCCGCCGTTCAGCTCTAGGATCAGCCGGTCTCCCTTGAAGGTGATCTTGGTCACGGTGACGCGGTCGCCGGGCCGCGCGGAGATGCCCTTACTGTTTAGCTCCTCCACATAATCAGAGCCGGCGGGGGTCAGCGGCCCGTTCGCCACCAGCTGCAGACCCTTGCTGGCCAGCGGCAGCGGGCGCATCGCAAACCCCTGCTCCGAGGCCAGCGTGCGCTGGAGCGCGTCCCGGGTGAACGGTCCGGCATGCATCCTAGGCAGCTCGACGTGGGTAGGCTGGAACTGGAGAAAGCGCCCCTCGATCTGCTCCGTGCTGACCACGAATACCTGCGCACGCACGAATTGAGTCGAGGCGCACAGCCCAGCCAGGACGACGAACCACCGGAAAGCCGCGGGCGCGCGAGACATGGCACCCTCCTTGCGAACAGAAGAAGCATGCACCCGTTTCGCTGCGGCTTGCAAGTGCCTGAAGTAAGGGTCATGAACAATTTAAGACCCTCTGCGCGGGAGGCGGTCACTTCGTGACGTGTTTACCGGATGCTCGCAGCCCGAGCCTGTGTGCGCCTCCCGTTGGTCGGCATCAGCCATGTCGATCCCGACCAACGGGAGGGCCGCAGTGGCGCAGGTTGTATCCCCCCGGTAAACACGCCACGAAGTGGCCGCCAGCCGCGCAGGCGGTCTCAAGGCTTTTCGAGCGGCGGCTCTTCTGCGTTCACCGGTGCAATCTGCACCAGCTGCGAGCCGGCCGAGGCCTGCGTCGCGACACCCGGGCCCATGCCCTGCTCATGCTGCCGCTGCGAGATCGCATCGATATCGACCGGGATGCCTGCGCCCAGGATTTCAGGGTGCCCCCACTGGTGGCGCAGCTCGCGCGTGAGCCGGGCCACGGCAAACAACAGCCCCAGCAGTACCAGAAAGGCTACAGCTGAACCATTTGGACCGTAGCCGCCGCCGGTAAGCCACGCCGGGCCGCTGGTGTAGGTGGAAAATACAGGCGAAAACTGGGTCAATCCGCTGACCGGCAAACCGAACAGCACCGCCATACTCGCCGTCCAGGCGAAGTGAAAACCCCAGCCCACCCACAGCGCGCGCGTGCGCAGGTAGGCTGTCGTAAGCAGCAGCCCGAGCAGCAGCTCGACCACAAAGCTGCCAGGCGAGTAGCCGGATGGGCCGCCGCGGCCGAGCGTAAACAGCAACATTGTCATCAGTGTCGCGAGCGTCGGCCCGATTGCTTCCATCAGCCGCTGAAAGGGATAGCCGCGAAATAGAAGCTCATCGGCCAGGGCCGCCAGCAGCAGCGTCATCAGATCGATGAGCGTGGCCCCAACCGCGCCCGCATCCCGGTCGGCGGTGGTGACCAGCAGGCCGCCGATCAGCGCCACCGGCAGCACGCAGGCAACGATGCCGGCCCAGCCCAGGGCCGCGCCCAGCGCCCACTCGCGTGCAAAGCCCATGCGCCGCGGCATGCCCATCGCCGCTACAGGCGACGTTTGCCGCTGCCCCAGCGCACCCATGGCGGCAAAGCCGGCGAGCAGAAGAATGACATAAAACAATCTGCCGGCGAGCGCGAAAAAGGGGCCCGTAGCCAGCGCCAATGCGGCCCGGTGCGCCAACTGCTGCGCGAAAACCGCGTACACACCCGCCAGCGCGAACCAGCTCAGCGAGCGCAGTCGCCGCGCGGTCGCAAGGGTTCGCTCGTCGCGCAGCCGCGAGATCGGCTCAACCATGCCTAACCATACCCAATGACGAACGGCCCGTGTCAGCCGGCATAGAACTGCGCGATGTTGCGGTACCGGGTGTACCGCTGCTCCACCAGCTGCTCGGTCGAGAGCGCCTGCAGGGCTGCCAGGTGTTCCGCGAATTTGACGGCCAGCATCTCCGCCGCGGCCTCAGGCTGTGTGTGCGCTCCGCCGGCCGGCTCGGGAACGATGTCGTCGATGCAGCCAAGCGCCTGCACGTCGGTGGCGGTGGTCCGCAGCGCCTCGGCCGCCTGCGCGCGCTTGCCCGCGTCGCGCCACATGATGGCCGCGCCGGCCTCCGGCGGAATGACCGAGTAGACCGCGGTTTCCAGCATGAGCACACGATCGGCCACCGCGAGCGCGAGCGCGCCGCCGGAACCGCCCTCCCCGGTTATGACGGCGATGGTCGGCACCCTCAGCCGCGACATCTCCCGCAGGTTGCGCGCGATCGCCTCCGCCTGGCCGCGCTCCTCCGCGCCCAGGCCCGGGTTGGCGCCGAACAGGTCGATCAACGTGAAAACCGGGCGGTGAAACTTCTCCGCCATCTTCATGGCGCGCAGAGCCTTGCGGTAGCCGTCGGGGTCGGGCATGCCGAAGCGGTGCGCGATTTTTTCCTTGGTCGTGCGCCCTTTCACGTTTGCGATCACCATGACTTCCTCGCCGCGGAAACGCGCGAAGCCGCAGCGGACCACAGGGTCGTCGCAAAACGCGCGGTCGCCGTGGATCTCGGCGAAATCGGTGAAGATCTGCTCGAGAAAGAAAACCGGGTCGGGGCGCTTCGGATGCCGCGCCAGCTCGGTTTTCGCCCAGCTTTCCGGGACCGCCGGAGCCGCGGGCGCGCTGGTTTGTGCGTCGGCCGTCCTGGGCGTGCTCTTCTCTCGTGCGGGCGAATGGGCGGGACCGGTTTTGCTCGGCATCTCCGTGATTGTAGGCGCGGTTTCCGGGCTAGTCCATCACCTGCACCGCGCCGCGGCCCAGCAGCGTCTCCGCGCGGTCGATAAACGCGCGGTCCGCCGCGACCGCGAACCCCGCCGGCTCCAGCACCACGCAGTAGTCGCCGCGCTGCTCGAGTGAAATCATTACGCGGCCCTCGCCCGGCGCCGCGCCGATCATTCCGTGCAGCTCCTTCAGCAGCGCGCCGCTCGCGACATCGAGCTGCACCTTGATGCGCAGGTTTTTCGGCAGCCGGACTTTCAGGTCTTCGATCGCCTGAACCGACGACACGCACAGCTTATTTGCCGCGTCTTCTTCCGCCCGCAGCGCGCCCCGCACCACCACCGGCACCTCGATCTTCAGGCTCTCGGCCAGCGCCGCGTAATCTTTTGGAAAGCAGATCAGGTCGATCTTGCCGACCGTATCTTCAAGCGAGGCCTGCGCGTACAACTCGCCCGAGCGCTTGGATTTCGCGACTTTCAGCCCGACAATCACGCCCGCGATTTGTACTTCATCGCCCTTCTCGCCGCGCCGCGTCGGCGGCGGCGAGGGCTTCGCCTCGAGCGCGGTCGCCGTATCCATCACGCCGGGCAGGTTGCGCAGTTTGTCCGCGTATTTGTCGAGCGGGTGGCCGGAGACAAAGAAGCCCAGCACCTCCTTCTCCGCCTGCAGCCGCTCGTTCTCGTCCCAGTCCGGTACGTTGGGCAGCGCATCTGTAACCGCGGCGGTGGCAGGGTGGTCGTCGAAGATGCCGAACAGCCCATGCTGCCCGCTCGCCAGGTCGCGCTGCGACTTCTGCGCGCGCTCGATCGCCTTGTCCGCTGCCGCGGCCAGCTGCGAGCGTCGTCCAAACGAGTCGAGCGCGCCTGCCTTGACTAGCGACTCGAGCACCCGCTTGTTCATCAGCCGGAGGTCCACCTGCTCGCAAAACTCCCAGTAGCTCGCGAAGCTTTTGCCCTTCTCTTCCAGCGCGCGCCGCGCGTCGAGGATTGAGTCGATCGCATTGCGTCCCACGTTCTTGATCGCCGTCAGTCCGAAGCGGATGGCGTTGCCGTTCGGGGTAAAGTCCGCGCCGCTCAGCCTCACATCGGGCGGCTCGACGGAGATGCCGATCTCGCGGCACTCCTTGATGTATTTGACGACGTTCTCCGGCTTCGAGATTTCGCTCGTCAGCAGCGCCGCCATGAACTCGACCGGATGGTGCGTCTTCAAGTACGCCGTGTGATAGGCGAGCAGCGCGTATGCCGCCGAGTGTGACTTATTGAAGCCGTACCCCGCGAACTGCTCCATCAGGTCGAATACCTTGGTCACAATATCTTTCGGAAATGATTTTGTCGCAGCGCCGGTTACAAATCGCTCGCGCTGCTTGGTCATCTCCTCAAGATTCTTTTTGCCCATCGCGCGGCGCAGCAGGTCGGCTTCGCCCAGCGAGTAGCCGGCCACCGCGTTCGCGATCTGCATGACTTGTTCCTGATAGACGATGACCCCGAGCGTCTCCTTGAGGATCGACTCCATCGGCGGCAGGTCGTACTCGACCTTTCTGCGCCCCCACTTGCGCTCAATAAAGTCGTCGATCATGCCACCCTGGATCGGCCCCGGCCGGTACAGCGCATTCAAGGCGGTCAGGTCTTCCACGCTGGTCGGCTTATAGCGCCGCAGAACGTCGCGCATGCCGCCTGACTCGAACTGAAAGACGCCTGAAGTGAGCGCGCGATGGAACACCTTCTCGTACGTCTCCTGGTCGTCCAGCGGAATCGTGTCGAGATCGACCTCAATGCCTTCTTTCTTCAGCAGCTTCAGGCAGTCGTCGATAACTGTCAGTGTGGTCAGCCCAAGAAAATCCATCTTGAGCAGGCCCAGCTTTTCGATCGCCTTCATGTCATACGCGGTAACGATTTCGTCGTTCTTCGAGCGCGACAGCGGCACTAAGTCAGTAAGCGGCCGGGGCGCGATCACGACGCCCGCCGCATGCACGCCCGCACCGCGCACCAGGCCTTCGAGCTTGAGCGCGGTGTCGATCACCTCGCGCATCTGCGGGTCCTTATCGTACGCGTCTTGCAGCGGCGGCGAGTCCTTCAGCGCCTGCTCGAGCGTGATCCCAATGGTCGGCGGAATCATCTTCGCGATGCGGTCCACGTCGCCATACGGCAGGTCGAGCGCGCGGCCTACATCCTTGATCGCCGCCTTGGCCGCCATGGTGTTGAAGGTAATGATCTGCGCGACCTGCTCGCGCCCGTACTTGCGCGTCACATAGTCGATCACCTCGCCGCGCCGGTTCATGCAGAAGTCGATGTCGATATCCGGCATCGACACCCGCTCCGGATTGAGGAACCGCTCGAACAGCAGCGCATTCTGCAGCGGGTCCACATCGGTAATGCCCATCACATACGCGACCAGCGACCCGGCAGCCGAACCTCGCCCGGGCCCTACCGGAATATCCTGCTCGCGCGCGTAGCGGATAAAATCCCACACGATGAGAAAGTAGCCGGGAAACTTCATCGCCTTGATGCAGTCGATCTCGCGCTCCAGCCGCGCATCATAGTCAGACAGCGGCAACCGCAGCAGCCCGCGGTCCTGCAGGTGCTTCACGCTTGTATCCAGCCGCTTGCGATAGCCATCGCGGCATACCTGCTCGAAGTAACTATCGACTGTGTGCCCTGCCGGCACCGCGAACTCCGGGAACGGATTCTCGACCTTGTTCAGCTTTAGCTGGCAGCGCTCCGCAAACTGCATTGTCCGGCTTACTACTTCAGGAGCATGTGAAAACACGCGCTCCATCTCGTCTGCCGTCTTCACATAAAACTGGTCGGAGTCGAACTTGAACCGCTTCGGATCGTGGATCGACCCGGCGGTCTGCACACACAGCAGCACCTCGTGCGCGTGGTGGTCGTCCTCGCACAGATAGTGGCTGTCATTGGTCGCGACCAATGGAATGTCCAGCTCTTTTTCAAGGCGAAACAGGTCCGCATGTATCTTTTTCTCTAACTCGAGACCCTGGTCTTGTATCTCGAGAAAGAAATTGCCGCGTCCGAAGATGTCTTGATATTGCGAAGCCGTCGCCTTGGCCGCGTTGTAGTTATCCTTCATCAAGTGCTGCGATAACTCGCCAGCCAGGCAGCCCGAGAATCCGACTAGCCCGGAAGCATGCTCGGCCAGATACTTCTTGCTGATGCGCGGCTTGCGGTAAAACCCGTGCAGCGAAGCCTCGCTCGTGATACGGACCAGGTTCCGGTAGCCCTCTTCGTTTTCCGCCAGCACCAGCAGGTGGTTGTAGTCGTCCCCCTGCGGGTCGGCGCGATGGTCTTCCTTCTGGCACACATACAGCTCGCAGCCGAGGATCGGCTGGATGCCCTGCTTCTTTGCGGCTTCAAAGAAATGCACGGCGCCGTAGATATTGCCGTGGTCGGTAATCGCCACCGAGGTCTGCCCGATATCCTGCACGCGCTTAACGAGCTTGTCGACATCGCAGGCGCCGTCAAGGAGGGAAAAATCGGTATGGAGGTGCAGGTGTGTGAATTCAGCCATAAGACTTTCCTATTTTAATTCCGAAGGCGTCTGCTCTCCGCGGCCAGCTCCCGCAGTAAAGCGTCGCGCGAGACTGAGGATTGCGCCGCACCTCTGAGGAAAACCGGTCCGCAATGGCGGCTTATTCGCCGCGCCAGCACCGCGCCAGCGCCAGTGCCGCCTGTTCCAGTTCGCCGCGCGTCGTCAGGCAGTCCGGGCAAATCCGCACGCACCCATCCCGCGCATCGACCACGATTCCCTGCTCGCCCAACCGCCGCACCGTTTCCGCCGCGTTGGCTGCCGCGACGGTCAAGAACGCACCATGCCCGGCATCGCCGCCCTCGCTCGCGACCCCGCGCTCCGCCAGCACGCCGCGCAGAAATTGCAGCTGCTCGAGCGAGTACGCGCGCAGCCGCTCCACGCCCATCGCGCGCGTGAACGCGAGCCCGCTGCGGGCCTGGTAGTAGGTCAGCACCGGCGGCGTACCCTCAAGCCACGCATCGCCGCCCGGCCTCCACGCAGCGCTTCCCGCCTCCTGCGCAAACCAGCCCGTATCGAGCGGCCGCACGTCATCCGCGGCATCCGCCGACAGCGCGAGAAACGCCGCGCCCGGACCGCCGCGCAGGTATTTGTAACAGCCGCCGATCAGATAATCGCAGCCCAGCGCCTCCATCGAAAACGGCGCCACTCCCAGCGCGTGATAGCAGTCCACCAGCAGCCGCGCCCCATGCTCCTGGCACGCGCGCGCCAGCGCCGCCGGATCGCCAAACACCTGCCCATCCGCGAAAAACACCTGCGAGACCACCACCAAAGCCGCGCGAGGCTCAAGCCGCAGTGCTGCCGCCACACCCTCCGCCGTCCAGCTTCCCTCGCGCGAAGGCGCGGCAAACGCCACCCGCAAACGCCCCAGCGCCGCATACCGCGCCAGCACCACCGCGACCGACGCGAACTCCCCCGTCGTCGTCAGCACGGTTGCGCCCTCGGGAAGCGTGTTCAGCACCGCCCGCAGCGCATGCCCGGCCGAGACCTTTGGTACCACGCAGTCCACCCGCGCAAGCCCGATCAGCGAAGCCAAGGCAGCGCGGTAGGCCTGCTCCTCCGCTAGCCACGGCCCCCACGCATCGCGCAGCGCCTCGGCCCACAGCCGCGCGCCCTCGGCCACGTCCGTCTGCATATGGTCCAGCGGACGGCCCAGCGTGTGGTTCGCCAGGTAAGTTCCACCGCTCGAAAGAGTCCGCGCGAACAGCGGCCGAAGCTCCCGCGCGATCGCGTCCTCGCGCAGCGCGCCCGGTCCCAGTCTGTCCACCGCTTCGGCAATTGTCGGGTTCATCCCTACCATCATCGCCCCAGCGCTGGGCAGCGGCGCGGCAGAAGTGATAGCGTTTCGGCATGCAACGCGCGCGCACACTCCTGCTGGTCTCCCTCGCCGCCACCTTCGTCAGCACCGGCCTCTCGCAGCAGCCGATGCAGCAGCAGCTTGACCAGTACCGCCGGCTCGCCAACGACTATGGCGGGCTCGCCCACTACGCCCAGGCCAACGCGAGCCTGCCAGCCGCCGCACCCACTGACAAGCGCGTGATGTTCTTCGGCGACTCCATCACCGACTTCTGGCACATCGACCAGTCGTTCCCCGGCAGGGGCTATGTCAACCGCGGCATCAGCGGGCAAACCACGCCGCAGATGCTGGTGCGCTTTCGCCAGGACGTGATCGACCTGCACCCTGCGGTGCTGGTCGTCCTCGCCGGCACCAACGACCTCGCCGGCAACACCGGTCCTGAAACCCTCCAGCAGATCGAGGACGACTATGCCACCATGGCCGAGCTCGCCCGCGCGCACGGCATCCGCGTCGTCTACTCGTCCGTCACTCCGGTCAACGACTACATTCACCCCGACACGACCGTGCACCGCCACCCGGCCGACATTCTCGCGCTCAACGTCTGGCTGAAGCAGTACTGCGCCGCCAACCGGCTGGTGTATCTCGATTACTTCCCTGCCATGCAGGATGCAACGGGTGCGCTGCGCAAGGAACTTTCCGGCGACGGGCTGCACCCCAATGCCGCCGGCTACGCGGTGATGGCGCCGCTCGCCCAGGCGGCCATCGTGCAGGCGCTTGCGGCGCCCGCCCCGTAGCCGCGTTTGCCGGGGCCAAACTTTTGCTATACTCAGCCTCGAACCCGTCTCGCGCCCACTGCCCTTTTCCGTGCCGCGCCAGCCGTCGTTTTAGCGGAAGTGGTGAAATGGCAGACACACCATCTTGAGGGGGTGGCGCCGAGAGGCATGGGGGTTCAAGTCCCCCCTTCCGCACCAGAACGCATCGCGCAACCGTTTCGCCAGTACTCAGTTTGAAGGAACCAGACATGATCATCTTCCTCACCGTCATCCACGTGTTCCTCTGCCTATTCCTCATCGGCGTTATCCTGCTGCAGCAGGGCAAAAGCGCCGACCTAGCCAGCGCCTTTGGCGGCCAGGGTTCGCAGACCGCCTTCGGCCCGCGCGGCGCCTCCAATGTGCTCTCGAAAACCACGACCTGGTGTGCCGTGGCGTTCATGGTCACCAGCATCGGTCTAACTATTCTGATGCAGAAGAGCGCCGGGACCGGGCACTCGGTGCTGGAAGGTACCAAGACCACGCACAGCGCGCCGGCCAAAAAGTAAGCCGCCCCCCGGACTGCCGAGGCCTTTCCCACCCGCATCGCAGGGCCGCTTTCAAGCGGGGTCATCCTGGAAGCACCTCAAGACCCGGAAAAATTGCGTATGTTAAAGGCGACCGAAGGCAGCTGAGGGTTTCCGCAGACGGCTCAAGCCGCCTGCGACCTTCTTTTCCCGGCGCACCCTCGCGAAGGCGCTTGAAAATCGTTCACGCGCCGTTGAAAAGAGAAACCGGAACAGCCAAGCGCAGGTCTGTTTTCCAGGCGCACCAGTTCATTTGCGCTTGCCCGACCTTTCGGTGGGCGGAGCTCCTGCCACCGGGCACGTGACCAAAGTGCGGAAATCTGGGCTCCAGCGCTTTCCTATCCTGCGGCCGGCTGGGTATATCTGGTGCACTCTCCGGAGGACATCATGAACGCTACCCTTTCAGGGCTCGCCCAGAGTCCCTTTCCACGCACGCTGCCTGCAAGCCGGCTCCCTTCGACCCCTGAGCCGGAGCTTCTGGCTTTCTATCCCCCCAGCGAACATCCCTTTTTTCGCGGCCTCGTCTTCGGCCTGCTTCTTCAAACAGCAGGGGCGGTCCTTGCTTTTGCAGTCTGGCACCTGGTCTGACGGCATTCTCAGGTCGATAACCTTCTTACAACTGCGGCGGACTGGACCCGAACTGACGCAGCAGCGCGTCGATATTCGTCGCGGTCTTTGACCGCCAGGTCTCCTCCACGCTCACCGCCGCCTCGGGCGAGGCGCTCGTCTCCACTTCCTTGTACACACACGAGAGCACCCGCTCCGCCGGCTCGTCGACCCACGTATTGCCCTTGCCCTGCACCCGTGTCGAGCCGCGCTGCCAACCATCCGGGGTCAGGTGCCACTCGGTCCATTCATTTCGGATCGCCATCTCTCCATTATGCAATCCGCTCCCGGCATGGCCGACAATGAGAGTATGCCCTACCTGCGCGAGACCTTCCCCGTCGGCCTGCTGGCCTGCAACTGCACCGTTCTGGGCGACCCGGCGGCCGGCGAAGCCATCGTTATCGATCCCGGGCTGCCCGCCAATGCGGGCGCTCCCGGCAGCCCGGCGCACCTGCTCGGGCGCCTGCGGGCGCTCGGCCTGCGCTTGACGCAAATCCTTATCACCCATGCCCACATCGACCACATCGGCGGCGCGCTGGCACTCAAGCGGGCCACGGGCGCACCCATCCTGCTGCACCAGGCCGACCTGCCGCTGCTGGCCATGATGGAGCATCAGGCCGGCTGGCTCGGCATCGCACCGCCCTCCGTCGCGCAGCCCGACGCGAGCGCCGAGGACGGCCTGCGCGTCGGGCTGGCCGCGCTCCCAGGCGAAGTGCTGCATACCCCTGGCCACACTGAAGGCAGCATCTGCGTGCTTTTTGCGGAAGCCGGCCTGCTGATCGCGGGCGATACGCTCTTCGCCGGCTCCATCGGCCGCACCGACCTGCCCGGAGGCAACAGCCGCAGGATTCTGCGCTCGATCCACGACCGCCTGCTCCCCTTGCCCGATCAGACTCTCGTGATTCCCGGCCACGGCGAGACGACGACGATCGGCGTGGAACGGGAGAGCAATCCATTTCTCCGTATGCGGAGCTGATCCATCGCACAATGTTTCGGCTCAAAGCCATACTTAAATCAGCTACTTACGTGCTTGCCTGATCAGCTCACTCACAGCGAGCTGGAACTCCTCCGGCTGCGGCAGCAGGCTCACGACCAGCCATCCCTGCCGCGCAAACCCGAACGCCGATCCCGGATGCACCAGCACCCCGGTCCGCTCCAGCAGGTCCAGCGCGAACGCCTCATCCGGCTCGAGCCCCGGGATCCGAAGCACCGCGTACCAGCCACCTTCCCCATCCAGCCGCGACACGGGAGTCCCGGCGACCAGCCGGTCCAGTTCGGCCAGATTGGCCGCCACGCGCCCGCGGATCTGCTGCTGGACCCCGCCGCAGCCAGCCAGCCACGCCGGCAGGGCCTGCTGCGCCGGCGCGCTTACCGAGAGAAACGTGTCCGCGATCACCTCCAGGCGGGCTCGCGCCTCCGCGCGCAGCGCCCGCGGCCCGCACAGGGCCAGCCACGAAAGCTTCATCTGCGGCAGCGCCGCGATCTTGCTCATCCCGCTCAGCACAAACGTGAGCGCCGGGTGCGTGCCGCATGTAAAGCTCCGGCCGGCCGCCGCCCACGCGTAGTCCAGAAACACCTCGTCCACAAGCAGCGCCAGCCCATGCCGCACGCACAGCGCCTCGATCTCCGCCCGCTCCGCGGCGCTGGTAAAGTGCCCGGTGGGGTTGTTCGGATGCACCAGAGCGATGGCCCGGGTGCGCGGGCCGATCCGGCTCGCGAGCGCGCCCGGTTCGATCTGCCAGCCATGCTCATACAGCAGCGGATACTCGACCAGCCGCACATCGTCGAGCGCCGCCAGGCAGTCGAACAGCGGGTAGCCTGGCGCCGCGATCAGCACCTCGTCGCCCGGGTCGCACAGCAGCCGGAACAGGAAGCTGTACGCCTCGCTGGTGCTCGCGGTCAGGCAGACATCGGCCGCCTCGACCATCGCTCCGTGCCCGGCGTAGTAGCCGCACACTGCCTCGCGCGCGGCCACGCGTCCGAACGGCCGCGGGTCATATTCCAAGACGCCCGGGGCCGACAAGGGGCCCAGCATCGCCGCGGCATCCACGGTAAAGCCGCACCGCGTCGGGTTTGAAGCCGTCAGGTCGAGGACCGGCAGCCCCCGCGCGCGCCGCGCCGCCACCGCGGCGGCCAGCAGCGACTCTTCCCTGTCCCACGCCGTCCGCTCTGAGAACAGTGGCTGCATCGAGACTCATTCTTGCATTCGTCGAGGCTCACGCAAAGCCAGGCTCACGCAGAACCAGGCTCCCGCATAATAGGTGCAGCGAATCCAAACGGGGGTAGGCATGGCTCTGGAAGCAGTAATCTTCGACTACGGCATGGTCCTCAGCACAGCGCAGGAGCCCGAGGCCCTTGCCACCCTCAAGCGCATCACCCGGCTCGACGACACCGCCTTCGACCGGCACTACTGGCGTCACCGCCACAACTACGACCTCGGCCACCTCAACGGCACCTCCTTCTGGCAGGCCGTCTCCGACGACGCCGCGCTCGGCCTCTCCCTGGCCGAGATCGAGCGGCTCATCGAGAACGACATCGTTATGTGGAGCACCCTCAACGAGGCCATGCTGCAGTGGGTCCAGGCCATCCAGAACGCCGGCTTCCGCACCGCCATCCTCTCCAACATGGGCGAGGAGCTGATGGTCTACATGCGCCAGGAGTTCGGCTGGCTAGGCCGCTTCGACCACCACACCTGGTCCTGCGAGCTGCGCATCGCCAAGCCCGACCCCGCGATTTACCGCTACACCTGCGAGAAACTCGGCGTGCTCCCCGCCAACGCGCTGTTCCTCGACGACAAGCAGGAGAACATTGCCGCCGCCGTGTCGGTCGGGATGCAGGCGATCCAGTTTTCGACCGTCGAAGCGTTGCAGGCCGAGCTCGACCGCCGCGGCCTGCTCGCCGTGCTGCCCGCGCCCGTCCTGCATCAAAACTCCTGAAAGGGAGCGCGCATGGCTAGTAAAGAGCAACTCGCCCATTTTCTCGACCGGCATGTCTTCGAGCCGATCCTCAAGGCCGATCCGTCCAGCTACAGCGAGCACGAGCGGCAGCAGCTCGCCGACGTGCAGAAACGCACCCTCGCCGAGCAAGCGCGCTTCCACAAGTACGATTCAGCGGAAAAACTGGTCGCCATGTACAAGGACGATCTCCACTCCGAGAAGGCCAGGAAAGTGAACGCGGAGCTGGCTCGTCTTAAACTGCCCGTGCTGGCAGACGTCAAGGAAGATTTCCTGAAACTCGCGGGGTGATCCGGCGGCGCAACCGTCTGGCGCCCAGTCCAAATGCCTCAGTGCGTTTTAGGCTGAAACTCCGGAATCGGCACCTGCTCCACGATCTCGACGCCAAAGCCTTGCAGCGCCGGAACGTGGGTACGGGTGTTCGAGAGCAGCCGGATGCGGCGGATCCGCAGGTCGGATAGGATTTGGCCACCGAGGCCGACTTGGCGTAAGATGCGCCGATCCTCGTGAACCTCCAGCCGGCGCGAGTCCCCGCGTGCATCCCCGCGCTGATCCCGATGCAGCATGATGGCCGCCGGCACGCCGGGCGCCAGCGCCGGCGTTGCATCGATCTCGAACCCGCGGCCGCCGTTGTGCAGGTAGATCAGCGCGCCCCGCCCCGCCTCGGCAATCGCCCGCAGCGACCGCTGCACGCTGCCCGCGCAGTCGCACAGGCTTGAGCCAAAGACCTCTCCAGCAAGGCAGTGCGAGTGCACCCGCACCAGCACTGGCGCGTCGCTCTCGTCAAACCGCAAAGCGTCTTGCTGGGCCACATCGCCGCGCACCAGCGCCAGGTGGCTCTCGCCGCCGTTTACCTCGCTCTCATAGGCAATCATCCGGAACTCGCCGAACGCGGTCGGCAGCATCGACTCGGCCACCCGGTAGATGTAGCGCTCATGCTGCAGGCGGTAGCGGATCAGCTCCGCGACGGTCAGCATTTTGAGCCCGTGCACCGCGCAGAAGCCGACCAGGTCGGGCACCCGCGCCATCGAACCGTCGTCGTTCATGATCTCGCAGATCACCCCCGCCGCCTTCAGGCCGGCCATCCGCGCCAGGTCCACCGAGGCCTCGGTCTGCCCGGCGCGCACCAGCACGCCGCCCTTGCGCGCGCGCAGCGGAAAGATATGCCCCGGCCGCGCCAGGTCCGAAGCCGTCGATTCCGAGTCGATCGCGACCTGGATGGTGTGCGCGCGGTCGGCCGCCGAAATGCCCGTCGTTACGCCCTCGCGGGCCTCGATGCTCTCGGTGAACGCAGTGCCGAACCGTGAGGAATTGGCGGCGGTCATCGGGCCCAGCCGCAGGTAATCGGCGCGCTCCTCGTTCAGCGTCAGGCAGATGAGCCCGCGGCCCCACCGCGCCATGAAGTTGATCGCCTCCGGCGTGACAAACTCCGCCGCTAGCGTCAGGTCGCCTTCGTTCTCGCGGTCCTCGTCATCGACGACGACCACCATGCGCCCCGCGCGAAACTCTTCGAGTGCGCCTTCGACGGTCGTAAACGGACTTTGCTGAGCTGCCATGTTCCCCATTGTCGGCCAATTGGGCCCCGCAGGGAAGCTTGCCCCGCGCAAACAGCAGAGGCCGCCTGAAAAGGCGGCCTCTGCTGGGGTTTCCTGACTCCTACTTCCTACAGGGTCGACTCGATCTCGAAGCCCCAGGCTTCCAGCAGCGCCTCGGGAATATATTTCGAGTTCCGGTTCCGCCGCGCCCACTCCCGCAGGCGGGTGGAACGCTCGTACTGGTCCGGAGTCAGCTTGAACTCCTTGACGACCTGCTCAAACGAGGTCACCGTGGGAACAACCGGTCCGATGGGCTCCGGCTTGCCCCAGTTTGGATTTCCGCGACGCTTTGCCATGCGTTGTGTACGCTCCCTCGTGCGCTCTCCCTGCCGCGCTTTCCAGCGCGACTGCCAAGCGTGATTTATCTTATTTTACACAGACTTTCTTCCAATTTCAATAGCAAATTGCGCCCCTTCACTTCTCCGCCTGCGCGTAAAACGGCCGCAGATCGTCCCGCAGCTGCCGCAGCGCGTCCACATTCAGGTACACCATGTGCCCCGCCGGGTAGTAGGTGAAATGCACGTTTTTCTGCAGCTCCGGCGTCAGCATCATGTGGTTTAGCTCGTACTCGGTCTCGAAAAACGGCGTCGCCAGGTCGAACCACCCGTTCGCCGACAGCACCTGCAGTTTGGGGTTCTTGCGCATGGTATCGGCCAGGTCGCCGGCGACGTAGGGCAGCAGCTGCGCCCGGCCGGCGCCGCCGTAGCCTGAGCCCGCCGCACGGTGATGCCAGTCCCACTCGCCAATGGTGTTCGCGCTCAGCTTGTACTCGTCGGTGGATTCGTATTTGAGTTCGCGGCTCAGGTAATCATGCACCGCTGCGACGAAAGCCCCCGCGATGCCTGTGTCGGAGGGATCGTAGCTGGGGTTTTCCCCGGCATCGTCCAGCTCCGTGCCCTCGAACCGCGCATCGTACCGGCCCATCACATCGCCCTCGTCGCGCAGCAGTTCGCGGCGAAAGCGGGTCGGGTTGATGCGCAGCTTGGCTTGCTTGATGTAGTCCACCGGCAGCCCGGTAAAGTGGTTCAGCTTGGCCGCGATCTCGTCGAAGCGCGCCGGCGGCAGCTTGTCCCCTTCCGCCAGCGCCTCGGCATAGTCGCCGCGCGCGAACACCCGCGCTTCCTCGACAAATGCCTTCATATCCGGCGGCTGCTGGGGCAGCTTCTTGTGGTAGTAAGCGATCGCCGCATACGACGGCAGGTAGTTGACGTAGGAAACCTCAAGCCCGGCGCCGATCGAGGCGTTGTAGTTGAGCACCGACGAGAGCAGGGTGATCCCGTTCAGCGAGACGCCGTCCTCCTGCAGCACCGCCGACAACCCCGCCGAGCGCGTCGTGCCATACGACTCGCCAAAGAGGAACTTGGGCGAGTTCCAGCGCTGGTTCATAGTGATGTAGCGCTCGATAAACTTCGCAAAGGCGTGCAGGTCCTGGTCCACGCCGGCAAAATCCTTCGGCGTTGCCTTGCCGACGGTGCGCGAGTAGCCGGTCAGCGGCGCGTCAATGAACACCAGGTCCGACTGGTCGAGCAGCGAGTACTGGTTCGGCACCACCTGGTACGGGCCCGAGCCGGTCGCCTGGGGCGAGCTCGTAATCACCCGCACCGGCCCCACCGAGCCCATGTGCAGCCACAGCGTCGCCGAGCCCGGGCCGCCGTTGTACAGGAACGTTACCGGCCGGGTGTGCGGGTCGGCGCCGTCCGCGGTGTAGGCCGCGTAAAAGATCGAGCCGTAGGGTTTGTCATCCTCGTTGCGGATCAACAGGGTGCCGGCGGTCGCGGTGTAGTGGATCGTCCTGCCGTCGAGCGTGATCTGGTGCGCGGTGACGGAAGAGCGCTCGACCGGGGGCGCCTCTTCGGGCTTCTGCGCGGGCGTGTGGTCGGCATCGCCCGCGTGGGTGGCAGGCTCGGCGGGTGGGTGCTGCTGCGCGTACACAGGCGCCGCGAATGTGCCGGCGGCAAGCGCCAGGGCAACCAGGGACAGACGAAGATCGATCAAGCAGGAACTCCTGAAACGAGAACTCCCCTCCGGGCCGCGCGGCAGCCGAAGTGTGCACCCATCATTGCATACAACGGGCGAGGAGTGAGGAGTGAGGAGTGAGAAGTCAGGAGTCAGGAAGTCAGCTGCAATCTGCATTCCCCTGACTCCTGATTCCTGACTCCTGGTCCCTAAGTTCCTGTCCCCTTGATGACCACCTGCGCGGTGCGCAGCAGGATTTTTAAATCCAGCCAAAAGCTCCAGTTCTCGACATACGCGGTATCGAGCGCGATATAGCGAGCGAAGGAAGAGTCGTGCCGCGCCTGCACCTGCCACAGGCCGGTCAGCCCCGGCAGCACCTCCAGCCTGCGGAAGTGTTCAAGCGCGTACTTGGCCACTTCGCTCGCGATCGGCGGGCGGGGGCCCACGATGCTCATCTCGCCGCGCAGCACGTTGAAGAACTGCGGCAGCTCGTCGAGCGAGTACTTGCGCAGGATGCGGCCCACGGTCGTGACCCGCGGATCCTTCGTCATCTTAAACAGGATGCTGTCGCGCTCGTTATGTTTCGCCAGTTCCCGCTTCTTGGCTTCGGCGTCACGCACCATGGTCCGGAATTTGAAGCAGGGAAACACCCGACCGCGCTTGCCGATGCGCTCGGAGACGTAGAAGACCGGGCCGCGCGAGTTGACGACGACCGCGATCGCGATGACCAGCATGATGGGAAATACGGTGATCAGCGCGGCCAGCGACAACAGGATGTCGACCACGCGCTTCATGAAGAACGCGATCATGCGCGGGTCGCGGCGATGCAGGGCCACCATGGGATAGGCGCCCAGGTACTCGACCGGCGCGTTCTGGGCCAACTCCCCGTAAAAGCCCGACATAGCGCGGATATCGATCTCGACGTCGTGCGCTTCCTCGAGCAGGTTGATGACCGTCTCGACCGGGCAGGGCTGCGCGATCACCAACTCGTCGATAAAGTGCAGCCGGGTCAACTCCCGCAGCCGCTCCATGTTGCCCAGGATGCGGTCTTTCGGCACTTCGAGCGCGTCGGTGGTGCCGGGCGCGTGCAGAAAGCCGCACAGCCGGTAGCCGAGATAGTAGTCGTCCTCAATCTGCTGGCCGATGGCGAAGCTCAGCTGGTTGGTGCCCAGGATGACCACATTGCGCGTCTCGACGCCCTTGGCGTAGCGCGCGAACCGCACCGTGCGCCACACCGCGCGGCGAATGCCGAGCGCCACCGCGGTCGTGCCCACCAGGATCACTACCAGGATGCGCGAGACTTCAAGATTGTGCATCAGGTACAGCCAGCCGCATAGCAGCACCCCCGCGGTCAGGCAGGCCTGCACGATCAGCCGCTGCTCATGCGCCCCGCTGCGGTCGGGCACCCCGTTGTACAGCCCGTACCGGCGCAGCACGAACAAGAGCACCAGCAGAAACACCAGCAGGTACCACAGGTCCGACGATCCCGGCGCGATGCTGACATGCAGACCCTGGAACCGAGGCATGTGGCGCTGCACCAGATAGTGAACCAGGACCGCGAAAATGAACGCGCCCAGGGTCACCAGAACATCGTTGATCATCATCAGGGCCGCGGCTGCGAGCGCCGGGCTCGCGTGCTTCCTCCGCTGGCTCAAGGGGCGCACCGCGCTGGCAGGCAGCCGCGCCTCTCTGCTGCCGCCCCGTCTGATAAATTCCGAGCTACCCATGGAAACCCTTGGCTTGCTTTCCTAGATCGATGTACGACGATCCGTGCGTCTGCCGATGCGCCGGCAAACCGTGAAGGATAGGGGAAGCTCAAGAATTTTCGCCGAGAAGAAGCGTGCGTAGCCGGCGGCTGGAACCGCTCTGTGTTCCCTCCGACTGTAACCGATGCGCCCTCTCCTCCCAATGCAATTCTCTGCAAATTCAGCAAGCTCACTGCCCCGTAGTCTGTTTGTTCCTGCATTCCCGTTCAAGATGCACCTTTCCGTTCTCGCCGGCTGCCTTCTGCCCGGTCTCTTTCTGGCACCCTATTGTCCCACCCGCAACACACGGTTTAGGGGAATTGAAATGAACCATTGGTAACCGATGTTGAAGGGTGAGATGCTTTTCACGGAACTTACACAGACTGTGCCCGGCAAAAGCCCGTTCAGTCCCCAGAAAGTTGTATCCCGTGCAACCTGCAGCCGATCCCAACGCATCCGGTCCCGCTTCGTTCCGCCAGGCGCTCGATGCTTTTCTCCGCGGCCACGCCAGGCCGCTCGACAAGTACGGCCACCAGCCCCGGCTGTACGCGCTCACCCGCCTGGTCGGCAAAGGTTCCGTGTATGACGACGATATTGTCTTCGCGGCTGCCTACCTCCACGACCTCGGAGTGTTTATCGGCCACCGGCCGGAAGAACCTGAGCTCCTTTCTCATTGGAATCACGTTCGGTACGCTGTGGAAAACGCGCCGGGTATCCTGCGAAGTGCGGATTTCCCCGAAGACAAGATTCCCGCCGTTCTCCACGCCATGGAAACCCACCAGCCGAAGGACAGCCCAGAGAGCCTGGAGGCAGTCATCCTGCGCGATGCCGACATTCTCGAGCAGCTGGGCGGCGTCGGCATCCTGCGCGCCGCCGCCAAGGTGGGCCGCGACACCCGCTTTGAAACCTTCACTCCCGTCATCGCGTTCCTGGAGCAGAGCCTGCGGGAGCTCCCCCGGGCCATCCGCCTGCCCACCACCCGCGCCCTCGCCGCGCCGAAGATCGCCCTGCTGGGCGGCTTCCTCGCCGCCGTCGAGGCTGAAGCCCACGGCTGCCTGTTCTAGATCAGCCCTTCCCCCCGCGCCAACTGCTCGGCGACGCGGACATAGAGCTCCACCGCATCCCAGATCTCCTGCTTGCGGATCCGCTCCCCCGGCGTGTGCGCTACATGGATCGACCCCGGGCCCAGCAGCAGCGGCTCGCCCCAGCCCGTCAGCGCCGGTATGTCCGTCGTGAATGATGCGATCATGGTCGGCAGGCCCTCCACCGCGCGCAGCCGCACAAACGGGATTTCGAGCGTGAAATCCACCTCCACGAACGGCTCCGCGGCGGCCGTAAGCGCCGCGCGGGTCTCCTCCGACGGCCCCACCAGCCGCACCAGCACCTGCGCCGCGGCATGGTCGGCGATCACGTTGGGCGCGCGGCCGCCTTCGAGCAGCCCAATGTTGAGCGTGCTCGGGCCCACGCCTTCGGTCTCCGGCAGCTCCACCTTGAGCACCGCATCGAGCGCCTGTACCAGCTTGTGCACGGCATTCTCGCCCAGCTCCGGATAAGCCGAGTGCGCCATCCTGCCCTTCGCCGTCACCTGCGCGCGCAGGGCGCCCTTCGATGCCAGCGCCAGACGATTGTCGGTCGGCTCGCCATTGATCAGGAACCGGCTGCCCTTCGGCTGCCGGTTCGCGACCTTAGCGCCCGCCGAGTCGCGCTCCTCGCCCACCACGAACAGCAGCGCCACTGCGAGGCCGCGCTCGCGCAGCTGCTCCGCCGCCAGGATCATCGCGACAACAATCCCTTTCGCATCGCAGGCGCCCCGCCCATGCACCCACTCCTCGTCCTCGCTGCTCGGGATCCACGGCGGCACCGTATCCATATGGGTGGAAAACACGACAACCGGACCGGTGGCCTGGGCCGCGGCGTACACATTCAAGCGCTCGCCTGAGTCGGTCGAGCCCTCGGGCTGCGGCACCGCTGTCGTCTCCACCCGGAAGCCGCGCGCCTCCAGATGAGCCGCCAGAAACGCTCCGACCGCGCCCTCGTGAAAGGTCGTCGAGTCGATGTCGATCAGCCGGCGCAGCAGCGCGATCGCGTCTTCCTGCTGGTTCCTGTGCACGCCCCAGCATACCCCACTGCTTCCGGGTCATCTCGCCGCACAGGCCCTACAATACGGTTGAATGACTCTGTCCGATACCAGCCTCCAGACCTTGCGTGAAGCCGCACCCGCACCGCGCGAGGGCGGCGTTCGCACCATTGAGACCCTGCGCGGACCCGCCGGCCGCCTCGAAGCCCTGCTCAACCCCGGCCGCGACGCCGCGCCGGCGGCCGTGCTGCTGTGCCACCCGCACCCGCTGTTTGGCGGCACCCTGCACAATAAGGTCGTGTACCATGCCATGAAGATCTTCACTGAGCTCGGCTTGCCCGTGCTGCGCTTCAATTTTCGCGGCACCGGCCGCAGCGAGGGCGAGCACGACCACGGCCGCGGCGAGCAGGACGACGTGCGCGCCGGCCTGGACTGGCTGGCGCGCGAGTACCGGCTGCCCCTGTTGGCCGCCGGCTTCTCCTTCGGCGCCCACATGGCCCTGCGCGCCGGCTGCGCCGATCCCCGCGTCGCGGCGCTGGTCTCGCTCGGCACCCCGGTCGAGGCCGGCGACCGCGCCTACACCTACGAGTTTCTGGCCGCCTGCGCCAAACCGAAGCTGTTCCTCAGCGGCGCCGCCGACCCGTTTGGCCCGGTGGACAAGATTGAAGCCGTTCTACACACCGTGCCCGGCGACAACCAGATCGTCTGGATCCCCGCCGCCGACCACTTCTTCGCCGGTCACCTGGACCGGATGCAGCAGGCGCTGCGGGTTTGGCTCGAAGCGCATGTTTCCAGTCCGCGAGAGCCCGGCCGCCCGCCCGAGGAGCCATTCCGGTGAGCCCCCTCGAACAGCGGCTCGCCGCCCTGCGCGCCGATGCCGTCGACATCTTCTCGACCGCGCTCGGCGCCTGCGACATCGATCAGGCCTTCGACCGACACCTGAGTTTCGAGGGCAAGCTCATGCGGCGCCGGCAGTCCCCCATGCTGCCGCCGGTCGAGCAGTCGCTCGCCGCCATCAAGAAGGTTCAGGTCATAGCTTTCGGCAAGGCCGCGCTGCCCATGCTCGACGCGCTGCTGGCCCGTCTGCCCGAAAAGCTGCGCGTGGACGGCATCTGCTCCGCGCCGGAAACCCCGGAAAAACGCCACCGCCGCATCCGTTACTACAAAGGTACCCATCCCCTGCCTAACGAGGAGTCGCTCGAAGCCGCCGCTGCCGCGCTCGATCTGCTGCGCCACGCCGGCCACGAGACCTTCGTCTTCTTCCTGGTCTCCGGCGGCGGCTCCTCCCTGTTCGAGCTGCCCACGGACCGCTCCATACCGATCGAAGACGTGCGCGCCTTTTACGAGACGCTGGTGCTCTGCGGTGCCGACATCACCGAGATCAACACAGTGCGCAAGTATTTTTCGGCGGTCAAGGGCGGCCGGCTGGCCCAGGCCGCGCCGCATGCTGAAAAGCTCACCCTGCTGCTCGCCGACGTTCCCATGAAAGATCTCGGCATCGTCGCCTCCTCGCCCACGCTGCCGGACTACTCCACCTGGGCCGATTGCGCCGCCGTGCTCGAGCGCTGGGAGCTGCTGCCGCGCTTTCCCGCGACGGTGCGAGCCTGGTTCCAGGCGCTGGCCAGGATCGCTCCAATGTCTCTCTCGGCGAACGGGCTTGAGAACACGCAGGTCGATGTGCTGCTGTCCAATCACGACTTCGTCAACGCCGCGCGCGACCACGCCCGCTCGCTCGGCTACAAGGTTGTCATCGACAACACCTGCGACAACTGGCCCTACGACCGCGCGTCGGCGTACCTGCTGGAGCGGTTCGCGGCGCTGCGGGCGGAGTGGGGCCGGGTATGCCTGCTTTCAAGCGGCGAGGTGACGGTGCGGATCGAAAGCGCCCGGCACGGCTGCGGAGGCCGCAACCAGCATTTCGCGCTCCAGAGCGCGGTGCTGATGGACCGCACGCCGGGCAATGGCGAGGATGCGATGGTAGTGCTCAGCGCCGGCTCGGACGGCCAGGATGGCAATAGCCCGGCCGCCGGCGCCGTTGCCGACCCGACGACCGCGGCGCGCGCCCGGCAGTTCCACTTCGACCCGGAGGATTCGCTGGCTCGCTTCAACAGCTGCCCGCTGTTCACCGCGCTGGGCGACGCGATCGTGACCGGGCCGACTGGCAACAACCTGCGCGACCTGCGTATCCTGCTCGCCGACCGGTAAGCGCCGGCGTCTTGCCGCTAGCGTTTCCTCGCTGGCTTCGCTGCCTTGGCGGAAGCCTTCTTGACCGGCCTGGCCGCGGTTTTGGTCGCGGGTCTGACTGCCGGCTTGGCTGCGGGCCGCGCCGCCTGCTTGCGGGCTGGCGCCGGCTTGGCCCTGGCGGGAGCGGAAGCCTTCTTGATTGCCTTCGCCGGCGCAGCTGCTTTGCGTACAGCCGCCTTTTTCGCCGGGGGAGCCGCGCTTTTTCTGGCCGGCGATTTTTTCTGGGGTGCTGCCGGGACGGCCGCGGCTTTCTTCGGCTTTGCCGGCGGCTGCACTGGTTTGCTTGCCTTGACCGCGACTGCTTTCTTGCCGGCCCCGCCGGCCTTTTCGCCTGCCGGTTTCGAGCTGATCGGGCGTGCGGCGGGGGTGGGCACCGGCTGGAACTGCTGTGCCTTTTTCGCAGGCGCAGCGGGAGTCGACACAGCCGCTGGAACCGCTGCTTTGGCCGGGGCCGCCGGCCGCTTCGCCGGGGCCGGGCTTTTCTCGGGCGCCGGGCCGGTCGTCTCTGGAACCGCTTCGACAGGCGCAGGCGTAAGAACCGCGCCGGCTGTTTTCACCGGTACGGGCTGACCCGCCGCTTTGCCGGCTGCAGGCCCCGCCTTCTTCTCGCCGTTCGACTTCTTTCCGCCGTTCCTTGGCTCGGCCTCCCTTTTATCGGCCCCCCTTGGCCCAGCTTCGTCGCGAGCCCTTTCTCCATGTTCCTGCTGTTCCTGCTCCGGTTCGGCCCGGTCGAGCTCTCGCCTCTTGCCCGGCTCGGACGTTCCCAGCTCCCGCGGTTCGTCTTCGTTGCCGTCTTCCTCCGCTGTGCTCGCGTTCTCGTCGTCGTCTTCCTCCTCGTCGTCGTGCGCCGTCGGCCGGTCGAGATCGGAATCCGCATCGGCGTCGCGGGCTGCGCCCTTGCGCTTGCCCTTCCCCTCGGCCTTCTTGCCGCGCGACCGGCGCAGCGTAACCGGCGGCGGCGGCGCGGGCGGCGAATAGGTCTCCAGAAACGCCCGCATCTCCTCGTCCGTCTCCAGCTTGCCGTCGATCTGCTGCAAGAAGAGCTCGCGCAACAGCTCCGGATAGATCGCAAGCTCGGGCGTGATGCGCATTTCAAGCATCATCGCGACCGGAACCTTTTTCGCCGCTTCCGGCCACACCGTGAAGAAGTTCTTGAACTTGGCCTCGGCGGCCGGGGTCTTGCGGGTGTGGGCGAGCCACAGGATGGGCTCCGCCGGATGGCTGTGAAACAGTTTCCAGGTCGCCGAGGGCGCCGAGGCTTCCTTGCCGGTCAGCAGCCGCCCAAACTCCCGCGAGGCTGCGTCGAGGCCCTCCCACTGTTCGCGCAGCCCAGGGCGCACCATCATGGCCTTCAGCGCTTCGCGGTCCTTCGCGGCCATTTTAGCGGTCAGCACTTCCAGGTGGGCCGCGGAGAGATCGGGCGAAACCCCCTGCATCAGCAGCTGGATGCGGTTGCGGTGCAGGTCGTCGAGCGCCGCCGTGTCCACGCTGGCGCTGGTCCAGGTGGGCAGCAGCCGCTGCATCCAGCCTTCCGCCTCGAGCGCTTTCAGGGTTGCGAGCGCCTCTTCCTCGGCGGCGATTTTCTCCAGCTCGTATCCGCGCAGGAAGGGGGAGATGGCGTCGAAGCCGTCTGCTTCCTTGGCGTTTTCGTAGCGGATCGCGGTCCGCTCTTCGAGCGTCCAACCCAGCCGGTGCATCAGCCGCACCGCCCGCACCAAGCGTGCCGGGTCTTCCAGGAAGCCGTAATTGCTGACCAGCCGCAGCTGCCGCGCTTCAATGTCGGCGACGCCGTTCAGCGGGTCGAGCAGCAGGCCATAGGAGCCCTCGTTGAGCGACAGCGCCATGGCATTGGCGGTAAAGTCGCGCCGGTGCAGGTCGTCGATGATGCCGTCCCAGGTGTAAACCGGCTTGCCCGGCTTGGGAAACGTCTCGGACCGGGTGCTGCCGATCTCGACCCGCACCGAGCCGGGAAACCAGAGAAAAAGCGTGCGGGACGGCTCATGGCGGCCCCACAGGGTAGCGCCCCGGGCTTCCAGAGCCTTTTCCAGGTGGAGCGCGTTGCCTTGGACGGCAAAGTCGAGGTCGCGGACGGAAGAGCCCGTGGTCAGGTCTCGAACCGCTCCGCCAGCCAGGAAAACGGTCGTGCCGGCCTCGCGGGCCGCGTCGCGAATCTGTGCCAAGGCGCTTTGCTGGGCGGCGCTCAGGCGGTGCTCAAGCAGGTAAATATATTCGGGCATGCGTCCAGACGTACGAAGAAGGATTCCCCCGAAAGCCGTCCGGCCCATTCCCCAGGCAAACCTTTTGCCCTGAGTACTTTACGGCGAGACGAATGGAGGCAAAATGCGATTTTAACAGATCGCGTTTCTTCTGACCAGAGAGGCCGCGAGCTGGTATTGGGTCAATGTCAAACTGCCCCGCTGTCGAACCCTGCCGAGCTTCTAAGTGATGAACCGCGTGTTTCCGTGAGCGGGAAGTGCAGTGATGCTTGTCGACTCGGCTGCTCCGCTAGAACTCCACCGTGTCTGCCTCTGGCCTGCTGCGGCGAGAAAGATGGCCGCTATGATCGGGGTCCAGAACACCGCAAAAAGCATCCACAGCCATGTATGGTGGCCCTTCTGATAAGCAAGGTGAGCTATAAGCGCGCATGGGAGTAAATACCAGCACACGCCTGCCCACCAGAAGAGCAAGATCGCTCCGAGGAAGGCTGAACCAAAGCCACTGATGCCGTCGTGCTGGGGATATTCGAGCAGAAAAAATGCTGCCGTCAAGGCGTCCTCCACTTACTACATGTGATTATCACGACTTTCACTTCATACACGAACGTCTCCCAGTCCGCAAGATTACCGATGCGCTGGCAAGACTGGGAGCGGACTGGAGAAGCCCGGCAGCCCCGGCGTAGGCGCGGGAGGGGGCTGCACGCAAGTCCGCCGCCAGAGGCGCGACCGGAGGCTACAATCGCTTCATTATGACGCTCGAAGAACTTGCCGATGCGCTGGGAGCGGAGCTGCTGCCGGGAGCTGCACAGCCGGAGCAGCACGGGCAGCAAACTCTCCAGCAGCCCTGGACGCTCGAGATCACGGGCATCGCCGGCCTGGAAGCGGCCGGGCCGAGCGAAGTCAGTTTTGTCGCCAACCCACGATACAACTCCGCGGCGCACACCACCCGGGCCGCGGCCGTGCTGGTTGAGCCCGAGTTCCCTGCCCTGCGCGTCCCGACGCTGCGCATCGCAAACCCGTACGTGGCCTTCGCCCGGGCGGTCGAGCTTTTCTATCAGCCGCCGCTCTACGCACCGGGCGTGCACCCGTCCGCGGTCGTCGATCCTACGGCCGTACTGGGCGAGCGAGTGCACATCGGTCCGTATGTGGTGATCGGCGCGGGAGTGCGTGTGGGTGGGGACAGTGTGCTGCTGGCGCATACGGTTTTGTATGCTGGCGTCCAGACCGGCGCCCACTTCTTCGCGCACGCCCATTCCATCGTGCGCGAAGGCTGCCGGCTCGGCGACCATGTAACCCTGGGCAACGGGGTGGTGATCGGCTCGGACGGCTTCGGGTTCGCGAAAGACTTCGCCCACGACCCGCAAGGCGCCTGGCACAAGATTCCCCAGAGCGGCCGCGTGGTCATCGGCGACCACGTCGAAATCCAGGCCAACAGCTGCATCGACCGAGCCAGTATCGGGGAGACCCGCATTGCTGCCGGGACTAAAGTCGACAACCTGGTACAGGTAGGCCACGGCTCGACCGTGGGCGAACACACGCTTCTGTGCGCGCAGGTAGGGCTCGCGGGTTCGAGCCACATCGGCAGCCGCGTGATCCTGGCCGGGCAGGTGGGCGTCGCCGGGCACCTGACGGTCGGCGATGGAGCGATCGCGACCGCGCAGACTGGCATCCCCGCCGACGTGGCCACGGGCGAGGTAGTGAGCGGCTACCCCGCCATCGCCAACCGGCAATGGCTTCGCGCGTCGGCGGCGTTTGGCCGTCTGCCGGAGATGCTGCGCCGCCTGGGCAGGCTGGAGCGCCTGGTGGGGGAACGCGGGGAGCGGTAAGAAACGCTGCCGGCTCCAGCTGGCGCTAGCACGCCGATTTTCGCTCAGCATCACCCGAACGGGGGGTATGGCCGGGCTAAGCTTCTGTGTTTCCATCCGGAGCGCATCTGTTTCCAGCCGCGAGCGCATCTACCCTGCTCATGGCTGACCCGACCGACCAGGACCTGCTGGAGCTGCTCGCCTCCGCGGACGAACCGCCCGTCCGCGTTTTACTGCTCGACGACCAGGTGGAAAACCTCCTGCTGCGGGCGACCATCCTGCACAAGCACGGCTACCAGACCGAAACCGCGTCCACTATCGAAGAGGCTTTGGTGCTGCTCGATTCGATCGATATCGCGGTGCTCGATTACCACCTGGGCGCGGGCCAGTTCGGCACCGAGGTGGCCTTGCAGCTGCGACGGCAGAGGCCGGAGGTGCCGATCATCATCCTTTCGGCGACGCTCGAGCGGCGCTTCGGCGGCCCCGAGGACATGCACCTGCTGAAGGGCTACAGCTCGGTCGAGGATCTGGTGACGGCGCTGCGCTCGTTCCGCGCCAAGCGACAGGGCAAGCCGGTGATGGTGGATGCACGCGACTTTTTCTACTCGCGCATCAACATGGCGATGGGCGACGAGGTGGTGCTGGAAGTGCTGGATGCGCGGGGCAACTGGCAGTATGTGAACGAGACCTGCGCCCGGCTGCTGGAGCGGCCGCGGGACTGGTTCCGCGGCAAAAACATGTTTTACGAGATGCCGGAGCTGGCCCCCGACTGGCGCGAGATTGTCTCGACCGTCGCAACCACGCGCGAAACCTACATCGACCGCACCTTCCGCGGGCTGATGAACCTGCCGCGCAAGGGTGAAGAGTGGGTGTGGAACGTGCTCGCATTCCCCATGACGCTGCACAATAACGAAAGCGGCGTAGTGCTGACGGCACGGATCCTGGAGCGTAAGGCGGGCACGTAGGAGCGAGAGAACAGGAGTCAGGAGTCAGCAAACATAAGAGCTCCTGCTTCCGCTCTGGCTGGCGCCTTTTTCCCTGACTCCTGACTCCTCGCTCCTAGTGCACAACGCTCTGGAACAGCGACGAGTGCAGCAGGGTCGCGAACTGACTGTCCGAGGCATTGAAGTTGACATTCAGCGTCCCGGCGTTCGAGCTGATGTCGGTGTTGTCGATCGCCTGCTTCTCCACATCGGTGCCGCTCGCTTTTTCGTACAGGGCCCCGGCGTTCATCATGCTCGACATGGTGGCGGCGGTGAAAGTATCGGGCGTAACCACCGCGAGATTGAACTTGACGCCATTGTCGAAGTTCATGGTGTAGCGCGAGCTGATGAGCCGCTTGCGCACCTGCTCGAAGTCAGCCAGCTGCGCGGCCTGGCCCATCACGCTGCGCATCATCTGCTGGGTGCCCTTGCCGTCGAGCACGCTCCAGATCGGCTCGGTATCGACCAGGCCCACCTGCTGCATCAGCGGCTGGTTCGCGAGCATGCTCGGTGCGAGCCCGTCGCGCGCGTTCAGCGCGTACTTGATGGCGTCGGACGAGCCGAACACCATGGTCGTGGGATTGACGAAGCAGACCAGCATGCCGCTGCCGGGCATGGGGTACATCTTGTTGGCGCGCAGCATCTGCACCTTCACCTTGCGCTTGCGGAACTCGGCCATGATGTCGGGCACGGAAAACTGCCCCTCGGCGACGCCGACAATCTTTGCTTCATCGGTGTTCGGGTTGACGTGGAAGCTGGCGAAGGCGAGCTCCTCGATGTCGTGGTTGTCGTCGATGCCGGAGGTGACGAGCGCGCGCTCCAGCTGCTTGAGCTCGGGCGGCAGCACGCGGTCCTTCAGATCCATGGCCGCCTGCGAGTTCTGCATCGCCCGGTAATCGACCACGATCAACTGCTGCAGGTCCTTGGGGATGGCGGCGCGGGCGTCGTTGCTGAGCTGGGCACCGAAGGCCGCGCCGCTGAGCGAAACCGCCAGTATGCCAAGCACCGCCGCCTCGCGGCGGATTGCAAGCCGCGCCTTGCGGGCCAGGCTGGATAGAACCGAAATCATCTTCACGCGAAAAACCTCATCTTGAAACGAAAGCCGCAGCCGGGCCGAACCCTCTGCATAGCTTAACGACTAGTTTAGACGCAGCGCGGCCCGATTCGCGGGCCGCGCCGCACCACGGTAATGTCCGGCGTGCTCATTGTTACAACGCGGCAGGCCAGGGGAGAGGATTCGCGAGGCGGCTTTCGAGGCTGCGGGCGGCCGGCTCGAAGTCCTTGAGCTCGGCGGCCCAGGCGCTGCCGGCCTCGCAGGCGGCCTGGGGCAGCAGCCCGACGATCTCGCCGCGAACCGTCCGCGTCTTGTGCCTGCGGGCCGCGGCGGAGACGGCGGCGTGGACCGCGCCGAGGCTGGCGCGGCGAAAGTCCGCGATGCTGAGCGCGACTTCGGCCGCGCCCTCGGCCAGCAGCCCGGCAGCGCGCACGCCGCTCAACCCGCTCGATTCCGCCCGCACCGCGCGCGCCACCGCGCGGGCGATGCCCAGGTCGCCCGAATCGAGCGCGATCCGGTATTCGATCAGGACAGGGCGCGCGCCGACCGCGGCCGCGCCGGCGGTCGGGTGCAGTCCCGGGCCGCCCACATCGGGCCGTCGGCCGGCGTCGCGCAGCACTGCCTCGCGCAGGCCCTCGAACTGGCCCCGGCGCACGTCATCCAGCAGCACCCGGTCGGGCCGCACGGCCGCTGCCCCGTACAGGTAGCTGGGCACGCTGTACCGGTCCCACAGGGCTGCCGCTGCCTCGCGGGCCAGCATCGCGCACTGGGCCAGGTCCGTGCCGGAGAGAGGCACGAACGGCAGGACATCGGCGGCACCGATGCGCGGGTGCATCTGCTGCATTTCCTGCGCGGGGGCGCGGCGGGCTACGTCCGTGCGGGCCGGGCCAGATCGAGTGAGGTCGATGCGCTCGGAGGCGACGCCCGCGGCGCGCATAGCCGCCTCGCACACCGCGGTGGGCGGCCCGGCGATGGTAATCACCGAGCGGTTGTGCGCCGCGTCGAGCACGTAGTCCAGCAGCAAAACCCCGGGCAGCCGCATGGCGCAGAGGATGGAATGCACCACCATTCGGTCGCGCGCTTCGGCGAAGTTTGGGACACACTCGATCTGCGCTTCGCTCATGGCGCTTGCCTGTTTATCCAGCCTGATCTTGCGGAGCCATTATTTCCACCAGGAATAGCCGATCTGGAACTGGAAGCTCGCATTCACACCCGGATTGCGGTCGCCCAGGCTGGCACTCGAAATGTGGACGGCGCTGGCCTGCAAGTCGATTGCCTGGCGGTCCTTGAGGAAGTAATGCACGCCGAGGCCGGCCTGCGGGGTAAAGTTCCACACGCTGGTGCCGCCGGGTGTGCCCTCCGGCACAATCGCATCGGGCGGGTACTTGTGGTTGGTCCAGATCAGACCGCCCGCGCCCTGCAGGTAAGGGGCAAATCGCTTTGTCGGCTTCAAGTCCCAGCGCAGCATGATGGGCGTGATGCTGAGCCCGGTGAAGGTGCCGCCGTTATACGGCACGAAAAACTGGCCTGTGACGGGACCGTTCGGACCCTGATAGGTGTAGGCGATTGGGTGTGCGCTGGCTGCCGGCGTAAACGACTGCCAGTAGGGCATGAACTCGGCCGCGTACTCAAACTGGCCGCGCAGCAGGCCGGGCAGGTGCTGGTTGGTGAGCACCTTGCCCGCCCGCACCCCGGCGTTGGTGAAGGAGAAGCTGGACCGGTCGCCGACGCCAACGCCGCCGCCGAAGAATACGCCATACTCCCACGGCAGGGTGGCAAGCGCGGCGGAGGCCGGCGCATGATTGGCCGGGGCCGGTGCGCTCTGGCTGAAGGCTGGGGAAAGGATGGCTGCAAGCAGGGCGGGGAGGGCGAGCAAGGAAGGTTTCATGATCTCCGGGGCGTTGAAGTATTTTTCCTGAAGGTATACAGATCCCAGCGTCTATCAAGGGGCTTTTCCGGCGGGAAAAGCCCCTTCGAGATACTCTCCGGGCTGCACGGCATCAGGGAAAATGCTTTAAAGGTTTGGATGGGCGGGAGCGGGAAACCGCTTCAGCAATCCTTTAACGCGCGGCCTCTTCCATCTCCTCGTCCATATCGAAGTTGGAGTACACGTTCTGTACGTCGTCATGGTCTTCGAGTGCTTCGAGCAGCCGCATCATCTGCGCGGCGGTCGCGCCCTCGAGCTTGGTGTAGGTCGAGGCGAGCATCGTGATTTCGGAGGCCAGCGTCTCGATCTTCGCGTCGCGCACCGCCTGGGCGACAGCTTCATACGCGCCGGGGTCGGTCGTGATCTCCCACGTCTCGCCCTCGTCGGCCATGTCGTCGGCGCCGGCCTCGAGCGCGAGCGCCATCAGCTTTTCTTCGTCGGCAGCCGATTTGTCGACGACAATCAAGCCCTTCTTCGCGAACATGAAGCGGACCGAGTTGGGCTCGCCCAGGTTGCCGCCGTTCTTCGCGAGCGTGTGGCGAATCTCGCTTACCGCGCGGTTGCGGTTGTCGGTGGTGCAGTCGACGATGACGGCGACGCCGCCAGGGCCGTAGCCTTCAAAGGAGATTTCCTCATAGGTGAGGCCGGGGATTTCGCCGGTGCCGCGCTGGATGCCGCGCTTGATGTTGTCGGCGGGCATATTTTCCGCCTTGGCTGCCAGGATCGCCGAGCGCAGCCGCGGGTTGCCGTCCGGGTCGCCGCCGCCCTGCCGCGCCGCCATGGTGACTTCCTTGATCAACCGCGTGAACGCCTTGCCGCGCTTGGCGTCGAGCGCGCCCTTCTTGTGCTTGATCGTCGCCCACTTCGAATGGCCGGACATGAACGGAACCCTCGTTTTTTCTGGAATCGCGTCTGGAACGGCACGCGCGCCGCGCCTTTGCGGCGTCTATGCGTACGATGCACGCAAAGCCCCGCCGCGACTGCCCAGTATAGCAGCGCGCGGCAGCGGGAAGCCCGCGCGCTGCACGCTTCCTAACCGTGGCTCCCTGGAGCTATGCTGCTGCTGCCGGCGTGCGCCTTCCCTGCCCGGCTGGAACCTGGTGAAATGCACTGTGCTCTTGCTCCGGCCCTGGCCGCGATGCCGAACCTGCTCGATGGACTCGACGCCCGCGCGCGCCACGTGCTGGATTACGCGCTGCTCAAGATCGGCTCGGTGCCCATCACGCCGCTGTTCCTCATCAAGGCGGCCATCTTCGTCGCGCTGCTCATTCTGCTGTCGCGGCTGCTCCAGTCCGTTGTGCTGGCGCGCCTGCTGCGACACATCCATATCGCCGAAGCGCAGAAGTTTGCACTGGGCCGGATTGTCACCTACCTGTTCTTCCTCATTGGCATGTTCGTCGGGCTGCAGTCGCTGGGGGTCAACCTCAACTCGCTCGTGATCTTCGGCGGCGCGGTGGGCGTGGGCGTCGGCCTGGGCCTGCAGAATGTGGTCTCGAACTTCGTCGCGGGGCTCATCCTGCTCGTCGAGCAGCCCATCCGCATCGGCGATCGTATCGAGGTCAAGGAGACCCTCGGCGACGTGGTGCGCATCGCCGCGCGCTCCACCTGGATCCGCACCAACGACAACATCGTCATCGTGGTCCCCAACTCCGACTTCATCAGCAATGCCACCATCAACTGGACCGGCAACGACGGCCAGGTGCGCGTTCATCTGCCGGTTGGCGTCGGCTACGGCTCGGACCCGGAGCAGGTACGTGCGCTGCTGCTGGAGGCCGCGCACGCCCATGCGAACGTGCTGAAGCAGCCGGCGCCCGACGTGATGTTCACCGATTACGGCGACAATAGCCTCAACTTCGCGCTGCGGGTGTGGACCGAAGTGCACACCCACACGCCGCAAATCTTGAAGTCGGACCTGTATTTCGCGGTATTCCGCCTCTTCAAGGAGCACAAAATCGAGCTGCCCTTTCCGCAGCGCGACCTGCACATCCGCTCGTCGGATATTGCGCTGCCGTACACGCCTGAAAAATCTTGAGGGAGATGCTGACGGCCGCTCAGGCGTTCGCGCGCGGCCTGCGGAAAGCGTACACGACGGCCAGCAGCGGCGGCGCCAGCAGCACACCCCAGAACGGGATGACGATGCCGAGCAGGATGGGAAACAGGATCGACGCCCACACCGGCACGCGGGTGGTCTGCTTGAGCAGCAGCGGCTGAATCAACAGCTGGTCGAGCACCACGATGATGGCGTAGAGGCCGAGCACCAGCCAGAGCCGCGATATATCGTGCCCGGAAAAAGCGACGGCCAGCACCGGCCCGATGACGCTGATGACTCCGCCGAAGTGGGGGATAAAGGCGGCGAGGGCGGCAAGCATGGCCCATAGCGGCGCCAGCGGCACGTGCAGGATGGCGAGGCCGATCCACCACAAAATGCCGACGCACAGGCCTTCAAGCGTGGCGGCGCGCCACCAGTTGACCAGCGCCGTGCCCGCGGTGCGGACATGATTGGGGCGGCTCGGTTGCGGGCCTGGATCGGGGAGTGCGGGCGGCGGCATGGTTTTCCTGGTCCTGAAAAGCTGGGGCAGACCGCCCGAAGGGGCTTGAAGACAGGCTGCCGGATTGGAGTACGCCCGTACCCGGAAGGATGGCGGCAGTGCACAATCGAAAGCCGCGAAGCTGCTAGGCTAGGGCCATGAAGTTCGGCGTTCTGGTATTTCCCGGATCCAACTGCGACCATGATACGGCCCACGCGTTGTCGGCTGTCGCGGGGCAGCCGGTGGCGATGCTGTGGCATGACTCGCCGTCGCTCGAAGGGGTGGACGCGGTGGTGGTTCCGGGCGGCTTTGCCTACGGCGACTACCTGCGCACGGGCGCGATCGCCCGGTTCTCGCCGGTCATGCAGTCGGTGCGGCGCTTTGCCGAGGACGGCGGCCCGGTGCTGGGCATCTGCAACGGCTTCCAGATCCTGTGCGAGGCCGGCCTGCTGCCCGGCGCGCTGCTGCGCAACGCGGGCCTGCGGTATGTCTGCCGCCAGGTGCACCTGCGGGTCGAGACGGGAGACTCGATCTTTACACGAAACCTCGAGCCAGGCCAGGTGCTGAAAGTACCGGTCGGCCACATGGAAGGCAACTACTTTTGCGACGCCGAGACCCTTACACTACTGGAGCGTGACAACCGCATCGCATTTCGCTACTGTGACCCGGCGGGAACTGTAACAAAGGAGAGCAACCCGAACGGTTCGCTGGCCGGCATCGCTGGAATCCTGAATGCCGGGCGCAACGTTCTGGGCATGATGCCGCACCCGGACCGCTCGAGCGAAGCGCTGCTGGGTTCGGCCGACGGGTTGGGTATATTCGCGTCGCTGGCCGGCGCTCTTGAAGAAAAGCAGTTCGCGCGTTTGTAGGGAGGAACCGATGATCGACATCCACCACCATCTGCTCCCCGGTCTGGACGACGGCCCGCGCGATATGGAGACCTCCGTCAAGATGGTGGAGACGGCGGCCCGCGACGGCATCACGCACATTGTGTGCACGCCGCATGCCAATGACCGGTTCCAGTACAGCCGCGAGAAGAACCAGGCGCTGCTCGACGAACTTCGCGCGCGCCTCGCCCAGGTCGATGGATTGAACGAGAAAATCACGCTCGGCCTGGGCTGCGACTTCCATATGTCGTATGACAATATCCAGGACGCGCTCGACCACCCGGGGCGCTACTCGATCAACGGCCGCAAGTACCTGCTGATCGAGTTTCCGGATACCGCCATCGCCGAGAGCACGACCGACAGCCTCTACGAGCTGATCGTCTCGAAGCAGCGGCCTATCATCACCCACCCTGAGCGCAACCCGGTGCTGCAGCGGCACCCGGAGCGGCTGGCGGCGTGGGTACGCGAGGGAGCGCTGGTGCAGATCACCGCGTCGAGCTTTACCGGCCGCTTCGGCAAGACAGCGCAAGCCTGTGCCGAGCGCTTCATGAAGCGCAACTGGGTTCACTTCCTGGCCACCGACGCGCACAATCTCGAATCGAGGGCGCCGGTGATGAGTACCGGGTTCGAGTACGTGAAAAAGCACTTCGGCGCGGAAACGGCCGAGCGGCTGTGCGTCTCGAACCCGCGCGCGGTCTTCGACGGGCTGGAGCTGCCCGAGCAGCCGGATGCGACCGACCTGTACTCGCACTACGAGGAAGAACAGCAGATCCCCTACGGGCGGCGGAAGGTCGGGCTGTTCAAGCGCATGTTCGGGCTGGGGTGAGGCACGAGGAGTCAGGAGTCAGGAATGAGCAAGCAACAGCATCCCTAACTCTTAATTCCTTCTCCCTGTCGCTACAGCCCCAGGCCGCCATCGACGGCGATCACCTGCCCGGTGAGAAACATCGACGCGCCGGCCAGGTAGAGCACGACTTCCGCGACATCCTCGACCTTCCCGTTGCGCCGCATGGGCGTTTTCTCTGCGAAGTGCGCGTAGCCCTCTCCGGCTTCGGGCCCGGTCACGATCATGCCCGGCGCGACGCAGTTCACCGCCACTTCCGGCGCCCAGGCCTTCGCCATGGTCTGCGTCAGCATGTGCAGGGCGGCCTTTGAGGCGCAGTAGTGGGGGTGGGTGGCCCAGGGGTGCAGGCCGCCGAGCGAACCGATGTTGACGATGCGGCCGCCCTGCGAACCATTCCGGCCCGACGCGCGCAGCCAGGGCAGCGCCGCCTGCGCCACCAGCAGCGGCGCGCGGGTGTTGGTGTGGAAGATGGCGTCCCACTGCTCCGGGGTCACGTCTTCGAGCGTTGCGGTCTCAAACGCGCCGGCATTGTTGACCAGGATGTCGAGGGCGGGCTCGCCGCCGCTGCCGGCCCACAGCGCGGCTTCGTGCACCGCGGCCCGCACGGCCGCGGGGTCGTGCAGCTCGCACGCAACCGCATGCGCCCTGACGCCTGACTCGCGCAGCGCCGCCACCGTTTCGAGCGCCTCGCCGGCGGACCGGTTGTAGGTGATGGCCACATCGGCCCCGGCCTGCGCAAGCGCCAGTGCAATGCCCCGGCCGATGCGTCGGGCACCCCCGGTTACGAGCGCCCTCCGCCCTCCGAGCGGCCCCGCTGGAATGGGAGAAGAAGTCACTCCCGCATCTTACAGGCGCTGCTTTCTCTGCCTGCTCTCCCACCTGGTTGATGAGCGCGCGAATCCATATCCGCGCAAAAGGTTGGCTCGCTGCACAACTAAGATGGCAGAAGGGTCATCCATCTTGCTACCGGGCGAACTCTCAGGCAACCGGCAGAGACATTCGCATGATGCAAGGCGCGTCCATCTCCGTTCTAGGCTCCACGGTTCTGCTGGGGTGTACATTCGTGCTTCTGCCGGGGTGCAACCAGGTTCGAGCCGGACAGTCCTCGCGTGCGAACGCCCCCGGGCTGCGCGGCGATGAAATGGTGAAGCGGGCGCACAATGTAGCCGACCCGAATGCCCCCTTCTCCGTGCCCGCGCCCCGTCTGGCTGTGCGCCAGTCGCTGCTGGACGTGAACGATGTCGCGCCTTGCGCGCCGGCGCAGGTTACGCTGTTCGAGTCGCGCGCCCAGGCCAACGCGTCGCACCATACGCTTCGGCTCACGCTTGAAAATACCGGCGAGGCCTGCCGCTTGGGCGGCTTCCCGTCTGTCTCGCTGCTGGGCGCCGGCGGCGAGGTGCTGGGCAACATCCGCATCCGCAAGGTTTCAAGCGACACCATGCAGGCATCGCTCGACCCGGCCGCCCTGCCGGCATCCGCGCAGGCAGGCGAGCAGCCCGCCGCTCCCTCCCCGCAGATCCTGCTCTCCGCCCGGAGCGGGGCGGACTTCCAGCTGGGCTGGACCAGCGGCGCAAACTGCCAGCAGGTGAGCCGCATCGCGGTCGCCGCACCCGGCACTACGCGCTCCATACTTATCCCGCGGCCGCTGGCGGTGTGCGAGGATCAAGTGCTCATCACCGCGGTTTCTCCCTCCGACCCGAACTGATCAACTGAACGAACTGCGCTTCCTAGAGCCGTTTGCCTGTAGGTGGCGAGGCGCGAGTGCTGCGGTGTGTGGCTTTTCTTGACGGAAAAGCCACGCGGAGAGTTGTTGGTCTCTCTACAGCAGCAGGCAAACGGCTCTAGTGGGGCTTCCCCGGCGGTTTCGCTGAACTCTCCGTGGGCTGCGGCGTCACCGACTGTGCACCGTTCTCGTCCACCGGAGCCTTTTGGTAAGTCGAGTACTGCCCTGTGGGCGGCTTGACCTGCACCGCCAACTCGCGGCTCGGCGTGTCGTTGGTGAAATCCTCGCCGAAGGTCTTGAAGCCGCTCTTGAAGACCTGCATCTGCACCTCATCGCCTATGGGGATGATGTCGAGCACGGCCTTGCCATCCTCGTTGGTCTTCACTTCCATGTTGCCCTGGTCCTTGCCCTGGTGAAAGGTATGGAAGATGACCGCGGCGTTTTCCACCGGTTTGCCGTTGGAGGCGCGGGTAACCGTGACCGAGATATGCGCGACCGGCGGCGGTTCCTTATATTTGCGGCCCCGCTGCTGGTCCTGCGCGTGGGCGGGCGTGAAACACAGGCCTGCGAGCAGCAGGGCTGCGAGCAACGCTTGGAATGAATAGCCGGCGGCTGATCCGCATCGATGGAGAGGCAGCATAGTGCCGTGATTGTACCCGGGCCGAGCGATGGCACGCCATCAAACCGGTGGGGTTGCTCCCCGCATTCATCCGGCATCCAAGAGCTTAAACACCCTGCGTGGAAACCGGGCGAGGGGTATGTGCTCGCCCGGGCAGCAGCGAAAGCGAAACGGAGACACTCTCGAAATGGCACAGAACAGCGTCAAGGAAATGCCGTCCAGGAAGCAGCGCGAGAACAAGGGCGCAGCCGGTCCGGCAACCAGGATCAACAGCAAAATGTACCCCAACCGCGTCGCGCTCTCGGACGAGCAGAAGAAGAAGGTGGTCGAGGTGATGCAGGAGCGGCTGGCCGAAGCGCTCGACATGTACTCGCAAGCCAAGTTCGCCCACTGGAACGTGAAAGGCGACAATTTCTACCAGCTGCACTTGGTTTTCGACAAGGTAGCCGAGACGATTTTTCCGCAGATCGACGCTATCGCCGAGCGGCTGACCCAGCTGGGCGGCGTGGCGAATGGAACCGTCCGTCAGGCGGCGCAGAGCTCGCAGATTCCGGAGTACGACGTGATGCTGGTCGCGGGCATGGACCATGTCGCGGCGCTCGCAAATGCGCTCGGCTCCTACTGCCAGGCGCTGCGCGAGGCCTCCGACAAGATCGACGAGATCGACGATCCGCCGACCGCGGACTTCTTCAAGCAGCTCGATGTCGAGGCCGAGGAGGTTCTCTATTTCCTTGAATCGCACCTGGAAGCCGGCGATGTCCAGTAAGCTGGCCGCCCGCTGACGGGAAAAGGCGGGCCCTGGCGGCCTGCCTTTTCTTTTGGCATCCGGCTTCAACCCGGGCGCGGCTGGTGCGAGAATACGGAGCGGGACGGAGAGACATGACAGAAGCGATTCGCACGGGCGTAGTGGGTTTCGGGCTGGCCGGGCAGGTATTCCATACGGCCGTGATTGAGCAGACGCCGGGCCTCGAGCTGGGCTGCATCGTCGAGCGCAGCGGCAAGCAGGCGACAGCGAAGTACCCCGGGGTTCGCGTGGTCTCGTCGGTCGAGGAGATGCTGGCCGACGAGTCGATCCAGCTGTGCGTGGTCGCGACGCCGAACGATGTGCACCGGTCGCTGTCGGAGCAGTGCCTGCAGGCCGGCCGGCATGTAGTGGTCGACAAGCCGCTGGCGCTGACCAGCGGCGACGCGGCGGCGCTGGCGGCGCTGGCACGCGAGAACGACCTGGTGCTTTCGGCCTACCATAACCGCCGCTGGGACGGTGATTACCGGACCATCGAAAGCCTGCTCGCGAGCGGGCGCATCGGCGACCCGCTGCTTTTCGAGTCGCACTTCGACCGCTTCCGAATGGAGCCGAAGCCGGGCGCGTGGCGCGAGACCGAGGCGCAGGGCGGCGGGATCCTGTTCGACCTGGGGCCGCACCTGATCGACCAGGCGCTGGCGCTGTTCGGCGCGCCGACGAGCCTGTGGGCCGATGTGCGTTCGGTGCGCCCGGGGGCTGAGGTCGATGACACGTTCGACATCCAGCTGACCTATGAGGGCGCCGGGCAGCAGAGCCTGCGGCGGCTGCGGGTGTGGCTGCGCTCGACCCTGGGCGCGGCCAGCCCGGGCGCGCGCTTTACCTTGCACGGAACGAAGGGCAGCTTTGAAAAGTGGGGTCTCGACCCGCAGGAGGCAGCGCTGAAGCAGGGCGCCCGCTTCAGCGATGAGGGCTTCGGCATGGAGTCGGCCGCGGCCTACGGTGTATTTACCGCGCCGGGCGCCGCGCCGCAGACGGTGCCGACGCTCAAGGGCGATTACCGCGAGTACTACGCCGGGGTTCGCGATGCCATTCTCGGCGTAAAGCCGCTGGCGGTAACCATTGGCGTGGCGTGGTCGGTCGCGTGCATTATCGAGCTGGCGCGGGAGAGCAGCCGCACCGGCCGGCGGGTTGATGTGGATTTGAGTGCGGCGGAGGGGCTGTAGCCCTGGTTTGTCCTTTTTGGCTTCGTGGGGAGCGGCGATCATGTCTCGTTTCAGTCACGTTCTTGTTCTGGCCGCGCTGGCGACCAGCCTTCAGGCCGCACCGGCGCAAAAGGCGCGCGATCCCCTGTCCAGCACGCAGGTGGACCAGGTGCGCGACCTGGGCGACCACCCGGTCGACCGGTTGAAGCTGTTTTTGAAGTTCGTGAACGAGCGCGCCGCCGCGATCAAGGAGCTGACCCCGAACAGCAAGGAAAACGACCGCCCGGCCCAGCTGCGGGCGCGCTACGAGGAGTTCACCCGTTTGGCCGACGAGCTCTCCGACAATGTCGAGACCTACGACAGCGACCACGCTGACATTCGCAAGGCGCTGCGCATGATCGTGGACAGCAGCGGGAAATGGCCGGCGGTACTGAAGGCCCCGCCGCCGGATGGCACCTACGATTTCTCGAGGAAAACCGCGCTGGACGCGGCGCAATCCAGCAGCGAGCAGGCGCAGAAGCTGCTGGCGAGCGAGGAAAGCTACTTCGCCGCGCACAAGGATGAGGCGGGCAAGAACGGCAAGGCGCCGACGCCGGAGCGATAAGGCGGCTTCCCTGCTCCTGTAAACTGAGGGCGAGGATTGTATGGCTGAGATTCACCGCAGAAAAACAGTAACGGCGCTCGTGGGCAAGGTCCGCGTCGGCTCGGATGCGCCGGTCGTCGTGCAGTCGATGACCAACACGGACACGGCCGATGTCGAGGGCAGCATCGCGCAGATCGCCTCGCTCGCCGCTGCCGGGTCGGAGCTGGTGCGGGTGACCGTGAACAACGACGAGGCCGCCGCGGCTGTCCCGTATATCGTCGACGGACTGGAGCGGCTGGGGCTCGATGTGCCGATCGTGGGCGACTTCCACTACAACGGGCACCTGCTGCTGCGCAAGTTTCCAGCCTGCGCGCGGACGCTCGCGAAGTACCGCATCAATCCAGGGAACGTCTCGATCGGGCGTAAGAACGATGACAATTTTCGCACCATGATCGAGTGCGCGGTCGAGCACCAGAAGCCGGTGCGCATCGGCGTGAACTGGGGCTCGCTCGACCAGGCGCTGCTGACCGCGATGATGGACGACAACTCGCGCCGGGCCGACCCGCTGCCGGCGCGCGACGTGATGATGGAGGCGATGCTGGTCTCGGCGCTGTCGTCTGCCGGGGCGGCCGAGCGGTATGGCCTGCGCCACGACCAGATTATTTTGAGCGCGAAGGTTTCGGGCGTGCGCGACCTGATCGACGTGTATACCATGCTGGCCGCGCGCTGCGACTATCCGCTGCACCTGGGGCTGACCGAGGCCGGCATGGGGGTCAAGGGTGTGGTCGCCTCCGCCGCCGGCCTCGCTCCCCTGCTGCTGGCCGGCATCGGCGATACGATTCGCGTCTCGCTGACGCCGAAGCCGGGCGGCGACCGCGCCGAGGAAGTGCAGTGTGCGCAGCAGATTCTGCAGTCCCTCTCGATCCGCTCGTTTACTCCGCAGGTGACCGCGTGCCCTGGCTGTGGGCGCACGACGAGTACATTCTTCCAGTCGCTCGCCGAGCAGGTCCAGGACTATCTGCGGGCGTCGATGCCGGCTTGGCGCGCGCAGTATCCGGGCGTCGAGGAAATGAAGCTGGCGGTGATGGGCTGCATCGTGAACGGGCCCGGCGAGAGCAAGCACGCCAACATCGGGATCTCGCTGCCGGGCACCGCCGAGGAGCCCAAGGCGCCGGTCTACGTCGACGGCAGGCTCGTGACCACGCTGCGCGGCGATACGATTGTGGCCGACTTCCAGAAGCTGCTTGACGAGTACGTGCGCAGCCATTACGGGACGGCTGCCGAGGAAAGCGCGCAGTTGGTGGAAGTGCACTAGCCCGGCTTTACGACCGCATACAGAGGCGCTGTTCCCGTTTCGGGACGGCGCCTTTTTCGTGCGCCGCTGGAGTGACCTAGGTACTCTATTGCCGCCGATCAAGACCGGTTAGGATGGCCCTACTTTTCCTAACTCAGGTGCGTTCCATGGCTTCTCGACGGCTTCTGCTCATTCTTCTTTTGGGTCCACTGCTGGTGGCTACCGCCTGCTATGCCGGCAGCCGGCCCTGCTACACGCCGGACGAGGCGAGCGATCACGCGGGCAAGGAGATATGCCTCAGCGCGCATGTCTATGACGTGGTCGAGAATCCTGACGGCACCCGCTACCTAGACGTCTGCAAGCCCGGCACGCCGGATGAAAGCTGCCGGTTCACGATTGTCAGCATGGCCGCCGACCGCAAGGAAGTGGGCGCGCTCGATACGGTGCGCGAGCAGGATGTGCACCTGCGCGGCACGGTGCACGCGATGCATGGCCAGGCCATCATGCTGCTGAGCAGCGCGCGCCAGTTCCACGACGGACCGGAAAAGTTCCGGCCCAACCCGGAGCTGCTGAGCGGCTTCTCGGCGGGCAGCGAGGGAACGGCGTTCCACGACTCGGCGATGAGCGCGCACCACAGTAAGAAATCGAGCGTGTTCGCGGGCAGCCGGCCGGATTCGAAGTACTAGAGCCGTTTGCCTGCTGCTATATAGAGATCGACGACTCTTGACGTGGCTTTTCCGTCAAGAAAAGCCACATGCAACAACATTCCCCCCTCGCCACCTACAGGCAAACGGCTCTAACGCAGCGGCCCGGCATGCTGGCGCAGCAGCGCGAGCGGGTAGCGGGTGCCGCGCCACTCGACGCCGCCGCGGACCAGCGTGAGGAGGATTGAGCGGACTAGCGCATAGACGAGCAGCGCGGCGCCCACCGGAAACAGCAGCACGTACCGGGCCGGGATGCCACTATGCGCGGCGCCGCGACGGTAGAGCAGCCCGAGCGCGACGGCGAACGGCAGGAACGACCAACGCATGGGCGCCGGGCCGGCGAGTGCGGCGAAGGGCGCGAACAGCAGCACGGAGAGCGACGCCAATGCGCCTAGCGCGGGGAGGAGCCGGTAGCGGAACAGGGCAAAGCCGTTTTTGGTGAGATTGCGCGCCAAGCCGAGGGCGCCGGGGGCCCAGTGCAGCTCGAGCAGGCCGCGGCCGAAGGCGATCTGCTGCCGCAGGCCGTGGCGGCGCTTCAACTCCCAGCCGAAGCGCAGGTCTTCGAGCACCTCCATGCGCAGCGCCTGCCAGCCGCCCACCTGCTCGTAGGCCTGCCTGCGCACCAGGCCAAAGGAGCCGACGCCGAGCGATTCCCTCGACCGCGGATCGCCGATCTTCCACAGACGCAGCGACCAGGCGGCGATAACCTGCATGGCGGCAAGCATCATGCGCTCGCCCGGGGTTTTTGTCACCGGGGTCGAAGCGAGGATGAGGTGATCGAGCTGCTCGCGCTCGAAGAAGCGCAGCGCGCGCAGCAGCGCGTCCTCGCGGAAGAAGATGTCGGCGTCGGTGAAGAGCAGGTAGGGCGAGCGGGTGAGCGCGACGCCCTGTGCGAGCGCATGCGGTTTGCCCAGCCAGCCCTCCGGCAGCGAGCGGATATGCAAAACCGTCAGCCGGTTTACACCGGGAAGGGCTGGGTATTGCGCGGATAGGGCATCCAGGATCGCGCCGGTGCGGTCGGTCGAGCGGTCGTCGACGGCGACAACTTCGAGCGGCACGCCGCGGCTTGCGAGCAGCGAACGCACCGTCGCCTCGATCGCGGCTTCCTCATTGCAGGCCGGGACTATGACGCTCACCAGCGGCACGCCATCCTGCGACGGGAACGGATCCGGCTCCCCCATGTGCAGCAGGTCCGGGACTTTGCCGATCGAGGCGGTCGACTCGACCGCGCGCAGCAGCCAGGCGAGGGAAACGAGCCAGGGCACGGCGGTCAGGGCTGCGGACAGGAGAGGGTGTGGGGAGCGCATGGGCTTCAGCTTGTGTGTTACAGGGCCGGAAAAGCAGGTCCTTCACTTCGTTCAGGATGACACCAGGTTTCGGGATGACATCATTTTTCCGTTTCCGGGATGACACCGATTTTCGCGCGCATTGCGGAAGGTCTGCGCTCCACTCCGCGAAAAGCCATATTGTTTGACTTTGCCCAGGATAGAAATTCGCGAGAAGGATGGCTGTGCGAGGCTAGCGCTACTTCTCGGGCCGCGGCCAGCGGGCATCGACGACCGTCGAGATGCCGCCGCGGGGGCGGAAATCGCCGTGAACATGGGCCCAGACCGGGTCGCAGGATTTAACCACGTCCTCGAGCACCTGGTTGACGATGTTTTCCTGGAAGATGCCGAGATTGCGGTAGCAGAAGAGGTATTCCTTGTAGCTCTTGAGCTCGAGGCAGCGGTGGCGCGGCATGTAGCGCAGCTGGATGACGCCGAAGTCGGGCAGGCCGGTCTTGGGGCAGACGGAGGTGAACTCCGGGTCGTCGATGAGGATTTCGTAGCCAGCGAACTGGTTTTCCCAGGTCTCGATCTCGGGAAAGCGGGCGTCGAGGCCGGCTTTGGCGTGTTCGTCGGTGTAGCGCGCGGTAACAGTAGCCATGGACTGATCTTAAATGAGCCCGGAAATGATCGCGGCAGCGGCAACATTTTGCGATCAAGATGTGGAACGACTGCGTATAGCTGTGTACATGGATGGCGCAGGCGATCTGGAAGCGGCACTGGAGGCGCATGGGAGGGCGATTTTCTCGATCGCGTTCCGGATTGTGGGTGATCGCGCCGCCGCTGAGGAGATCGCGCAGGACGTTTTTCTGGAACTGTGGCGGGCGAGCAAGCGGTTCGCGTCGCCGGAGCACGTGGGGTACTGGCTGAGAAAGGTAGCGGTGCACCGGTCGACCGACGCCCTGCGCCGCCGAATGGCGCAGCCGGCCTGCTGTACTGAGGCCTGGTGCGAGCAGGATGAGCAGCCGGAAGGGGAACGGGTCGGGATGCCGGCGACCCTGTCGGCGCGGCTGGGCAGCATGCTCGGCTCGCTGCCGGACGGCATGCGGGCGGCTCTGGTGCTGCGGTACGGGGAGGACGAGATGAGGCCGGAAGAGATTGCTGCTGCGCTGGGGCAGCCGGTCGCGACGGTGAAGAGCAATCTGGCGCGGGGCCTCGCGCTGCTGCGGCGAAAGGCGGGAGTCTCGTTGAAGGAGTGGGTGCGGTGAGCGAGCGGCCGGGGAGTAGTGCCGGGCAGAGAAGGGCAGCATTCGAGCAGCAGCTGCGGGAGGCGGTGCGTGCGCCGGTAGCACTGCCGGAGGGCTTTGCGGAGCGGGTGCTGGCGAGGGCTCGCGGGCAGCGCAGAGGCGTGCCCGGCAGGGTTCGCCTGCACTGGGCCGCTGTTGCGGCGGCGGTTCTCGTGGTGGTGATGCTAGCCGGCGCAGGCGTTTGGCAGGCGCGAAGAGCGCAGCAGCAGGAAGCGCAGGCAAGAGCGCAACAGCAGCTGCGCTTTGCAATGAGGATCACCAGCGCGAGGCTGGAAGCAGCGCTGGCACGCGGGATAAATGCACCCCTGGCAGAGGCCAGGCAGAAAATCGAGGAGGCGCAAAGATGAACGGTTGCAGAAGAGGATGGCTCGTGGCAGCGGTACTGGTGGCGCTGGGCGCTGGTGTGGCGCAGGCGGAAGATCCGCTGTTCGCCGGTGCGGAGAAGTTCAGCAAGGGATCGAGCAGCAGCTCGAAAGTCGACCTGGACAAGAGCATGCTGGCCGCCGGCGGTCCGATGCTGGGAGGCCTCGGACTGCTGGGCGGCAAGATGGATTCCGTCTACGTGCTGACCTATGACTACCCAGCGGAAGGCGCCTACAAGATGGCCGATGTGGAGGAGTTCGAAAAGCGGCTCAACGCCTCCGACTGCAAGCACATCGTCGAGGAGCGGAGCGCGTCGGAGAGCTCGGATATCTGCGTGAAGCTCGACGGCGAGGGCCACTGGCGCGACATGGTCGTGATCTCGGCCGAGGCGAAGGAGCTGAGCTTTATCCACTTAAAGGGGCAGCTCTCGATGCTGAGCTTGAACACTCTGAGTATGTTCGGTGCAAGCGGGATGGGCGTGCCGCAGCTGCAGCATCGCGTCCACTAGTTCCCCCACTCGTCCCGGCAGTCTCGGTCGCCAAGGGGTCTGCAAAGCCCGGCGGGTGCGCTCCGGTATACTCAGGGTCGGATTTGTAGAAGACCCCATGCATGGCAAATGAGCGCCCGAGCAACAACACTCGCATCGTTATCTGGACCATTGCGGTCCTCGTGGTTGCCCTGGTTTTCTACCTGGCGCACATCGCCACACGCACCGTGCTGGAGGTGCGGGCGTTCACGGTGGTGCGCGGGTCGATCCGCAGCACGGTGGCGACCAACGGCAAGGTGCAGCCGATCACCAATTATGAATCGCACGCGCCGTTTCCGGGGCTGGTGAAAGCGATTTATGTGCACGAGGGCGACCGGGTGCCGGCGGGCAAACTGCTGCTGTCGATGGACGACGGAGAGGCCCAGACGCGGCTGGCGCAGGCGCGGGCCGCGCTGGCCGGCGCGCAGGCAAACGAGGCGAGCGTGGCCGCGGGCGGAGCGCCGGAGGAGCGCTACAGCTTCAACGGGCAGCTTGCGCAGGCGCGCACCGAGCAACAGAGTGCCGCGCAGTCGCTGGCCACGCTGAAGCAGCTAGCCGGCCAGGGGGCCGCCTCGCCGAGCGAAGTGGAGCAGGCTGAAAACCGGCTGAATGGCGACCAGGCCAGCCTGCAGGTGCTGGAGCAGCGGCAGAGCGCGCGCAGCAATCCCCCCAATGCGGCGCAGGCGCGGGCCGAGGTCGCCGAAGCCCAGGCCGCGGTCGCCGCATCCGCGGACGCGATCAGCAAGAGCCAGGTGCGCGCCCCCATCGCGGGAACGGTCTACTCCATCTCCGCCTCGCAGAGCGAGTACGTGCAGCAGGGCGACAAGCTGCTCCAGATGGCGGACCTGAACCACATGCAGGTGCTGGCCTACTTCGACGAGCCGGACATCGGTAAGCTGAGCGTGGGGCAGTCGGTCAGCATCACGTGGGCGGCCAAGCCCAACCAGACCTGGCACGGACGCATCACGCGGCTGCCGGCGACGGTGGTGGGCTATACGACGCGCAACGTGGGCGTCGTGGTGTGCTCGATCGACGACCCGCACGACGGGCTGCTGCCGGACACCAATGTGGACCTGAAGGTGACGACAAACAATATTGCCGATGCGCTGTTTGTGCCGCACGAGGCATGGCATACAGAGCAGGGGCTGACCTACGTGTACAAGGTCGTGCATGGCTCGCTGAAGCGCACCGAGGTGACGGCGGGCAACATCAACCCGACGCAGGTGCAGATACTTTCCGGCATCAGGAGCGGCGATGTAGTGGCGCTGGGCAGCGTGGGCGGCCAGCCGCTGACCGATGGAACCGCGGTCCAGGTGCTGCAGTAGGGTCGTATTTGCTGAGGCTGCGCGGAAACAAACCTGCTTTGCGGCTGCATCGCGCGGGCGTGCCGGCTCATCTTTTTATGCAGGAAGCTGTGAGTGCGGCCGGCTGACTTGCCATGCGATTGTCTCGACTGATCCCGACATTGGTTTTCTCGCTCGCGTACGCTGCGGCGGCGCCTGCGCTGCCCACCCAGCCCGCCGAGCAGCTGCTGGCCGAGGGGCATGCCGACCAGGCGCTGGCGATGCTGAACCAGGCGCTGAGCGCGAACGCGAGCGATGCGGCGGCGTTGAACCTGGAGTGCCGCGTTTACTTCGCCGAGCAGCGAGCCCAGCAGGCACAGGCGCCGTGCGAGCGCGCGGTCGAGCTGGCAGCAGGGGACAGCAGCTATCACCTGTGGCTGGGCCGGGTGCTGGGCGACCGGGCGCAGCATGCGGCGAAGCTGGCTGCTTTCGGGCTGGCCAAGAAGGTCCACGCTGAGTTTGAAGCCGCGCACCGGCTGGACCCGCGCAATCCTGAAGCCGCGTCCGACCTGGCGCAGTTCTACGTAGAGGCGCCGGGCCTGGTGGGCGGCGGAGAGAAAAAGGCGCAGGCGCTGGCCGCAGAGGTCGAAGCCTGGTCGCCGGCGCTTGGGCATACCATTTGCGCGGAGATCGCCGAACACGGCAAGGATGACGGCGCCGCGCAGCGCGAACTGGAGGCCGCGGCCGCCAGCCCCGATGCCAGGCCGGAGACGTACGTGGCGCTGGCCAGCTTCTATCGCAAGCAGGGCCGCATGCCGGAAATGCTCGCGGCTATCGATAAGGCGGTCGCGATGGACACGGCGCACGACGACGCGCTGGTCTCAGCCGCGGAGCAGTTGACGCGCAGCGGACAGCGGCCCGCGCAGGCGGTGGCGCTGCTGAGGTCCTATCTCGCGTCGAGCCACCAATCGGAGGAGGCGCCGGCATTCGCGGTGCATGCCAGCCTGGCGCAGCTGCTGGCAGGCGAGGGCGACAGTGCGGGCGCGCAGAACGAACTGGCGGCCGCGCATGCGCTCGCCTCGGGCTGGCAGCCGCGCCACTCCAATGCTTAAGGAACAGCGACCGCTATATGCCGAGTAGGAATGGCCAACAGAGAAACGCTTTTCTGCCTCCCCTTATGCCTGAATGTTTCTGCTGACCGATCGTTCTAGTGACTAAGGTTTAGCCTGGTGAAAAAATTCGCAGGCCGTGAGCGCTTAGTCCAGAGTAAGCTACCGCAATGAAACGACTTCTAGCTGCATGTCTCTTGCTGTCAGTCGCCGTACCAGCCCTCGCCAAGACCCATAAAGACACCTTCAACGTCCCCTGCGGCACCCTATGGCCCGCAGTGAAGGACGTGCTCCGGAACTCGGGCAAATACGGCATTATTTCGATTGTGAACGACGAACTGACTGCGTCCTACAACATCGGAGGCAGCCTTACCGGCAAGCGCATCAACACCGTACTCCTGAATTCCCAGGGCGATAATTGCGAAATGCAAATCCAAACTGCCTACAGCGGCTTCGTTAACAACGATGCAGGCGACTTCAAGAAGCGTGTGGATGAATCGTTGGCCAAGCTCAAGACCGCATCCGCGACGCCAAGCGGCAAGCCCTAATTTCGCCAAGAGGCCGGCGGGAGGCGGCGTTTTTCTATCAAGGGACGACCCGCGCCCCGGTCACACGATTCAGGCACGAAGTACAGAACTGCCCGCAGGCGCCTCAGGATAGAATCTTTTCCAAGCGTGAGCCGGTCATTTCGCAGGTAGCTGCTGGAGTGATAGAGCCTCGCGCCCCCGGATGACGGGTATGCGGCCGGGAGAAGGAACAAGCGATTTGAGCCGGAGCTTTCCCCTGCGCGGTCCCCTGGCCGTTTTTTGTCTTTCGCTGGCCGCGTGGCTGTCTGCCGCCCGGCCGCTGCACGCGCAGCTTTCGCTTTTTTCGGCGGTCGACATGGCCCGGCGCAACAGTCCATCCGTGCGCATCGCGCAGGTCGATGCCGAAAAGGCGCAGGCGGTGCTGTCGGAAACCAGAGACGTGTACGTGCCGTCGCTGACGGCGGGCTCGGCCGCGGGCTACTCCTACGGCTTCCTGGGCGGCGTGCCGAGCGTTTTCAACGCGCAGATTCAGTCGCTGGTGATTTCGTTTTCGCAGCCGGACTATATTCGCGCGGCAAGGGCGGGGCTGCATACGGCAACGCTCAATCTCAAGGACGCGCTGGACCAGGTGGAGCTCGACACCACGCTCGATTACCTGCAGCTCAACACCATTACGCAGCAGGTCGCCGCGCTTGACGAGCAAAAGAGCTATGCCGAGAAACTGGATGCGATCGAACAGGACAGGCTTGCCGCGGGCATAGAGAGTCAGATTGCCGCGACCCAGGCGGAGTTGACCGCCGCACAGGCGGACCTGAAGCGGCTGGACCTGCTGGCCCAGGCGGCCCTGCTGCGCAAGCGTTTGAGCGACCTGACCGGGCTGCCGGTGGACGACATGCAGCCGGAAGCGCAGACCATTCCCGGGGCGCCTACAGGGGAGATGAGCCCGCTCAGCGGATTCACCGCGGGGGTGCAGGCAGGCTTCAGCAACGCGGTCAGCAAGCACTACGCCGCGCATGGGGACGCGCGGCAGAATTACCGGCCGCAGATCGGTTTCGGCTTTAACTACGAGTATCTCGATACCACGCTGAACAACTACAACTCTTTTTACGCCCACGCTCTTCAGCCGAATAACTTCGGCTTTGCCGCGCAGATCACGTTTCCGCTGTTTAACGCGGGCACTGAAGCGCACGCGCGCGAAACGGCCGCCGACGCGGTACACGCCGACACGCAGGCCGAACAGGGGCGCGAGGCGGCCGAGGAGCAAGTGGTGCAGCTGCGGCAGAGCTTTCCGGAGCTGCGCGCGCAGGCCCGCATCGCGGACCTGCAGGAGAAACTGGCCCAGCAGCAACTGCAATCGGTACTGTTGCAGTTGCGGAATCCGCCTGCAACGGCGACCGGGGCGCCGCTGACCCCGGCCGACGAGATGACGGCGCGCATCAACGAGCGCTCGCGTTTCAGCGAGGCGCTGGACGCGCGCTTCACGCTGCTCAAGGCGCAGCTCTCGCTGCTTCGCTCGCAGGGCGCGCTGGCGGACTGGATCAACAAGGGCGCCCGCTGACCTGCTCGCTGCAATCCGTTCGCTGCCGCACATAGCTGCTGTTATGAAGCAACGCGGCGACGAATGGTAAACTGAAGGCCACGCATATGCCACTCAAAACACTGTTCCTGAACCCGCCCTCTTTTGAAAACTTCGACGGTGGCGCCAGCTCGCGCTGGCCCGCGACACGCGAGATCGAAAGCTACTGGTATCCAGTGTGGCTGGCCTACCCGGCGGGCATGCTTGAGGGCTCGCGCCTGCTCGACGCAAATCCGCACCATGTCTCCTGGGACGGTGTGATCGAGATTCTCAAGGACTACGAGTTCCTGGTGCTGTTCACGAGCACCATCGGCTGGACCGGCGACCAGCGCGCGGCCGAGAAGGTCAAGGCTGCGTACCCTAACCTGAAGATCGCGTTCGTCGGGCCGCCGGTCACGACCGACACCGAAAAGGCGCTCGATGAGTGCGCGGCGATCGACTTTATCTGCCGCCGCGAGTTCGACTTCTCCGTCGTCGAGTACGCGCAGGGCAAGCCGCGCAATGAGATCCTCGGTATCTCGTACCGCGACGAGTCGGGCACGATCCAGCACAACCCGGACCGGCCGCAGGTCGAGAAGCTCGACAAGCCGGATATGCCCTGGGTGACGGACATCTACAAGCGCGACCTGGACGTAACGAAGTACAACGTTCCGTTTCTGCTGCACCCGTATGTGGCGCTCTACTCGACGCGCGGCTGCCCGGCGCAGTGCACGTTTTGCCTGTGGCCGCAGACGCTGAGCGGGCACGCGTGGCGCAAGCGATCGACCGACGATGTGGCCGCCGAGATGGCGCATGCAAAGCAGCTGTTCCCGGACGTGAAGGAGTTTTTCTTCGACGACGACACCTTCAACATCCAGAAGGTGCGCACCATTGAGTTGTGCGAAAAGCTGAAGCCGCTGGGGCTGACCTGGAGCTGCACCTCGCGGGTCACGACCGACCGCGACACCCTGAAAGCGATGAAGGAAGCCGGCTGCCGGCTGCTGATCGTGGGCTTCGAGTCGGGCGATCCGCAGATCCTCAAGAACATCAAGAAGGGGGCGACCGTACAGCGCGCGCGCGACTTCGTGAAGGACTGCCACGATCTCGGCCTGACCATCCACGGCGACTTCATTCTCGGCCTGCCCGGCGAAACGAAGGAGTCGATCCGCAACACGATCAACTTCGCCAAGCAGCTCGATGTCGAAACCATCCAGGTTTCGATCGCGCATGCCTTCCCCGGCACAGAGTTCTACGACTACGCCAAGCAGCACGGCTTCATCACCAACGAGGCCAAGATGGTTGACGAAGGCGGCCACCAGCTGGCGCACATCGAATACCCGGGGCTGCCGACCGAGTACGTGCTCGAGATGGTGCATCGGTTCTACGACGAATATTATTTCCGGCCCAAGGCGGCGTTCCGGGTGGTGTACAAGGCGATTGTGAACCGCGATCTGCCCCGGCTTTACACCGAGGCGAGAGCGTTCCTGAAGCTGCGCGGCGAACGGAACCGGATGGTAAAGCAGACCCGGAGCACCAAGGCGCGCGAGAGCCGCGAAGCGGTCAGCGCCGGAGTGTAAAGGCTGCCATCAACACGCGCGGTCAGCCCCCGGCTGGCCGCGCTTCCTATTTCCGCATCTTTCATGGTGTGAGAGCATCCTGAGAACCGATGGCCGACTCCTCCATGACGCTGCGCCGGTACCTGGTCCTGCTGACCGTGGCGGTCACCGCGCCGCTCGGCGATACGCTGCTCGCGGTCGGCATGAAGAAACTGGGCCCGGTTTCGCTCGGCCACCCGGCTTTACTACTGCATGCCGTGCTGACCCCTTATGTCGCGCTGGGCATCGCGATGCTGATCGGTTTTTTCGCGTCGTACACGGCCGCGCTCTCCTGGGCCGACCTGACCTACGTGCTGCCAACGACTTCGATCGGCAACGTGCTCATCGCGCTGCTTTCGCGCTTCTGGCTGCATGAGCAGATCACGCCCGCGCGCTGGCTGGGCATTGTGCTGATCACCATGGGCGTGGGCTTTGTAGCGAACGGCCAGAGCTACACCGAGCCCGTCTGTTCGCCCGCCTGCTCAACGGAACAGCGCGAGGCTGCCGCCGCGTTCCAGGCCACTGGGGCGAGGCGCCTGTGATCGCCGCGCACGCCATTCCACAGACGCAGCAGGCCTCCGGCTGGGCGGTGGCGGCGATGATTGCCGCCATCGTGACGTTCGCGACCATCGGCGACCTGCTGATCGCTTCCGCCATGCGGCAGCTGGACCTGGACTCGATTCGCGCGGAGCGGGGCCTGGCGGGCGCGAGCTGGGCGGTGATGACGAGCCCCCGCTTCTGCGGCGGGGTGTTGGGCATGGCGTGCGGGTTTTTCTCGCTGCTGTTCGCGCTCTCGCATGCTGAGGTGAGCTTGATCGCGCCGGCCTCGGCTTCGCTTACCTTTGTGACCAACGCGGTTGCGGCGAAGTTTTTCCTCAAGGAGAATGTCGACCGCCGCCGCTGGGCAGCCGCGGTGTTCGTGTGCCTGGGCGTGGCGCTGCTGACGCGCTGAAACGCCTGCCTGCAAACAAAGCTAGGCCCAGGTGTCCTTGTTCCCGTCGAGCACGCGATCGAGGTACGTGGCCGCGCTGATGAGAGCCAGGTGGGTAAGCGCCTGGGGAGCGTTGCCCAGGTGCTCGCCGCTGGAGCCGAGCTGCTCGGAGTAGAGGCCGACGTGGTTGGCATAGCCCAGCATCTTGTCGAAGAGCAGGTGGGCTTTCTCGACCTGGTGGGAGCGGGCGAGGCACTCAATGAACCAGAACGAGCATGCGGTAAAGCTGCCCTCTTCGCCTTCCAGTCCATCGTTGCCGACCGGGTAGCGGAAGACGAGACTATCCTCCGACAAATCCTGCTCGATGCGCGCGAGCGTGCCCAGCCAGCGCGGGTCTGTCGGGCTGATAAAGCGCAGCATGGGCATCAGCAGCAGCGAGCCGTCCACCTCGCTGCCGCCTTTCTCCTGCACGAAGGAGTTGAGCTCCTCATTCCAGAAATTGGTGAGGATGTCGTCGTTGATGGCGCGGCGCAGGTCGTACCACTCCTTGAGCGGCGCTTCAAGCGAGCGCTTGTCGGCCAGGCGGATGGCGCGGTCGAAGGCGACCCAGCACATCAGGCGCGAGTGGAGCAGATGACGGCGGCCGCCGCGGACCTCCCAGATGCCTTCGTCGGGCCGCTCCCAGTTCTTGCCGAGCCACTCCAGAAGCATCGAGACGTGGGCCCAGCCATCTTTTGAGATGCCGTCGGAGTATTTGTTCGAGAGGTAGAGCGCGTCCATGACCTCGCCGTAGATGTCGAGCTGGAGCTGTCCGTTGGCGCCGTTGCCGATGCGGACCGGGCGCGAGTTCTTGTAGCCGGCCAGGTGGGTGAGCTCGGTTTCTTCGAGCTCGGCGCCCCCATTAGCCCGATAGAGGACGCGCAGGGGGCCGTCGTCGCCGCCTGCTTTCAATCCATCGATGACCCGGCCGCGCATCCAGTGGGTGTAGGCGCGGACCTCGCTGGCGAAGCCCAGGCGCATCAGCGCGTAGAGCGAAAAGGCGGAGTCGCGCAGCCAGACGTAGCGATAGTCCCAGTTGCGGCTGCCGCCGATTCTCTCGGGCAAGCCAAAGCTGGCGGCGGCCAGGATGGCGCCGTGCTCCTGCGAGAAGAGCAGCTTAAGCACCAGAGCGGAGCGGTTGACCATTTCGCGCCAGCGGCCTTTGTAGGTCGACTTGCCGACCCAGTCGCGCCAGTACTTCGCGGTCGTTTTGAAGCGCTGTTCAAGCTCCTGCTCATCGAGCAGTTGGGTGGGCTGCTTCTGCTCAGGCTGGATGGAACCGAAGGCGAAGGCGACCATCTGGCCTGCCTCGACGGTGAACTCGGCCACGCCGTCGGGGCCGTCGATCGCAAGCGGAACCGTGGCATGGAGCGACATGGATGGGCACTGCTTGTTCTCAGGATGAAAACAGATCGCGTCGTCTTCTTTGCTGACGGTATGCACGCCGCGAGCATAGTCGAAGCGGGGGGCGCAACGCATTTTGAAGGTGACCGAGCCCTTGATGACGCGCACCATGCGGATGACCTGGTCGGCGTAGGCGGACTGCTCGCCTTCCTTGTCGATGGGCATGAAGTCGGTCAGCTCGGCGACGCCGTCCTCGGAGAGGAAGCGGGTGAGCAGGATGTTGGTGTCGGAGAGGTAGAGCTGCTTGTAGCGGACGTTGTCCATCTTCGGCTCGATGCGAAAGCAGCCGCCTTTGTCCGCATCGAGCAGCGCGGCGAAAACGGTGGGCGAGTCGAAGGCTGGGAAGCAGTAGAAGTCCATGGTGCCGTCGATCGAGATGACGGCGACTGAGCGCATGTTGCCGATCATGCCGTGGTTCTCGATGAGCTGGCTGGAAGTGGGCGTGCTGGACAAAACGCGATCTCCTGGTAAGTGTTCGCGATACGCGATGAGAGTGGGGAAAACGGGGCCGGGTTAGCCGAACAGGCGCATGAAGCCGCGCGGCGGCAGGTCGGGGATGAGGTAGCGGTTGCCGGAGAGGGCCTCGGCGGCAAGGAAGCCGGAGCGGGCGGCGCCTTCCATGGTGGCGGGCCAGCCGGTGTCGGTCCAGTCGCCGGCCAGGTAGAGGCCGGGCCAGGCGGTGCGCGCCGGGGGGCGGTGAGCGTCGAGCCCCGGGGGAACGGAGAAGGTGGCGCGGAGCTCCTTGGTGACGACGGCCTTGAGGAGCTTCGCGCCGCGAACGGCGGGGAAAAAGAGCGCGAGCTCGCGCAGGGCGAGCTCAATGATGTCGGGCTGCGACATGGGGACGAGCGCGTGGGCGACGCTGACGACGAGCTCGAGGTGGCTGGCGCTTCCCTGCCTGGTTTGCGCGGGCGCTAGTTTGTCGCGCTGGTACATCCACTGGATGGTCGAGTCGAGCAGCACCGCGTGGGGCAGTTCGGTGATTTCGCGATCGAACCAGAGATGGATGCCGGCGAGGGGGACGTGCTGGAACTGCAACAGTGTGTGCTGCAAAGCATCGCGGGCGGGGCTTTCTGGAAGGCCGGGGATGAAGCGCTGAGCGGCTTCAAACGGGAGTGCGAGGATGACGTCGTCGAACTCAGCCGGCGATCCGTTCGTGTGGACGCGCCAGCCAGCGGAGTTTTGTTCGATGCGATCGACGCTGGTGCGCAAGTGGAGGGTGCCGCCGCGAGCCTGGAGATAGGCGGCGGCCCCGGAGTACATCTCGGAGAGCGGCAGCAGGGGGACGCCGATGTGGCCGGCCTCGGAGGAGTTGAGAAACGAGTCGCGCAGGACCTTGCCCGCGTAGTGGACGGAAATGCGGTCGAGATCGTCGTTGAGGGCGGACTTGAGGATGGGCTCCCAGAAGCGCTGGAGCGCGCCGGGGGTCTGGCCATGGCGGTGGGCCCAGGCGAGGAAGTTTTCGCCGCCGGGAACGTCGGCCGGGTAGCCCCGGAAGAACTGGCGCAAGCCGCGGGCGATGGCGCGCTTGTCTTCACGCGAGAAGCAGCGGGCGCGCAGGAAGGACAGCGTAGATGAGAAAGGCGCGGGCAAGGCGGTGGGCTCAATGACGCTGCGGCGGCCGCCGGGCTCGATGTAGGTGAGCTTGCGGGTCCAGGCGACGGCATTAGAGCGGCCTATGCGGGTGAACAGGTGCGCCAGATTGGTGCAGCAGCCGAGCAGGATGTGCTGGCAGTTGTCGATGGTTTCGCCCGAGCCGGGATGGGGGTAGGAGCAGGCGCGGCCGCCGACGTAGGGGCGGCGCTCGAAGAGGGTAACGGAGTAGCCTGAGTCAGCGAGGGCGCAGGCGGCGGAGAGGCCGGCAACACCGGCGCCAACGATGGCGATGCGGCGGGTTGGGTCCGCGATGGTGACGGCGACAGGGGGTGCCCCGCGAAGACGGGCAACAAAGGTGCGGGCCAGACCGCGGGCGAGCAGCAGGAGTTTTTGCCAATTAGGGACGCTGAGGCGCCGGGAGAAGACGTCGTAGTCGGCCAGCCGGATGCGCTGGAGCAGGCGGTGGTAGATGGTCATCAGCACCCAGAGGGCGGGGCGGCTGTCGGCGGCGATGAGCGGGAGCAGGCGGGCGCCGGCGGTATAAAGCTGCTCGGCGCGGGCGCCCTGCTCGGCGAGCATGGCGCGGATGGCGACTGTGGGGGCGGCGCCGGCCTGGGCGGCTGCGGCGAGCGAGGCAGGGGTTAAGCCGTGGCGGGCGAGTTCATCGACAGGCAGGTACACGCGGCCGCGCTCGGCGTCTTCGCGCACATCGCGCAGGATGTTGGTGAGCTGGAAAGCGAGGCCGAGTTCTTCAGCGAGTTTTTCGGCGGCAGGCGAGCTGTACTCGAAGATGCGGATGCAGACCAGGCCGACAACCGAGGCGACGAGATAGCAGTAGCGACGCAGCGCTTCGAAGTCGGCGAAGGTCTGGGCGTCGTCGTGGTGCTCGTCGAGATCAAGCGTGGTGCCGTCGACGAGCTGGTCGAGCAAAGAGAGCGGGATGCGGAAGCGAATGCGTGCATCGTTAAGGGCGAGGTAGACGGCGTCCGAGGCCTGGTTTTCGGCACGGCCGGTCTCGGCATAGTGGCGCCATGCGGTGCGCCAGGCGGCCATGCGAGCGCGGCGCTCGGGCTTCGGGAGCGCTTCGTCATCGGAGATATCGTCGGCATGGCGCATAAAGGCGTACACGGCGCAGATAGCGTTGCGCTTGGCTGGGGGAAGCGCGAGGAAGGCGAAGTAAAAATTCTTCGCTTCGCGTCGGGCGATGCCGCGGCAGATGCGGTAGGCTTCCTCGACGGTCACGCGCGCCTGCCCGGCAGGTATTTGGCGGCCAAGGCTCGGACGAGCAGGGCGGCCTTGCGCGGCTTCGAGATGGACGGGCGCGCGCGCAGGACGTCGAACTGCTGGACCTCAATCGCGTCGAGGATGGCAAGACCGCCGCGGGAGAAGAGATCGAGATCGACGGCGAGCTCGCGGTCAACCATGCGGACCAGCGGCTGGCCGGCGTGGAAGAGCACGCGGGCGTAGCCGACCTGGTAGCGGAGCAGCTCGCGTACGGCGGGGGCAGCTTGGCGCTGGGCGATGCCCTCGGGGAGCATCGCCTCGGTTACTTTGAAGCGGGCCATGTCGGCCTGCGGCAGGTAGATGCGGCTTCGGGCGTAGTCGTCGCGCACGTCCTGCCAGAAGTTCGCCAGCTGCAGCGCGGTACAGGTCTGGTCGGAGAGGCGAAAACGCTCGTCATCGCGGTAGCCGGCAATGTAGAGCACCAGGCGGCCGACCGGGTTGGCGGAAAAGCGACAGTAAGCGAGCAGGTCTTCGATGGTCGCGAAGCGGGTAACGACCTGGTCCTGCCGGAAGGCGGTGAGCAGGTCGGCGAAGGGCTCAATCGGGATGCCGCACTCGCGAATTGTAACCATGAGCGCTACAAATACCGGATGCGTGGCGCGGCCCTGGTAGCAAGCTTCCAGCTGCTGCTGCCACCAGTCGAGCAGCGCGAGCGACTGGGCGGGGTCGCCGACCTCGTCGCCCAGATCGTCGGAGACGCGGCAGTAAGCGTAGACCGCGTGAAAGTGGGCGCGGAGGCGCTCGGGCAGGAACCAGCTGGCGACATGAAAGTTTTCGTAATGGGTTTCGGCCAGGTGCCGGCACCAGCGCTGGGCTTCGACCAGTGACGGGGTGTAAGTGGGCGGCCGATAGGCGGCCGGAAGCGCGGCCCAGCCGGCGGTGAGCAGCGTTTCGCGATCCTGATCGAGGGGAACCGTGGCCATGGTGTTCAGGGCAGGATCACTGTCTTGATGCCGCGCGCCGGCTGCGCGCCTGCGCTGCCGTTCAGGTTGCGGTAAAGCGCAACCACATCGGCGAGACCGACACGGCCGGTGATAAAGCTTTCGGCCTGGAAGCGGCCGCCGGTAAGCAGAGAGAACGCGCGGCGCACCGTGTGCGGCGTGTGGTGAAAACTGGCCCGCAGCGACAGGCCGCTGTAGTGGAGCTGGTTGGTATCGAGCGCGACGCGGGTGCCGGCCGGCGGCCCGCCAAAGAAGTTGACCGCGCCGCCCTTGCGCGCCATATCGACGGCCCAGCCCCAGGTGGTGGGGGTGGCGACGGCTTCAATGGCGATATCGACGCCGCGGCCTTGCCCAGTGAGCGCGCGGACGTGGGCGACGGGACTGCTGCCGTCGCGGGGGAGCAGAACGGTTTCAGAGGCGCCGAGCGCGCGGGCGGCCGCTGCCTGCTCCGGGTGCTTCGCGACCGAGATGACGCGCAGGCCGGCGAGCATGGCGGCATGGACGAAAAGCAGTCCAATGGGGCCGGCGCCGATGACGGCGAGGGTATCGCCGGCGCGAGCGCCGGACTCCTCAAGGCCCAGCACGACGCAGGCTAGTGGCTCAGTGAGCGCGGCCTGCTCGAGCGGCAGGTGTTCGGGGACATGCAGGGTGTTTTTGGCGGCGATGCGCGCCGGGACGCGGAGGTACTCGGCATAAGCGCCGTTATTGAACAGCAGGTCGTCGCAGAGATTGGGCTGGGCGGCGCGGCAGAAAAAGCACTGCCCGCAGGGCGCGGAGTTGAGCGCGACGACGCGGTCGCCGGGGCGGAACTGCGAGCCCGCGCCCGCCTCCTCGACGATACCCGCGATCTCGTGGCCGAAGGGGATGGGCGGCTGCAGCATGCGCGCGTGATAGCCGCGGCGGAATACCTTGAGGTCGGTGCCGCAGGTAAGCGCGGCGGCGACCCGCAGGACCAACTCGCCGGCTGCGGCGCGGGGGCGCGGGAGGGTCTCGAGGCGAAGGTCTTCCTTGCCGTACAGCACGGCGGCTTGCATGGTGGCGGCGCTCATCGCTTGCCTGCCCGCGGGTTGATAAATATTTTCATCGACTCTGCTGTAGGGTGCGATGCAATCTCGATGGCGCGACCTGCATCGGCGAGCGGAAAACGATGCGAGATGAGGTGCGTGAGATCGAAACCGCCGCGGTAACCCTCGAAGACGAGCGCCGCGCCTTCGTCTTGGATCTCGACCGACGCGCTGTAGGAGCCGACGAGGGATTTCTCGTCCATGCAGATAGCGGCGGGGTCGATGGGGGCCTGGCCGTGCTGGGTCTGCGCGAAAAGCAGGACGCGGCCGCCGCAGCGGGCGGCGTTCATCGCGACCTGGATGAGCGGGTCGCCGGCGACGGCGAGGATGACGGCGTCGGCACCGCGGCCTTCGCTCTCGGCGTGGGTGCGGGCGACGACGTCTTCGGTACCCGCGTCGATGGGGTGCGAGAGGCCGTAGGCGGCGGCGACAGCGTGGCGCTCCGGGTACAGGTCGGAGGTGAGGACCTTCGCGCCGGAGCGGGCCGCGAGCGCCGCCAGGATAATGCCGATAGGCCCCTGGCCGATGACGAGCACGGTCTCATCCGGCTGGAGCGCGAGGTTCTTAATGGCTTTGAGGCAGGTGTTGACCGGCTCGATGAAGGCGGCCTGCTCGAACGGAATGCCGTCGGGAATCTTGACCAGGCCGCGGGCGACGATCCAGTCCATGACGCGGACGTACTCGGCGAAGCCGCCGCCGGAGGGCTCGAATGCCGCGGTGACGCCGACTTTTTTGTAGACCGGGCACTGGGCGAAGGTCTTCTTGCGGCAGTAGTAGCAAGCGCCGCAAGGGATGTGGTGGAAGACCATAGCGCGGTCGCCGGGGGCGAAGTTTGTGACGCCCTCACCAACGGCTGCGACGGCGCCGGCGGTCTCGTGGCCGAAGATACGCGGGGCGGAGTGGGAGCCGGTATGGATTTTCTTGAGGTCGGTGCCGCAGATGCCGCAGGCCTCGACGCGCAGCAGGACTTCGCCCGGACCGATGGCGGGGACGGGTACGCTTTCAATGCGCACATCGTTGACGCCGCGGTAAACAGCAGCCTGCATGGCCGCGGGAATGGCGGCTGCGGGCTGCGCGAGATAGGTGGCCGATGCCATTGTTCCTAGAATATCAATTTCGCGCGGCTGAGCGCGTCGGGAAGCCGGGTCGCCAATGCCTGGGCGGCGGCGCGGCTGTTGCGGCCCAGCTCGACCAGAGCCGGCCAGCTGCGGGGTCGCAGCAGGGCGTGCGCGGCGAAGGCGGCGGTGCGCAGCTGGCCGCGGTGGGTGATGAAGCGGTTGAAGTCGGGCAGGTCGTCGGTGTAGCCGTCGGAGACGCCGCGCAGGCATAGGAACGGCAGGTTGCGCGCGCGGGCCAGGCGGGCTACGGTGGCGGCTTCCATGTCGACCAACACGGCCTGGTAGCGCTCGGCAAGGGCGCGCTTTTCGCTCTTGCGCGCAACATGGTCGAGGGTAACGAGGCGCAAAGGGGCCTCGCTTTGCCAGCTGCTGGTGCGGAAGCGCTCGCCGGTGCGCGAGTCGACCACCTCGGCGACGGAGTAGACGCCGGGTGGCTTGACGCCGCAGCTGAGCGCGCCGGCCCAGCCGTAGGAGACAAGCGCGTCGAGCGGGCCGTCCTGCTCGGCGGCGGCGCGGATAGCTGAGATGGAGCGCGCGGCGGCCATCTCGCCCATACCCTCGCAAGCCGCGAAACACTGGATGCCGGCCAGGTGGCCGATGGAAACCTGGTCGGTGCGGGGCCACTCGCGCACCAGCGGGTGCAGCTCGGCGGGTAAAGCAGCGACGATGCCGATGCGGGTCATGCGGGGCGTACCGGGATTGAGGCCGGGGTCGGTGCTGGCGCGTAGCCGTTGGCGCGGAACCAGTCGATCGCCGAGCGCAGGGCGTGGTAGACGGGGAGGACGCGGAAGCCGAGGTCGCGTTCCGCCTTGGCGGAGGATGCAAACATTTTTTTGCGGCCCATGCGGACTGCCTCGACCGTGGCGCGGGGCTCCCTGCCGCGCAGGCGGCCGGTGATCCACTCGTCGAAAAAAGCGAATGCCATGGCGACGGGGATGGGGACCTTGTGCTTCGGCGAAGGCAGCCCGGTGATGGCGGACATTTTGTCGAGGATCTGCTTCAGGGTAAGGTTTTCGCCGCCCAGGATGTAGCGCTCGCCCGGGAATCCGCGCTCGAGCGCGACGACGTGGGTGCGGGCGACCTCGGTGGCGTCGACGAGATTGAGGCCGGTGTCCATGTAGGCGGGGAAATTGCCGTTGAGGAAGTCGACGACGATGCGGCCGGTGGGGGTGGGCTTGCGGTCGCCCGCGCCGATAGGCGTGGTGGGGTTGAGGGTAATGACGTGCTGGCCGGCGCGGGCAGCTTCGAGGGCGGCCTGCTCGGCGAGGAACTTGGAGCGTTTGTAGTGGCCGACCATGTGGGCGAGCGAGACCGGAGTGGTTTCGTCGACGATGATGCCGCCGCGCTGGAAACCCATGGTCGCGACGCTCGAGGTGTATACGGCGCGGGGGACATTTTCCTCGCGCGCGAGCCGCAGCAGGGCGCGGGTGCCTTCAACGTTGGCCGCGTACATCTGCTGCGGGTCGCGGACCCAGAGGCGGTAGTCGGCGGCGACATGCATGAGCGCGTCGCAGCCGCGCAGGGCGGTGCGGAGGGACTCGGGCTGGCGGAGATCGCCGACTACCTGCTCCGCGGGGATGCCTTCGAGGTTGCGCAGGTCGCTGGTGGGGCGCACGAGCAGGCGCAGTTCTGCGCCTTGCGACGCGAGGGCGCGGGCCACATGGGCGCCGAGAAAACCGGTGGCTCCTGTTACGAAGACTTTCATGACCTGCTGACGATTGTACGAGGGACGCGGTGCATCTTACTGGCTTGGAGGAACACGATGGATAAGCTGGCTGTTTGGGGTTACATGGAAGCGAAGCCGGGCAAGGAGCAGGAGGTGGAGGAGTTTTTGAAGTCGGCGCTGCCCCTGGCGCAGGCGGAAACCGGGACCACAACCTGGTATGCGTTGAAAATTGGCCCATCGCAGTACGGGATCTTCGATACGTTCGCCGACGATACGGCGCGGCAGGCGCACTTGTCCGGAGAGATTGCGAAAGCATTGATGGCCAAGGCTGGCGAACTGTTTACAAAGCCACCGGAGATCGATGACAAGGTCATGATCCTGGCGGCGAAAGCGCCGGGGGCGTGAGAAAAGATCCCGCGCTGGAGAGCGCGGGATCCTTTTGTTCAATCGCATCGAGCGGTGTGAGCCAGGAAAAGCCGATCCTTTGGCGCAAGCGCTACCGCTTCGCTTCGGATGACGCTGCTTTCGTATGGGATGGGTTGACGCTAAGTTAGTCGAGCACTTCGGGCTGGATGGCGATGCCGGTCTCGCCGGCGGCCTTTTTTTCGTTGTATTTCTTCACCCATGCTTCGAAGCTCTTGCCGGCAGCGGTGTCGCGGCCGCTGAAGGTGAGGGCTGCGATATCGCTGTAGGGAACAGCCAGCTTGGTGCGTTCGCCGGCGGGGATGATGCGGACCGCGGAGGCATCGAGCGAGGCGCCGGTGCGCCGGTCGAAGACGTAGCCGGTAAGGGTGCGGCCGTCGCGAAGAGTGAGCGTGACGTCGCCGCGGTAGTCGAAGGCTTTCTCGAAGGCGGCGTGCCTTTCTTCATCCGTTGCGAGCGCGGGCACCCATCCTTGCAGGTCTTCCCTTACGCGGCCGGCGGCGATTTCAAGCTGGTCGGGAGCGACATTCGCATCCATGTGCTTGGCTGTAATTGTCTCGGATGATTGCGTCAAACCGTGGTCTCCTGTTCGATGTGCACGCGTGTTTGAACGGGAGTATTTGCGCCGATCTGCACAAGTTCCCCGTGCGCGGGCTTCGCCGGTTCATTGAGCAGGTCGAGCGCGCCGTGGTCTTCGTATTTGTCGAACAGCGTGGCCATCGCCGTATCGAGCAGGCCGCGCCAGGACGAGAACGTGTAGTAGGCGCCGGAGGCCTCGTAGCCGGAGTGGACCATGCAGTTGGCGCACTTGGGGTTGCCGGACTCGGTGCCGTAATTGGCCCAGTCGGTGGTGTCGATCAGCTCCTGGAACGTATCGGCATAGCCGTCCTGCAGCAGGTAGCAGGGCTTCTGCCAGCCGAAGACCGAGTAGGCGGGCATGCCCCACGGGGTGCAGGTGAACTCGCGCTTGCCCATCAGGAACTCCATATACATGGGCGAAGCATTGAACTTCCAGGTCTGCTTGCGGTTGGACAGGATGGCGCGGAAGAGGCGGCGCGAGCGGGCGCGGCCGAGGAAGTGCTTTTGGTCGGGCGCCTTCTCGTAGGTGTAGCCAGGCGCGACCATCATGCCCTCGACGCCAACCTCCATCAGTTCGTCGAAGAAGGCGCGGACGGAGTTGGGATCGGCGCCGTCGAAGAGCGTGGTGTTGGTGGTGACGCGGAAGCCCGCGGCAACGGCGGCCTTGATGCCGTCGAGCGCGATATCGTAGCCGCCTTCGCGGCAGACGGAGAAGTCATGGTGCTCGCGCTGGCCGTCGAGGTGGACCGAGAAGCTCAGGTACTTGGAGGGCTTGAAGAGGTGCAGCTTTTCCTTGAGCAGCAGCGCGTTGGTGCACATGTAGACGTACTTTTTGCGCGCGACCAGGCCGGCAACGATCTCGTCGATCCGCGGGTGCAGCAGCGGCTCGCCGCCGGGGATTGAGACCATCGGGGTGCCGGCTTCCTCGACCGCGCGGAAGCACTCTTCCGGGCTGAGCTCCTGCTTGAGGATGTGCGCGGGGTACTGGATCTTGCCGCAGCCGGCGCAGGCCAAGTTGCAGCGGAACAGCGGCTCCAGCATGGTGACGAGCGGGAAGCGCTTCCGTCCGCTGAGCTTCTGCTTCAGGATGTAGGTGGCCACGGTCCAGGCCTGGGATACGGGTACTGCCATTAGAGAGTCCTCACTTGTTATTGCTGTGGCTGCTGAAGTTGCTGGATGCTGCGTAGCTGATCCAGCTCCTTTTCGGCATCGACAAGGCGCCGCGTGACCATGGCCAGCTTTATAGCCTCATGCAGGCGCTCGAAGCGCTCCGCTGAGCGTGCTTCAGAAGCTCGGGCTTCCTCGCGCAGCAAAGCGAGATGTTGCTGAGTATCCTCGCGCAGTATTGCAGTCTGCTTCTGGGTGTCCTCACGCATCAGTGCGATCTGCTGTTGAGTATCCTCCCGAAATATCGCAGTCTGCCTCTGGGTGTCCTCACGCAGCAATACGATCTGCTGCCGCATGTCTTCGCGCAGCAGGGTCGTATTTGCCCGAGCCTCTTCGCGCGACTGCTCGATCTCGCGCCGCATCAGAACGTTGCTGCTCTGCATCTCTTCGCGCAGCAGGGCATTGCTATTGCGTACTTCTTCCTTCAGGTCGTTGAGCCCGCGCACGACTGCCTTCAGATCCGGCGCGATGACATCCTGGAGAGCCTCTCGCAAATCAGCAACCATCGACATCGGGCGTCCTCCTGATCCTGATCAAGTTACTCGTCCCCGCGTTCGACCGCGCGCTTGTACGTGGTGAGCGCGAGCAGCGGAAAGTACTCGCGATATTGATGGTAAGCGAGATAGAACACGCGCGGAAAGCCGGTGCCGGTGTAGATGGCCTGCTTCTGCGCGCCGGCGCCGGTGGACTCATCCCAGCCGCCCTCATCGGTTTGATGCTCGAGCAGCCAGCGCACACCTTTCGCGACCGAGTCGGAGCGGTTGTCGCCGGCGGCAAGCAGGCCCAGCACCGCCCACGCGGTCTGCGAGGGAGTGCTGACGCCGATGCCGCGGGTGTCCGGCTCGTCGTAGCTCAGGCAGCTCTCGCCCCAGCCGCCGTCGGCGTTCTGCACCATGCGGATCCACTCGGCGGCCTGCTGGATTTCGGGCTCGTGATTCCAGACGCCGATGGCATCGAGGCCGCGCAGGACGAGGAAGGTGCCGTAGAGATAGTTGACGCCCCAGCGGCCGAACCATGAGCCGTCGGACTCCTGCTCGCTGAGGATGAACTTGATGGCCCGCTCGACGCGCTTGTCGGCGCGAGTGTAGCCATAGGTTGACAGCGTTTCCAGCACGCGGCCCGTGATGTCGACCGTCGGCGGATCGAGCATCGCGTTGTGGTCGGCGAACGGGATGTACTGGAAGATCATCTTGGTGTTGTCTTTATCGAACGAGGCCCAGCCGCCCCCGCGGCACTGCATGGCGAAAATCCAGTCGATGGCGCGCCGGCCCACGTCGTACTGGTAGCGCTCGCGGGGGTTGTCGACCTTGTTGAGCGCGAGCAGCACCTGGGCGGTATCGTCGACGTCGGGATACCACTCGTTGTTGAACTCGAAGTACCAGCCGCCGGGCTCGGTTTTGACCTTCTCGGCCCAATCGCCGCGATGGCGCACCTCCTTCGAGAGCATCCAGTCAACCGCTTTGAGCATGCGCGGATCGGTGCGGTCCACGCCTGCCTCGCCCAGCGCGAAGACGGCCTGCGCGGTGTCCCACACGGGCGACATGCAGGGCTGCATGCGAAAGGTCGGTTCCGGATAGTCCGGCGTGCCGTGCAGCTCGTCAATCCCCAGCTTTTCGAACTCGTCGAGTGCGCGCATCATCTGGGGGTCGTCCATCGAGTAGCCGAGCCAGCGCAGGGCGATGATGGCGTTGAGCATGGCCGGGTAGATGGCGCCCAGGCCGTCCGACATCTCGAGGCGCGCGAGCATCCATTTTTCCGCTTTTTTCAAGGCCAGTTTGCGGAGTGGGCGGATGTGGACCCGCTCGGCCCAGTGCGTCAGACGGTCGCAGGCCAAAAAGAAGTTGCGCCACGAGACCGGCCTCTGCGTGTCCCATCGCAGGTGCAGGTTGGACTTCTCGCGGCCGCCTGCGAACAGTTCCTCGATGCCCTGCTCCGGCGCGATCTTCTTGAACGGTTTTTTTGCGTAGGCGATCGAGAGCGGCACCAGGATGGCGCGGGACCAGGCCGAAATCTCGTAGATGTTGAAGTAGCACCAGTTGGGGAACAGGACAATCTCAGGCGGCACGGCGGGTACCGCGTCGTAGTCGTACTGACCCATGAAGCAGAGGTAGATCTTGGTAAACGTGTTGCACTCGACCACGCCGCCGTGGGCCAGGATCCATGCGCGGGCGCGCACCAGGCGAGGCTCATCCGCTTGCCAGCCCATCAGCTTGCAGGCGAAGTAGCACTTGACCGAGAGCGAAATATTGGAAGGGCCGCCGGGATAGATGGACCAGCCGCCGTCTTCGTTCTGGTAGCGCAGCATCTCGGTGAGCGCGCGATGGAGGCGCGCGGGATCACCGGTGCCGAGCAGCAGGTGGCCGAAGATGTAGTCGGCTTCGAGCATGGAGTCGGCTTCGAGTTCGCCGCACCAGTAGCCCTCGGGATGCTGTTTTTCAAAGATGTGGTCGCGGACGCGAGCGATCGCGGCCTGCACCCGGTCGAGGGCTACGTCGAGGCGCCCGAACTTGAGCCGCGAACCCTGCTCTCCGGGCCGGGCTGCCTGCTCGCCGAATTGTTCCCGCTGCGGTCGTGTGCTCATGCGCCTCTATGGGATTGCGCGCAAGCGCGCCGGGATTCGCAGATCGCTTCCTGTTCGACTCCTGAAACCTTTCTCGATCTCAACGCGAGGCGCCGGGCGGTTTCACGTGGCGGAAACGCCTGCTTGCGCGGCAGCAGCCTGCGCGATCTCGGGCGGCAGCCCGAACCGGACATTCTCGGGCATGACCTCGACCTCCTGCGCATCACCGTAGCCGCGGCTGCTGAGGAACTCGATGACGCCCTGTACCAGAACCTCGGGGGCCGAGGCTCCGGCGGTCACTGCGACAGTCTCTACGCCCTCCAGCCACTCCGGCAGAATGTCCTCTGCTTTGTCGATCAGGTAGCTGCTGGTGCTCAGGTTCTGCGAGACCTCGACGAGCCGGTTGGAGTTGGACGAGTTGGTGGAGCCGACAACCAGCACCAGGTCCGCCTGGTGGGCAACATTCTTGACCGCAACCTGGCGGTTCTCCGTCGCGTAGCAGATGTCCTGAGAGTGCGGACCCGCGATCAGGGGGTACTTCTCTTTGAGCGCCTGAATGATGTCGCGGGCCTCATCGAGCGAGAGCGTGGTCTGGGTCAGGTAGGCAACGCGGCTCGCATCTGGAACCTCGAGAGCCTGGACTTCTTCCACGGTTGAAACGATCTGGGTCACGTCCGGCGCCTCACCGAGGGTGCCTTCAATCTCGTCGTGATCGCGGTGGCCGATCAGCACCAGCGAGTAGCCCTGCTTGGCGAACTTGATGGCCTCGACGTGGACCTTGGTGACCAGCGGGCAGGTGGCGTCGATGACTTTGAGCCTGCGCTGCTTCGAGTTCTCGCGCACCGCGGGCGAAACCCCGTGGGCGGAGTAGATGACGCGCGCGCCTTCGGGCACCTCGGAGATGTCCTCGACGAAGATCGCGCCCTTCTCGGCCAGTTCATTGACGACAAAGCTGTTGTGCACGATCTCCTTGCGCACGTAAATGGGCGCGCCGAAGGTTTCGAGCGCGATGTTGACGATGTCGATCGCGCGCACGACGCCGGCGCAGAAGCCGCGCGGTTTGAGCAGCAGGATCTGCTTGGCGCCGGGGGTGCGGGGCGGGTTAAGGCTGATCTGAACAGTGGTTGTCACGCCTTTCAGTATAGCGTGCGGTGCATACGAGTGGTGGCAAATTGCACAAATCCAGGTGCAGACCGCAAGCCCCAGGCGAGGCTATACTCACTGCAGGCAGAACACAGGAGGGCTGGCATGGCTGCTTCGACGCGGGTCTCGGTGGAGGAATACCTCAGTACCGTCTATCACCCGGATGTCGAATATATCAACGGGGAACTCCGCCCGAAAAACAGCACGCTGGAGGTCGATCCGATGGTGCAGTGGGCGCATGGGCGGCTTCAAACTTTTGTCAGCTCCTGGTTCGACCAGCACGAGGACGAGTGGGACGTGCTGGTAGCCGTCGAGGTGCGCACCCGCATTGCATCGTCCATTTACCGGCTCCCCGATGTGGTCGTCGTTCGATCGGCGCCACAAGAGGGCACTATTACCGAACCGCCGCTGATCGTCGTAGAAGTCCTGTCGCCCAGGGACACTTATGCCGAGACACAGCGCCGCGCGCGCGACTATCAGGAAATGGGTATTGAAAACATCTGGCTGATCGATCCGGACACGCGCACAGCGCGGGTATGCAAGGGCGAGAGTTGGACCGAAACCACGCGGTTTGCGATCGACGGCAGCCCGATCTATCTAGACGTGGCTGCCTTGTTTGCGCGGCTGGATCGACATAAGTCCTGACTGAGCAGGTGCTGGATAGACAGCTTAATTCACCGGCTCGACTGGAGCATCTGCTCGGCATGTTTGCGGCTGGTTTCGGTTACGGTCGCGCCGGAGATCATGCGGGCCAGTTCCTCGGTGCGTTCGCTGGGGGGCAGCAGGCGGACGCTGGTGGCGGTCCGGGCTTGCTTTTCGCGCTTTTCGATGAGGAAATGCTGGTCGGCGAAGGCGGCGATCTGGGGCAGGTGGGTGACGCATAGAACCTGCTGCGAGCGGGAAAGAGCCTTGAGCTTTTGCCCGACCGCCTCCGCGGCGCGGCCGCCGATGCCGATGTCGATCTCGTCGAAGACGAGGGTGCGGGGGACGGGGGTTTTGCGGCGGCCTTTCGCGCTCGCGCCTTCCTCCACGCTGACCTTCAGCGCGAGCAGGACACGGGACATTTCGCCGCCGCTCGCAACCTCGTTGAGCGGCTTGAGCGGCTCGCCGGGGTTGGTCGCGATGCGGCACAGCACCGTGTCCCAGCCATGGGTCTGCCAGGCTGCCTGGTCTTCGCGCGGGGTCACCGCGACTTCGAAGCGGACGCGCATGGCCAGGTCGTTGATCTGCTGCTCGGCGCGCTTGCCCAGCCTGGCCGCGGCCGCCTTGCGGTCGGCGGAGAGCGCGGCTGCCACGGCGGCGTAGTTTTTTTCCGCTTCGGCCAGCTCGACGCGCAGCTGCTTGATGATCTCGTCGCGGTTCTCAATTTCGGCGATCTTGCCCGCGACCTGCTCGCCGTAGGCGATCACCTCGGGCAGCGTCGCGCCGTATTTGCGCTTCAGGCGGTCGAGCGCGGCGAGACGGTCTTCGATCTCCTCCAGCCGGTCCGGGGAGCTCTGGACATGTTCGGAGTAGTCGCGGACGGTCGCGGACACGTCGCCAACCGTGGCGCGGACCTCGATCAGCTGCGATACCTGCTCGGCGAAACGCGAGTCGTAGCGGGCCAGTTCCTCGACGTGCTTCAGGGCCGCGGCCAGCAGGGTTTCGGCCGAGGCGGAGCCTTCATAGAGCAGCTCGTAGGCGCCCATCGAGGCGGCGAGCAGCTTCTCGGAGTTGGAAAGCACGCGGCGCTCGTTTTCTAGCGTGGTGTCCTCATCCTCCTGGGGCGCGACGGTCGTGATTTCCTTGTGCTGGAAGCTCCACAGGTCGAGCGCGCGCAGGCGGTCCTGCTCCTCCTGCTCAAGCGACCGTAAACGGCCCTGCACCGCGCGCCAGTGTTTACAGGCGGCGGCTACCGGCTCGGAGGAAAGCCCAGCATAGCGGTCGACCAAGCTGCGCTGCTGAGCCTCGTCGAAATCGCCGCCGGTCTCGGACTGCGCGTGCACCAGGGCGAGCTCGGGTGCGAGCTGGCGCAGCACGCCCACCGTTGCCGGCTGATTGTTGACGAAGACGCGGCCCTTGCCGGTGGCGAGCACCTCGCGGCGCAGGATCACTTCGCTGCCCTGCGGGTCGAGCCCGTTTTCCTCGAGCACCTGCTCGGCACCTGGTGTGGCTTCGAAGACGCACGCGACGACCGCGCGCTCGGCCCCGTGGCGCACGATGTCGCTCGAAGCCTTGTCGCCCATCAGCAGCGCCAGCGCATCGACCAGGATGGACTTGCCCGCGCCGGTTTCACCGGTCAGCAGGTTCAGCCCCGGGCCGAAGCTCGCGATCGCGTGGTCGATAACGGCGTAGTTTTCAGCGCGCAGCTCGAGCAGCATAAGGTCTGTTGGGCAGCATAGCAGCCAACGCGGGCCGCGGCTGCTCACTTCCGTAACGTGGCCGCAGTCTGAAGGTAGGGTAAGAACTTGGACCTGCGATAGAGCGTCTGCTAACGTGGGACGCGGGCCTATATCAATCCGATGACATATCTTTTCGCTCTTGCCGCAGTGCTGCTCCAGACCGACCCGGATGCCGCCGCCGCGCCGCCGCCGCCGGTCGACCACGGCTCGGCCATCGTCGAGCTGATCACGAACTCCGGACCGGTGGCGCTGGCGGTGTTGGGGCTGCTGCTGATCGCAAGCCTCTACTCCTGGGCCATCATCCTGGGCAAGCTGGGCACGTTTCGCAAGGCGCGGGGGCAGAGCGTGCGTTTTCTGCGGGCCTTCCGCAAGGCACAGCGGCTGCAGGAGATTGCCACGGTTAGCGAGCAGTTCAAGCCCTCGCCGCTAGTGTCGGTTTTCGATGAAGTCTATGAAACGTACCGCCGTCAAACGGGCGGGGCCGGGCCGCCGCGCAATATAACGGCGCTGGAGCGCTCGGCGCAGACCGCGTCGAGCGAGTCGTTGACGGTGCTGGAACACCGGCTGACCTGGTTGGCTACCATTGGCGCGATCTCGCCGTTTATCGGGCTGTTCGGCACCGTGATGGGCATTGTGGATGCGTTCCACGGGTTGGGCACCGCGGGCGCGGCAACGCTGCGGGCGGTGGCTCCGGGTGTGTCGGAAGCGCTGATTACGACGGCGGCCGGCCTGCTGGTCGCGGTGCCGGCGGTAGTGGCCTACAACCAGTTCACGGCGCGGTGCCGGGAGTTCGGCGCGCGCAACGACGACTTCGCGCGGGAGCTGCTGAACTCGCTCGAAGAGGTGCAGCTGCGGGCAGGTCAAGACCCGAGGGAGTCATCCAGGGATTTGCCAGAACGGGAGCCCGCGCGTGGCGTTCACAGCTAGGGGCGGGCACACCCAGACAGCGCTGGCGGAGATCAACATCACCCCGCTGGTCGACGTGGTGCTGGTGCTGCTCGTGATCTTTATGCTGACGGCGCCAGTGCTGCAGTCGGGCATTGAAGTAAACGTCCCGAAGACGCATACGGTGAAGGAAGTGACCCAGCAACGCGCGGTGGTGACGATCGACCGGCAGCAGAGAGTGTTCCTGGGCGACGCGCCGGTGAACCTGGCGGAGCTGCCGGGCAAGCTGCGCAGCCCCGACCCGGCGCATCAGGTGATTTACCTGCGCGCGGACGAGAAAGTGCCGTTTGGGGCGTTCGCCTCGGTGATGGATGCGGTCAAACAGGCGGGCATCACGAACATCAGCATCGTGACCCAGCCGATCGAGCAGAAGTAAATGGCGTTGCGATCGCCAGAGATGCGTTTTGAGCCCCGTGGTTTGCAGAGCGACCCGCTCGGCAGGCCGGCGCTCGGTTCCCTGCTGCTGCACGCGGTGATCTTCGGCTCGCTGATCGCTTACGCGATCATCATCGCGCACATCCACGGCAACGCCTGGGGCGACCGCAGCGACACGCAGGGCGCGATCCAGGCGACGATGGTGGCTTCCGCGCCGTCGATCCCTCTGCCGCAGGAACAGAAACCGACCGACCAGGTCTTGGCGACCCAGACGCCGAGCCCCGCCCCAGCGCCGCCCGCGCCCCAAGCGCCGGCTGCCGCGCCGCAGGACTCGATCCCGATCGCGGCAAAACAGCCAGACAAGATCGAGCCGAAAAAGCAGGTGGAGCAGCAGAAGCCACTGAAGGTACCGGTGCAGCATGTACCGCTGGTGCCTGCGCCGCTGCACCCGGAGCAGATCAAACCGACCAACCGCGCCAACTACGGCGAGGCCGCGCCGGCGGCGGTGCCGAAGTCGATGGCGCAGGCCCAGCCGGCGGCCCAGGTCAGCGTGCAGGGGGGTAACTTCGGTGCGATGTTTCCCTGGTACGTGGACCTGATCAAGCGGCGCACGGCGCAGAATTGGTACAAGCAGGAGGTGGACCCGGGAACGCCGCAGGGCGCGCGCGTATACCTAACCTTTGTGGTGCGGCGCGACGGCTCGCCGAGCGAGGTGCGGGTGCAGCAGTCCAGCGGTTCGCCGACCCTCGACAGTTCGTGCATGCGGGCGGTGCAGCGGGTTGACACCTATGGTCCGCTGCCCGGCGGTTACAACGGATCCACGTTATTGGTGCAGTACTATTGTGAGCAGTCGGGGCGCTAGATGGAAAAGACCCCACGGCAGGCGAGACGAATGAACACGATGCGCAGGTTGGGTTCGGGCGCGGTATGCGCCTTGTTGCTTTGGATGGCTGGTCAGGGTTTGGGGCAGGCGCAGGACTGGGTACGCACGGGCACCAACCTTGGCGCGCAGAAGATCCGCATCGCGGCGGCCAACTTCAAGCCGGGTTCGGGCGACCCGCAGATCAGCTCGCTCAAACAGGTGTTCGATACAACACTGTTTGGCGACCTGCAGAACGCCGGCATCTTCGACATGGTTTCAAAAAGCATGGCGCCGCCGCTGATGCCGGGATCGCAGCAGGATGTGCAGCTGGCGAGCTGGTCGGCGGCGCCTTCAAACGCTGAGATGCTCGTTTTTGGAACATTCTCGGTCAACGCCGGACAGATCGCCGTAACCGGCTTCCTCGACGATACGAAGAACACGCAGAGCCCGCAGATCCTGGGCAAGCAGTACTCCGATGCAGCCTCGGCGGTGAGCGCGCGGCATATCGCGCACCGGTTCGCGGACGAGATCATCGCGCGGCTGGGCGGCATCCCGGGCATCGCCGAGACGACGATCTACTATGTGTCCGCGCACAGCGGCAACAAAGAAATCATGGCGATGGACTACGACGGCCAGGACCCGCGCGCGATCACGCATCTGGGCACCATATCGCTGTCGCCGCATGTCTCGCCTGACAATGCGCGCGTCGCGTTTTCGTCGCTGGGGCGCACGGGCTGGTCGATCAAGCTGTACTCGCTCGAGCTGAACCGGCCGGTGGCGTTCAATTCTCCGTCCGGGACGACACTGTCGCCGGCCTGGTCAAGCAACGGGGCGCGGCTGGCGTTTTCCTCGGACCGGCCGGCGGGCGACTCGGAAATCTACACCTCCGACCCGAGCGGCGGCGATGTGCGCCGGGTGACCAACTTTCGCGGGCCCGACGTATCGCCATGCTGGAACCCGAAGACCAACGCGCAGATTGCCTGGGTAAGCGGGCGGACGGGGCTGCCGCAGATCTACATCATGGATTCGGACGGCGCGAACGTGCAGCGCATGACCGACGGCGGCTATGCGACTTCGCCTTCGTGGTCGCCAAACGGGCAGTTCCTGGCCTTTGCGTGGAACCGCAAGTACGGACCGGGCGCGCCGGGCGGCCAGGACATCTACATCATGGACGTGGCCAGCCACCGCTGGATCCAGCTGACGCATGACGCGGGGCGAAATGACTTTCCCACCTGGTCGCCGGACGGCCGGCATATCGCTTTCCAGCGCGAGGGCGCGGGCGGCGAGCAGATCTGGACGATGCTGGCCGATGGGACCGAGCAGCAGGCGCTGACCCACGGCGGCAGCTACTCGCAGCCAAACTGGAGCTTGAAATAGAGGCGGGGGATAACCCGCCGTGCATGAGAACCATCACTGAAACTGCTGCCAAGGAGATGTTTGTGCCTACAACTGTTCGCCGGACCCCAAGCCCTACTTCACGAATTTCCATTTCGCTGCTCGGCGTGCTCGCGCTGGCAAGCATTGCAGGCTGCCACAAGAAGGCCGCGCCCCCGCCGCCGCCCCCGCCGGCGATGAGCGCCACGGCGCCAACGGCCGACATCACGGCAACGCCGACGGCGATCAGCACCGGCGACAGCACCGTGCTGACCTGGCACACGACCGGCGCGACCGATGTCTCGATAGAAGGCCTGGGCGCGGTGGCGACCTCGGGCACGCAGACGGTGAAGCCGGCGGCCTCGACCAACTACCACCTGGTGGCGCGCGGCGACGGCGGCTCGGCGGATGCGACGGCACGGGTAACCGTGGGCACGGGGGCTGCCCCACCCAGCAACAATCTGAACGAAGGCGATGTGGATGACGCGACCTTCCACCAGAACGTGAAGGATGTGTTCTTCGATTACGACAGCTACGACGTCAACCAGCCGTCGGAGGCGATCATCTCGACAGACGCGAATTACCTGAACCAGCATCCGAACCTGAAGATCGTGCTGGGCGGGTACTGCGACGCGCGCGGGTCGACGGAGTACAACCTGGCGCTGGGCGAAAACCGGGCGAACGCGGCCAAGCAGGCGCTGGTCGCGGCCGGGGTCACGGCGGACCGGATCCGCACGGTGAGCTACGGCAAGGAGAAGCAGTTCTGCTCGGAAGCGGACGAGAGCTGCTACCAGCAGAACCGGCGCGCGCAGTTCACGGTGGACCGCTAAGGCGGCAGCAAGGCCCCTCACAAAGACCCGGCCGCCTGGTTCAGGCGCCGGGTTTTTGTTGGAGAGCTTGCCGCGAAACGGCATTTGCTTAGAGCATTTTCACTCTTGGTGTAGAGGCCCAGGTTCTCGCTCCAGTGGCCTTTCCCGACGGAAAAGCCACGCGCACATCTGCCGGCCCCTCTACGTGTGGAGTGAAAATGCTCTAGCTGCAAAGGGCGACTGCGGCCCGCGTACAAACGGCGTTGAGCCGAAGCAGCGTCAAGCGCGGACGAGAATAATGGAAAGCAGGTTTGGGGGAGCCTATTTGTCGCGCGCCAGGACGACGAGAACGACGACAAGTGCGCTGATGCTGCTGGCGATGAGGGTGATGAGCGGTCCGGCTGTGGACCTGGGAATGCCGAGGGCGGGTTTTTCTGCGGACATAGTCTCCTCTTTTTTACTGGTTGGTTCTGAAAGGTTGGGATGCGGACCGCGGCAGCCCTTTTTCGCGGCTCGAAAGATGCGTATCGTAAGGTCAAGGTTCGCGGCCGCTGTGCAGGGTCCTGCCAGGAGACGACGCCCGGTACGCGTGAGTCGACCGGGGCGCTGCCTGCTATCGTTGAACCATCTGAACCAACTGAACCATCTTCCGCAGCCCAGGACGACCGGCCGGCACGGAAGCAAGCTCCCGCGACCCTCGCGCGAGCGCCAGAAGGAGACTCGTTCGATGCAAAAGAAATGGATTCCAGCGTTTGCTCTTCTCGGACTCGCACTGTTTGTTCCTGCGCGGCCGGCCCTTGCCGTGTCGAAGGAGATCGTGCAGCTGCAGACCCAGGTGCAGTCGCTGCAGGACATGCTGCAGCAGATGCAGCGGTCGAACTCGGAACAGATGGGCGTGCTGCAGCACCTGGTCGAGCAGTCGAACGACAATATCAACCGCATGGCCCAGCAGATGACCGCGCTGCAGGCCAAGATCGATGCCGAGGGGCAGAACAATCCACTCTCCGGGCAAATCCAGAGCCTGAACGACTCGGTGGATGAGCTGAAGACGCGCCTGGGCCGGATCGACTCGACGCTGACGGGTATCCAGAGCCAGATGCAGAACGTGAATGCGCCGCCGGCCGGGGCCGCGCAGCCCCAGCCCGGCGCCAGCTCTCCACAGGGGGCGCCGCCGCCGAATGGCGGTACCAGCGTGCCTCTCACTGGCGCGCCGAGTGAACCGGCCGCGCCGCAGCAGCAGCAGGCGCCCCCGGCAGGCCCGCAGGCGCAGGCGCCGCCGGTCGACCAGCTGTACCAGAGTGCGGTGCGCGACTACAACGGCGCGAAGTACGACCTGGCGACCAGCGAGTTTGCCGACGTGGTGAAGTACTACCCGCAGAGCGACCAGGCCGGGGGCGCGTCGTTCTACCTGGGCGAGGTGGCCTACCGGCAGGGGCTATACCCGGCGGCGATCCGCAATTACGACATCGTGCTGGAGCAGTTCCCGGGCAGCGGCAAGGCGCCGGCCGCGCAGCTGCGCAAGGGCGAGGCGGAGCTCGCGAGCTCGCAGCGCGAGGCCGGGGTGACCGACCTGCGCGCGCTGGTGCAGCGCTATCCTACGTCGCCCGAGGGCGCGCAGGCGCGCAGCCTGCTGAACGGCATGGGCGTGCGGCTGAGCGCGAGCAAGCCCAGCCCCTACCGGCAGTAGACTCCATCCCGAGCGGAAAACAGGGGCGGCCCCAGCCAAGAGAGCCACTCTTGCTTACTGGCCGGATGGCGTGAAGTCGCGCAACTCCGCGACGGTCTTCTCATCGAGCCGCCCGAGCACGGCGACCATCAAGTCCACCATTTTGTCGAAGTCGCCGCGGTTGACGATGCCGTTGTGGGCGTGGGTGTAGCGCACCGGCACGACGAAGTTGAGCGTGGGTGCGCCGCCGCCGCTCTCCTGCATGGCCGACGAGTCGTCGCCGTAGCCCTGCACCAGATCGAGCTGGAGCGGGATTCCCTTCTCCGCGGCGGTCTTGCGTACCAGCGCGACCAGTTTGCGATTGGGCAGGGCGCTGGTGTCGTAGAGAAAGATGCCGGGACCGGCGCCGAGCTTGACCTGCGTTTCCTCCGGGTGGCCGAGGTAGACGTCGCCGGTGATGCCGCCTTCGATGGCGAGGCCGATGTCGGGCTTGACCACGTCGGCGGCCGTCTTGGCGCCGCGCAGGCCGATCTCCTCCTGCGTGGTCGCGACGAAGAACAGCTGGTTGGGGTGGGGCTGCTTCGCGATCCTCCGCATGGCTTCGAGCAGCACCGCGCAGCCGATGCGGTCGTCCCAGGCTTTGCCGAGGTAGTTCTGCGTACCGTTCATGACGGTGAAGGGCGAGTCGGGGACGATGGGGTCGCCGGGCTCGATGCCCAGCGCGGCGGCCTCGGCGGCATCCTTGGCGCCGATGTCGAGATAAAGCCCGTCGCGCGGGAAGATTTTGGTGCGGTCCTCGGCCGGCAGCACGTGGATGTCGCGGATGCCGGTGACCGCGTGCACGGGGCCCTTGGAGCCGAGGATGGTCCAGCGCTGGTCGACCAGCGCCTGGTCGAGCCAGCCGCCGAGCATCTGCATGGTGAGCGTGCCGTTGGGAGCGATGCGGCGCACCATGCCGCCGAGCTCGTCCATGTGCGCGTCGATCATGATGCGCGGACCGGTGGTGCCGGACTGCGCGATGACCGAGCCCATGCCATCGTAGCTGAGCTTGCCCGCCAGCGGCTTCATGATCGGCACCATGATGGCGCGGACCGGGTCCTCGGCCCCCGGCGGGCCGGGGGCATTGGAAAGCTGCTCAAGCAGCGTGATGGTTGGGTCGGACGACTGCTGCGCGTAGAGCGCCGGCGCGGCCAGGGCCAGGGCGAGAAGAAGCTTCACTGCGTGCCTCCGGTGGTCGTTTGATTTTTGAAGAGCGCCTTGGGCAGCATCGCGTGCACGCCCACGTTGGTGTCGACCAGCTGCGTGATGTCGAGATCGACGGCGACGCTCGATAGCTGGTAAGCCTGGTCGCGGGTCAGGTGCTTTTCGGTTTCGAGGAACGCGAGCATGTTGTGCAAGGCCATCTCGGTCGCCTTATTCAGGTCCGGGCTGAAGCCCATGGTGATATAGGCGGTCGGGGTCTCGGCCATCGGCCACAGCAGGTGCCGGTCTTTATGCACCTCGAAGCGGAACGTGCCGGTCAGCATGGTCTCCATGGCGGTGATGTCGACCTCGCCATTGCCTTGGCCAGCGTGGCCGTCGCCGGCCTCAAACAGCGCGCCCTTCGCGTTGACCGGCAGGAAAAGCTTAGTGCCCGCGACCAGCTCCTTGTTGTCCATGTTGCCGCCGTGCATCCACGGGGGCGCGCTATTATAGCGGCCGGCGGACTCGGGCGGCGCATCGCCCATGGAGCCGAAGAACGGGTGCAGCGGGATCTCGATGCCGGGGGCGAAATCGGCCACCATGCGCTGGCGGTCGAGCGGGATGCGCGTCATTTTGCCGTAGGGGTAATCGTCGGGCAGGTAGCCGCGGCCCGCGCCGAAGCCGTTGCAGGCCCAGGGGACGTCGATGTCGATCTTCTGGATGTCGACTTCGAGCACGTCGCCGGGCTCGGCGCCGTCGATGGCGATGGGCCCGGTGAGAATGTGGCCGCCGGGGCCCTTGTCAATGTCTTTCGCGGCGTAGAGCGCTGTGACGGATGGAGGGATCTCGGCGGCGGGAATGCCCATGCCCTGGAGCCGCTCGGGCGAGCCGCAGGTGGAAAGCGTGTGCATGACGACAGTGTCGCCGCTCTTGACGGTGAGCACCGGTTTGGCGTGCGCCGAGTAGTAGCCCCACGCGACCGTGGTGGGCGTGGCGTCGAGCGTTTGCTGGGCCCCTGCCAGTCTGCCGGCCGAGTAAAGGAGAATTGCAGGTGCGAGGAGAAGGAGCTTGCGGCGCATGCCTGAATGTATACCAATATGCGCTGCTCGAACCAAAGGGAATCCTGACGAAACCTGGCGCGCGCGTCTATATCCGCGAGCTCGCTCGCGGGGTGGGCCAAAGGCTCAGGCGGCAGCCGGTGTTCCGGGAGCACCATGCGCATTCGGCATTCGCTTCGCTCGTTCGTTGCACTTCTTCTGTCAGCGGCGAAGCCGTCAGCGCGCACGGCGCGGGCTCAGGCTTGGTCGGCGCGTAAGTTTAATCTGCGCAGGATGGATGGAATGGTAAGGCCCTGCACCAGGATCGAGAAGACGACAACGATGTACGTGGTGGCCAGCAGCAGGTTGCGCTGCTGGCCGGGGGCGCCGGGCAGCGAGAGCGCGAGGGCGACAGCGAGCGCGCCGCGCAGGCCGCCCCAGGTAAGCACCAGGATGTTGGCCGGCGCCCTCTGGCGGAACAGCGCCAGCACGCCTACCGTGAGCGAGACGCTAGCGAGGCGCGCCACCAGCACGATGGGAATGGCAAGCAGGCCGGCCAGCACGAAGACCTCGCGGATGGGCAGCACCAGCAGCTCAAGGCCGAGCAGCAGGAAAAGCACGACGTTCATCATGTCGTCGATCAGCTCCCAGAACTTGTCGACATTGTCGCGCGTGGCCTGCGACATGGCGAAGCGGCGCACGCGGCCGCCGACCAGCAGTCCGGCTGTGACCACTTCAAGCGGCGCGGAGAGGTGCAGCGCGTCAGCCAGCGCGTAGCCGCCCATGGCCAGCGCCAGGGTGAGCAGGACCTCGACGCGGTAGCTGTCGACCAGGCAGATGACGCGGTAGACGAAATAGCCAAGCGCGAAGCCAAGCGCGATGGCGCCTCCAGCCTGCAGCAGCAGCAGCAGCGTGAAGGCCCGCAGCGAGGGCAGCGAACCGGTGGTGGAGGCGCTGAGCAGCGCCAGGAACAGCACCGCGCCCACGCCGTCGTTGAACAGCGACTCCCCGGCGAGCTGCACGCTCAGCCGCGGGGAAGCGCCGGCACGGCGCAGCATTTCGAGCACCGCAATGGGATCGGTCGGCGAGATGAGCGCGCCGAACAGCAGGGCGCTCATCCAGCTGAGCTGAATGCCGACAGCGAGCAGCGCCCACTTGAGCAGCGCGGCAACCAGCAGGGTGGAGCAGGCGGTCGCGCCGATCGCGAGCGAAAGCACGGGGATTTTCTCGCGGGAGAGCTGCGAAAAGTCCAGCTGCAGCGCGCCCGCGAACAGCAAGAGAGCGAGCATCCCGTGCAGCACGACCTGGTTGAAGTCGATGCCGGAGACCAGCCGCTCGGCACCCGCATGCAGCCACGGCGCATGGGGACCGCCGACGATCAGAGCCGCGGCGGCCGCGAGCGAGAGGATCATGGTGCCGACCGAAGTGGGCAGGCGAAGAACCCGGACGCTGAGAAAGCTGAACAGCGCGCCGACGGAGACCAGGATGCTGAGCAGCGCGAAGATTGGCATGGGTTCTAGAAAAGATGCGCGGGCATAGCCGGGGAACACTGGGGAGAATACGATTTTCGCGGGCGAGCCGCTACGGGACTGTGTAGTACCCGGCGCGGGTGCGCGCGGTCAGGTAAGGCTTGTTGAGCTTGACGGACAGCTCATGGTACGTGGGGAGGCGTTCGGCCGGCGCGGCGGCAATCGAGAGCACGTAGTAGCTGGCGGCGTCGCGTAGGCAGGCGGCGATTTCAGGGGCAAGATCGTTGCTTGAGTTGAGCACCAGGCCGCCGCTCTGGTAGGCGAGCACCTGCAGGCCGAGCGCGGAGATGTCCGCATCCTGCTCTCTGCGCACTCCCTTAAGCACGGTCTTGTAGAAGGTGGTCTGGAAGCCGTTGGCGTCATCGGTTCCGCGCGGGTCGGCGCTGTACATCGTGATGTGCGCGTTGCGCATGTCGGTCGAAAGCCGGATGATGCTAGCGAAGTTATTCCGCCGGTCTTTGTCGCTGTAGTTGGTGCCCGGATAGGCAAGGTAAGGCCAGCCTGGGCTGAGCCAGATGACCAGCTTGCGGCCGGGCTTCGTGGCCTCAAAGGTCACGAGCGACCGGAGAGCGCGCAGCGAGACGTTGACACGCTCCAGGTCGCCGGGAAAGCCGGCCGACCTGCGAATGATGCGCAGCTTCGCGGCTGCATGGTCCAGGTCGTCCGCCAGCGTTTTGCCGTCGACCGAGGGATCTCCGCTGCCGGTTAGGGTGGTGTCGGTGAGCAGCAGGATCGAGACCGGCAGCGGCAAGGCGCCGTTGTGCTGCCGCAGGAAACCCGCCAGCTGGTCGCGCGCCCTGGCGATGTCGCTGAAGGCCATGTTCACTTCGTCCAGCACGACGACGGCCTGCTCGGGCGCGGCGGCATCCCCGTTGACGGCCTTGAAGGCAAGCACCGGCTCGGGATGCTTGTTTTCGGTGACGGTGAAGTCCTGCCGGGTGAGACCGGAGACCGGACGCCCGGCGCTGTCGGTGACCACGACATCGAGCACGATGCCGGCGTCTGGCGATGCAGATTCCGCCGGTGCCGGAGCCAGCGTGGAGACGTGCGGCTGCTGCGCATGCAGCCACGGCGCCCAGAGCGAACAGCAGACAAAGATGAGCAGCAGAGTGCTCGTGCTCCTCAGTTCTTTGCTGTTCCCTACCGGCATCGCGTCTCCCCTGCCTGAGCGGCAGTATGCATCATCCTGTTCGCGCGCGTCGACCTAGTTCGCCGTTCCGGCAGCCGCCTGCCGCGGTGCGGGCTCCGCCGCATCGGCAAGCGCGTAGGCGGTAACCGCCATGACCGCGGCGTTCTCGGCCAGGTGGCGCGGGTCTACCTTGTCGAGCGTGTCGGCGGCGGTGTGGTGATAGTTGAAGTAGAAGCGCTGGTCCTGGCTGGGCGTCAAACCGGGCACGCCCTGAGAGACAACGGCCGCGACGTCTTCGCCTGCATCTTCGCCGCGGGTGAGGGTGCTGGCCCCGATGGGCGCGAGCGCTTCCGCAACAGGCCGCAGGTACTCGGCAAGCTGCGGCGAACCGGCGTAGGTGATGCCGGTGGGGTGATCGCAGCCGAGGTCGCTCTCCAGCGCGGCAATATGGTCGCCGAGCTGTCCGGCGTGCTCCTGCGCATACGTCGCCGCGCCCTCCGAGCCGGACTCTTCGTCCATCCAGGCCACGAAGCGCACGGTGCGCCGGGGATGCAGGCCGAGCTTGGCCAGCAGATGGATAGCCTGCATGGAAACCACGATCCCCGCACCGTCGTCGATGGCCCCGGTGCCCAGGTCCCAGGAGTCGAGGTGCCCGGAGACGATGACGACCTGCTCGGGATTCTGGGAACCTTTCCAGTCGGCGAGGACATTGTAGCTCTGCACCTGCGGAAAGGTTTGCGGCGTGAGGGTAAGCCGCATGGTCACCGGGCCTTCTTTGGCGAGGGTCGCCAGCAGGTCGGCATCTTCGGCGGTAATGGCGCCCGCGGGGATTTTGGGTTGGCCTTCCGGGTAGTAGGTCGCGCCGGTGTGCGGCAGGCGGAAGTCAGCCCCGCCGACGGAGCGCACCAGCACCGCTACCGCGCCGGCCTGCGCGCCGACGGTGGGCGCGAGCCCGCGATAGATAACGGCCTGCCCGTAGGCGGCGCCGCCCTGGCCGGTGGCGGCCAGCTGCTTGTCGAAGGCGTGATTCAGGACCAGGATTTTGCCCTTGGCCGCCTCGGCAGGCAGCGCTTTCAAGTCGGCAAAGCTGTCGACAACGACGACCGGCGCGGTGAGGCCCTGCTTCGGGGTTGCGACGCTGCCGCCCAGCGCGGTGATGACGATCTTCTGCTGGGTGCCGGACGCGCGGCCAGGCCACGCGGTGAGCGCGGCCGTTTCCTCGCCGCGCACCCAGTGGGGGACCATCGTTTTTTCAAGCGTGACCGTCGCGCCAAGCGCGCGCATCTGGCCGGCAACCCAGTCGACCGCGGCCTGCGCCTGCGGCGAACCGCTGAGCCGGGGGCCGATGTTGTCGGTCAGGTGCTCGAGTTCGGTATAGGCGAATGGGTCGGCAAGCGCGGCATCGCGCAGACGCGCCATGGTGGCCAGCTGCTCGGCGCTCCAGGCACCGGGCGCGCCGGGCTGTAAGCGGGCCTGCATGGCGCGCGTGGGCTGGGTAGGCAGCGCTGTTTGCGCCTGCGCGGCAGGGGGCAGGGCGAGGAGCAGAAGCGCGGCAAGCTGGATGCGGGGCATGCCCGCATCGTAGCAAAATCCAGGGCAAAGTCTTGGCGCGAGATCAACCGCGCATTTACGGCAGGCGGAAGACAATGCCGGTGCTGAGCGTGCGCGGGTTGAAGCTGCCGTTAAAGCCCGCGAGTCCGCCGTAGGAGAACTCGACCACGCGCCAGTCGAGGCGGGGAAAGAAGGTGTAGTCGATGCCGCCGACGAAGTTGTACTCGAACTTAGTGGCCCTGACGAGCGCGGAGCCCTGGCCTGCCTCCAGGTGGCCGCCACCGGCGAGTACCTCTACATACGGCATCACGGGCAGCACGTGCGGCTTGAAGACGAGGCGCGGGCCGACCAGTCCGCTCGCGCTGCTGGTGGAGCCGGAACCCAGGACCGAGCCGCGGCCATCGACGCCGAGCGCGAAGAACGGGATGGACCAGCGATCGTCGTAGATGCCGAACGTTGACCCGTACTGCCAGCCGGTATTGGGCACCCTGAAGTTGGACGCGGAGAAGGTGCCGTAGAGGCCGATCTGCGCGTTTGCCGGAAGCGCGCAGGCGAAAAGCAACAGGAAAAACAGGCGGTGCATGGGGGCGTAACCTCACTGAAAAAAGTGCATGCTGTAAAGACGTGCGGCGCGGTGCGCCGCGATCCCGGAAAACTAATTTCGCAGGTCCCGCATGGCGTGCTCCACCTGCACCTGCTGCTCGGCGAGCAGCGGCAGCAAGGGCAGGCGCGCGCGGCCGCCGTAGTAGCCGTTCAGGTCGCAGGCGTGCTTGACGCCGGCGATGCCGAAGCTGCTGACCACAACGTCAGAGGCGTCGACAATGCGCGCCTGCTTCTCGGCGGCCAGGGGCTCGTCTCCCTCTTTCCAGGCGATGTAGACCTCGTGGCAGGCCTGCGGCGCGCAGGCGGCGAGGGCGAGCACGCCGCCGCTAGCGCCGGCATAGAGCGAGCCCAGCAGCTTGTCCGCGGCACCGGCCAGAATCTGAAAGCCGACCTCGCGGGTGCGCATGCGCGGTGCGCCTGCCGCGGGCTGCACAATGGCGAACCCGCTCGGCGCGGCGGGCGCCTGCATGCGCCGTGTGACGGCTGCGAATACCGGCGTGACCGTGACCCCGCGGCGCGGCGCCTCGCGTGTCGCTTCGGCCACCGCCGCGATGCGCTCGACGCTGCCGCTTGAGTCCTTCAAGCCAATGATGTTGGGGTGAAACGCAAGCTCGGCGACCAGCGCGGCCGGCAGGTCGTAGTGGGTGAACTTGGGGATGCTGTAGAGCACAACTGGGATCGGCGACTGGTCGGCGACAGTGCGGAAGTAGGTCAGCATCGCAAGCGGCGACATCTGCGGCGTGTAGTAGTTGGGCGTGCGCACCAGCGCCGCATCGTAGCCTACGGTGGCCGCGAACTCCGCCATGCGAATTGTCGCGATGGCGCTGCCCTGCCCCACCCCGGCCAGCAGAACCTTCTCTGGCGCTGCGGCGAGAGCGGCTGTACGCAGTGTTTCGCGCGCCTCCGCGTCGTCGAGCAGCACCGCTTCGCCGGTAGAGCCGAGCACGACCATGCCCGCTGCGGGCGTGCGCGAGTAGCGCTCCATGTTGTGCTCAAGCTTGGGCAGAAACAGGCTGCCGTCCGGGCGAAATGGAGTGGTGACAGCGGGGAAAATGCCTTCAAGCAGCATGAGCCATTGTAAGCGGCGGTGCTGGCTGGTCTCGGGCGTCGACTTCGGCGGTCAGTGCGCGGCAGCTTCGCCGGGGAATGGCGCTGTTTGTGCTTCGAGAATCTTGATCACCTGCGATTTGGCATAGTCGTAGCCGGGCGCTCCGGAGAATGTGCGGTAGTCGACATGCGCCTCGCCGGGCGCGCTCTCGATTTGGAACTGCCGCTGGCCTTGCGCGGCCTGCTTCGGGTAAGCCTGCGCCCACGAGGACTGGTTGAGCGAGTCGCTGTTGATCTCGATCGTCCACACCCGCGCGCCTGCCGCATTGCGGATGAGGAAGCGGAAATACGTGTTGTAAGTGCCGAGCGGCTTGAAGTACTCCACCACATCAGCCTGGTATCTGCCGGCGCGAAAGCGATCGAGCAGGAAGCCGCTGGTCTGGCGCGCATCGGGCAGCGCCGGGTTGCTGTGCGCCTGACGCAGAATCGCGCGTTCCTGGTCGCGGTGGGATGTGTCCCCGGCCATCGCGTAGGCGGTGACGAGCGTAGTGTGCACCTTCCAGTTTTCGGGCTCGAGCGCCTGCGCCTTTTCCGCGTAGCGAACGGCGTCGGCTGGCTGGTAGAGCGCGATTTCGGCGGCGGCGGCCAGCAGGTTGGCTGCGGCGTCCCGCGGGTCGGCGGCAATGGCCTGTTGAAACAGCGTGAGCGCCTGCTGGGGCTGGTTCGCGCGCAGGGCGGCTTCGCCCTGCTGCAGCTGAGATGGCTGTTGCGGCTGCGGCGCTTGCGCTGGCTGAGCAACCTGGGCCGGCGGTGCATTCTGTAACTGCTGCGGTGGCGTTTGCGCCGGGGCCGCGCCCGCGGCGAGCGCGAGAAGCAGGACACCGCGCGGACTACGCACGGGTCAGACGCTCGGCGGCGAGCTCGCTGTGCAGATGCTGCATCGCGTACACGTGCACTGTTTGCCGCTGCATGGCGGCGATGCCCCCGGCGGCGGCGCGGGCCGCGGCCATCGTCGTAATCATGGGAATGCGCTGCTGCACCGCCGAGCGGCGAATCGCTTTTTCATCGAAGAAGGTCTCGGCGCCGCGCGGCGTGTTCACGATGAGCTGGATGCGGTCGCCCTTGATGTAATCGACCACGTTCGGACGGCCTTCCTTCACCTTGAAAACACGCTCGACGGTGAGGCCGGCGCCCTCGAGAACATTGGCTGTGCCCTCGGTCGCGACCAGCGCGAAGCCGAGGTCGACATACTGGCTGGCGAGCGAGACGAGCTGCGCTTTGTCTCGGTCGTTCACGCTGAAAAAGACAGTCCCGCGCACCGGCAGCTTGAGCCCGGCCGCGAGCTGCGCCTTCGCGAACGCCTCGCCGAAGTTATCGGCAACGCCCATCACCTCGCCGGTCGAGCGCATCTCGGGGCCGAGCACCGCGTCGACGCCGGGGAACTTGTTCCACGGGAAGACCGGCGACTTGACGAAGTAGTGGCAGCCGGTGCTGAGGTCGTCTCCGCTGGCGATGGCCGCGGGCAGAAGCTCGCGGAGGTTCTGGCCTGTCATCAGGCGCGAGGCGATCTTCGCGAGCGGCACGCCCGTGGCTTTCGATACATAAGGCACGGTGCGCGAGGCGCGAGGGTTGACCTCGATGACAAAGACCTTGTCGCGCTGGATAGCGAATTGCAGGTTAACGAGGCCGACCACGTTGAGTGCGAGCGCGAGCCGGCGCGTGTACTCGCGAATGGTCGAGAGCACCGCGGAGCTCAGGTCGACGGAAGGCAGCACGCAGGAGGAGTCGCCCGAGTGCACGCCGGCCTCTTCGATGTGCTGCATGATGCCGGCGATGACGACATCGGTGCCGTCGCATAGTGCATCGACATCGACCTCGACCGCGTCTTCAAGAAAGCGGTCGATCAGGATAGGCCGCTCTTGCGAGTACTCGACCGCCTCGGCCATGTAGCGCGTGATGGCGGCGCGGTCGTAGGCGATGACCATCGCGCGGCCGCCCAGCACATACGAAGGGCGCACCAGTACGGGATAGCCGATCGAGTCCGCTCCGGCGAGCGCTTCTTCTACGTTGACAGCAGTTACCGCCGCGGGCTGCGGAATCGCGAGTTCTTCAAGCAGCTTGCCAAACCGTTTGCGGTCTTCGGCAAGGTCGATCGACTCAGGACTGGTGCCGATGATCGGCACACCCGCCGCTTTCAAACGCTGCGCCAGATTGAGCGGCGTTTGTCCGCCGAACTGCACGATCATGCCGATCTGGGCGCCGGCCGAGGCTTCGTGCTCATAGACGGCGAGCACGTCTTCAAGCGTCAGCGGCTCGAAGTATAGCCGGTCGCTGGTGTCGTAATCGGTCGAGACGGTCTCGGGATTGCAGTTGACCATCACGGTCTCAAAGCCGTCTTCGCGCAGGGCAAACGCGGCATGGCAGCAGCAGTAATCGAACTCGATTCCCTGCCCGATGCGGTTCGGGCCCGAGCCGAGAATGATGACCTTGCGCGCGGCGGTTGGCGGCGCTTCATCTTCTTCGTCGTAGGTGGAGTAAAGATAGGGCGTGCTCGATTCGAACTCCGCCGCGCAGGTATCGACGAGCTTAAAGACCGGCTTGATGCCGTGTGCGTGGCGCTGGCGCCGCACCTGCTCCACGCCTTCGGCGCCGGCAAGTTTCCAGGTCTCAGCAAGCCGCTCGTCGGAGATTCCCATGCGCTTGGCTTTCCGTAACTGCTGCGGTTGCATATCTTGTGGCGAGACGAGGGCCAGCGCACCGAGCGTATCGGTGATCTCCTTGATCTGGTGCAGGAACCAGGAGTCCATCGAGGTGAGGCGCGCGACCTCGCGCACGCTCATGCCGCGGCTGAAGGCGAACCGAATGTAATTCAGCCGCTCGGGCTGCGGGGTTACCAGGCGATAGGTAAGCTGCTTCGGGTCAAGGATTTCCGCGCCGGTGCGTTTGCCGGTTTCCAGCGCGCGGACCGCTTTCATCAGCGCTTCCTTGAAGGTGCGGCCCATCGCCATCACCTCGCCGACCGACTTCATCTGCGGGCTCAGACTCTGGTCCGCGTCGGGAAACTTCTCGAACTGCCACTTCGGAATCTTGACGACGACGTAATCGATGGAAGGCTCGAAGCAGGCTGGCGTCATGCGCGTGATGTCGTTCGGGATCTCGTCGAGCGTGTAGCCGACGGCGAGCTTGGCCGCGATCTTGGCGATGGGAAAACCCGTGGCCTTTGAAGCGAGCGCGGAAGAGCGCGAGACGCGGGGATTCATTTCGATGACTGTCATACGGCCGTTCGCGGGGTTCACGGCGAACTGGACGTTCGAGCCGCCGGTCTCGACGCCGATCTCGCGGATAATCGCGATGGCGGCCGAGCGCATCGCCTGGTACTCGCGGTCGGTGAGCGTCTGCGCGGGGGCGACGGTGATGGAGTCGCCGGTGTGCACGCCCATCGGGTCCATGTTCTCGATGGAGCAGATAATGATGACGTTGTCGGCGAGGTCGCGCACGACTTCGAGTTCGTACTCCTTCCAGCCCAGGACCGATTCTTCGAGCAAGCACTCGTGCACCGGCGAAAGATCGAGCCCGCGGGCCAGGATTTCCATCAACTCCTCGCGGTTGTAAGCGATGCCGCCTCCCGAGCCGCCGAGGGTAAACGAAGGGCGGATGATGACGGGAAAGCCGAGCTTGGTCGCGAACTCGAGGCCGTCGCGCAGGTTGTCGACTAATGCGGACTTCGGTACGTCGAGGCCGATGCGCGCCATCGCGTCCTTGAACAACAGGCGGTCTTCGGCTTTCTTGATCGCTTCAAGCTTGGCGCCGATCAGCTCGATCCCGTACTTATCGAGGATCCCGGCGTCGGCTAAGTCGACGGCCAGGTTGAGCGCGGTCTGGCCGCCGACCGTCGGCAGTACGGCGAAGATACCCTCGCGGCCGGCCAGCATTTCTGTCTCGATGCGCAGGATCTCTTCAACATAGGCGATGGTGAGCGGCTCGATATAAGTGCGGTCGGCTAACTCGGGATCGGTCATGATGGTGGCCGGGTTTGAGTTGACCAGCACCACCTCGTAGCCCTCGGCGCGCAAGGCCTTGCAGGCCTGGGTGCCGGAGTAGTCGAACTCAGCCGACTGGCCGATGACGATAGGCCCGGAGCCGATCACGAGTATCTTGGCGATGTCGTTCCTGCGTGGCATCTTGCCCCTAATCGTAAATTTCTTTGCGGTGGCCAACTGAGATAGCGAGGATTAACAGTTCCGTATCCCGAATGTCGCAGATAACGCGGTAATCGCCAACGCGAAAGCGCCAGAGTCCTTTCCACTTACCTCTCATCGCTTTACCAAGCTCCCGAGGATTGTCATGTGTCGCGATGCGTTCCTCAAGAACCTTGGTGATCTGCTCCGCAATGCGGCGGTCTAGCTTGCTGAGCTGCCGGAGTGCACGGGGCTCAAACTCGACGGTCCAGATCAAGTTCACGCTTCACTTCTTCAAGAGATATCGTGGTTCCGTCCTGCCGGTGTTCTTCCATCGCAAGATCCAGGTCGTCTGCTTCCTCGACTGCCTGTCTCAACAGTTCCTGGGCGTAAGCTTCAGTACTCATGTGCGCCGATGCTGCCATTTGCTCTAGCCTCGCGCTTAACTCCTCGTTGAGATGTAGTACAACCATGCCGCTCTCCCTCCATCGTACTTGAAGCTATTTCCTTTTCCACTCATCCATCATCCTGCGGAAATCGCCGAACAGATAGTGCGAGTCATGCGGCCCGGGGCTCGCCTCCGGGTGGTACTGCACGCTGACCAGCGGCATCGTCCGGTGCCGCAGGCCTTCGAGCGTCTGGTCGTTCAGGTTGATGTGCGTCAGCTCGACCTCGTTCGCGTTGAGCGAGTCCGGGTCGACGGCGTAGTTATGGTTTTGGCTGGTGATTTCGACGCGTCCGGTAGAGAGCTGCTTGACCGGATGATTGCCGCCGTGATGGCCGAATTTGAGCTTGAATGTCTTGCCGCCCAACGCCTGCCCGATCAGTTGATGCCCCAGGCAGATCCCGAATACGGGCGTGCGGCCGGCGAGGCCGCGAATGGCCTCGTTCGCATACGTCAACGGCTCGGGGTCGCCCGGTCCGTTCGACAGAAACACGCCGTCCGGTTTGAGCGAAAGCACATCGTCGGCGGTCGTCCGCGCCGGCACCACCGTCACGCGGCAACCCTGCTCGCCCAGCATCTGCAGAATGTTTTGCTTGATGCCGTAGTCGTAGGCCACCACGTGCAGATCGCGCTTCCGCTGCGCTGTGTCCACGCCCGGCTGCAGCGGGTCGCGCTCGCGCTGCTTCCACTCGTATGCGGTCTTCGTGCTTACGACACTGGCCAGATCGGTGCCGTCCATCTTGCGCAGAGCGCGCGCCCTCGCGACCAGCACTGCCGGATCGCGCTCGACGGTCGAGATCACGCCGCGCATTACGCCGTTCGTGCGCAGATGGCGCACCAGCGCGCGGGTATCAATCTCCGATAGAACGGGTACGCCGTAGCGCTCGAGATATTCGTCGGCAACCTGCTCCGAGCGCCAGTTGGAACTGACAGCGGAAAACTCGCGCACGATCAACCCTTCGATGTAAGGCTTGCTCGATTCCGCGTCCGCCTGGTTGGTGCCATAGTTGCCGATTTGGGGATTGGTGAGAACGACGATCTGCCCGGCGTAGGACGGATCGGTAAAGATTTCCTGGTAGCCGGTCAGAGAGGTATTGAAAACGACTTCTCCGGAGCACTCGCCCTTGGCTCCGTAGCCGTCCCCCGGGAAGATGCGCCCGTCTTCGAGCGCAAGTATCGCGTGCATCCGAGCTCCAATGCGTGGATTCCACTAATGGTAACAGGATTGCTCTCCGGGCGCTGTCGGGAGGCTTCGCATCTCAGCTAGGAAGAGGAGCTTGAAAGCCAATGAAAGCTGTCGTAATGCACGCCTACGGAGATATGAGCGAGTTGCGGTACGAAGAGGAAGATCTGCCGGAGGCCGGAGCCGGCGAGGTCCGCGTTCGGGTGCGTGCGACCAGCATCAACCCGGTCGACTGGAAGATCCGCTCCGGCGCGGAAAAGGCGATGTTTCCTCTGGACTTGCCGGAGATCCTGGGCCGCGACCTGGCCGGCGAAGTGGACGAAGCCGGCTCCGGCGTGAACGGCTTTGCCAAAGGCATGCGCGTGATGGGCCTGGCCAATGGCACCTATGCCGAGTACGCGACCGCGAAGGCCGATGTGCTTGCGCCCATTCCAGACGGGATGAGCTTTGAACAGGCTGGCTCGCTGCCGCTGGTGCTGCTGACCGGCGCGCAGCTGATCGAGCGGGCGGCGAAGGTCGAGAGCGGGCAGACTATTCTGATTACCGGGGCGCTGGGCAGTGTGGGGCGCGTCGCGGTGCATGTCGCCCGCGGGCGCGGCGCACGCATTATCGCCGGTGTGCGCGCATCGCAAAAGGAAGAAGCGGCGACGCTGGGCGCCCAGCAGGTGGTCGCGCTCGACGATCCCACCGAGATGGTGCACCTGCACGACCTGGACGTTGTTGCGGATACAGTGGGAGGCGTGGTGCAGGAGCACGCGCTGAAGGTGCTGCGCGACAACGGCGTGTATGCCTCAACGATCGGCGGCCCGAAGCACCCGCCGGGGCGCGGAATTCGTGTGGAGGCCCTCATGGCAACGCCCGACGCATCGCGCCTGTATGAGCTTGCCGACGAAGTCGCGCGCGGGGCGCTCAGGGTTCCGATCGCGAAAACGTTTCCATTGGCCGAGGTGCAGGAGGCGACGCGGTTGGCGGAGAAGGGTGCTGGCGGCAAGGTTGTGCTGATGGTCGGTTGAACCCGGGAGTTTGCGTTGCGGAATACCGCAACAGCATGTTCTTTGGCGCAAGCTCTACCGCTGCTAGGGAAGCGGCTACAGCACCGTTATGCGCAGAACCGCGGCGAGCAGGCCGTTCACATCGTGCTCGGCCGCTTCCACAGCGGGTGCCACGCCGCGCTCGCGCAGCGTGGCACTGGTGACCGGCCCGATGGAGCAGGCGAGGCTTCGCTCCAGCGCTTGCCGCGCGGCATCGCAGCCCAGGAGCGCGAAGAAGTTGTCGACAGTGGAAGAGCTGGTGAACGTAACCGCGTGCACGGGCGGTACGCCGGGCGCGAAGGCGGCGTGCAAAACCGCGCGCGACTCTTCGACCAGCACGGTGCGGTACGCTTCGACCACGTCGACCGTGGCTCCGGCTTGCCGCAAGGCCCGGGGCAGCAGGTCGCGAGCCACCGCGGCCTGAGGCAGCAGCATGCGCTTGCCGCCAGCGAGCGGCGCGAGATCGCGAACGACGGATTCGGCAACGGCGGGCTGGGGTTGCCGATCGACTCGCAAGCCGAGCTGAACAAGCGCCTTCGCGGTTGCCGGCCCGACTGCTACAGTGAAGGGTTGTTCCGACCACGGTGCGGGCTTGCGCGCGGCGAGCACACGCGCGGTGTTGGCGCTGGTTACGAGGAGCACGTCGTACTCGGCGAGGCGCGCGAGTGCGTCATCGAGCGGTGCGTAGGAGGCGGGCGGCGCGATGCGAATGGTCGGCACTTCGAGCACGTCCGCGCCCATCTCGCGCAGCGCTTCAGCCAGGGTGCTCGACTGCTCGCGCGTGCGCGTGACCACGATGCGGCGCCCGGCCAGCGGCAGCATGGTCAGCTGGCCAGCAGCGCGCCTGCGCCCTGCCGCAGCAGTTCCTCGGCAAGCCGCAGGCCCAGGTCCCGGGGCTGCTCTTCGGTGCGGTGTTCCAGCAGGACGCGAACGGCGGCATCGGCCTCCGCAAGCGATACGGCGCCCTGGATCAGCCAGTGGTCGCGGTGCGGGTCGCAGTAGATGCCGATCGGCACCTGACAGCCGCCGCCCAGCGCGCCCAGGGCGGCACGCTCCGCGGTCACCGCGAAACGGGTCTGCGCGTCATCCAGAAAGGCCAGCGCATTCAGCATCGCCTCATCGCCGGCGCGCACCTCGATCGCGAGCGCGCCCTGCCCCGGCGCCGGGCAGGCGATCTCGGGGGACAAACGCTCGCGCAGCATCGCGGTGCGGCCCAGCCGGTCGAGCCCCGCGCAGGCCAGCACGCAGGCTTCCGCCTCGCCGTCGGCCAACTTGCGCAGGCGCGTGTCGACATTGCCGCGGAACTCGATGTACTCGAGGTCGCGCCGATGCGCGCGCAGCTGCGACTGCCGACGGAGACTGCTAGTGCCTACGCGGGCGCCAGATGGAAGCGACGCGAAGCTCATGTATTTTTCGGAGACGAAGGCGTCGCGAGGGTCGGCGCGGCGCGGCAGAGCGGCCAGCGTGAAGGCCGGGTCGAGCTCCGTCGGCAGGTCTTTCAGGCTGTGCACCGCGAGGTCCACGCGCCTGCCGATCAGCGCCTCCTCGATCTCCTGGGTGAACATACCCTTGGTGCCCACCTTGGTGAACGCGACACCCTGCATGCGGTCGCCGGTGGTGCGAATCACTTCGATGGACACCGTGTGTCCGGTGGCGCGCAGTTTGCCCGCGATATGCTCCGACTGCCACAGGGCGAGCGCCGAGCCCCGGGAGCCGATGCGGATCTGCATCAGCGGCGCTCCACCGGCACGGCCTCGGGCTCGAGTGCTGCCGCTTCCGCATCGCGCCGCGGCTCGCGGGCGGGCTCCGCGTCTTCCTGCTCTGGCAGGTGAAACGTGCTGCGCAGCAGGGAGAGGCGCTCGCCGTCACCCTGCTCGGCGGCAGAGCGGAGCGCCTGCAGCGGCGCGTGCAGAAACTTGTTCGCGAGCCCGCGGGTAAGCGTTTCGACTGCCTCTCTCTGCATTGGCGTCAAGCTTTCGAGGCGGGCGGCCGCGCGGCGCAGCTCCGTCTGCCGCATCGCTTCCACACTGCCCTGGAGCGCTCGCAACGACGGCACCACATCCAGCACCTGCGTGCGCCGGGCGAACTGCTCCACCTCGCGCTCGACCAGCCGCTCGGCTGCGGCAGCCTCGCGCGAGCGGTCGGCCAGGTTGGCCGCGGCCACGCTCTGCAGGTCGTCGATGTCGTACAGAAACACGCCGTCTACCTTGTTCATCTCCGGGTCCACGTCGCGCGGCACGGCTATGTCGATAAAGAACATGGGGCGCCCGCGACGGCGGTGCAGAAAGCGCGCGCCATCCTCGCGGCGGAAGACGAACTCGTGCGAACCGGTGGAAGTGATGAGGATGTCGGCCTGGTCGGCCTGCGCCAGCAGGTCGCCATAGGGCAGCACGCGGCCGCCGAAACTCTGCGCCAGGCGCTCGGCGCGCGGAAGCGTCCGGTTGGTCACCAGCATGGAACTGGCACCGTGCGAAAGCAGGTGCCGCGCCGCCAGCTCGCCCATTTTGCCCGCGCCCACCAGCAGCACCCGCTTGCCGTGCAGCGAGCCAAAAATCTTGAGCGCCAGGTCGACCGCGACGCTCGCGATCGAGACCGAGCTCGACCCGATAGTGGTTTCGGTGCGGACCCGCTTGGCCACTGAAAACGCGCTCTGCAGCAGCCGCTCCAGCTCGCCGCCTACCACGCCGGCCGTGCGCGCCGCGGCGAATGCCTCCTTGACCTGTCCCAGGATTTGCGGCTCGCCCACGACCATCGAGTCGAGACTCGCCGCCACGCGAAACAGGTGGCGCACGGCTTCCGCATCGCGATGCTGGTAGAGGTGCGCCCGCAGCTCGCTCGCGCTGACCGGGAAGCGCTGGACCAAAAACTGTACAAGATCGGGAGCCTTGTCCGTGTAGGCGGCAAACAGTTCCACGCGGTTGCAGGTGGACAGGATCATGGCCTCGCGCACATGCGGCAAGGCGCGCAGCGCCGCCAGCGCCGCGGGCAGGTCGTCGGCGGGGATCGCGACCTGCTCGCGCAGCTCGACCGGCGCGTGGCGATGGTTGAGGCCTGTGACCAGAAACTTCATTGCGATGGGAACCTGTGCACCGAGCTGAGAAGGTTGGCCGCCCACACGCTGAGCACCACCAGGAAGGCGATCGAGGACACATACACCGCCTGGCGCCCGCGCAGCCCCTTGGACTGCCGCACCAGAAGGATGAATACATAGATGAGCCACATGCCGAAAGAGAGCAGCACTTTAGGGTCGAGGAAGTAGGCCGCGCCCACTCGTTCCTGTGCAATCAACGAACCGGCGAACAGCCCCAAAGTCATGCAGAGGAAGCCCAGCACCAGTGTGGACTGCGCGATGCGGTCCATGGTTTCCAGCGGCGGCAGCCAGGCGAAGAATCCGGGCGCCTGCTTGTCTTTCAGGCGCCGCTCCTGCAGCAGGTAAAGGAAGCTGGCAAGCAGCGAGAACACCAGCGCCGTGTCGGCCGCGAGCAGCGCGGCGACGTGTACGGCGATCCAGCCGCCGCGCACCAGGGGCGAAGAGAAGGAGTAGCGGTCAGGCCCCAGCGCGGACGGCAGCGCCAGCAGAAAGGCCATGGGCATCGCGAACAACCCGAAGGAAACCGTGCGGTAGCGCGCGGCGATCAGCAGGAAGGCGGCCGCGATGAGCAGCCCCAGCGCCGCCTGGACCTCATGCAGGCCAGAGGGCGTGAAGCGGTGGGTGCGCGCGAAGGCCTCGGCGAAGGCGACACATTGCAGCACGGCGGCCGAAAGCGCCAGCGCCAGCGCGGCCGTGCGGAAGCGCACCCGGGCCCACAGCACGGCCGGCAGCGCGCAGACGCTGGCGAGGCCGTACATCGCGGTTGCGGCGCGTATCCAGAGCAGTTCCATCGGTTTCGCCTGAACCTTAAGTATACGGTGGCGCTGCTCGTCGTTTCGCCGCGGACTGAAAAGCGATTTCCGGTGCGAGGCGCCGATGTTGGTGCTGGAAAAGAAATTCGCAGCGCGCGCGGCAACGAAAACAGGGAGCGGGTTCATCTCTCACACTGTCAGCATGATGCAGTGTGCCGAGCGGTACCCGAGCGGCGCGCTCGACCACTTTCATCACAAGCCCTGGAGGGTTGCTATGTCGGACTATCGCGTACACGCAGGAGATATTCAGGAAGACCAGGTTACGTCGTTGATGGAGAGCTACAGCGCGAAGCTGCCGAGCTCGTTCTTTCTCGGCGCTTCGTTCGCATCCATCATTGGTTCGCTCATCCTGAAGACGCAGGGCCGCGATGAGAATGCCCTGTTTGTCGGCCAGTGGGCCGCGCCGTTCCTGCTGCTGGGCATTTACAACAAGATGGTGAAGCAGCACGGCTCGGACTCCGAAAACCGCGACTAGGCGCCACGACTGGAGCTCGCAGAGTTGACGCAAAGAGGCTGCGCGGCGAGCGGCCTCTTTTGTTGCACCTCGGCTGACTTGCCGGTGCGCTGGCAGGGGCGCGATGCGGTATCCTGTCCACGCCAGTGAGCGATGCCTCCCTCAAGCCTGTTTTAACGCCAGCGGCCGAACTCAGCGCGCCTGTGAATGAAGCGCAGACGCCGCTGATGCGGCAGTATACGGCCGCCAAGCAGCAGCACCCGGACGCTCTTCTTTTCTTTCGTCTCGGCGACTTCTACGAATTGTTCTTTCAGGACGCTCAGGTCGCTGCCCGCGAACTGGGCATCACCCTGACTTCGCGCGATAAAGAACGCGCCATCCCCATGTGCGGCGTGCCCTTCCACTCGGCCGAGGCGCATATTGCGCGGCTGCTGCGTAGGGGTTTTCGCGTTGCCGTCTGCGAGCAAATGGAGGACCCGAAGCAGGCGAAGAAGATCGTGCGCCGTGAGGTTACGCGCGTGCTCACGCCGGGCACCATCGCTGACGCGGCGCTTGATTCTGGAGAAAACAATTACCTGGCCGCGCTGCATGTTGGCACGCGAGAGGGCGGCAAAGAGCCGGCCGTGGTCGCGGGGCTGGCCCTGCTGGACCTTTCCACGGGCGAGTTCCGGGCCAGTGAGTGGACCGGGCCCGACGCTGTCGCGCAGTGCGCCGATGCGCTCGCAAACTCCGGCGCGAGCGAGGTGCTGCTGCCCTCGGCCAATCCCCTGCTGCTCGCCGATGAGACGTCGCTGCGCGCGCTTGAGCGCGTTCGTACCAGGACCACGCTCGATGAGTGGGTCTTTACCGCGAACTACGCGCTGCCGCTGCTCGAACGGCAGCTTGGCGCGCGTTCGCTCGAGGGCTTCGGCCTGGCCGGGCACACAGCCGCCGCCATTGCCGCGGGCGCGGTGCTGCACTACGCGCAGAACACTCAGCGCAGCGCGCTCCAGCACATTGACACGCTGCGCTTCCTCGAGCGCGGCGAACACTTGCAGCTCGATCAGGTCTCGGTACGCAACCTCGAGCTGATCGAGCCGTTGTTTCGCAATAGCGGTCCGGAAGCAACGCTGGCCCACACGCTTGACTGCTGCCAGACGCCGATGGGTAAGCGCCTGCTGCGCGCCACCATCCTGCGGCCGCTCGCCGAGGCCGCGCCCATCCGCGCGCGCTACCGTGCCGTCGCCGAGCTCAGCCGCGGGCTGATCGCACGCGAGGAACTGCGCCGCGCGCTCGGCAGTGTGCTTGACCTGGAACGGCTGCTCTCCCGCATAGCGCTCGAGAACGCCGGGCCGCGCGACCTGCTTGCGCTTGCCGGTTCGCTGCGCGTGCTGCCTGCCGTGTGCGCCGCGCTCGACCAGCTCGCGGCCGAGCCGTGGAAGCTGCTGCGCACGCGCATGGATACGCTGCCGGAGCTGGAAGCAAGCATCACCGCTAAGCTCGTGCCTGAGCCGCCGGCAACGCTTGCGGAGGGCGGCCTGATTGCGGCAGGCGTGCATGCGGAGCTCGACCTGCTGCGAGCGGCCAGCGGCGATGGACGCGCGGCCATCGCCGCGATTGAAACACGCGAGCGCTTGCGCACCGGCATCGGCTCGCTCAAGGTCCGCTTTACCTCGGTGTTCGGCTACTACCTCGAGATCACGCGCGCCAACCTGCGCCACGTCCCGGCGGATTACGAACGCAAGCAGACGCTCGTGAATGCGGAGCGCTACACCACGCCCGAGCTTAAGGAGCTTGAACACCGCATCCTCACCGCGCAGGAGCGGTCGGTCGAGATCGAGAAAGAGCTATTTGCCACGTTGCGGGTTACAGTTCTCGAGAGCGCCGGGCGCGTCCGCTCTGTCAGCGCCGTGTTGGCCGAGATCGACCTGCTGGCCGCCTTCGCGCACCTTGCGGCGGAGCGCGGCTGGACCGAGCCGGTCCTGCTCGAAGCCTCCGCGTGCGTGCTCGAAGCCGCCGCGGCGCGCCATCCGGTCATCGAGGCGATGATGGAGCGCAGCGGTGTGGAGCGGTTCACGCCGAACGACCTTTATCTCGACAGCGAATCGAGCAGCATCCTGCTCATCACCGGGCCCAACATGGGCGGCAAAAGCACCTACCTGCGCCAGGCCGCGCTGCTCGTCATCCTGGCGCAGATGGGCTCGTTTGTGCCGGCGACGAGCATGCGCTTTTCGCTCGCCGACCGCGTGTACACCCGCATCGGCGCAAGCGACAATGTAGCGCATGGCCGCTCCACATTCATGGTCGAGATGACCGAGACCGCGACCATCCTGAACACCGCGACCGCACGCTCTCTCGTGCTGCTCGATGAGATGGGCCGCGGCACCGCGACCTTCGACGGTCTGGCGCTGGCCTGGGCCACGCTCGAGCACATCCACAACTCCATCGGTGCGCGTACGCTGTTCGCCACGCACTATCACGAGCTCACCATGCTGGCCGAGCAGCTGCCGCACCTGCGCAACGTGCGCGTTTCGGTGAAGGAGACGCCAGGCGGCATCGTGTTTCTGCACACCATCGAGCCGGGCGCGGCGAACAAGAGCTACGGCATCGACGTGGCGCGGCTGGCCGGCGTGCCGCAGCGCGTGCTGACGCGCGCGCGGCAGGTGCTGCGCGCGCATGAACGAGCCGAGCGGCATGAGCTCGCCGCGGAACTCGCGCCTGGCCTTACCGGAACGCCCGAGCCCATGCAGCTCACCATGTTCACGCCGCTCTCGCAGCGCATTGTCGATCGCGTCGAGCAGACCGACGTGAATACCCTGACGCCGCTGCAGGCGCTCAACCTCCTGCAGGAACTGCAAGAGGAACTGCGCGTGAGCAAGGCTTCCGCATGAGCGTTCCTCTGCGCCACCAGGTGGGTCAGCTGCTGCTCGTGGGTCTTGGCGGTCCCGCGCTCGACGCTGCCGAGCGCGCCTGGCTGCGGCTGCTGCGGCCCGGCGGCTTCGTTTTGTTCCGGCGTAACATTGAAGAGGCTGGGCAGACGACCGAGCTGCTGCGCGAAGCGACTGCGGCAGCAGCCGGCGAGGGCGAGCATGTGCCTGCGCTGCGCGCGCTCGACCTGGAGGGCGGCCTCGTCGATCGCCTGCGCGACCTGCTCGCCGCGAGCCCTTCAGCGGCTGCCGTGTCCGCTACAGGCAGCAGACGCAATGCGATGCGGCACGGGCGGCTCATCGGTTGTGCCGCCCGCCTGCTCGGCTTCAACACAACGTTCGCGCCGGTGCTCGATCTCGCACTGCCGGAGTCGGCGCCGGTGATGCGCACACGCGTCTACGGGCACACACCTGAGGCAGTGGTCGGCTACGCGCTGCCGTTTCTTGAGGGGCTGCGTATGGAGCGTGTACTGGGCTGCGGTAAGCACTTTCCGGGCCTCGGCGGCGGCACGCTCGACTCGCACGCGGCCACTCCGCGCATAGAGCGCAGCTGGCAGCAGTTGTGGGACGAAGACATCGCGCCCTATCGGGAGCTGCTGTCGCACCTGCCCATTGTTATGGTCGCGCACGCCTGTTATCCAGCCGTAGCGCAGGCAGCTGACGAGCCTGCGTCCGCCTCGCGTTTCTGGATCACGGAAATTCTTCGCCGGCGCATCGGCTTCGAGGGCCTCATCCTCTCGGACGATATGGAAATGGGCGGCCTGCTGACGCGGATGAGCATGGAGGAAGCAGCGGTGCGCGCAATCGAAGCAGGCTCTGACCTGCTCGAGATCTGCAAGGAGCCAGCGCTCATCTTTCGCGCCTACGAAGCCGTGCTCGCCGAGGCGGAGCGCTCCCCGGCGTTTCGCGCGCTGGTGCGCCGCGCGTATGTGCGCGTTCTGTTACAGAAAGGCCGCCTGCTGCACCCGCAGCTGCCGCGCAATGCCACGGACGCGCAGCTCACGCGCATCCGCGCGGAGATTTTTAGCTTCAGCGCGGAAATAGACGCGGCCCGGCAAGCCAATACGGGGCCGGAGGAAACCCAGGGAAAACCACGCCAGAAAGCAGCCGCATCGTGACAGAAAAGCGCGCACCAGCAGTAGCGAGAACCGCGCAGCGTTTGCGCCCGCTCACAGTCGCCGGCATGATGAGCGGCACCTCGGCCGACGGCATCGACGTAGCGTTGGTGCACATCTCCCCGCGCAGACGCAGCTCCGGCAGAGCGGGATCCAGCGTCTCGCTCGAACTGCTCGCGCATCGCGGTTTCGCTTTCTCGAAAGCACTGCGCGAAGCTGTGCTTGCGGCGCAGGATGCCGCACGCACCAGCACGGCCGAACTGGCGCGCCTGCACTGGCGCCTGGGCCTCGCCTACGCCAGCGCGATTGAGAAAACGCGCGCGGTGCACTCCGGAGCCATCGATCTCGTCGGCTGCCATGGGCAGACCATCTATCACCAGGGCACAGCGGCGCTTTACGCGGGTGAACGCTTCGCCTGCACCTGGCAGATCGGCGAGATGGCTCCGCTGGCCCGCGCGGCCGGGGCGCCGGTGGTCTCAAGTTTCCGCTCCGCCGACATGGCCGCCGGCGGCCAGGGTGCGCCGCTGGTTTCACTGCTCGATGAAGCGCTCTACCGCGATGCGCGGCGCACCCGAGTGCTGCAGAACATCGGCGGCATCGGCAACCTGACGGTCGTGCCTCCGCTCGCGAGCAGCGCGGCGACGATCGCCTTCGACACCGGGCCGGGCAACATGGTCATTGACGCGCTCATGCACCAGCTTTTCGGCAAAGCCTTCGACCATAACGGCCGCACAGCTGCGCGCGGCCGCGTTCTGCTGCCGGTCGTCGAGCAAATCCTGCGCGAGCCCTTCTTCGGCCAGCTGCCGCCGCGCTCGGCCGGGCGCGAGCAGTTCGGCGCCCGCTTTGCCGCGGGTTTGCTGCGCGCCTGCCGCAAGCTGAGCAAGGCTCCCGAAGACGCCATCGCCACCGCGACCGCGCTCACCGCGCACTCCATCCTGCTGGCGCTCGACCGATTTGTAACAGCAATCGATCTGAAGACCGACCTCATCGTCTCCGGCGGCGGCGCGAAGAACGCGACCCTGATGCGCATGCTCGATGAGCTTCTCGCCCCCCGAGGCATCCGCCTGCTCTCCACCTTCGATTCGTCGCTACTGACGCCGCTGCCCGTTGAAGCCAAGGAGGCCGCGGCGTTCGCGCTGTTGGCCTACATGAGCTGGCACGGCCAGCCTGGCAACGTCCCGACCGCGACCGGCGCCCGCGAGGCTGTTGTTCTGGGGCAGGCTACCTGTGGTTAAGCGCTTGTATGCAACCGCCGCGGTTGCAGTTATGCTGTTGCTCGCAGGCTGCGGCGCGCACAAGGCCGCCGGCAATACTGTTACGGTTTTGATCGAGAGCAGCCCCACCAACCTCGACCCGCGCGTGGGCACAGACGCCTACTCCGAACGCATCGACTCGCTGCTGTTCGATCCGCTGGTCCGCCGCAATGCGCACTTCGGCCTTGAACCAGCCCTCGCCACCAGCTGGGCCACGCCCGATCCACTCACCTATGTCTTTCATCTCCGCTCCGGCGTTCGCTTTGCCGACGGCCGGCCGCTGACAGCGCGCGACGTAAAGTGGTCGCTCGACACGCTGCTCAACGGCTCCATCCCGAGCGTCAAGACCGCCTCCTTCAGGACCTGGAAATCGGTCGACGCGCTCGATGCCGGGACCATCGTCGTGCACCTCAAAACCCCCGACACAGGCCTGCTGCTGAACCTGTGCGACGGCGTCTTCGGCGTGATCCCTTACGGCAGCGGCCGCGACTTTTGGCGCCATCCGGTGGGCAGCGGACCTTTTCTCTTCGTCAGCCAGGAGCAGGACAAAGACGTCATCGTGCGGCGCAATCCGCTCTACACGGGCCCGCAGCCAGCGATCGACGGGGTGCGCTTTTCCGTCGTGCCGGACGCGATCACACGCGCGCTCGAGCTGCAGAAAGGTTCGGCCGATGTCGAAGTGAACGCGCTGCCCACCGACATCCTGCCCTCGCTCGCGCGGGAGCCGCACCTGCGCGTGCAAAGCGCACCGGGTACCAGCGTTGTGTACGTCGTCTACAACCTGCGCGATGCGCACCTGCGCGACGTGCGCGTGCGCGACGCGATTGCGCAGGCGGTCGACCGCAAGCTCATTATCCGCACCCTGATCGACGGCCGCGCCCGCATCGCCAACAGCGTGCTGCCGCCGGAGCACTGGGCTTACACCGACGATGGCGAGCAGCACCCCTTCGACCCGGCAGCGGCCAATGCATTGCTCGATGCAGCCGGCTACAAGCGCGGCGCGGACGGCACGCGCTTCCACCTGGTGCTCAAGAGCTCGACCGACGAGACCCGGCGCCTGATCTGCGCGGTGCTGCAGTCGCAGCTCGCACGCGTCGGCATCGCGCTCGATATTCGCTCCTACGAGTTCGCTACTTTCTATGCCGACATGACCAAAGGCGCGTTCGCGATGGCGCTGTCGAACTGGATTGGCGGCAACGAAGCGCCCGATATTCTTGCCTATGCCTACGCCTCGACGAAGACGCCGCCGCACGGGGCGAACCGCGGCTTCTACGCAAACGCGAAAGTCGATGCACTGCTTGCCGACGCCGCGCGCAACCCGGACCGCGCGCAGCAAACCCGCGATTACAAGCTCGTTCAGCAGCAGCTCGCGCATGACCTGCCCGTACTCAACCTGTGGTATCAGGACACAGTGGCGGTCGTGAACAAGCGCCTGAGCCCGCTCACGCTTTCGCCTTCCGGCACGTTCGACTTTCTGCGGACTGTACGCATTGTTTCACCGCGATAAAGCTCAACGTTCGCCCCACTTGAGCTTGGTCCGCAGCACGTCGTAGAACGAGCCCGTGCCCACGCGCAGCAGCTTCACCTTGTACTCCGAGCGCCAGCACAGCAGCTCGTCGCCCTCATGCAGCGCTTGCGATTCCTGGCCATCCACCGTGAGGAACGTCGGCTCCGTTCCATCGACCACACGGATCTGCAGCCGGGCATCGCCGCGCACCACCAGCGGCCGCATGGTCAGCAGGTGCGGGCACACCGGCGTCACGATGTGCGCATCCACGCCGGGATCGAGCACCGGCCCGTTCGCCGAGAGCGAGTAGGCGGTCGAACCGGTCGGCGTCGCGACGATCACGCCGTCGGCGCGGTACTCAGCGGCCAGGTGGCCATCGACCGTGACGCTGAACTGCCCGATGCGCGCGATGGTGCCCTTCGAGATCACCGCATCGTTCAGCGCTTCGTGTTCCGAGATTTTTTCTTCGTCGCGCCACAGCTCGGCATGCAGCATGGAGCGCACATCGAGCGTGCCGCAGTCCACGCACCACGCGTCGAGCGTCGCATACAGGTCGCTCAGGCGCACCTCTGTCAGGAAGCCCAGCGACCCGAGATTGACGCTCAGCATCGGCGTGCCCAGCCGCGCGAATACCCGCGACGCCGCGAGCAGCGTGCCATCGCCGCCCAGCACGATCACCAGTGCCGGGTCATGCTCGGCCATCTTCTCGCGCGCGACGACCGGCGCGATCGAGGTATACGTTCCGCTGATGGCGTCGAGCACCGGCTCAAACCCGCGGGCGCGCAGCCAACCGATCAGCTCAACCAGGATCGCGGAGAGCTCAGGCTTTTGTGGTTTGGAGACGATCGCTATCGTGCGCATACTGCCCAGTGTAATGGCTGGGAGCTGGCGCCCCAGCTTGGCTGGGAGCTGGCGCCCCAGCTTGGCTGGGAGCTGGCGCCCCAGCTTGGCTGGGAGCTGGCGCCCCAGCTTGGCTGGGAGCTGCGCCCCAGCTTGGCTGGGAGCTGGCGCCCCAGCTTGGCTGGGAGCTGGCGCCCCAGCTTGGCTGGGAGCTGGCGCCCCAGCTTGGCTGGGAGCTGCGCCCCAGCTTGGCTGGGAGCTGCGCCCCAGCTTGGCTGGGAGCTGCGCCCCAGCTTGGCTGGGAGCTGCGCCCCAGCTTGGCTGGGAGCATGGCGCTTGCGCAAGGCTCAACCTACTCCGCCAATCGCGGCTCCCACCGCGCGTGCAGCAGAAACTCGCGATTGCCCTCGGTCCCGGTGATCGGCGATTCTATCGTTTCGAGACCAAACCCGCCCTGCTCCAGCACGCAGTCCCGAACCCGCGCCTGCGCCAGCTTGTGCGCGGCGGGGTCGCGCACAATGCCGCCCTTGCCCACCCACGCGCGGCCGGCCTCAAACTGCGGCTTCACCAGGATCACCGCTTCGCTGAGCGAAGGCGCGGCCAGCAGCACCGGCGGCAGCACCAACGTGGCCGAGATGAACGAAACATCCATCGCGAAGAACGTAAGATCGCGCAGGGTGGTTGAAAACTGCTGCGCAGCCCGCGCCAGCTCGCCCGGCTCAAGCTTCCGCGCGTTAGTGCGCTCCATCAGCAGCACGCGCGCGTCGCTCCGCAGCCGCTGCGCGATCTGTCCCCAGCCGGTATCGACGGCGAGCACGCTGCGCGCCCCATGCTGCAGCATGCAGTCGGAGAAACCGCCGGTCGAGGCGCCCACATCGACGCAATCGCGCCCATCGAGCGAAATGCCCCAGTGCCGCAGCGCTCCTTCCAGCTTCAGCCCGCCGCGGCTCACGTAGCGCAGGTCGCCGCCCAGCAGCCGCAGCGCCGCATCCTGTTCCACCGCGAGGCCCGGCTTGGTCTGCTTCTGCTCGTCGACCAGTACGCGGCCGGCCAGCAGCAGGGCCTGCGCGCGTTCCCGCGTGGCGACAAGCCCGCGCTCCACCAGCAGCTTGTCCAGGCGCGTCTTCACACGCGCGGAACTACTGGCACAGAGACGCGAGGGTCGGTTTGAACGAGATCGTCGGCGCGCCCGAGCCGGGCGAATCGCTCATGTTCACAATCGTGTCCGCTGTCACCGCGCTGCCCGCGATGTTGCTCTGCCCCGCATACTGGTAGTTGGTATGCACATCCACGCCGCAGCCCTGCAGCTGCAGCTGCGCCGAGATGGTGTCGCTGTCGGTGCGCAGAATGGTAAGCAGCTGGCTGTCCGGCGCGACGATATACACCTTGCCTTCAGGATTGTTGTAGGTGGATGCGATGGAGCGCGGATGCCCCGAAACCGGAATCGTATTTTGCAGGTTGAAGCTGGTTGCGTTCACGATCGCCACTGCTCCGGACGCGCTCACATTGGTCGGGTCGCCCTGCAGCACCACATAGACGCGGCTGCCGTCACCCAGGATCGATAAAGCCGTCGGATACGCGCCCACCGCAACCGTCTTCAGCACCGTGCCGAAGCCCGGCGCGTCGTTGCCGAACGAATCGAGCGGCACACTGATGAAGCTCACCGTGCCTGAGTCGTAGTTCGCCGTCACCAGCAGGGACTTCTGAGGAAAGTAAGCCGCGTAGACCGGTCCCGCACCCACCGTGATCGTGGCTGGCTGGCCAGGAGTGTTGCTGACGAAGTTCGGGCTGGTATCGAGCGCATCCTGCTGCGAGTTGATGACCGTAATGGTGCCGGAGCCGCGATTGAGGATGAATGTGCGCAGGCCGTCGGGCGTGGTGAGCCCGAACACCGGGCACTTGCCCACCGGGATGCGCTGCGCGACCGCGTTCGTCGAGGTGTCGATGCTGTCTGCCTGGCCATTGCCGGCGACGGCGGTGGGCGTGGTGCAGTCGCCCCACTTCACCGCGCTTCCATCGGCGCCCTGGCTGATGGCGTACACGCGCTGCGACGAAGGCGCGCCGGAGAGCGCGACCACCGCCGGCGCCACGCCGATCTCCTGCAGCAGCGAAGGCGCGCCGGAGTTCGCGGTACTCACCGTCAGCGCGCCCACGCTGTCGCGGTCCTTGTTGACCACGTAGAGCGCGGTGTTCTGGATCACGATGTTGCTCTGGATGGAGGCCGGACCCAGGGAGCCGTTTCCGACGTTGGCGAACAGCGTGGTCGTCGTCACGTTATTTTGCTGCAGCGTGTTGCTGACCGGCACGCCGCTGATGGTGCCGTCGCAGTTCAGGCTGAACAGTTCGTTCGAGTCGGGCGAAATGGCCGAGGTTACCGGGCCGTAGCCGATCGTCGCCTGCGCCAGAACGCTGTCGCCGGAGAAGTTGATCACCGTCGCGATGGCCGGCTGCGCGTAAGGGTTATTGGGATTGCTGCCTGTACCCAGCGGGCAGGGATTGGTCGCGGAAGAGGCTGGCTGCAGCTGGGGCTGGGTCAGCACCAGCGCGTAGGCTCCTCCTGGCGATCCGGCGGGGCCGGTAGGGGTAATCGGGACGACTATCGGGCGAGACCGGTTGGCGCAGCCCAGGGTGACCGCCGAAACCACCAGCAGCAGCCCGGCCGCAAGCCATGGGCGCGCTGGCCCTGCAATGCTTTGCACTCTTGTGTACCCTCACGACAGAATGGAACGGCCAAACCGGCCCGCTCCGAACAGAAGACCCGCACTGCGAGCCCTTTGCTTGCAGACTGATTGTAAATCAGCCGCATACTTACCGGAGAATCCCCAGCCGCCACGCCGTGTAACTCAGCAGTTCGTGCGCGATGCGGCTGAGCCGGTCGGTCCACGGCAGGCGAACGAACTGCGGGCGCGGGGAGGTGTAGACTTCCAGTCCCGCCCGCTCGCATAGCGCGTGAATGCGGAACAGGTGGGTGCCATCGCTGACCACGATGATGCGATGCAAACGGTTGATGGCGGCGATATCGGCCAGGCGCGCGGCGGATTCGCGCGTGTCCCGGCTCCTGGTTTCGGCAATGATGGCGCGCTCGGGTACGCCGCGCGCCAGCAGAAAATCTTCGCCCACGCCGCCCTCGGAGTGCGACTCGCCGCCCTCGCCGCCGCCCAGGGTAATGATCAGCGGCGCCAGCTTCTCTTGGTACAGCGCAAGGCCGTGCATGAGCCGCGCGCGCAGCACCGGCGAAGGCCGCCCGTCGTACTCCGCCGCGCCAAACACCGCGATCGCGTCCGCCGGCTGCGCTTCATCGTGGGTCGCGTAGTAGCGAATGCCGAGAGACACATAAGCGATCCAGGCAAGCACACCCACGGCGGCCACAGCGGCAGCGATTGAGAACGACGGCAGCCGGCGCGCCCCGCGCAGCTCCCGCCGCATGGGGCCTTTGGGCATAATCATTGCCCGCTCTCGCTACCGCCCAAGCGCCAGCGCAATGTCATAGGTTGCAATCGCACCTTCGCGCAGGATCTGCCAATGCCCATCTCCGTGCGACAGGTCCACGATCGTCGTGGGCACGCTGCGCCCGGTCGGGCCGCCATCGACGATGAGCGGTATCTTGTCGCCGATCTGGTCGCGTACGCAGTTTGCATAGGTGCACTCCGGCGCGTTCTGCAGGTTGGCGCTGGTCGCCGTGATGGGCAGCCCGAAGCACTCGACCACTGCCCGCGGTATCGCCGCATCGGGGATGCGCAGCGCCACGTTGCCGGTGTTCGCGGTCGAACGCAGCGGCAGCCGCGAGCTGGCCCGCACGATCACCGTAAGCGGCCCCGGCCAGAACCGCTCAGCCAGCTTGTCGAAGTTGACGCCGATATCGCGCGCCAGCTCGTAAGCCTGGTCGGCGGTGGCGATCAGCAGCGAGAGCGGCTTGTGCTTCATGCGCGACTTGATCTCATAAATGCTTTCCACCGCGCGCAGGTTCACCGGGTCCACGGCCAGGCCGTAGAAGGTATCGGTCGGCATGCCGACCACCTGGCCGCTCTTGAGACACTGCACCACATATCGCACGCGGTCTGCTTCCGGCTCATCCGGATGCATGCGCAAAATCTCTGCTGACACGTCTCGCTCCGCAGATGGGAAAGTAGTGGATATCTGGCCAGCACTGGGCGAGTCCGACACTCGCTCGATACAATCGCTGCCATGCACCCTGCGCTTCAGGCGCGTACTCGAATTGTACAGAGTTCGGCCAATCGCTGGGTCAAGGCACTGCGCGCCGCGCTGCTGCGTCCTCCCGCGCTGGCGCAGGCGCCTTCCGCCGAGCCGCTTCTGCTGGCGCTCGAAGGCTTTCACCTGGTCGCCGAGGCACTCCGCGGCAGCATCGCTCTCTCCGCGATCTTTCTGCGCGTGGAGGAGGAAGTGCAATCGCTGCGCACGCTTGAGAGCATGCTTTCCGCCGCACGCTCGAGCGACTCGGGTTCTTCTTTTACGCCGGCCACTGAAATCATCGCGCTTCCCGCGGCGCTTTTCTCGAGCGTGATGCAGACAGTCGCTCCGCAGCCGATTGCCGCGCTGGTACCCGCGCCGCGCGGCTCTTCTGGTGCTCTCGCGGGTCCTGCAACTCCGCTCGTCATCGTCCTCGCCGCGCTGCAGGACCCCGGCAACGTGGGCACCCTGCTGCGCTCGGCGGAGGCCTTCGGCGCGACGGCCGCGCTGCTGCTCGCAGGCACCGCGACCCCGTGGAGCAGCAAGAGCCTGCGCGCCTCTGCGGGGTCGGCGCTGCGGCTGCCGCTGCTCGCCATGCGCGATGCCAGCGAAGCCGCAGCCCTGCTCCGCGCGCACGGCATTCGCTCCTATGCTGCGGTGCCTGTCGACGGCGCGGCGGCGGAGCACTCGCCGCTCGACCGGCCCGCGGCGCTCTGGATCGGCAACGAAGGCGCGGGTCTGGGCGCCGCGGAACTCGCCGCCTGCGAGGCTCGCATCACTGTGCCCATGCCCGGCGCGGTCGAGTCGCTCAACGCAGCTGTCGCGGGCAGCCTGCTGCTCTACGAAGCCGCGCGCCAGCGCAGCGCTTCCAAACCAATATGAGCCTCTTCGGCGGCACACCCGATCGCGCGACCCACGCCCCGCGCACCGCGCCGCTGGCCGAGCGCATGCGCCCGCGCTCGCTGGCGGAGTACGCCGGCCAGCAGCACCTGCTCGCACCCGGCAACCCGCTCCGCCTCCAGATCGACTCGGACGACGCCTCGTCGATGATCTTCTGGGGACCGCCCGGCGTCGGCAAGACCACCCTCGCCAAGATCATCGCCGAGACCACCAGCGCGACCTTCATCGAGTTTTCCGCCGTGCTCTCGGGCATCAAGGAGATCAAGGCGGTCATGATCGACGCCGAGAAGGCCGCCGGGTTCGGCTCGCGCACCATCCTGTTTGTCGATGAAATCCATCGCTTCAACAAGGCGCAGCAGGATGCGTTTCTGCCCTATGTCGAGCGCGGCACCATCCGGCTGATCGGCGCGACGACTGAGAATCCATCGTTCGAGATCATCGCCGCGCTGCTCTCACGCTGCCGCGTGTATACGCTGCTGGCGCTGACTGAAGACGAGATTATCGGGCTGCTGGAACGCGCGCTTGCCGACCCGGTCCGCGGTCTGGGCGCGCTCGCGCTCACCGCGGACCGCGAGGCGCTCAGCCGCATCGCCGGCTACACCAGCGGCGACGCCCGCGGCGCGCTCAACGCGCTCGAAACCGCCGCGCAGCTGGCCGCGGCGGCAGACCGCCGCATCACCGGCGAGCTGGTCGCGCAGGCGCTGCAGAAGCGGACTCTGCTGTACGACAAGGGCGGCGAGGAGCACTACAACCTCATCTCCGCGCTGCATAAGTCCGTGCGCAACTCCGACGCCGACGCGGCTCTCTACTGGCTGGGCCGCATGCTCGCCGCGGGCGAAGACGCAAGCTACATCGCGCGCCGCATCGTGCGCATGGCGGTCGAAGATATCGGCCTCGCCGCGCCCGAAGCGCTCAACCTGTGCCTTTCCGCGCGCGACGCAATGGACTTTCTTGGGCTGCCTGAAGGCGAGCTCGCGCTTGCGCAGGCGGTCGTTTATCTTGCGCTCGCGCCCAAGTCGAACGCCGTCTATACCGCCTTCAGCGCCGCCCGCAAAGATGTGGAAACCACCCGCGCCGAACCCGTTCCGCTGCACCTGCGCAATGCGCCAACTCGCCTGATGAAAGAGATCGGCTACGGCGACGGTTACAGATACGCGCACGATGAACAGGGCCGCGTCGCCGCCATGGAGTGCCTGCCGGGCAACCTGCGCGACCGCCGCTACTACCAGCCCACGCAGGAAGGACGGGAGAAGCTGCTGGCTCAGCGCATGGAGGAGATTCGCAGGTTGAAAGAGCGGAAAGAATAAGACCGCCTGCGCGGCTGGCGGTCACTTCGTGACGTGTTTACCTGAGACTCAAAGCCGCAGTCTCTGCGGCCCTCCCGCTGGTCGGGATTGACATCGCTACTGCCGAGCATCGCGAGGCCCACAACAGTCGCCATTGCGAACACAAGGTACACCCGCCACGAAGTGGCCGCGAGCCGCGCAGGCGGTTTACCGCTCTTGCAAACTATCCAGCGCCTTATACACACTGCCGGTCGTCAACACTTCGGGCAGCATGGTCGGCGCGGCATCCGGCGAAGCTGGATACAGCGCATAAGCCGGTATCCCGCTGCGCCCCAGCGACGCGAGCGCGTTGCCGATCGCTTCATCATGCCGCGTCCAGTCCGCCTTGACCAGCACCACGCCGCTCTGCCGCAGACGCTGCTGAACATCGGCGCGGTCAAGCACCACGCGCTCATTCACCTGACAGCTCAGGCACCAGCTCGCCGTAAAGTCGACCAGCACCGCCTTGCCCTGCGCGCGGTACATCGCTACCGCGCCCGGGGTAAACGGCTTCCAGTCATTCCCTTTGCCCTGGGTCGCGGCCGCAACACCGAGCGGCGCGCCAAACGCCTGCACCGCATACACCGAAAGCCCAACCGCAAGCACCCCCATCAGCACCGCGGCAACAGTTGCGCCGCGCCGCACCGGCAGCCGGCCCAGCAGCGAGCCGGCTACGCCCAGCAGCAGAAAACCCGCGAGCAGTCCCAGCAGCGCGTTCACCCCCGCGGCCTGCGTAAACAGCCACACCAGCCAGATCACCGTCGCAAAGATCGGGATCGCGGTCAACTGCTTCAGCACTTCCATCCATGCGCCCGGCCTGGGCAGCAGGCGCGTCCAGCCCGGGTTGTAGGCCAGCAGCAGGTACGGTGCGGCCAAGCCCAGGCCCAGCGCCGTGAACACGGCAAACGTCACTACGCCGGCCCCGCCGTGCGCCAGCGCGTAGCCGATCGCGACGCCCATCAGCGGCGCCGTACACGGGGTTGCGACCACCATCGCCAGCACTCCGGTAAAGAACGACCCGGCATAGCCCTGCTTCTGCGCGAGGCCGCCTCCGGCGCTGGTCAGCGAGAGCCCGACCTCAAACTGCCCGGCCAGCGAAAGCGACAGAAAAAACAGGAACAGCGCCATCACCGCCAGGAAGATAGGCGACTGAAACTGGAAACCCCAGCCCAGGTTGTGCCCCAGCCCGCGCAGCACCAGCAGCACAGCCACCACGATCCAGAAGGAGACGAGAATGCCGAGGGTGTACACCCATCCGTGCGCGCGCATCGTACTGCGCTCTTCCCGCGAAGACTGCACCAACGAAAGCGCCTTGATAAACAGCACCGGGAACACGCACGGCATCAGGTTCAGGATCACGCCGCCCACGAAGCCCAACAGCAGCGCCTGAAAAAAGCCAGAATCCGCGTGGGCGTCGGCCAGCACCACTGGAGGGATCACGCCCGGCGTCGCCGCGATCGTGTACGACGCCCCACCCGGCAGCACCACAACGCCGTTGAGCGTTTTGAGCGTGCCTTGCTGGCTTTCATCCCGTACCAGCGTCAAACGAATCCCTCGTGCGAGCGGCGCGGCATCCTGCTTCGCCGGCGCGGAGATTACCATTTGCTCTGCCGGGAAAAACTCCGCCGACGCCGTCTTACGCCCGGTCAGCACCGCCAGTGTGTAGGTCTTGCCATCGGCCTTGAAGCGCGCCTCAGCCCCTGCCGGCAGCGGCTTCGGCAGCGACGCGATCCCCTTCTCGACGATCGCTTGCTGCCCGGCATCCACTTGCGCCGTTGTGCCCGCGGCAATCACCGGCCGCATCAGCGCGAGCGTGGCCTTACCCGGCAGGCAAACCTCGCGGCATACCAGCCAGTCCGCGTCCGCGTGCAGCATCGCGGGGCCCGTCTTGGCGTCGGTGGCAACCCGCATCGGCACCGGAAACGTGACTTCATTCTCGTATCCGAAGTCCATCAACGGACCGAGCGGCAGGCGCTGCGGCGCGGGGTACTCGAACGGTTCGGCTGTGATCCCGGCCGGCAGCGTCCAGCGCACCCGCGGCGGCTCGCCGGAGTCGCCCGCGTTCACCCAGTAAATATGCCAGCCTTTTTCAAGCATGAAGTGCAGCCCCGCCGTCAGCGCCGCTCCGCGCACCAGTTGCTGCTCGGGAACCACCAGCTCGACCGAGAGATGCTGCGCCTGCACCTGGGCGGCCTGCGCGTGCGCACTGCTGCCGGACCACAGCCAGGCGCCCAGCAGAAGCAGAAGAATGGTCAGGCGCTTTTGGGCCCGCATGGCTAGGTGTCGCTCCATTCGGTCGTGGCGCTATGCGCCGCGCCGGAGGCATCCGTGCCCATTACCACCAGGGTGTGCTCCATGCCCGGTGCCGCGGCGCCGGCATGCGTAAAAGTCCGGGAGTAGCTCTCCGTGCCATCCGCAAGCTCCAGTTCTTCCAGCTCGGCGCCGTCCAGTGTAACCGTTACGGTTGCAATGGATTCATCCTCACCAGCCGTGATGGTCACCGTGATGTCCGACCCGGCCAGCCCGCGCGTGTGCGTCGCGGTGAACTTCATCGTGCGGCTCCAGAGCGAGCGCTCTGCCACACCGCGTGCTCCTGCATCAGGCAGCGGTCCATCACTGTCAGCACACCATCGGCCTCGGCCCACTCAGCCGCTTCCTCGTGGCAAACACCCAGTTGCAGCCACAGCGCAGGAATTTTCAAACGCATCACGTCCTTCACGATCTCGGGCACGAACACGGGCGCGCGGAATACGTCCACCAGGTCCACCGGATAGCCCTCCGCGGCCATCGCCTCGCACGCCGCATCGAGAGTCGGGTACGCTTTCTCTCCCAGCGCGCTCTCGATGTTCGGATTGATCGGCACAATGCGGTAGCCCGCGCCCTGCATGTAGCGCGCCACCCCGGCGCTCGCGCGGCCGGCCGACTCGCTCAGCCCCACCACCGCGATCGTCTTTGTCTGCTCAAGAATCCTGTCGATCGTTTCCGGCTCGTTCATGCAATACCCGCTTTCCCTACAGCTTGCTGCTACAGGTCCAGATCATCCGATGCGCCAGCTGTCCCATCCGTTACAGGCACGGGCGCCCCATTGCGCCGCATGCGCAGGTAGCCCTGCAGAAACGGCTCCAGCGTTCCGTCGAGCACCGAGTCCACATCGCCCACTTCCACCTTGGTCCGGTGGTCCTTGGCGATGCGGTACGGCTGCAGCACGTACGAGCGGATCTGCGAGCCGAACTTAATGTCGAGCTTGGCGTCTTCCACCTGGCGGGTCGCGTCCTTTTTCTTTTCAAGCTCGAACTCGTACAGCCGCGAGCGCAGCATTTTCATCGCCTTCTCGCGGTTCTTGTGCTGCGAGCGCTCGTTCTGGCACTGCACCACGATGTTCGTGGGCAGATGCGTGATGCGAACCGCGGAGTCGGTGGTGTTGACGTGCTGGCCGCCCTTGCCGCCGGAGCGGTAGGTGTCGGTGCGGATATCATCCGGCTTGATGTCGATCACGATCGAATCGTCGATCTCCGGAGACACATACACGCTCGCGAATGACGTGTGCCGCCGCTTGGCCTGGTCGAACGGCGAGATACGCACCAGCCGGTGCACGCCCGTCTCCCCCGCCAGCAGCCCGAAGGCGTACTCACCCGTAATGGTGAACGTAGCCGACTTGATGCCCGCCTCTTCCCCATCCTGGTAGTCATTCATTTCGGTCTTGAAGCTGTGCTTCTCGGCCCAGCGCAGATACATGCGCATCAGCATCTCGGCCCAGTCCTGGCTCTCGGTGCCGCCGGCGCCCGGGTGCACGGTGACGATCGCGTTCAGCGGGTCGGTTTCGCCCGAGAGCAGCGTCCGCTCCTCAAGCTGGTCGCCGAAAGCGGAGAGCCCGGCGATCTCCCGTTCCAGCTCCGCTTCGATCTCACCGGAGCCCGCCTGCCCCTCGCGCGCCAGCTCGAAGTACGCGTCGATATCGCCGGTGCGCCGGTCCAGTTCTTCTGCTTTGTCGAGCAGCGCTTCCAGGCGGCGGCGGTCGCGCATGATGGGCTGCAGCTCAGCCGCGTTGCCCCACAGCGAAGGGTCCGATAGCTTGGTTTCTATCCGCGCAAGCTGCGCCCGCATCGTGTCCGGGTCAAAGATACTCCCGCAGGTCCGCGACTTTGTCGCGTACCGGCGTGTAGGAAAACTCTAAGTCGCTCAACATAACTTCACTTATTCCTCTCGAGCTTCACAATGCGCTGAACGTGCTCGTAAGCATGGTACGTAAAGTCTCGGTATCTGCCTTGACGTCCTTGCGCAACTCATCAAAGCGATCCGCCATGATCTTGTAGCCCTGAAAATTAATCATCCATCCGACCAGGATGAGAAACGAAGGGATCGCAAGTGCGATATAAAACTGCTGGTTTGACATCGTTCAGCCCTCCCGCGTCCTTATCAACGCGCGTACACAAAACACAATCAAGGCTACCGAGAGTATTTCACACACCCACGCGAACACATCCCCGTACCGCGTGTAGAAGGTTACCCGGCTGCGGTAGCCGTAATCCGCGGTCAGCGCCGCCAGCTGGTGCCGCGCGATCGACTCCGTCACCCGGCCCAGCGGGTCGATCGCCGCCGTCACCCCGGAGTTGGTATCGCGCACGATCCAGCGGTCGTTTTCGATGGCCCGCATGCGCGCCATGTTCAGGTGCTGCCACGGCGCGCTCGTGTCCCCGTACCAGCCGTCGTCCGAGATATTGACGAACACCTCGGCGCCATCCTTCGCGAACAGCCGTATTTCGGACGCGAACACCGCCTCGTAGCAGATAAAAATACTCATCCGGTGCCCATCCGGCAGCGTGAACACGGCGCGATTGGTTCCGTGGGTGAACCGGCCCACGTTCTGCGTCAGCGTGCCCGCGAAGCTGAAAAAACGCGCGAAGGGCACATACTCACCCCACGGCACCAGGTGCATCTTGTCATAGTCACCCGCGTGCCTGCCCTCGGGCGTTGTCACCACGGCGGCGTTGTACAGGTGCTCGTGGCTGTCGATCGCGGGCGCGCCGACCACCGAGGTCGCACCGGTAGCCGCCGCAAGCTGGCCCAGCAGCAGCTGAAAACGCAGGTCCCAGGTCCGAAACGGTGAGGGCGACTCCGGCCACGCCACGATCGCCGGCCGCTGCTGCCGCCCGAGACACATTCGCGTCACAAGAATGGGCGGCCCAAGCTGCGGCATGCCCAGCAGGTACGGCGTGCAGGTTTGCTCGGTCAGCCGCAGGTACTCACTCGTATGCCGGGTCCAGGCCGGATCGTGTGCGGTGTCGACCCAGTCGTTTTCATCGGTCATGCCGGCGCCCACACGCAGGTTGGGCTGCAGCAGCACTGCCTGCGCGCCGGCGGCCGAGGGCGCAGGCCGCAGCAGCGACCCCGCCTGCAGTGCGCACGTCGCCACCAGCGCCCCAGCGGCAAAGCGCACCTGCCTGCGCTTGGACCGCGCGAAAAATACGCCCAGCCACAGCGCGTTCACCCCGGCCAGCACGCAGGAAATCCCGTACACCCCGGTCACCGGCGCCAGCCGCGTCAGCAGCAGGTTGTCGACCTGCGCGTAGCCCAGCTGGTCCCACGGCACGCAGGTCAGGTGCGCGGCCAGGTACTCGACCGCGACCCACAGCAAGGGCGCCGCGCACGCCGCGTACACCAGCCTGCCGGTCGCCCCGCGCACAAACGCCACCAACACCGCGAACAGCGCGAAGTACAGCCCCAGGATCAGGCTGAACAGCACCACGATTCCCACCGAAACCCACGGCAGCAGCCCGCCGTACTGGTGCATCGTCGCGTAAATCCAGTAGCAGTTGAGCCCGTACCACAGTACCCCGGTAACGTACCCTGTTACCGCCGACTCCCGCAGGTAGCGCCGCCGCGCGGCGGCCGGCGGCGCCGGGTGCAGCAGCGCGAACAAGAGCGGCACCAGCGCGACCATGCTCAGCACCGCGCGCATCGGCGGCAGCGGCCCCGCCACGGGAAACGCAAAATCCAGCAGCACCGCGGAGACGGCGGCCAGAGCCAGCCTGAATGGCAGGCTTGAAGCAGAAGGAACACGCATGCGCGCCCAGAGTAACACCGCGCCATCAAAGGTCCAGCAAAGGTCTGGGCTGCCGCGGGCGCCGCCTGCGCTAGAATCGGCGCATGCAGCTGCTCGGCCATCTGTGCGTCCACCTTTTAGAGATCGCCTTCTTCACCGGGGCGATCGGCTCCGTGAGCGTCGTCCTGTTCTCGATCGCCGAAGACCTGCGCGGCTACTTCAGCGCCGACGAAAACGCCTGACACACTCCATGCCGCGAATCTCCAGCACACACGGTTTCGTTCTCCAGCCAGCCCCGCGCGGCTGCGGCGCCAACGCGGAAGAAAGCACGAAGCAATCGACTCGATGAGCTCAACCTCTATCCCGGGCCCGGCCAATACCGTCACCGCACCCGGCCTGATCGGCTCCTCCACCCGCGTCCGCCTGGTCGTCGCCTCGTCGGTCATGCTGACCTTCATCTCCTTCTGGCGAGCGGCGGCGGTGGTGCTCAACGACCTCGCATCGTCCGCCTTTTACGCCGGCGGCATCGCCGAGGAGGCAGTCGGCAAGTCCGCGCCCTGGTTCATCCTCGGCGTCATGGTGTTCGCTTTCGCGGTACGCAAGGTCTACGTCGAGAGCTGCTCCATGTTCACCCGGGGCGGCGTGTACCGCAATGTCAAGGAGGCCCTCGGCGGCACCTTCGCAAAGGTGAGCGTTTCGGCGCTCATGTTCGACTACATCCTTACCGGGCCTATCTCCGGCGTCTCCGCCGGCCAGTACATCACGGGCCTGCTCAATGAGCTGTTCCAGGTGGGCGCCATGCACAACTGGCTGCCGCCCGTGCTGCTCTCCGCGCCGCATACCGCGCTGCAGCTGCCGGTCAACAGCACCTCCGCTGCGTTTGCTGTCGCGGTCACCATCTTCTTCTGGTGGGAGAACACCAAGGGCATCAAGGAATCGACCGGCAAAGCGCTCGACGTCATGAAAGTCACCACCGTCATGGTGGTCATCATTCTCGGCTGGGGCTTCTTCACCGTGCTGCACAACGGCAGCCATCTGCCGCCGGCGCCGGTGCCCGCCAACCTTCACTTCTCGCACGATGCGCTCGGTTTCCTCGCCGGCACGCACTTCGCCACCATGCTCGGCGTCTTCGGCATCGTCATGGCCTTTGGCCACTCCGTGCTCGCCATGAGCGGCGAGGAAACCCTCGCCCAGGTCAACCGCGAGATCGAGCACCCCAAGCTCAAGAACCTCAAGCGTGCGGCGACCGTCATCGCCATCTACACTTTCTGCTTCACCGGCCTGGTCTCGCTGCTCGCCGTCATGATCATCCCCGACTCGGTCCGCATCCCGGTCTACCGCGACAACCTGATCTCGGGCCTCGCCATGTACATGGTCGGCCCGCTCACGCTGCGCATTATCCTGCGCATCTTTGTCGTGGTGGTCGGCTTCCTCATTCTTTCGGGCGCCGTCAACACGTCCATCATCGGCTCCACAGGCGTGCTGATGCGCATCGCCGAAGACGGCGTGCTCACCGACTGGTTCCGCAAGCCGCACCACCGCTTCGGCACCTCCTACCGCATCGTCAACCTGGTCACCGGGCTGCAGCTGTTCACCATCTTGGTCACGCGCGGCAATGTCATCGTGCTGGGCGAGGCGTACGCCTTCGGCGTTATCTGGAGCTTCACCTTCAACGCGCTGTCCATGCTGGTGCTGCGCTTCAAGTACAAGGGCGACCGCGGCTGGAAGGTGCCGATCAACCTGCACATCGCGGGCCGCGAAATCCCCTTGGGCCTCGCCTCGGTGTTCCTCGTCTTGCTGACGACCGCGATTACCAACCTGCTCACCAAGAGCGTCGCCACCATCTCCGGCATCACCTTCTCCATCGTTTTTTTTGCCATCTTCACCTTCTCCGAGCGGCAGAACAAGAAGCGCCAGCAGTTTTCCGCCAAGCAGATGAAAGAGCACTTCCAGCTTGAGCACGAGGAAGACATCGGCCGCGAAAACCTGCAAATCAAGCGCGGCGGGGTGCTCGTCACCCTCTCCGACCCCTCGCGCGGCGCGGCGCTCAAGTGGGCGCTGGCCCGCACCGATACCGACGAGCAGGACGTCGTCGTGCTGACCGCGCGCATGGTCGGCGCCGGCGGACCGGAGTACCTGGACCCCAGTGAGCAGAGCTTCTCCGAGCACGAGCAGATGCTGTTCACCAAGGCCGTCTCGGTCGCCGAGAGCTTCGGCAAGCACATCGCCCTGCTGGTGGTGCCGGCGGCCGACATCTACGCCGCGCTGGTGCGCACGGCCATCTCGCTCGAGAGCTCGCTGCTCGTCTCCGGCCTCTCCTCCACCATGACCGCCGCCGAGCAGGCCTATCACATCGGCCATGCGTGGGAAACCAGCCCCGAGCCCAAGCACCAGTTCACTTACATCATCGTGACGCCCGACGGCCAGGCGCAGAACTTCAACCTCGGCGCGCACGCCCCGGCGCTGGGCGGCGACGATGTGCAGTTGGTGCACCGGCTGTGGCTCAACATCAGCCGCGACCCCGGCTTCGCCAACCTGCACCACTCCGACATCGTGACCTACGCGCTCACCCGGCTCGCCTCGGACTACGCCCGCAACAAGACCGAAATCCTGAACGAGCTGCGCCGCACCGGCTCCGAGGGCCGCCGCCCGGCGCCCAACCTGCGCTCGCCCGTGCCCGCCGACACCGAGAAGATGCCCATGCGCGCCTTGCGCGACAGCGAAAAAGGCGACGAGTAACGCTTTCCTGCTCTTTCCCTCGCCTAAAATCGCTGGTCATTCGACCGAGGAACTCTCACTGAGAGATACGCTGCACGCCCGATTTTTGCGACTGCCTATGGGATTTCGGGTCGAAACAAGCCGTCTGTCGACGGCTATTTCTACAACCTGAGCTTCGGCACGGACTCCTCGCTGAACGTGACCCAGGGCTGGAACAATGTGACCGGCTGCGGCACGCCCAATCTGGGCCGGGGCTGCAGGAGGTGGGCGCGAAACCGAAGCAGTAGCCTCTGCGGCGGAAAAGGGGCGAGCCGCGCAAGCGGTTCGCCCCTTCTTGTTCAAGGATAGCCGTGGAAGCTACCGGCGGCCATCACGCCTTTAGTTAGGAGACACGGCATTCGATCCCGTTCTGCAGCGGTATGCCGGACAGGGGACGTGCGGCACGCAGACAGGATTGGTGCAGTTCGGCGCCGGAGCGGCTTGGGGAGTGGTCTCGGTGGAAGCCGGTTTGCTGCTGGAAATCAGCGCCAATCCAAAACACAGGACAGAGCAACGAAGTAGTTTGTGCATGTTCAGCCTCACGCATCCTGAATCAATCTCGGGTTTGTTTCGTTTCGAGGTCCGGGTGCGAAACAGACACACGGAATGGACGCAGACGGGAGTGAGGGCGCTTCAAACAAACTGTTCTGTTTCCTGATGAATCAAACCGTAGACTCCGGTTTCCGCCGCTGTCAAGTCAGTCAAGCAGGGTATAAGGCACTCCGGGCGGCCGCGTTCCGCCCCGTACCATGCGGGAATCCTTTACGAAGCCGTTTCTCCGGGCTGCAGCTTCAGCACCTGCACGCCGGTATTGCCGATGTGCTTCTCCATCTCCTCCGGCGTCCCGGTCAGCTGCGGCATGGTGCCCCAGTGCAGCGGCAGCACCACTTCCAGCTCCAGGAACTTCGCCGCCAAGGCCGCCCCGCGCGGGTCCATGGTAAAGTTTCCACCGATCGGCAGCATCCCGAACTTCGGCCCGTACAGGTCGCGGATCAGCTGCATATCCGAGAACACACTGGTATCGCCCGCGTGGTACAGCACCGGCCCATCCGCGATGGTCAGCACGAAACCCGCGGGCTCCCCGCCATACACAAATGTGCCGCCATCCTGGATGCCCGACGAGTGCCGCGCCTCGGTCATCGTCACCGTCACATCCTGGTACGTGGTGCTGCCGCCGTAGCCCAGCGGGATCGTCTTTTCGACGCCCTTCGCGCCGAACCATGCGGCCAACTCATACATCGCGACCACCGGCGCACCGGTCTTCTTCGCCACCGGCACCACGTCGGCGATGTGGTCGGAGTGCCCATGCGTGACCAGAATCAGGTCCAGCTTGTCGGGCAGCCGGTAGCCCTTGGGGAACTTTGGGTTCTGCTCGATAAACGGGTCGATCAGGATGGTGGTGCCGGCGGCGGTTTTCACCAGTACGGTGGAGTGGCCCAGCCAGGTAACGCTTGTGCCCTTCAGGTCTGACATTTAAAAAAATCTCCTTGTCGGTAGCGCATTGCGGAAGAGTTGGCGGCAATCTGAGCGCGGAATGCTCCCAAGTCGTGCCTTGAAGAACAGCCGGTTGTAACGACGATCTCCCATGCTGAGATGCATGCCCGAACCCGCGCTCGCTTTGCCATCAAAACAGACCTGCGCGCAGCCGCCGCGGGCCGTCCGCACGCATGTACACTCAGCCGTGATGGGCACCGCTACCCTCCACTCCACCGCAGAGCCGGTCATCCACGCCCAGCCGGGCAGCCCCTACCCGGTCGGCCCGACCTTGCTCTCCCGCCTGCGCCACAATCAGCTGTTTCGGCTGGCGCCGCTGCCCTTCATCACCGAAAGCGCCCAGCGCTACGGCGATCTGGTCCACTTCCGTGCCCCAGGGCGCCACCTGTTCCAGTGCACCCACCCTGACCTGGTCCAGGAAATGCTGGTGCTCGACGCGCGGCACCACCACCGCGGCCTGGTAATGCAGAAGGCGCAGCTGGTGCTGGGCCAGGGGTTGCTCTCAAGCGAGGACCCGCACCACATGCGGCAGCGCCGGCTCGCGCAGCCCGCCTTCCACCGCGACCGCATCGCCGCCTACGGCCGAACCATCGGCGACTACGCCCAGCAGACGCTCGCCGGCTGGCGCGACGGCGAAACCCGCGATCTGCATCAGGACATGCAGCTGCTCAGCCTGCGCATCATCGGCAAGACGATGTTCAACTCCGAACTGGAGGCCGACAACCGCCGCATCGGCGACGCGATCGAGGCCTTCATGGCCTTCGTGCCGCTCGCGATGCTGCCCCGCACCGACCTCATCTACCGCCTGCCCATTCCCATGATGAACCGCATCCGGCGCTCGCGCGGCGACCTGGACACGCTCATCTACCGGCTCATCGCCGAGCGCCGCGCCGATGGCGTAGACCAGGGCGACCTGCTCTCGATGTTGATGGCCAGCCAGGATACCGAGGGCGGTACCGGCAGCATGTCCGATGCGCAGGTGCGCGATGAGTGCGTCACCGCCCTGCTAGCCGGCAACGAAACCACCGCCAATGGGCTGAGTTTCGCGCTGTGGCTCATCGCCCAGCACCCCGAGGCGCAGGCGCGCCTGCAGGCCGAAGCCGCCGAGGCCCTGGGCGCTCGCGCCGCCACTGCCGCCGACTATGCAGCGCTGCCTTTCGCGCACGCCTGCTTTGCAGAGGCCATGCGGCTCTACCCGCCGGTCTGGGCCATCGCCCGCACCGCTTCGGAGGAGTACCAGTGGCGCGGCTTCCGCATCCCGCGCGGCTCGGTCCTGCTCGCCCCGCAGTGGGTCGTCCATCGCGACCCGCGCTTCTGGCCGCAGCCCGATACTTTCCGCCCCGAGCGCTTTCTGGACGCCGAAAAGGACACCCGGCCCAAGTTCGCATACTTCCCTTTCGCTGCCGGCAGCCGCCAGTGCATCGGCGAGGGCCTGGCCTGGATGGAGGGCGTGCTGATCCTGGCGACCATCGCGCGCGACTGGACCCTGGCGCCGCCGCAAGGTGCGCTGAAGGACATCCGGCTCGATCCAAAGGTGACGCTGCGGCCTCGCGACGGCGTCTCGCTGCGGCTGTCGAAACGTTAGCGAACTGCGCGCACGGGCTTTTTTTCGCGCGCACGGACCGGCTTCGCTCGGGAAGCGTCGCCGAGGCCGCTCTGCTCATCCATCCAGATGTCCAAGCGCGACTTCCGGAAGCGCCAGCGATTGCCCAGGCGAAAACCCGGGATGGTTCCCGCCGAGGCATAGCGATAGAGGCTGTCCGGGCTGATGGCAAGATAGTCGGAGGCTTGGCGAATGTCCATGACTTCGCGGATCTCGCGGGCCGGCGGCTCGGCGGTGTGCATCGAGACGGCCTTTTCGACACGTACGGCACTGTTCCGCATGCTCGCCCCTTCCCGCTCCGGTACACCCGCGCTTATATCCGCTTTGCGCGCTATTTTCAAGCATTAGTTGCCGCTGCGTCCACGGCAGAGGCGAACTAGAGCCGTTTGCCTGTAGGTGGCGAGGCGCAACTCCTGTTGCATGTGGCTTTTCTTGACGGAAAAGCCACGTCGAGAGTCGCTGACCTCTATACAGCAACAGGCAAACAGCTCTAACGGAACAGCGTGGCGATTTCGTCCTTGTATCGCTCCTCCAGCACCCGCCGTTTGAGCTTCATCGAAGGAGTCAGCTCGCCCGAGTCGATGGCCCACTCCTCGGCCACCAGGGCAAAGCGCTTCAGCAGTTCAAAATCGGCCAGCGAGCCATTGACCTGCTTGACCGTTTCCTTGAAGCGGGCGATCACCAGGGGGTGCTCGACGAGATCCTTGCGGGTCGTCGCCGGAATGTTTTTCTCGCGCGCCCAGGGCTCCAGCAGCGCGAAGTTGGGCGAGATCAGCGCGGCAACATACTTCTGCCGGTCGCCGACCAGGGCCGCGTGGCCAACGAAACCGTCCGCCTTGAGCCGCCCCTCGATCGGCTGCGGCGCGATGAACTTGCCGGCCGAGGTCTTGATGAGCTCCTTCTTGCGGTCGGTGATGGAGAGAAATCCGTCCGCGTCAAGCGCGGCAATGTCGCCGGTGCGGAACCAGCCTTCCTCGTCGAAAGCCTGCGCGGTAAGCCCGGGGCTCTGCCAGTAGCCGGAGAAGACGCTGGGTCCCTTGACCAGCAGTTCGCCGTCCTCGGCCAGGCGCACCTGGATGTTTGGTAGCGGCTTGCCGATGGAGCCCACGCGGTAAGCGCCGGGGGTGTTGACGCCGATCACGGGCGAGGTTTCGGTGAGGCCGTAGCCCTCGAGAATGCGGATGCCGGCCTGGGCGAACCAGTGGGCGGTGTCCGGGCCGAGCGGCGCGCCGCCAGCGATGAAGTAGGTGACCTTTCCCCCGAAAACCTCTCGCACCTTGCTGTAGAAAAGATTGTCCGCGAGCTTCCAGGCCAGCGAGGAAGGGGTGCGGCCAGCCAGAATCGCGGGCTCGTGCTTTCGGCCGGTTTCGAGCGCCCAGCGGACGACGGCGCTCTTGAGCCGCGACCCGCGCGAGCGCCGCTCAACCTCCTGCCTCACCTTTTCGAACACCCGCGGAACAGCGACGATCAGCGTCGGCTGGACGGTCTTAAGCGCCGACATCAGCTTTTCCATCGCCGGGCAGTAAGCGATCGAGAAGCCCAGCGAGTAGAGGGCGTAGTCGGCATGGCGGGCGGTAACGTGCGAAAGCGGCAGGAACGAAACGGTGCGTTGGGCACCGGCGAAGCTGAACCCGCGCAGCGAGTAATTGACGTTCGAAGCGAGATTGCCGTGGGTCAGCATGACGCCTTTGGGCTCGCCCGTGGTGCCGGAGGTGTAGATGATGGAGGCCAGGTCCTCGCCGGCAACCGCGCGGACCTGCGCATCGAACCCCGCGTCCCTGCCCTGCTGGCGGTCTGCGAGCAGTGAGGAGAAAGACAGAATGCCCTCGCCGGCGGCTTCGTCATCCATCACGATCACGTGTTCGAGCGCGGTCTGCGCGCGAACGGCGGCTATCTTGTCGAGCTGCGCCCTGGTGGAGACGATGGCGGCGCGGGCTCCGGCATGGGCGAGCGGTTCACCAATCTGCGGCGCATGCAGCGTTGGGAACAGCGGCACGTTGACCAGGCCGAGCGCGAGCGTGGCGAAGTCCGAAACGGCCCATTCCCAGCGGTTCTCGCTGATGATGGCGACGCGGTCGCCCTTGTTCAGCCCGAGCCGGGCGAGCGAGCCAGCCAGCGCGCGCACCCGGGCGTACAGCTCGGAGGCTGAGAGAATCTGCCAGCTGCCGTCCTTGGCCTGCGCGCGGATGACGTCGGGGGAGCCGGAGTCGACCACGGCGAAGAAGATGTCGTTGACAGATTGATAGGTCGGGGCGTTGGGGCTGGGCATACCCAGCCACTTTAAATGAGGGATAAGCGACCGGACAAACCAGGACCCCCTACGCGGGAGGCGGCCACTTCGTGGCGTGTTTTCGAATTGCTACTCCGCTAATGATGAGGCCCTCCCGTTGGTCGGGATCAGCGATGTCGACCCCGACCAACGGGAGGGCAGCATAGCTGGCGGTCGCGACTCCAGGTACACCCGCCACGAAGTGGCCGCCTCCCGCGTAGGGGGTCGTGCATTAGCTCTGCGGCAGCGGGCTAAGCCGGACCAGCTTCGGCGCGAGCGCGTCCCAGTCGGCCAGCAGCCACGCGGCGCGGGTGCTGCCGGTCTTTTCCCCGTGCAGCAATATCAGTTCGCGGATAGAGTCTTGCGCCTGCGGATGGAGCACCGCGTAGGGCTCAGGCTGGAGGAAGGCCGGGTGATACCGGCCGTCGGATAGAAAGCAGCCGTCCTCGTCGAAGACCCAGGCCGCGCCGCCGGTCATGCCCGCGCCGAAGTTCATGCCGGTGCGGCCCAGCACCACGACCGTCCCGCCGGTCATGTACTCGCAGCCATGGTCGCCCACGCCCTCGACGATGGCGAGCGCGCCGGAGTTGCGGACGGCAAAGCGCTCGCCCGCGCGCCCGGCGGCGAACAACGTTCCGCTGGTGGCCCCGTAGAGCGCGACGTTACCGAGGATGACGTGCAGCTCGCTCTCGCGCGCGGCGCGTCCCTGCCCGCGCAGCACCAGCTCGCCGCCGCTCAGGCCCTTGCCGACGAAATCATTGGCGAGGCCTTCCAGCACTAACGAGAGGCCGGTTGTCGCAAACGCGCCAAAGCTCTGGCCGGCGGTTCCGGTCAAGTCGAACCGGAGCTGGGGGTGGGTCTCGTCGCCGCGATGACGCCGCCGCGCCTGCTGCAGCGCGAGGTCGCCCGAGAGCCTCGCGCCGAGCGTGCGGTCCTTGTTGCTGACCGCGCCGCGCCAGGCAAAGGGCTGGTTGGCGGCATAGGCGGCCAGCGCCGGGGCGAGCCAGGCATTGTCGATGGGCTGCTCACCGGCGGGTTCGGGGCGGTCGTTGCGGCCGCCCTGCCAGTGGCGCTCGCCTTGCGCCGCAGCTGCCAGCAGCGGCGAGAGATCGAGCCCGCCGGCCTGGCGCACCTGTTCGAGCAGGTCGGTGCGGCCGATCGCGGCCTCAATCGACGGCAGCCCCAGCCGGGCGAGCAGCGCCTGCACGTCCTGAGCCAGCTCTTCAAAAAAACGCACGATGTGCTCCGGCTTGCCGCGAAACTTGGCCCGCAAATCTTCACGCTGGGTGGCGATGCCGACGGGGCAGGTGTTCAGGTGGCACTGCCGGGCCATATCGCAGCCGATTGAAACCAGCACAGCGGTGCCGAAGGCGAACTCGTCCGCCCCCAACATTGCCGCGCAGACCAGGTCGCTCGCCGTGCGCAGGCCGCCATCGACGCGCAGGCGCACGCGGCCGCGCAGGCCGTTCCGCAGCAGCATCTGCTGCGCTTCCGCCAGGCCAAGTTCCCACGGCGAGCCGGTGTACTTGATGCTCGAGAGCGGCGAGGCCCCGGTGCCGCCCGAGTTGCCGGCGATAACGATGTAGTCGGCATAGGCCTTGGCCACGCCCGCGGCCACCGTGCCCACGCCGAACTCCGAAACCAGCTTGACCCCGACGGTGGCCTGCGGGTTCACGCGCTTGAGGTCGTAGATGAGCTGCGCCAGGTCCTCGATCGAGTAGATGTCGTGGTGCGGCGGCGGCGAGATCAACGTGACCCCGGGCTGCGCGTGACGCAGCCGCGCGATGAGCCCCGTGACCTTGTGGCCGGGCAGCTGGCCGCCCTCGCCGGGCTTCGCGCCCTGAGCGATCTTGATCTCGATTTCTTCCGCGTTGCGCAGGTACTCCGCCGTCACGCCGAAGCGCCCTGAGGCGATCTGTTTGGTCTTGTTATTGAGCAGGCTGGGCGCCACCTTGCGGCCCACCAGATCGAGCTCCACTTTCACGCCGGCATCGACATCGGCCTGGTAGACGGCGGGGTCTTCGCCGCCTTCGCCGGTGTTCGAGCGCGCGCCGAGCATGTTCATGGCGGCGGTCACCGTCTGGTGCGCCTCAGGCGAGAGTGAGCCGAGCGACATGGCGCTCGCGATGCAGCGGGCGAAGATCGCCTGCGCGTTTTCGACATTTTCGAGTGGGATACTCTCGCCGGCGGAACGGAAGGCGAGCAGATCGCGCAGGTTGACCGGCTCCTTCTCGACCGCCTGGGTGGAAAACGCAGCCCAGGCAGCGCCGGGCGCGGGCGCGGGGACGACAGCGCGGGCGGTGGAGCCGGTGACGGTCTGCAGCAGCCGAACCGTGGAAGGCTGCCAGGAGTGCGGCTCGGCACGGTCGGCCTTGCGGAAACGGATCCAGCCGAAGTCGGGCAGGTCTTTCGCAGGCGCGGGGGTCGCCGCGACCGCAACCGGCGCGTCCGATGCAGCCGCCGTTTCCGCTGCAACTGCAACGGCCACAGTTGCGGATACAGAAGGCGCCGGCGCATAGCTGCTCCAGCCGGCGCGCAGGCTCGCTTCCAGCTCCGCGAAGCCGATGCCGCCCAGCGGCGCGGGCGTGCCGTAAAAACACCGGTCGATTACCGAGCGGTCCAGGCCGATCGAGTCGAACAGGTGCGCGCAGCGGTAGCTGTCGAGCACCGAGATGCCCATCTTCGACATGATCTTCGCGAGGCCCGCGTTGAAGGCCTTGAGCAGGTTGGCTTCACCGGTTTCGGGTGCGGCGGCCTTCGCGGTTTCAAACGCGAGCCAGGGGCACACCGCGCCCGCGCCCATGCCCAGCAGCACCGCGGCGTGGTGCACATCGCGGCAGTCGCCGGTCTCGACCGCAAGGCCCACCTGGGTGCGGATGCCCTCGCGCGTGAGCCGGCAGTGCACCGCGCCGAGCGCAAGCGCCATCGGGACGGGCGCCTGGTCCGCGTTGGCGGCGCGGTCGGAGAGCAGCAGCACGGCTGCCCCGCCGCGCACCAGATCGGTCGCCTTGGCCGCGAGCTCCTCGATCGCCGCGGCGAGCGTGGCGCCAGGCGCGAGCAGGCAGTCGAGCAGCGCGAGCGGCAGATCGTGCCGCCGGGTGCGCAGCGCTTCCACCTGACCGAGCGAGAGCAGCGGCGAAGCGAGCGAGAGGCCCGGCAGCCGCGCCTTGCGATCGAGCAGGTGCGGCCACGGCCCGAGCCGGGTGTGCAGCTGAATGACGACCGCCTCGCGCAGCGAATCGATCGGCGGGTTCGTGACCTGCGCAAAGCGCTGGCGGAAGTAGGCGTACACGGGCCGTGGCGCGCGCGCCATCGGCGCCAGCGGCGTGTCGTCTCCCATCGACCAGACCGCGTCCTTGCCATCGGCGAGCATAGGCTCCAGCACCAGGCGAACGTCCTCGCGCGTGTAGCCGAAGCCGTGCTGCAGGCGCAGCAGTTCCCCCTCAGGCAGCGGCACGACCGGCGTCGCGGGATCGAGCGTGCGGTCGTCGAGCAGCGCCTCGTACTGCGGCGCGCGGCCGTCGAAGACCTCCTGCACCTCATCGTTCTCGTACAGCTTGTGCTCGTCAAGATCGATGCAGAGCATCTGCCCGGGGCCGAGGCGGCCGGAGTGCACGACGCGCTCCGGATCGAGGTCGACCAGGCCGGCCTCAGAGCCGACGACGATCAGATCATCTTCAGTTACAAAAAAGCGGCAGGGGCGCAGCCCGACGCGGTCGAGCGCGGCGCCGACCAGCCGGCCATCGGTAAACACGACCGCCGCGGGGCCGTCCCAGTGCTCGATCGAATCCTCGTTATATCGAAAGAAAGCAGACTGCTTTCTGTGCTGCGCGGGCGGCAGCATCAGCCGGATCGACTCGGCAATGGAGCGGCCGTTGTGCGCAAGCAGCTCGGCGACTTCATCGAGCGAAGTCGAGTCGGAGCCGTCGGGCGTGAAGATGGGCTTAAGCTCTTCGGGAAGCGTGGCGGCGCGGGCATCCATGCGCGCGCGGTTGCCCCATACGGTGTTGATCTCGCCGTTGTGGGCGAGGGTGCGAAGCGGCTGCGCGCGGTCCCACGAAGGCGCAACGTTTGTAGCGTAGCGCTGATGAAAGATGGCGAAGGACGTGGTGTAGCGCGGGTCTTCAAGGTCCGCGTAGAAGTGCGGCAGCTGCCGGCCCGAGCACATGGACTTGTAAATGACGGTGCGCGAGGAGAGCGAGCAGACATAGCCAGGTGTTCCGCGCCGCTCGAAGTCCTTGCGCGCGAGATAGAGCCGGCGTTCGATCGCATCGGGGTTGCTCGTAGTGAGCAGCACATGCCGGATGACAGGCATGGTCGAGAGGGCGATCTCACCGAGGATCTCCGGACGGGTGGGCACGCTGCGCCAGGCCAGCACCTCGAAGCCCTGGTGCGCGAGCGCGTCTTCGAGGTTCGAGTGCGACTCGGCCGAGGCCGCCGGGAAAAACACAACGCCAACCGCAAGCGGCTGCGCGGGTGCGAGCACGACGCCGGCGGAGGCGAGCAGCAGCTCGCGCGGGATACCGGTGCAGATCCCGATGCCGTCGCTCGAGAGCCCGTCGGCGGCAATGGCGCCGCGGTGTTCGAGCCGAGCCAGCGCTTCAAGCGCCTGCTCCAGAATGGTGTGCGATGGAATGTCGGTCAGGGTGGCGACGAAGCCGACGCCGCAGCTCTCGTGCTCGAAGCGCGGGTCATACAGCCCTTGCAGCGCGCCCACGCCCGGCGCCGGCGCCTTAAAGGGCGCGGAGGAAAGAGCAGGCGGGTTAACGGTTTGGCTGCGGCCCATGTCCAACTATACGTCCTCTTTTCCGCGGTGGAAATCAGGATTTCGGCCAGGCGGACCCCTGCGTTTGCACGGCGCAAAAGGGGCGCGGTTCTTCCGGAAATTCAGCGCGTTCTACTTGCATAGTTATACACCTTGGCGTATTTATATGCAGTGCGCCTTAGTTGAACCGCCCCGGGAAGGATTCCGCGCTGTAGCGATGACCGCCTCCGAGAACAGAGCCGAACGGCACGCCGCGATTCGCACCCTGCTGACCGTCAACGGTGCTGCCCAGGCCGCCGTGGTCGCAAGCCAGGACGAACTGCGGCGCAAACTGGCGCGGCGCGGCTTCAAGGTGACGCAGGCGACGCTGTCCCGGGATATTCGCGAGCTGCACCTGATGAAGGGCCGCAACGGGTATGCGCTGCCGGGCAATGGCGCCGGCGCGCTGGCCCAGGAGGATGACGAGGATGAGCTGCCGGCGTTGAGCGAGCTGCTGGCGAGCTTCGGGCTCCGGGTGAAGCAGGCGCAAAATTTGCTGGTGCTGATCACCGTGATGGGCTCGGCGCAGCCGGTGGCTGCGGCGCTCGACTACGCGGAGCTTGCGGAAGTAGTGGGGACGGTGGCGGGCGACAACACGGTGCTGATCGTGTGCCCCGATAGCAGGCGTGCCGGAAGTCTGTGCGAGCGGCTGAGAATCTTAATCGGTTGAGCGGCGGAACCGGCGCGGAAAGGGGGAGCATGCAGCACAAAGGCCGGCAGGCAGCAGTAGTAGGCGCACGCGGGTATGCCGGCCAGGAGCTGGCGCGGCTGCTGCTCGCGCACCCGCGCCTGAAGGGCGTTCCGCCGCTGTTCTGCGGACGGGAAGCTGATTCGCTCGCCCGCGTGCACCCGGCGCTGCGGGCTCTTGCGGAAGACGACGCGCTCCGCGTTCACCCGTTTAGCTGGACGCTGCTGGAGCAGCGCGAAGTCGATACGGTATTCCTCGCGACACCGCATGAGCAGTCGCGGCAGTGGGTGCCGGAGGCGCTTGCGCGTGGGCTGCGGATCGTGGATCTGAGCGGCGCATGGCGGCTAACGGAGAACGGCAACCGCGCGGTGTACGGGTTCGCGGATAACTATTCCGCGGAGGCGGAAAAGGTGCAGGCGCAGGCGGTATACGGCTTGCCGGAGCTGCACCGCGAGCAGATCGCGGGCGCCCGACTGGTCGCCAATCCCGGCTGCTATGCAACGTCGGTGATCCTGGCGCTCAAGCCGCTGATAGAGGCGGAACTGATCGATCTGGAGCACGGCATCGTCTGCGACGCAAAGTCAGGGGTTTCCGGCGCGGGGCGGGAGCCGACCGCGAAGACCCACTTTATGTACGCGGCCAACAATCTCTCTACGTATGGGCTCTGGACGCACCGGCACACGGGCGAGCTGCGCGAGCAATTGCAACTGACAGACGCACAGATAGTCTTTACCCCGCACTTGCTCCCAATCCCGCGGGGCATTCTGTCAACCATGTACGTGCGGTTCAAGGAGCGAGTCACGGCGGAAGCGATCAGAGCCTGCCTTGCGGATTTTTATGCAGGCCGCCGGTTGGTTCGACTGTTTCGCGCACCCGATCTTCCGCAAATCCAGTATGTGGAGCGCACCAACTTCTGCGATCTCGGCGTTTCCGTTGCAGAGGATGGCCGGCGCGCGATCGTCGTCAGCTGCCTGGACAACCTGCTGAAGGGCGCGGCCAGCCAGGCGGTGCAGAACTGGAACCTGATGTGCGGCTGGCCTGAAACGGAAGGCCTGCTGTGACTATCGAGGAGCAGCCATGAAATACATCGTGAAGCTGGGCGGGGCGACGCTCGAAGACGCGGCGCTGCTGCGCGTGTGCGCGAAAGCGATTGCGGAGCTGCAGCGCGCCGACAACCAGGTGGCGGTGGTCCATGGCGGCGGGGTGCAGCTGACGCGGACGCTGAAGCAGCTGGGCAAGCAGAGCGAGTTTGTGGATGGGCTGCGCATCACCGACGCCGAGACCCGCGACACGGCGCTGATGGTGCTGGGCGGCGCGGTGAACAAGGCGCTGGTCGCCGCGCTCGCAGGCCAGGCGGTCCCGGCGATGGGGCTTTCGGGGGGCGACGGACTGGTGTTTCGCGCGAGAAAGAAGCGCACCGCGCCGGATTTGGGCTTCGTCGGCGAGATCGCCGCCGCCGATCCGCGCTGGCTGGAGGCGATCTGGAAGATGGGCGGCGTGCCGGTACTGTCGAGCATCGCGCTCGGCTTCGACGGCCAGTACTACAACGTGAACGCGGACGAAATGGCGGCGGCCTGCGCGGCGGCCTGCCATGCCGATGCGCTGGTTTTTTTAACCGATGTGCCCGGGGTGCGCGGCGCCGATGGCGCGGTGATGCGCTGGCTTTCAACCGAGCAGATCGCCACGCTCACGCGCGACGCGGTGATCACGGGCGGCATGCTGCCCAAGCTGCACGCCTGCCGCGAGGCGCTCGCGCAGGGCGTCAAGCGAGTTCGCATTCTACCGGCCGAGCGCGCGTCGCTGCTGCCGGAGCTGTGCTCGGCGCGGATCGCGGATGGGACCGAAGTGCTGGTGGCATAGTGCGCCACTATCTGGTGGGCATAGTGCGCCGACAGGGGCAGGAATATTTTCTTTCGGAGAACCAGGATTACTTTGTTTCCCTTTCCACTCTCTAACCAGACAGAACAGCACATGCAGGAGACCAGATGAACCTGAAGGAAGTACAGGCGGCGGAGAAGAAGATGCTGCTGCCAACCTACGAGCGCTATCCTCTGCTGGTAACCGGCGGCCAGGGCGTGTACCTGGACGCGGAGGATGCGACGGGCGAGAGCGCGCGGTACCTGGATCTGCTGAGCGGTATCGGCGTAAACGCGCTCGGTGTCGCGCACCCCGTCGTCGAGCGCGCGCTCCGCGAAGGCGCCGCGGAGCCAGTGCATCTATCGAACCTGTTCTTTCACGAGGGACAAGCCGCGCTGGCGATGCGGCTGACCGCGGCGAGCGGCCTGGACCGCGCCTTCTTCTGTAACAGCGGCACCGAAGCGTGGGAGGCAGCTCTGAAGCTGGCGCGAGCCTACAGTGCGCTGAAGCGTCAAGAAGGCGCGCGGCTGGGCACGCGGTTTTTAGCGCTTGAGGGCTCGTTCCACGGGCGCACCATGGGCTCGGTCGCGACGACGCACAAGGAAAAATATCGCGAGCCGTTTGCGCCGGTGATGCCCGAGGTAGACTTCATCGCGTTCGACGATGCCGACGCGCTCGAAGCCGTGTGGTCGAGCGAGTATTGCGCGCTGCTGGTCGAGCCGATCCAGGGGGAGGGCGGGATTCGGCCGCTGTCGCAGGCGTTCATGGACGCAGCGCGCGCAGTGACGCGGCGCACGGGCGCCCTGTTGGTCATCGATGAAATTCAGGCGGGGTTCGGCCGCACCGGCAAGTGGTTCGCGTACCAGCATTACGATGCCGCGCCGGACATTGTGACGGTAGCCAAACCGCTCGGCGGCGGCCTGCCGCTGGGCGCCGCCCTGTGCACCGAGGAGGTATCGCGCGCGATGCATCCAGGGCTGCACGGAACCACGTTCGGCGGCGGCCCGCTGGCCTGCCGGGTGGCGGTCGCGGTGTTCGACGAGATCGAGCGCGCGGGATTGCTGGGGCACATCACGGAAGTCGGCGCGTACTTCTATCAGCAACTGTTGAAGTTACAGAAACGGCATACGATCATCGCCGATGTTCGCGGCAAGGGGCTGATGCTGGCCATCGAGTTGAACGATGCGGAGCAGGCGAAGGCCGCGCTTGACGCGATGATGAGCACGCATCACGTGCTGCTGAACCGGACGAGTGAGACAGTGCTGCGGTTTCTGCCCGCCTTCATTCTTGAAAAGCAGCATGTGGACCAGGCGATCGCGGCGCTCAATGCAACGCTTGCAGGACTGCTCAGCGGACAGCTGGAAACAGCAGGGCAAATGGGAGGCCGGATTGGCGACTAAGAGTGTAGTCGATGTACCGTGGGTGCTTACGCAGCAAGCATTTGCCGCGGCGCAGGAGTCGCTCGCCGGGCGCGACCTGTGCTCCATTGCCGACCTGTCTACCGATGAAGTCGCGGCGGTGCTCGCCCTCGGGCACCGCGTCAAGGCGCATCCGGAGGCGTTTCGCTATGCGCTCGACGCGAAGCAGATGGTGATGTTTTTCGAGAAGGCATCGCTGCGGACGCGGCTCACCTTTGAAGCGGCGATGAACACGACCGGCGGCTCGGCAATGTTCGTCGACCAGACGCAGTCGCCGCTGGGCGAGCGCGAGTCGCTGGCCGACATGTCGCGTAACGTGGAGCGCTGGGTGCAGGCGATTGTGCTGCGCACCTACGCGCACGAGACCATCACCGAGATGGCGCAGTACGCGGCCTGCCCGGTGATCAATGCGCTGTCGGACCACGAGCACCCGTGCCAGGCGCTGGCGGACTTCATGACGGTGGAAGAACGTTTCGGCGGGTCGGCCCACGGGGTGCGCTTTACCTATGTGGGCGATGGCAACAATGTGTGCCACTCGCTGATGCTGACTGCCGCGCAGCTGGGCGCACACTGCACCGTCGGCAGCCCGAAGAACTACGCACCCAGGGCGGATGTGGTGGCGCAGGCGCGCGCGATCGCCAACGGGACCGGCTCCAACATTACGCTGGTGCAGGACCCGGTCGCGGCGGTCGCCGAAGCCGACGCCGTCTACACGGATGTGTGCGTGAGCATGGGCTTCGAGCACGAGGCGACCAAGCGCGCGCCCATCTTCAAGCCCTACCAGGTGAACGAGGCGCTGATGGCGCACGCGCATCCAGATGCGGCGTTTATGCACTGCCTGCCGGCGCACCGCAACGCGGAGGTCACGGACGCGGTCTTCGATGGGCCAAACTCGGTGGTGTTCGAGCAGGCAGAGAACCGCATGCATGTGCAGAAGGCAATTCTGCTGCTGCTGCTGGGCGCCAAATTGCCCGTAACGGCTTAAACAGGAAACAGGAGAGTTTCAATGGCGAAGGACAAGGTTGTACTGGCGTACTCGGGCGGCCTCGATACGTCGATCATTATTCCGTGGCTCAACGAAAATTGCGGGCTCGACGTGATCGCGATGGTGGCCGATGTGGGCCAGGGTGAGGACATCGACGCGGTCGTGGCGAAGGCTTACGCGACAGGCGCAAAGAAGGTGATCGTGCATGACCTGCGCGAAGAGTTTGTGCGCGAGTACATCACGCCGACCGTACAGGCGGGCGCAATGTACGAGGGTAAGTACTTACTCGGCACAAGCATCGCGCGGCCGGTGATCGCGAAGGCGCAGGTGCGGGTCGCGCTGGAGGAAGGCGCCACGGCAGTCGCGCACGGCTGCACCGGCAAGGGCAACGACCAGGTGCGTTTCGAGCACGCTTACCAGGCGCTGGCGCCGGAGCTGAAAGTGATTGCGCCGTGGCGCGAGTGGGAGCTGCGCTCGCGCGAGGACTGCCTCGACTATGCCGAGGCGCACGACATTCCCGTCTCCGCGAGCCGGGTCAAAATCCACTCGCGCGACCGCAACCTGTGGCACGTGAGCCATGAAGGCGGCGAGCTGGAGGACGCGAACAACGCACCGTTCGCGACGACATGGACGATGACCCGCAGCCCGCAGGAAGCGCCGGACCAGGACGAGACGGTCACCATCGGCTTTGAGCACGGCGTGCCGGTCTCGGTCGGCGGACAGACGCTCGAGCCGGTGCAGCTGGTCGAACTATTGAACGAGATTGGCGCGCGCAATGCCATCGGCCGCATCGACCTGGTCGAGAACCGGTTTGTCGGGATGAAGAGCCGCGGCTGCTACGAGACGCCTGGCGGCACGCTGATCGTGGCCGCGCATGCGGAGCTGGAGGCGCTGACACTCGAGCGCGAGGTCGCGCACTACAAGCAGCACATCGGCCTGCGCTACGCGGAGCTGGTTTACAACGGCCTGTGGTTTACCCCGCTGCGCGAGGCGCTGGACGCATTTGTGGCGAAGACGCAGGAAACTGTAACCGGTTCAGTTACATTCTCGCTGTACAAGGGCAACATCGCGGTTGCGGGCCGGCAGAGCGAGTTTTCGCTCTACTCGAATGAGCTGTCGTCCTTCACTATGGGCGAGAGCTACGACCAGAAGGACGCGGCCGGTTTCATCCGCATCCTGGGCCTGCCGGCGCGTACGCAGGCGCGTCTGCGCGAGCTGCGCGAGCAGAAAGCGGTCGCGAAGTGAAGATGTGGTCAGGGCGGTTTCGCGAGCCGCTGGATCCGGTGTTCGATCATTGGCAGCGCTCGATCCGGTTTGACCGCGCGCTGCTCGCCGAAGAGGCCTTGGCGAGCAAGGCTCATGCGCGCGCGCTCGCAGCGGTCGAGGTGTTGAGCAACGCGGAGCAGGAACAAATCGCAGGTGCGCTGACCGCGATCGTCGAACGGCAATACCCGGTGCAGTCCGGTCGAGCCAACGCACTCGAAGCCTCAGCGCTCGTGCAGCCGGAATCGATTGGCGGCGATGCCGAAGATATCCACCACTACGTCGAGATGGAGCTGGTCAAGCTTGTCGGCGAACTCGGCCTGAAGCTGCACACCGGGCGCTCGCGCAATGAGCAGATCGCGACCGATCTGCGCCTGTACATTCGTGAACGCAGTAGCCTGATGCTCGTTCATCTTGCTGCCTGGGCGGCGCAGCTTGCAGCGCAGGCGCGTGCAGCAGGCGAGGCCGCAATGCCCGCCTACACGCACCTGCAGCGGGCGGAGCCGGTGTTGGTCGCGCACTGGCTGCTCGCCTATATCGAGATGCTGCTGCGCGATGCGTCGCGGCTGGAGGACTGCGTGGCGCGGCTCAATTACTGCCCGCTCGGTTCGGGCGCCGTAGCCGGTGCAACGCTTGCGCTCGACCGCTCCATCGCCTCAAACGAACTCAACTTTACCGCGCCCACAGCCAACAGCATGGACGCGACCAGCGACCGCGACTTCGTGCTCGAATACCTGCAGGTGCTCACGATTCTCGGCGTGCACATGAGCCGTTTCGCCGAGGAGATGACGCTGTTCTCAACCGCGGAGTTCGGGTTCGTGGATCTGCCGGAAGCATTTTCAACCGGCTCAAGCGCCATGCCTCAAAAGAAAAACCCCGACTTGACAGAGCTCGTGCGTGCGAAGGTGGGCCGCATCTCGGGCGCGGCGCAAACCGTGCTGCTCACGCTCAAAGGCCTGCCGCTTGCCTACAACAAGGACATGCAGGAGACGCAGGAGCCGGTCTTCGCAGCCACCGGCGCCGTGCACCTCACGCTCTATCTACTGGCCTGCTTCACTCGGGCTGTACGCTTCAACACAGACCGCATGCAGGCCGCTTGCGAGAAGGGCTACCTGAACGCGATGGCGGCGGCGACGTACCTGACCGGCAAGGGAGTTCCCTTCCGCACGGCGCACGAACGCGTGGGCGCGGCGGTGCGGCTGGGCCTCGAGACCGGGCGCGAATTGGGCGAACTGTCACTGCCAGAGTTACAGAAGATCGAGCCGCTGTTTGCGCAAGACTTTTATGCGGCGATTACGCTCGAAGCTACGCTTGATTGCCACGATGTAGTGGGCGGCACGGCGCGCTACCGGGTGAGGGCGGCGCTCGCCGACGCGGACGCGCGCGTGCAGGCACTGGTCAACCGGTACGGCGCGGTCTCGCTCGGCGAGGAGCCGGTGCGTGAGGGAGAGCCAGCCCATGCGCATACGTAAGGCGCTGCTCCCGGACGCGAGCAACATCTACGAGCTGGTCAACTCGCTCTCGGCCGACGGCACGCTGCTGCGGCGCGTCTTCGCGGAGATCTGCGAAAACGTGCGCGACTTTACGGTGGCCGAGAGCGACGCGGGCGCGTTCCTTGGCTGCGGCGCGCTGCACCTGTACGGGCCGCACCTTGCCGAGGTGCGCTCCATCGTCGTCAAGCCGGAGGCGAAGGGCCAGGGCGTTGGCGGCAAGCTGCTGGCCGCGCTGCTCGATGAAAGCGAGCAGCACGGCATCGGCTGCGTGTGCCTGTTCACGCGCATCCCGGAGTTCTTCTTTCGCCACGGTTTTCGCGAAGTGACCGAGCGTGCCGCGCTGCCGGACAAGATCTACAAGGACTGCCAGAACTGTCCGCGCATTTACCGCTGCGACGAGGTCGCGATGGCGCGCGGCGAGGTGCCGCGTGTCTCGATCCTGGGTACGCGCGCCGAGGCGGAGCAGCTGGTACAGATCGGGGCCTGACGCAAGACCCCCTGCGCGGGAGGCGGCCACTCCGTGGCATATTTACTTGTTGCTGGCGACCGCCGCTTTATGACCGTCGCGATGCTCCGGATCGACTTCCTCAATCCCGACCACTGGAAGGGCGACGGCGCTTGCGGCTGCCACCACACAGATACCCGCCACGAAGTGGCCGCTAGCCGCGCAGGTGGTTTGTCAGCGCACGACGCCGACCCCATCCGCCGGCCAGTAGATAAATGCGGCCTTCCCGTAAATCAGCCCGCGCGGCACCGGGCCGAAATCGCGGCTGTCGCTCGAGATGGAGCGATGGTCGCCCATCACCCAGTAATCGCCGCTCGGAATCGTTTCCTCCGCCACCGAGCGGCCATCCTCAAACAATTGCGGCACGTACGGCTCGTCCAGCTGCCTTCCGTTCACGTACACCACGCCGTCGTTAATGCGTAGGTCGTCGCCCGGCAGCGCGATGACGCGCTTGATGTAGCTCTTCGAAGGGTCGCCAGGGTAGTGGAACACGACCACATCGCCGCGGTGGATGTGCTCGAAACGATAGATGAACTTGTTGATGAAGAGGCGGTCGTCGTCGTGCAGGCGGGGCTGCATGCTGGTGCCCTCGACCCGCACCGGCTGGTAGATGCAGGTGATGATGAGCGCGGAAGCGCCAAGGGAGATGGCAAGATCGCGCAGCCACTGGCGCATATGGCTGGCGAGGGTCTGGCGAGGCAGCATGCCGGGTTCGTTCATGATTATTGCGGGCACCCCAGGCCGCCCACCGGGCATAGCAGGTGGCTGTGCCCGGGCTTGGGCAGCGGGCGCTGCGCGGATGGCTCCACGGCGGCCGCGGGCTCGCTTGAAAGGTTTACGGCGGTCAGCGTAAGCGGCCGCTGCAGCACCATCTCGACGGTCTGGCCCTGCTCGAGATTCACGTCGCTGCCGCGGGTGAGCAGGGTGTAGGCCAAGCCGGTGAGCCCGCCGGCTATGGCTCCGTAACCGGCCCCGGCAAGCGGGCTGCCGCCGATAGCGCCCCCAATCGACCCGACGCCCGCGCCCGCTTCCGCGCCGCGCGCAATGGTGCCGGCGTCCTTGCCCTTGGACCCGGCCTGCTGCACACTGCCTTCAGCGTCCTTCACCTTGGCATCGGTCGCGCCGGGCAGGCTGTTGAGCGTGCCCGGTATTTCCACCACGCTGCCGTTCGAAAAAATCATAGTGGTGAAGTGCATGCTGACCTCGGCGCGGCCCTTTACCCGGCCGGCGCGCTGTACGCGGTCCACCACGCCCTGCACGTACACGCCGGCCGGAATCGCGACGCGGCTGCCCACGACGACCGGGAACGTCGACGCGAGATAGACCCCGTCGCCCGGCTGCGCGGAGCGGGTATTGATGCCGGAGCGCAGCGCAAGCAGCACCTTGGTCCCGGCCGGAACGACGACCGTGGAGGCAGCCGGCGGCGACTGGGCCGGCGCGGCAACCGCCATTGCGAGCAGCAGAGCCGCGACTCCCAACGGTTTTCGCGCGGAAGATTTTTCGGCACAGCGTGCGCTGCGGCCGCGCGTGGCCGCGGGCAGCGTGGTCGCGATGCAAGCATTCTTCGTCATAATTCGACCACCTTTGGCGCGCCTGGACACTGGGTAGACGCCGGCGAGACGACAGGGTGAGTGCGCGCGGGCCGGCGAAGTGTATTGTGGCGCTTCCCTGGCCGCAAGGCAAGAGTACCCCGCCGCCCTGGCCAAACTTCGGGCAGGCGCGATGTTGCCGCTGGAGACAAGTATGCTGGAAACGATGATTCCGCAGGCAGGCCAGCGATTCGCAGGCGTCACGGCCATTCTCCAGGCGGCCGCGGCTGGGGGCGCATTTCCCGGCGCCGCCTATGGCGTGCTGCACCGGGGCTCCGTCGTGGCGCTGGAGGCGGTGGGGCGGTTTACCTTCGCCGACGACAGTACGCAGGTCGTGGCGGAGACGCCGTTCGACTTGGCCAGCGTCAGCAAGGTAGTGGCGACTACGGCCATGGCGATGCTGCTGTGGCAGCGCGGCAGCCTCGATCTGGATGCCCTGCTGGGCGACCTGCTGCCGGGCTTTGTGCTGGGCGGCCGGCAGCGTGCCCGGGTAACGCTGCGCATGGTGCTGGCGCACGCGAGCGGGCTGCCGGGCTATGCGCCGTTCTTCGAGACCTGCGCTTCTTCCGAAGAGGTGCTGCGGGCCGCACTGCGGCTGCCCTTAACCGCCGAGCCAGGCACGCGCGCGGAGTACTCCGATCCCGGTTTTATCCTGCTGGGCAAAGCGCTTGAGGTGCTGGCCGAAGAGGAGATGGACCGCTTCTGCGAGCGCGAGATCTTCGCGCCGCTAGGTATGCGCGCCATCCGTTTCCGGGCCGCTGTGGAGCAGCGCGCGGCGATTCCGCCGACCGAGGACGATACACACTTCCGGCACCGGATCGTGCAGGGCGAGGTGCATGACGAAAACTGTTTCCTGCTGGGCGGCGTGTGCGGCCATGCGGGCCTGTTTGCGCCCGCGCGCGACGTGCTCCGGTTCGCCGACGCGATGCTCGCCCCGCTGCGCCCGGGCGCGAGCGGCACCCTGTTTCACGCGGACACAGTTAAGCTGTTCACGACTCGTGCGAAGCTCGTGGAGGGCTCGTCGCGAGCCCTGGGATGGGATACTCCCAGCGGCGCTCCATCCTCTTCAGGAACCCGGTTCAGCGCCGCCTCGTTTGGGCACCTGGGCTATACGGGCACATCGCTCTGGATCGATCCCGTACAGGATCTCTCCGTGGTGCTGCTGACGAACAGGACTTTTCCTACACGAAACAACAAAGCGATTCAAGAGGTCCGGCCCATGTTTCACGATGCAATCCACGATGCAATCCAGGAGCTGCTCTAAAGAGTACCTTTGCGTCGGAAATTGCACTTTCTTCCGCGCGGATCGTGTATGGAAAGGCTTACAATCTAGGGTGCACGAAGGCGAAGAGAAAACGATGGCGACGACGACGCAGGCACCACTTGAGGCGCATCACGTAAACCAAGACGAGCTTCCACTGCACCAGCTCACCACGGAAAGCTCGAACGAAGCCTCTGAAGGCTTCGACACAAAATCGGCGCTGGAGATCGCGCGGATCATCAACCACGAGGACGCAAAGGTCGCGGCGGCGGTCAAGAAGGCGCTGCCGGAGATCGCGCTGGTCATCGATGCGGTGGCCCGCTCGCTGCGCGAAGGCGGCCGGCTGATCTACATCGGCGCCGGTTCCAGCGGGCGCATCGCCGCCCTCGATTCCTGCGAGTGCCCGCCCTACTTCTCGAACGATCCGCATTCCATCCAGTACATCATGGCAGGCGGCCCGAAAGCGCTGGCGTCGCCGGTTGAGGTCAACGAGGACTCGGAGGAGCTGGGCCAGCGCGACATCGCGCGGCGCCGCCCCTCGCGCAAGGATGTCGTGATCGGGCTCTCCGCCAGCGGCCGCACGCCTTATGTGGTTGCAGCGGTCGCGTATGCACGCACCCAAGGCGCCCGCACCGCCTGCATCACCTGCAACCACAACTCGCCCATCGCGAACGCAGCCGATATCGCCATCATCGCCGATGTGGGCCCCGAGGTGATCTCCGGCTCGACGCGCATGAAGGCCGCGACCGCGCAGAAGATGATTACCAACATGATCACCACTGGCGCGATGACGCGGCTGGGCTACGTCTACGAGAATTTGATGGTGCACGTGCACATGCAGAACTCGAAGCTGGTGGAGCGCGGCATCTCCATCCTCAAGCGGGCCTGCAGTGTGAGCCGCGACGAAGCGGTGAGCGTGATCAAGAGCGCCGGCCGCAGTGTGCCGGTCGCGCTCGTCATGCTGAAAGCCGGGGTCGACAAACAGGAAGCCGTGCGGCGGCTGGCGCGGTCCGACGGCAACGTGCGCCGCGCGATCGAAGACGCGACCATGGATCTTTAGGGCAAAACCGCCTGCGCGGCTCGCGGCCACTTCGTGGCGGGCGTACTTTGGGTTTTGTTTTCCTCCCGATGGTCGGGGCGTTTTGTTCTAGTGAATGCATTTGGACCAGAACAGAGCTTCTGGAACCTACGGAACCTGTGTCATCCTGAGCGAAGCGGTAGCGCTTGCGCCAAAGGATCTGCTTTTGTCTTTTCTGCTTAAGTTACAAGAAAAAGCGAGAGTTGAATGCCTCTCGATTTTCAGCCAGCCTTGGCGCTGCAACGGCAGCATCTGAGCAGCGCATGCGCCTTCTCCTCCCCTTGCAGCTTTTCTCGACCCTCGCTCTCTTCGGCCTGATCTGGTTTGTGCAGGTGGTGCACTACCCGCTCTTTCTCGAAGTCAGCCCCGCGCAGTTCCCTGCCTACGAGGCAGCGCACGCCACCCGCACCACCTATGTCGTCGCGCCGCTCATGCTCGTGGAGCTAGCCACTTCCCTCGCCCTGCTGCTCCCGCGTCTCCGGCCGCCCGGTATCGAAGCCCCAGGTGCGTGGGCCGGCGCGCTCCTGGTCGTACTCATCTGGCTCTCGACCGCCCTGCTGCAGGTGCCCTTGCACAATCAGTTGCAGGCTGGGTATTCGGCGCAGCTGATCCGCAGGCTGGTCGCGACCAACTGGATCCGTACCGCCGCGTGGACGGCGCGGGCTGTGCTGCTGCTGCGCTGGGTCTACGCAGCGAAAGCACTGTGAGTTCCGACCGCGCGCCTGTTACTCTCCCCAAGATGAACACCACTCGCCACCGCAAGCACCACGCCCTCGCCGCCATGCTGGGCCTTGCCGCGCTCGCCGCCGCGGCCATGGCTGGCGCGCAGCAGCCGCACTCTCCCGCCATCTTTCGCGTCACCGCGTCCCCTTCGCTGCCGGGCCCGGTCAGCGGCCGTCTGCTGCTGTTCATGAAGCAGGGCTCCGGCGATAAAGCCGTCGACTCCGAAGAGTTCCACCCGGAGCAGACCTGGATCGCCGCGCAGGAAGTGCATGACCTCGCCCCCGGCGCCTCCGTCGAGGTCGACGCCGATACCGTGGCCTATCCCAAGCCGTTCCGCGAGGCGCCCGCCGGAACCTGGGAGGTCCAGGCCGTGCTGGACGTGGACCACAGCTACAACTACGGCGGACGCGCCGCGGCGGACTGGGAGAGCGGGGTCGCGACGCTGAACGGGGTCGCGACGCTGGCCGGCACCGCGGAGCCGGCGCTCACGCTCGACCACCACCCCGAGCCGGGCCGGCGCTCGATAGCAGCCGCCGCGCTCACTGAGAAGCCGGGCGTCGCCGAGCGCTTCGAACTCGAAAGCCCCTCACTCACGCGCTTCTGGGGCAAGCCCACCTTCGTGCGCGCCTGGGTCATTCTGCCGCCCGGCTACGACGGCAAGACCCGCTACCCCACCGCGTACTGGACCCACGGCTTCGGCGGCAACCTGCGGTACGCGCTGGCCAACGGCATGAGCCTGCACGCGCGCATGGAAGCGAAAAAAATGCCGCCGATGATCTGGGTCATGCTCGATGAGTCGATCCCGCAAGGCACACACGAGTTCGCCGACTCGGTCAACGACGGCCCCTGGGGCACCGCGCTCACGACCGAGTTCATCCCGGCGATCGAGCGCAAGTACCGCATGGACGCCAAGCCGAGCGGCCGCCTGCTGAACGGCCACTCGAGCGGCGGCTGGGCCACGCTGCAACTCGAAATCAACTACCCGCAGGTGTTCGGCGGAACGTGGTCGACCTCACCCGACCCGAGCGACTTCCACGACTTCACCGGCTCGGACCTCTACGCGCCCAACGCCAACGTCTACCACAAGGCGGACGGCACCGCGACACCGATCATGCGCGCCAATGGCAAGGTAGTCGCGACGTTCGAGCAGTTCTCGAAGATCGAAGCGGTACTCGGCCCGTTCGGAGGGCAAGTCTCGTCGTTCGACTGGGTCTTCTCGCCGAAAGGCGTCGACGGCGCGCCAGAGCCAATGTTCGACCGCGCCACCGGCGCGGTGCACCCGGAGGTAGTGCGCTACTGGCACGACCACTATGACCTGGCGTACGACGCGGAGGAACACTGGGCCGAGCGGCGCCCGCTGTTAAAAAGCCGCATTCACCTGTTCGTGGGCACCGCGGATACGTTCTACCTCGACGGCTCCGCACACCTGCTCGACGCGCGCCTTCGGAAGCTGGGCGCCGACGCGCACTTCACCTACATCCCCGGCCGCTCGCATTTCGATCTCTACAACATAGGCGCGGACCGCACTGGCCTCTTCGACCAGATCGGCGCGGAGATGTACGCGGTGGCGCGGCCGGGGGTCGTCTGGCGCTAAGCGCCGATCGCTTCCAGCTTGAGTGGTTCGATGTCCCGCTCGATAGCGCTCTCCAACTCAAGCCGTGCCTTGGAAAGATCATGCGCCGCCTGCAGATTCAGCCAGAACTCGGCGGAGGTACCGAAAAACCGTGCAAGGCGAAGAGCGGTATCCGTGGACACGCTCCGTCGTCCATGCAGAATCTCTCCCACCCTGGTCGCGGGCATGCGAGTCCGCAGCGCAAGATGATTGGCGCTGATGAGCATTGGCTCGAGAAAATCCTTTTGCAGAACCTGGCCTGGATGTGTAGTGACTCCTTCAACGCGCCATCCATTTGCTGGTCTCGTGATCGTCATGCCCGCTACTCCGTTCAGTGATAGTCCACTATCTCCACGTCATGCGCGCCATCTGCTTCCCATCGGAAGCAGATGCGCCATTGATTGTTGATGCGTATGCTGTGCTGCCCTTTGCGGCCGCCCTTCAGTGGCTCGAGTCTGTTGCCCGACGGTATACGCAAATCGGTCAGACGAGTTGCGGCTTCCATCTCATCAAGCTTGCGCAGAGCCGTCGACCGCGAGTTGCTCCACGATCTGCTCTTTCTGGTGATGAACAGCTCGTGGGTGCGCGCGCAGCGAAACGACTGGATCATCGACTCGATGATATAACGCTATGCGTAATACGCGCAACGGGAACATCGGATCTTACTTGCTCCACGCAGTCTGCAGGAACAAGAACTGGTCGCGCAGGTCGTCCTTTTCCGCATGCGAGGGCTGGTTCAGGTACATGACCTTCGACCCGGAGGCGGGCGAATAAACCGGCCACGTAGTCGGCACAATCTGCGTGTGCATCGGCCGCCCGTGCGCGGCTTCCGACGGTTTGCCCAAACCGTCGCTATTCGGGTCGCCTGTCTTCGCGAAATTGCTCCAGTACGTCATCATCTGCTCGCTCATAGCGTAGTCCTGCGGCCGCCAGGCAATGCCCTTGCGCGAGTCCAGATTGCCGAAAACATATTCGATGTCATCGGAGTGGAATACGCCGAAGCGGCCCGGGCGCGCCGGATCGGGCGGCGGCGCCAGGTCGAACCGATACCTATACGCGGGCGACTTGCCCGTCGAGGTCTGCGCTTCCAGCCACGCCCAGGTGCCGAACGCGATAAACTTGTCGGTCCCGTACTGCTGTAGGCGCGTTAGCGCTTCGGCATCGGTCGTCGCCGGGAAGGCTTGCAGGAACTCGGCCGCATGCGCGCCGAAGTCCTTCCGCGCCGTGTCTTTCAGCCGCTGCAGATCGGCGGGCTGCGCAACCGCGGGCTCCGCGCTCGAGCCTCCCGTGGGCGTGATGGTAGTCTGCGGCTTGCCATTGCCGCCCTCATCATGGTTCCAGCCGGCGATCATCGGCACATCGTTCTGTTTGCCCGCGGCGAAGATAGCGGAGGGCGACTGAGGCAGGAAATAGCCGTCGACGTCGGGTGAAAAGCTCTGTTCGTGCTGCGAGGCGGCCAGCAACTGGTCGGCGGGCAGGGCTCGCAGCGCGGCCAGCGAATCGGCGTGCAGCTGGGTCCGCGCGAAGTCCGCGTCCTTTTCCTCGCGCGAAGCCGCCGGCTGGAAATGCAGAGTAGGACCGCCGAACGCGCCGCCGCTCTCGCCGATGGCATGCGCGAACAGTCCATGCGCGAGCGGCGAGGCCATCAGCGCGCTCACCGCGAACGAGCCCGCGCTCTCGCCGAAAATGGTGACGTTCGACGGGTCGCCGCCAAGCGCGCCGATGTTGGCGTGCACCCACTGGAGCGCTGCCACCGCGTCCAGCAGGCCGTAGTTCCCTGCCGCGTGCTGTGGCGACTCAGCGGCCAGCTCAGGATGAGTAAAAAAACCGAAAATCCCCTCGCGATAGTTGAAGCTGACCACGATCACGCCCTTGGTCGCGAGGTGAGCTCCATCCTGCCGCGGCTCCGACGTGCTGCCGGTCACAAAGCCGCCGCCGTATATCCAGAACATCACCGGCAGCTTCGTACCCGGCGGCATGCCTGCTGGCACCCAGATGTTCAGCGTCAGGCAGTCCTCGCTTTCACCCGGGTCGCGGAAGATCATGTCGTCGAACAAGTGCGGCTGCATGCAGCGCGAGCCGAATTCGGTCGCCGGGCGCACCCCGGTCCACTTTGCGGCGGGGGCAGGCGGCTTCCAGCGCAAGGGCCCAACCGGCGGCGCGGCGTAGGGGATGCCGAGAAACGCGCGCACCGGGCCGGCCTGCGTATCCTGCGTCTTGCCCGCGAAACTGCCGGCCGGGATCTGCACGGTGAGCGAGGCATCGGCCGGCTGCGCGGGGTTCGCCTGTGCGCGGACAAGCAAAGGGAGTGAAAACAAGACCGGAACGGCAGCGAGAACGAGCGGGCGAATACGCATAGACGCCGCCTAGTGTACTCCTTTGTTCCTGCCGTCGCGCGCCGGCCTGGAAGCCCGGAAAAGGGAAGTAGACTGGAGAGCGGGGGAGCGAGCAAAAGCACATGGACAAGTTTGTGATTCGCGGCGGAAACCCGCTGCTGGGAACGGTGCGCGTAAGCGGCGCGAAGAACTCCGCGCTGCCCTGCATGGCGGCGGCGATTCTCACGGCCGAAGAAGTGGTGCTCGAAAACATCCCGCAGGTGCAGGACATCGAGACTGAGCGCAAGCTGCTGGTCTCAATGGGCGCGGAGGTCGAGCTGGGCTACGGCCGCGCGCAGCACCGCACCACGGTAAACTGCGCGGTGCTGTCGGACCCCGTGGCGAAATACGAGATCGTGAAGACCATGCGCGCCTCCTCGCTAGTGCTGGGGCCGCTCATCGCCCGCGCCGGCATCGCGCGCGTGGCCATGCCGGGCGGCTGCGCAATCGGCGACCGGCCTATCGACCTGCACATCAAGGGCCTGGAGAAAATGGGCGCGACCATCGCCTACGAGCACGGCTACCTGGAAGCGCGCGCGGAGCGGCTGAAAGGCGCCGAGATCCGCTTCGACAAGATCACCGTAACCGGCACCGAAGACCTGCTGATGGCCGCCGTGCTGGCCGAGGGCGAAACGCTGTTCGAGAACTGCGCGTGCGAGCCGGAGGTGGTCGACCTGGCGGCGATGTTGACCGGCATGGGCGCGAAGATTGAAGGCGCGGGCACGCCGACCATCCGCGTCCAGGGCGTCGACAAACTGCACGGCGTACGCCACCGCATCAACCCCGACCGGATCGAAGCGGGCACGTTTCTGGTCGCGGGCGCCATCACCGGCGGCGACCTGCAGCTGACCAACTGCAACCCGGCGCACCTGGGCGCGGTGATCGCCAAGCTCGAGCAGGCCGGCGCGCGCATCGAGATCCTCGGCAAGGAAGCGATCCGCGTCCGCAGCGAGGGCAACCTGAAGGCCGTGGACGTTTCGACCGAGGAATACCCGGGCTTCCCCACCGACATGCAGGCGCAGTACATGGCGTTGGCCACGCAGTCCGAGGGCGCGTCGGTGGTGGTTGAAAACATCTTCGAGAACCGCTTCATGCATGTGCCGGAGCTGGTGCGTATGGGCGCGAACATCAAGGTCGAGGGCCGCACCGCGACGATCACCGGCAAGACGCCGCTTTCGGCCGCGGCCGTCATGTGCTCCGACCTGCGCGCCTCGGCCTCGCTGGTGCTGGCCGCGCTGGTCGCTGACGGCGAGTCGATCCTGGACCGCGTGTACCACATGGACCGCGGCTACGAGCATATCGAGGAAAAGCTGCGCGGGGTCGGCGCGCAGATTCGCCGCATGGGCAAGGTCTTCGGCTGAGCACCTGCGGTGGGGCCAGCTACGCCTTCGGTGGGGGGCATCTCACCAGGCTGAGGGACTTGCTATGAACGATGAACAAGAAACGACGCTGCGCGAGCAGTTGACGGAGGCTCTGCGCGGAGGCGGCGCCCACCTGGACGCCGCGGCAGTGTTCGGCGAGGTTCGCGACCAGCACTGGGGAGCGAAAATCGCGGGCACTCCACATACCCTTTGGCAGCTGCTGCAGCACACGCAATTCACGCTGCATGACCTGTTCGTCTTTTCAACCGACAGTGCGTACAAAGCACCAAAATGGCCCGACGACTACTGGCCGGCCGTCGCGGAACCCGAAAGCGTGCAGGCAGCGAAGCAGTCCGTGGCCGCGCTTGAGAGTTCACTGGAAGCGCTCGCCGGCCTGATCGAGGATGAGAAAACCGAGCTCTTCGCGCCAATCGCCTGGGGCGATGGGCAAACCATTCTGCGGGAAGCCCTGCTCGCGGCCACGCACACCAGCTACCACCTGGGCCAGGCCATGTTCCTGCGCAAACAGCTTGAAGCTACTGCCAGCTGACCGCGAGATGCCAGCGCAGCTCGCGGGCGACCGTCTTTTCGAGCACGCGCCGGTACTCGGACAGCTCCTGAAACAGCAAGCCTGTGTCCCCGCCGAAGCTCGCCGGCCGCTGCTCGACATGCGCCAGCAGCGCGGTTACGGTCGAGAGCCCATCGTGCGGAGCAAACCACTGCGGCTCGGGCAGCGATTCGTTCCAGGCCGGGTCGCCCGCGCCCTGCTCTAGCAGCATGGCCATGGAGTCGCGGTCGGCCGAGAAGAAATCGAGCAGCGGGCGCACATGAAGCGACTCGGCCAGCCGCTCAAGCTCGCCCTCGTGCCGCGCGAGCGCATGCCCGTTGACGAAGGTGTCGTAGCCCGGATCTTCGCCCTCTACCACGATGTAGAAGCAGGCTCCCATGCTCGACAGTGTACGCAAACGCACCCACGGTGCAAGCCTGCCGCAGGCAGGTCAGGGGCGGAGCGTACCTTGGGCGGCAATGGAGGGCGGCTGGTCTGCCGGTTTCGCCCCCAACACCGACCAGGCGCACCCGGCAAGCACCAGGGCGCCTGCGAGCGATTGCCAGCCCGGCCAGGTGCGCGCCAGGGCGGCACTTTCCGCCACAGCGAGCAGTGTTTGCAGCCATTGGGCAACCGCCGCCTGCCACGGCGCGAGGGTGCCGCGCGCCAACAGCCAGTACAGGCCCGCATAGGTCAGCGCCGTGCCGGCAATCGCGAGACAGAGTAAGCCCGTCAAGGAAAAGCCGCTCCACTGGGAGGGCGGCGCGACCTTCGGGACGGCGTCGAAGAACAGGCTGCCCACACCCAGCAGACCAGCCGCGACGGCGCACTGGAGCCCGAGGCTCGCGAGCAGGGCGCGCGCCGATGCGCCTCGCAGCTGGCGCGCCGCGTAGCGGAGCGCGAAAGCCTGCAACGCGACCCCGGCCAGCGCCGGAACGGCCCAGAGCAGCTTCATTGGGGTGAGCGGTACGGTTCCGCCGAGCAGAAGCAGCACCGCGCCAATAGCCACGATCATCGCCGGCGACCAGGCGGAGCCAGCGGCGAGCAGCGGCAGAAAAGCGTAGAGCAGCGGCACCCATCCGGAGACGCCGTGCTCCCCTGCCGCGAGCAGCAGCGCGGTTGGGAAGGCGAGCATCCCGAGAGCGAGCCGGAGGCTGATGCGCACCGGAATCGCTTCGCGTGCTTCACGGACGGAACCAAAGCGCAGGCCGAGCAAGACTGCTCTCAGAAAGGCGGCTGCCAATGCAAAGGTGAGCGCGGCGGCCGCGCAAGGAGCAGCCGTTTGCGCGAGCAGCGGCGCGACCGTCCAGCCGGAGCCCCAGAGCAGGCTGATGCCGCACAGCGTGAGAATGGCGCGAATCCGCACCCGTCCATGGTAGCCGCGATGCTATCGGCGGCTGCGGACAAGGAAAAGGGCCGCGTCTGCACGCGGCCCCCGCTCCTGCACTGTGATCGAAATTATCCGCGTCCGCCAGAGCTGGGACCCCGGCCGCCGCCGCTCCCACCGCCAGGACGACCGCCCCGGCCGCGTCCACGCCGCCGGCGCTGCCCGGCGGCAGCCCCGGCTCCGCCCGGAGAAGCGCCGACCGGCGTGCCGACCGGTGCGTCCTCGCGGTTAAAGTTCGGCTCGTCGCCTTCCTCCCCTTCGTCGGTGCCGTCGAAGTCGTCGAACTCCTCGCCACCCTCGATGGTGATGGTGCTGCCATTGTCGGCAGGCTGCCGGTCTGCGCGTTCCGGGCGCTCTGTTCGCTCGCTGCGCTCAAAACGGCCGCCTTCCGCCGCGGGCGGCAAAGGCAGACCCAGTTTCTCGCGCTGCTCCTTCAGCAGAGCCTTACGCGAGAGCTTGATCCGGTTGCCCTCAATGCCCAGCACCTTGACCAGCACCTGGTCGCCTTCCTTCAGCTCGTCTTTCACTTCCTTCACGCGATGTTCCGCGATCTCGGAGACGTGAAGCAGGCCGTCGGTGCCCGGGAACAGCTCGACGAACGCGCCGAACTCGGCCAGCCGAACCACCTTGCCGAGATAGGTCTTGCCGATCTCAGGAACAGCCGTGATGTTGTTGATGATTTCGAGCGCCTTGGCCATGCCTTCCGGATCGCTCGAAGCCACGTTGACCCGGCCCGTGTCCTCGACATCGATCTTGACGCCGGTCTGCTCGATGATGCCGCGAATGATCTTGCCGCCCGGCCCGATCAGGTCGCGGATCTTGTCGACCGGAATCTGGAGAGTCCTGATCTGCGGTGCATGCTTGCTCTTGATCTCGCGCGCCTGGGCAAGGTGCGCGTCCATCGTGTCGAGCAGGAACAGCCGGCCTCGGCGGGCCTGCTCCATCGCCTCGCGCATGATGGCCGAGGTGATGCCGCCGATCTTGATGTCCATCTGCAGCGCGGTGATTCCCTCGCGGGTTCCCGCTACCTTGAAGTCCATGTCGCCATAGTGGTCTTCGGCTCCGGCAATGTCGGTCAGGATGGCGTAATCATCGCCCTCCTTGACCAGGCCCATGGCGATGCCGGCCACCGAGCCCTTCAGCGGAATGCCCGCGTCCATCAGCGCGAGACTCGCGCCGCAAACCGAGGCCATTGAGGACGACCCGTTCGACTCGAGAATGTCGGAGACGATGCGGTAGGCGTAGGGGCTCTCGCTCTCAGGCGGCAGCACGGCGGCAATGGCCCGCTCGGCAAGGGCGCCGTGACCGATCTCGCGCCGGCCTACCCCGGTCATACGTCCCGTTTCACCAACGCTGAACGGCGGAAAGTTGTAGTGGAGCATGAACTTCTTTTTCTGCTCGCCTTCGAACGACTCCAGCCGCTGTGCATCGTCGCCCGTGCCGAGCGTGACCGTAACCAGCGCCTGCGTCTCGCCGCGGGTGAACAGGGCCGAGCCGTGGGTGCGCGGCAGGACTGAAGTTTCAATGCTGATGGGCCGGATCTGGTCGAACGCGCGCCGGTCGGGACGAATGCGGTCCTTGGTGACCTGTTGGCGGAAGATCTCCTCACGCAGCAGCTCGTAGTACTTGCTTAGCTTCTTCTTCGCGGCGGGCTGCTCGTTTTCCGGCAGCTGCTTGTTATCGGCAGCCAGCTCGTCCTTGATCTGCTTCACCAGCGAGTAGCTCTCGGCCTTCGCGTGCTTGGCCGTGTCGAGCGCATCGACCAGGCGGTCGCCCACCTTGGTCTTCAGCGCCTGGAAGTAGGCATCGTCGTGCTCCACCGGACCGAGCTGCCGCTTTGGCTTGCCAGCGAGCCCGACCAGCTCGTTGATCTTGGCGACAATCTTCTTGATCTCGACATGCGCGAAGTCGATCGCGCCCAGCACGATCTCCTCCGACACGCCCTTGGCGCCCGACTCGATCATCACGATGCCCTCGGCGGTGCCGACGACGGTGATGTTGACCAGGCTCTCCTTGCGCTCAGAGTAGGTCGGATTGATGATGTACTGCTCGCCGACGTAGCCGACGCGCACGGCGCCGACGGGGCCGTTGAACGGGATATCCGAGAGCGCCAGCGCCGCCGAAGCAGCGTTGATCCCGATGATGTCCGGGTCGTTTTCCTTGTCCGCTGAAAAGACGAACGCGATCACCTGAGTCTCGTTGCGGAAGTTCTCCGGGAACAGCGGGCGGATGGGCCGGTCGATCTGGCGCGAGGTCAGCACTTCCTTTTCGGAGGGCCTGCCTTCACGCTTGATGAAGCCACCGGGGATGCGTCCGCCGGCGTAGGCGTACTCGCGGTAATCGACGGTCAGCGGAAAGAAGTCAATGCCTTCTTTCGGGTCGGGCGAAGCGACGGCGGTGGCCAGCACGACGGAGTCGCCATTGGTAACGAGCGCGGCGCCAGGCGCCTGCCGGGCCATGCGGCCAGTCTCAAAGGTAAGCCGCTTGCCACCGGCAAGCTCAACAATCACTTCCTGCTTCATGTGTTCCTCATTTCAAAGTGGGTGCGGGGGGCCGGAACGCGCGCTGCGCCTAAAATGCGGGCGGGGCTGTCCGGTATTCGGGCTCGAACCGCAACGGGAAAGTGCGGGAGCTTGGCGACGAGGGAGAGCAAGCCAATGCCGGCCATTCCGATGGCCTGCGCTCTCCGCTTCCTGACTCGTCGCGTTCGCAAATCGTGCAAATTGCCTGCTTTACTGCTGGTGCCACTGCGTGGTTCGTGAGGCGTGTTACTTGCGGATGCCGAGCTTGCCGATGACTTCGCGGTAGCGGTCGGTGTCACTGCCCTTGAGGTAATCGAGCAGGCGACGGCGCTTGCTGACCAGCATGAGCAGGCCGCGGCGCGAGGCGTGATCCTTGGCGTGCGTGTTGAAATGCGAGGTAAGCTCGCCGATGCGCTCGCTCAGAATGGCGATCTGCACTTCGGGGCTGCCGGTGTCGCTCTCGTGGGTGCGATAGCGGGAGATAATGTCGGTTTTCTTAGCGGGTGCCAGCACGGTTGTGCGTTGCTCCTATTGGGTCCCTTGAAATTAATCCACTTCCTAAGTGTATGCACAGAGGATACCATGCACGGCCTGAAAACCGCCTGCGCGGCTGGCGGTCACTTCGTGACGCGTGTACCGGATGCTCGCAGGCGGTAGCTACTGTGGCCCTCCCGTTGGTCGGGATCGACATCGCCGATGCCGAGCATCGCGAGGCCCACAAACGCAACGATTGCGAACACAAGGGTAAACATGCCACGAAGTGGCCGCCTCCCGCATTAGGGCTATGCCCCAGCAGGGGGTCTTGGCCGTTGCCACTAAAACAGCTGGAAGTTGACCTCGACCGTGATCTCGACCGGCACCGGTTTATTGCCCTGCATGGCGGGCTTGAACTTGTACTGCTTGACCGCCTCGATGGCCTTCTCATCCAACCCCATGCCGAGCGCGCGCTGCACCCGGATGCGCTGCGGATTGCCCTGCGCATCGACAATCAGCGAGATGGAAACGATGCCCTGGTACTTTTGCCGGCGGGCCTCGTCGGAAAACTCGGGCTCAGGCCCGAAGAGCAACTTCGGCATGGAGATGCCGCCGCCCGGGTGCGCGTAACCGCCGCCTGTCAGGCCGCCCTCGCCGGGTCCCAGGCCGTTGCCATTGCCGCTGCCGATGCCGCCGTGATTGCCGCTGCCGATGCCCGATCCGCCGCCGTTGCCGGCTGAAAGCGTGGCGTTTGGCGCCTGCGGGATGCCAAGGTTGGGCATGTTGGTGTCGGGCATCTTCATTTGCGGCATCACGATTGTGGCCGGCACGGGCAGTTTGGGATGATCGATTTTAAGCACTTGCGGCGGGGTGATCTGGGTCTTGGCGAACTCGGGCAGCTTACCCTTGGTGGGCGGCACAATCTCGTGCGCGCCGCCGCCCCCGCCGCCGCCCGCGGGCGCGGTCATTGTCGGCGTCTTCGGCAGGAACGCCGAAATATCCAGCGGCACCACCCGGGCCTGCTTTATCTCAGTGTGCTTCTTGGGGAAGAACAGAAAGATGAGAAACAGCAGCAGGTAGAAGAGGATGGCGAGGCCGCTCGACAGCGGCGAACGCTTGACCGCGAACGGATCGTTGACGGGGACGGGTGTGCTGGTGAGCTCGAGCGGCGGCAGCTTAACGGGGCGAAATACATCGCGCACGTTCGAGACCAGCGACTGCCAGATGCTGCCTTCCGCGCCGATGGGGAGCAGTTCGGTATGGTCGAGACGGCGAGCCGGCTGCTGCAGCGTGTCTTCTTCCGGAGGAGTCAAAAGATCATTGCTCATGGTGTTGTCCGTTGCCCTGTCGGTCAGGTGTTGCGCGCCGGCTGCTGACGTCCGGCTGCGCAGCCCATGCTTTGTAGCTCTATGCCATGCGCCTCGATCTCACTATTATCGCCGCTTTGGCCGCCGGTGTCTTGCACGCGCTTTCAGGCGGGCAGAACCCCGCACGGCCCTCGGGTGGGTAGACGGAGGCCAGCCGCCGAAGTTACCGGGCGCTACAATTTAGTTTCATCCAATCAGCGGACGAGCCGTACCGCCGCTCCTGCCCCGGGTAAAGCCTGCGGGGAATATCCCCAATCGAGCGCGATGCAGCCGAGGTGGCGAGATCAAAGGAAGTTTGCACGCAATGACTGAAGAGCAACTCTCCGGCAGCAATGCGCCGGAATTGAAAAAAACCCTGACGCTGCCCGAGACCGCCTTCCCGATGAAGGCCAACCTGCCGCAGAACGAGCCGCTGCGGCTGCGGCAATGGGCCGAGGCGGGCCTGTACCGGCAGATTCGCACAGCGCGCCGCGGCGCAAAGAAGTTTGTGCTGCACGATGGGCCGCCCTACGCGAACGGGCCCATCCACCTTGGGCACGCGCTGAATAAATGCCTCAAGGACTTTGTGGTGAAGTCAAAAACCATGGCCGGCCTGGACGCGCCGTACGTGCCCGGCTGGGACTGCCATGGGCTGCCCATCGAGATCAAGGTCGATGAACAGTTGGGCCGCCGGAAGCTCGAAATGCCGGCGGAAGAGTTCCTGCAAGCCTGCCGCGCCTACGCACTGAAATATGTCGACCTGCAGAAGAGTCAGTTCGAGCGGTTGGGAGTGTTCGGCGACTGGGAGCAGCCGTATCTCACCATGTCGAAGGGGTATGAAGCGGCAACGCTCGCGACGTTTTACCGCTTCTTCGAGCGCGGTTTTGTCTACAAGGGGTTGAAGCCGGTGTACTGGTGCCTGCATGACCGTACCGCGCTGGCCGATGCCGAGATCGAGTACGAGATGCACACCTCGCCCAGCGTGTTCGTGCGCTACCGGCTCACGAGTGACGCGGCCGCGCTCGACCCGGCGCTCGCGGGGAAAAGCGTATGGACAATTATCTGGACGACCACGCCATGGACCCTGCCCGCATCGGTTGCGGTCGCGTTTCACCCTGGGTTTGAGTATGTGGCTTTATCGACGACGACCGGCGACGTGTACGTGGTTGCGGCGGAGCTGGCCGAGAGCGTGCGCGAGGCCTGCGGGCTGGGCGCGACCGAGGAAGTAGCGCGGTTCGCGGGCGCGCAGCTCGAGCGCGCGACCTTCCAGCATCCGTTCCTCGAACGGCAGGTGCTCGGCGTTGTGGCCGATTACGTGACGAAGGAGCAAGGCACAGGCGCCGTGCACACCGCGCCCGCGCACGGGGCTGACGACTTCTACACCGGCGTGCGCTACGGGCTTTCCGCCCAGTGCAACGTCGACAATGAAGGCCGCCTGCGCAACGGGGTCGCAGACTGGGAAGGCAAGACGGTGTTCGAGGCCAACCCCTCGATCATCGAGCACCTGCGCGAGCGTGGTGCGCTGATGGGCCGCGCGGATATCTACCACTCCTACCCGCACTGCTGGCGCTGCCACAATCCGGTCATCTTTCGCGCGACCGAGCAGTGGTTCATCGGCATGGAGACAGCGATGCCCTACTCGAACAAGGCGCGCTCGTTCGAGGACGAGGAAGACGACGCCGGCGACGCGACCTTCCGCGAGCGCGCGCTCGAGCAGATTCACAACGAGATTGAATGGGACCCGAAGTGGGGCGAGGAGCGCATCGCCAACATGATTGCGACCCGGCCGGACTGGTGCATCTCGCGGCAGAGGGTATGGGGTGTGCCGATCGCGGTGTTTCTGTGCGGGGCTTGTCACGAGCCGCTGAAAGACCGCGCGGTCAATGCACGCGTGGTTGAGCTGGTCAAGGAGCATGGCGCGGGCGCGTGGCATACCCACTCCGCCGAGCAGTTGCTTGGCGCGGAGAAAGCCTGCCCGCGCTGCGGCGCGACCGGCCGCTGGCAGCAGGAGCACGACATTCTGGATGTGTGGTTCGACTCAGGCTCAAGCTGGCGCGCGGTGCTGGGCGAGGATGCCGCGCTCGGCGTTCCGGCGGATTTGTACTTCGAAGGCGGCGACCAGTACCGCGGCTGGTTCCACACCTCGCTGCTGACCGCGGTGGGCACGGGCGACTCAGGCGAGACGCCGTACCGCAAGGTCGCGACTAGCGGCTGGACGCTCGATGAGCAGGGCCGTGCGATGTCGAAGTCGCTCGGCAACGGCGTGGACCCGGTCGATATTTCAAACCGCCTGGGCGCGGAGATCGTGCGGTTGTGGGTAGCTTCGGTCGACTTCCGCGAGGACGTCGCCGCGAGTGAAAACCTGATGCAGCGCGTTGCGGACAACTACCGCAAGCTGCGCAATACCTTCCGGTTTCTGCTCGGCAATCTCAACGGGTTCGTGCCCGCGCGGCATTCTGTAACTGACGATGAACTGTTGCTGCTGGACCGCTACATGCTTGCGCGCACCGGCGCGCTCGTCGAGAATGTGACCAAGTGGTACGACGCGATGGAGTTCCACCGTGTGTATCACGCGGTGAATGAATTCTGCATTGTCGACCTGAGCTCGTTATATCTCGACGTGCTGAAGGACCGCATGTACACGCTCGCGCCGAGCAGCGTGGAGCGGCGCTCGGCGCAGACGGCGCTGTGGAAGATTGCCGAAGCGCTGGTGCGCCTGGTGGCGCCGGTGCTGAGCTTTACCGCGGAGGAAGTGTGGAGTTACATGCCAGAGATAGAAGGACGGGAAGAGAGCGTGCACCTGGCGCGGTTTCCCGCCGCCGAAAGTCTACGGATCGATGCCGATGCCTGGAGCACGGTCTTCGCTGTGCGCGAAGAAGTGCTGCGCAGCCTGGAAGAGGCGCGCAAGGCCAAGCGGATCGGCAAGGGGCTCGAGGCGCAGGTGCGCATCACCGCGCCGCCCGCACAGCAGGCCGTGCTTAATCGCTGCGACGCCTCGCTCAAGGAGTTGTTCAACGTCTCGCAAGTGACGACACAGGCAGGCGACTCGCTCGCAGTCGAGACTCTGCCGGCCGACGGCGCCAAGTGCAGCCGCTGCTGGAACTACCGTACCGACATTGGCCACTACGGACCCTGGACCGAGGTATGCGGGCGCTGCGCCGATGCGCTGTCTGCGATGGGATACTCGCGCGAAACCGGCAAGCTTGAGGAGGCGCCCGCATGGTAACCCTGCCCTCACGCTACGAGTACAAAGTGCGCCGTCCGCGCCGTCGCCGCGACTGGCGCATTCCCTTCTTCCTCATCTCCCTGTTCATCGTCGCGCTCGACCGCATCTCGAAGCTCTGGATACAGAAACACATCGCGGAGGGGCAAGGGATCACCTTCATTCCGCACATCTTTCGCCTGACGCATGTGATGAACGAGGGAGCGGCGTTTTCGCTGTTCAACAACGCGCCCGCCAACCCGACGCGCTGGGCGCTGACTTCGTTTTCCATGCTGGCGGCTGTGGTGGTCGCGGTGCTGCTGGTGCGGCTTGGGCGCCGCTTCTCGGCAACGGCGCTGGGCCTCGCGCTGGTGCTGGGCGGCGCGCTCGGCAATGCCTGGGACCGGCTCCAATACAAGATGGTGACGGATTTTCTCGAGGTGAAAATCGTGCATTACCACTGGCCCGATTTCAACCTGGCGGATTCGGCGATCGTGGTGGGCGGTATCCTGCTGTTCTTCGGCGCGTTGTTCACGGCGCAGGCGCCGCCCCCGTCGCCCCCGTCGCCCCCCGGGCCAAGCGATCCTGTCTAGTCCGGGAGCCCTTTATAATCGAGGTTTGGCGCGCGACCCCTGGTGACGCCAGGGGTCGCGCCATTGTCTTGAAGAGGGCTCGATGCTTTGACCGACCAGATCACACTCCGCGGCGTGCGGGTCCACAACCTGAAGAACATCGACTGCGACATTCCGCACGGAATGCTGACGGTGGTGACGGGCGTGTCGGGCTCCGGCAAGAGCTCGCTCGCGTTCGACACGATTTACGCGGAAGGCCAGCGGCGCTATGTGGAGTCGCTGTCGGCGTACGCGCGGCAATTCCTGGAGCGGATCGAAAAACCCGACGCGGACCTGATCGACGGGCTCGCTCCGGCCATCGCGATCAAGCAGAAAAACACCACGCGCAACCCGCGCTCCACCGTCGCGACCGCAACCGAAATCTACGACTACATGCGCCTGCTGTATGCACGCTGCGGCGTGGCGCACTGCATCGTCTGCGACGGCGTTGTCAAGCGGGACTCGGTGGATGAAATTGCCGCCGGAGTGTTGTCGCTGGGCGAGGGAACCCGGCTGCATGCGTTGTTTCCCGTAGCGCCCGCGAAAGCAGCCGCCCCTGCCGCGGAGCCGATCGCGCCGATGGTTGAGAAGCGCACCCGCTCCCAGGCCGCGCTCAAGAAAGCATCCTCGAAAAAGGCTGCTGTCGCCGATGCGAAACCAGGCGAGCTGACCCCGGCCATGCGCGAGCGACTGACGGACCTGCGCGGGCGCGGGTTCAATCGGCTCTACCAGGGCGGAGACATCTACGAGTTCTCGCAGCCTGAGTCGCTGCTTGAAATCGACTGGTCGCTGCCGGTGCATGTGCTGGTGGACCGCATCGCGGTTTCCCCCGACGCGCGCGGGCGCATCGTCGACGCGGCGGAGATCGGCTATCGCGAATCGGGCGAGATCCTGTACGAGATCGTGCGGCGTGCAGACGATTCTACAACCGCCGCAGTGCCAGAAAGGCTCCGCTTCTCGCTCGCGTTCGAGTGCAAGACCTGCCATCGCGTCTACACCGAACCCGAGCCGCGGCTGTTTTCCTTCAACAACCCCTTCGGCGCCTGCCCCCGCTGCCAGGGCTTCGGCAACACCATCGACTTTGACCTCGACCTCATCCTGCCGGACAAGGGCAAGTCGATCGACGAGGGGCTGGTCGATCCGTGGATGCGGCCGAAGTACCGCGCCTACTTCACGGAACTGAAGCGCGCCGCGAAGCAGCACGGCATCCCCACCGACGCAGCCTGGTACGACATGACGCCCGACCAGCAGGCGTTTGTGCTCGACGGCCAGGGCGCTTTCATCGGCGTGCACCGCTTCTTCGCGCTGATGGAAACCAAGAAGTACAAGCTGCACGTCCGCGTGATGCTGTCGAAATATCGCGGCTACGCGGTGTGCCCAGAGTGCAAGGGCCAGCGTTTGCGGGCCGAGGCGCGCGCGGTGCGCATCGGCGCCGGCGCTGACGCGAAAAACATCTGCGACGCAGCCGGGCTCACCATCGCCGCGGCGCATGCCTTCTTCGACGCCGTGCAGCTGACGCCGATGCAGGCGGAGATTGCCGGATCGATCCTCAAGGAAGTCCAGCAGCGGCTGCGCTTCCTCGACGCGGTGGGGCTCGACTACCTGACGCTCGAGCGGCTCTCTTCCACGCTTTCGGGCGGCGAGGCGCAGCGCATCCAGCTCGCGACTTCGCTCGGCTCGCAGCTGGTCGGCGCGCTCTATGTGCTCGACGAGCCTTCCATCGGACTGCACAGCCGCGACACGGAAAAGCTGATCCGCATCCTGAAAGCGCTGCGCGACCTGGGCAACACCATCCTGGTCGTCGAGCACGATGCCGACGTAATCGCGGCAGCCGACTACTTGCTCGATATGGGACCGGGGGCGGGCGAGTTTGGCGGCCGTCTGCTCGCGGCGGGAACCGCGAAAGAAGTCGCGAAGAACCCGGAGTCGCTCACGGGCAAATACCTGAGCGGCGCGCTGACCATTCCCGTCCCGGTGAAGCGACGTCCTGTGCCTGCGCCCGCGAGCAAGGACTGGCTGCGGCTGCGCGGCGCGCGCGCCAACAACCTGCGCGGCATCGATGTCGAGATCCCGCTGAACACGCTCTGCTGCATTACCGGCGTCAGCGGCTCCGGCAAATCCACGCTGGTGCACGAGGTGCTGTACCGCGCGGTCGCCCACGAACTGGGCCAGACCGAAGGCGGCGACCCAACCAAGCTGTACCGCGAGATCGTCAACGCGGACCGGCTGAACGACATCGTGCTGGTCGACCAGAACCCCATCGGCCGTACGCCGCGCTCGAATCCCGTGACGTACATCAAAGCCTTCGACTCGATCCGCGAGCTGTTTGCCTCGCAGCCCGAGGCGGAGCGTCGCGGCTACGCGGCCGGCCATTTCTCGTTCAACGTACCGGGCGGCCGCTGCGATGTGTGCGACGGCGACGGCACGGTGACGGTCGAAATGCAGTTCCTGGCCGACGTGGAACTGCCCTGCGAGGAATGCAACGGTACCCGTTACAAATCGAGCGTGCTCGAGGTGCGCTACAAGGGCAAGAACATCCACGAGGTGCTCGGCTTGACGGTCAAAGAAGCCTTGCGGTTCCTCGCCGGCAACCCGAAGATCGTCGACAAGCTGGCGGTGCTCGATGAAGTCGGCCTGGGCTACGTGCGGCTGGGCCAGTCGGCGACCACGCTGAGCGGCGGCGAGGCGCAGCGAGTCAAGCTTTCCTCGCACCTGGCCGCGGCCCGCACGGCCCCCAAAAAAGGCGGCAGCCGCGTGCTGTACATCCTCGACGAGCCGACAACCGGGCTGCACTTCGACGATGTCAGCAAGCTGCTGCTGGCGTTTCGCAAGCTGATCGATGGGGGTGGCTCGCTGGTGGTGATCGAGCACAACCTTGATGTCATCAAATCGGCGGACTGGGTGATCGACATGGGCCCGGAGGGCGGCTCGCAGGGTGGCCAGGTCGTAGCCGTGGGCACGCCGGAGGAGATTGCGGCGGACGAGGCCTCGCACACCGGCCAATGGCTGCGGGCAGCGCTCGAGCCGCGGCGGCCGCACGCGCTTGCGCGCGTCGACTCCGACGCCAGCCAGGGTGCTGCCTAGGTGCGCGCACGGCTGGCTCTTCTTCTGCTTATGGCAAGCGGTCTGGCGCACGGGCAGAGCTCTTCCCTGCCGCCCGGGACCAGCGCGCCCCCTGACACGCCGACAGTGCCGCGAATCGCGGTACGCGAGGCCAATCCACTGAACGCGGCCGAGGCCAAACTCGACGCGAAGCAGTACCCGGAAGCCCGCTCCATGCTACTGGCCTACCTCTCGGCCCACCCGGCCGATGCGCGCGCGCTGTTCGACCTGGGCTACACCGAGGACGCGTTGGGCGACGACGATGCAGCGGAGGCGAGCTACCGCAAGGCGGTCGCGGCGGACCCGCGGCAGTTCGAGGCGCGCGCGACGCTGGGGCTGCTGCTGGCCGCGCACGGCAAGCAGGCCGAGGCCGCCACCGAACTGGCGGCGGCCTCAAAGCTCACGCCCAACCCGCCCGACCCCGCCGCCCAGGCGCAGGCCAACCGCGCGCTGGCCCGGCTGCTTGCAGCCACCGATGCCCAAGGCGCACGCACTGCGCTGATCGCCGCCCTGCGGCAGTCATCGGAAACCCCGGCGGACACCATGCTGACCGGCGACATTGCCGCGCGCCTTGGCGAGGCGGATGGAGCAGCCGACGCCTACGGCAAGGTACTGGCCGGCGCGCCCGCGGGCAGCCCGCAGCAGGCCGAGGCCAGCGCCGGCCTCGCACACCTGCTCATCGCGGCCAAGCGCTACAGCGATGCCGAACCGGTGCTGCGCAAAGCCCTCAGCGCCGACCCCAACAATCCCGCCCTGAACAGCGAGCTGGCCGATGTGCTGAGCGCCGAGGGCAAGAAGCAGGATGCGGTGGCGGTGCTTGAAAACCTGCACGCAGGCCGGCCGGACGACCCCGCTGTGACGACCATGCTGGCCGACCTGTATACCCAGACCGGCGCGCCGGCCAAGGCCGATCCGCTCTACCGGCAGCTGCTCGCCGCGCATCCGCACGACCCAGGTCTGCTGGCCGCGCAGGGCGACGCCCTGGTGCGGGAGGCCCGGTTCGGCGATGCGATCCCCCCTCTGCAGGAGGCGACCCGGCTGGACCCGGCCAATGGCAACGCCTGGAGCAGCCTCGCTTTCGCGGCGGACCAGATCCACCAGCCGCAGCTGGTGCTGGACGCGCTTGCCATGCGATCAAAAGTAATGAGCGAGACGCCTGCTACCTATTTTCTTGCTGCAACGGCGTGCGATACTCTGCACCAGACCAAGCGCGCGGTAGCGCTGTACCGTCAATTCCTGGCGGTCGCGGGTACAGGCTTTCCGGATGAGGTGTGGCAGGCCAAACACCGTCTGGTGGCACTCGCAAAGTAGCAGAAAACCGCGCTTTGGCCGGACACCCCTGGGAGGTGCTCCGATGCGTACGACTCCGCTTTTCGCGTTCTCCACCGTAGCTGTCATCCTGCTCGCATCGCCTGTTCTGCGTGCCGCGGATCAGCGCCCCATCGATCAAACCACCTTGCAAGCGTTGGCCGCGAAGGCAGAGCACGCAAGCCTGCGCGATCAGTGCTATCTTTATGCGCAGCTGGTGCGGGGCAGCACGGAGCTGGCCAACAGCGCGCTGGCCGCCGGCGACAGCGCGGCCAGCGCTCTTGCCCTGCGGTCGGTCGAGACCTACACCGCTGCGCTCGATAAGGCGCTGGCCGCGGATGCGAAAAAGCTCAAGGACGCGGAGATCCTGCTGCGCGAGAGCGCCTTCCGGCTCAGGGCGGCAATGCTGGCCGCGTCCCTTGAAGACCGCCCGGCAATGGAGTCCGCGCTGAGCAAGATCAATGCGGCCGAAGTCAAGGTAATGGGAGCGGTCTTCGCCCGCTAGACTAGACGGGAGCATCGGCGGGGTTGCCGGCGCTCGGGGTGAAGCGGATGTTCGGCAGGTCTTCCACCACCCGCCGCAGGGCCTGCTCCCAACGGCCATGGATCAGCTCGAGCTCCACATCGCCTGAGAAAAAGCGCCGGTAGTTGCCGAAATGCAGGCTGCCGCTGCGATACTGCACCAGTTCGACCGGCGGCCCCACGGTCACGTTCGAGCGCATGGTCGCATCCATACTCAGCAGCGCGTATTTCGATGCGGCATCGAGAGAAGTCGTGCGCGCGTCGATGCCCCGATCGAGGATCGGCCGCCCATACTTGACCTCACCGATCTGCAGGTAGGGCGAGTCTTGCGTCGCGCAGATGGGGTTGCCCTGCGGGTAGACAAGATACAGGTCCGGCTCGCCGCCAGCCACCTCGCCGCCCAGCAGCAGGTGGATGTTGAACGAGTAATCGTCCTTGGCCAGTGCATCGCGATCAATATCGGAGACGGCGCGCACGCACGCGCCGACCGCGCGCGCCGCCTCGTACATATTCGCCGCCGCAGCGAGGCCCTTGTCCTGGCGAAACTCCTCCTGCAGCAGCGTGACGACGGACTGCGTGATCGAAAGGCTGCCGCTGGTCAGGATGACGAACGCGCGCTCGCCGGGCGTGACGAAGGTGTGCAGCTTGCGGCACACGTTCACCTGGTCGTAGCCGGCGTTGGTGCGCGAGTCCGAAGCCATCACCAGGCCTTCGTGGGTCTTGATGCCGAGACAGTAAGTCATTTCGAACCTTAGCTTACCTGCTGGCGAGGAACTGCGCGCAGCCGGGGGCGCCGCTTGCGCGTATTCACGCAGCTGTTACAGTCTTAGCACACGCGCGCAAGGTACTTCGGTGATCTTGCGCCAGGCCGCGGCGTACCATCACTCCCCCTCAAGGAGGGCCAGTCTACGTGCACCTTCGCCTTGGCTACGACATTCGCTTCGAGCTGCCCGCGCCCACGGCGCTGATCGCGCTGCTGCACGTGCACCCCATGCGCGAAGCCGACCTGCTGCTGCCCGATACCGTGCGCACCGAACCCGCGCTCCCGATACGCGAGTACATCGACTCGTTCGGCAACCGCTGCTCGCGGGTGTACGCGCCCGCCGGGACGCTGCGCCTGCACAACACGTTCGAGATGCGCATCCCCGACACTCTCGACGAGTCGGACTGGTTCGCTCAGGAGACCCCGGTTCAAGATTTGCCGGACGAGGTGCTGCAGTTCCTGCTCAACAGCCGCTACTGCGAGGTCGACCGGCTGTCGGCAGTGGCTCTGGACCTGTTCGGCGGCATGCTGCCGGGCTGGTCGCGGGTGCAGGCGGTCCTTAGTTGCGTCAACCGGATCGTGCAGTTCGGCTACGGTTTTGCCCGGCCCACCAAAACCGCGCTCGACGTGTACACCGAGCGCACCGGGGTGTGCCGCGACTTCCAGCACCTGGCCATTACGCTGTGCCGCGCGCTCAACATTCCGGCGCGCTACGCAACCGGGTACCTGGGCGACTTCGGCGTGCCCATAAGCCCGACGCCGATGGACTTCAGCGCGTGGTTTGAGGTGTACCTGAGCGGCCGCTGGTGGACCTGCGACGCCCGGCACAACTGCGCGCGGCTGGGCCGGGTGCTGATGGCCGTGGGGCGCGATGCCTCCGACGTGGCGCTGACGACCTCATTCGGCGTGGCCAACCTGCAGCATTTTTCGGTGATCTCGGACTGGCTCGACGAACCCGGCAAGGCGGTGGGGGCTGGCGCATGAGCACGACCGCGCCGCGCTTTGCCGACGCATTCCTGCGCGATTACTTCCTCGACGGCGCGTACGACGAAATGTTCACGCCCGAGGGAGAGATACGCCCGCAGTACAAGCTCCTGCTGGACACCTACCGCTCTTTGCCGACAGAAGAACTGCTACGCCGCAAGCACTCCGCCGACCTCAGCTTCCTGACCCAGGGCATCACCTTTACCGTCTACGGCCGCAAAGAGGGCACCGAGCGCATCTTCCCCTACGACCTGCTGCCGCGCATCATCACGGGCGCAGAGTGGAAGACGATCGAGCGCGGCCTCATCCAGCGCATCACCGCGCTGAACCTCTTTCTCGGCGATGTTTACAACGAAGGCAAGATTCTCCAGAACGGCGCGGTACCGCGCGAGATCGTCTACTCCTGCCCGCACTTTCGCCGCGAGATGCGCGGCCTGCAGGTGCCGCGCAACGTCTACATCGCGGTCACCGGCACCGACCTGCTGCGCATGAACGACGGCAGTTTCGTGGTGCTCGAAGACAACCTGCGCGTGCCCAGCGGCGTAAGTTACATGTTATCCAGCCGCCGCGTCATGAAGCGCACTTTCCCCATCATCTTCCGCGAGTACGGCGTGCGCCCCATCGAGCATTACCCGCAGGTGCTGCTCTCCTCGCTGCGGTCGCTTGCGCCCGAGGGCCGCCCTGAGCCGACCATCGTGCTGCTCACGCCCGGTGTCTATAACTCGGCTTACTTTGAGCACACCTATCTCGCGCGGCAGATGGGCATCGAGTTAGTCGAGGGTCGCGACCTGGTCACTCACAACAATGTCGTCTACATGCGCACCACTGCCGGCCTCAAACGGGTTGATGTAATCTACCGCCGCGTGGACGACGACTTTATCGATCCGCTCGCATTTCGCGGCGAATCGATCCTCGGCGTTGCCGGCCTCTTCAATGCCTACCGCGCCGGCAATGTGACGCTGGCCAACGCGTTCGGCACCGGCCTCGCCGATGACAAGGCGCTGTACGCCTATGTGCCGGCCATCATCCGCTATTACATGAACGAAGAGCCCATCCTGCCGAACGTCGAAACGTTCCTGATGACCGACGCAATCCAGCGCCAGCATGCGCTTGCCAACCTCGACAAGCTGGTGGTTAAGGCAGTCGGCGAGTCGGGAGGTTACGGCATGCTCATCGGTCCGCACTCGACCGCGGCCGAGCGCGAGGAGTTCGCCGTGCGCATCGAGGCGAACCCGCGCAACTACATCGCGCAGCCTACGCTCGAGTTTTCGCGCGCCCCCTGCATGATGAACGCCGACAGTACGGGCAGCAGCGTGGAACCGCGCCACGTGGACCTGCGGCCCTACATTCTCTACGGCGACAAAGTTTCGGTTGTCCCTGGCGGCCTCACCCGCGTGGCGCTGCCGAAAGGTTCGCTGGTCGTCAACTCCTCGCAAGGCGGCGGCAGCAAGGATACCTGGGTGCTCGATGACTAACACCCGACAGGAGGCGCCATGTTATCGCGTGTAGCCGACAGCCTGTACTGGATGAGCCGCTATCTCGAGCGCGCCGAGCATACTGTGCGCATGCTCGATGTGAACTTCGGCATGACGCTTGACCCTTCGAATACCAGCGAGGACACCCGCTGGCGCCGGCTGCTGCTCGCGCTCGGCCGGCCTGCAAATGAGATCGACGCCTGGAGCGGCGACTCGCACCAGTTAGTACAAACGCTGACTCACGAAGAGCGCAACAGCGCATCCGTCAAAGCATGCATCGCGGTCGCGCGTGAAAATGCGCGGCAGGTGCGCGAGGAAATTTCCTCCGAGCAGTGGATGCAGCTCAACCGCCTCTATCACCTGGTCACCGAAGACCCGCAGTCCGACCGTGCCACGCCCTCGGAGGAGTTTCTCTCGGCGGTGCTCGATGGTCTGCACCTATTTCAGGGTGTGACCGACACGACCATGAGCCACGGCGAAGGCTGGCAGTTTATCCAGGTGGGCCGGTCGATCGAGCGGACTTCCTCGATCGCCGCACTGCTCTCGGTCTATGAGCTCGGCTCGGCGAGCCCGCCTGCCGAGCATACCGAGCGGCCCGCGGGCAGCCACCAGTTCCTGGAGTGGATCGGCCTGCTGCGCAGCTGCACCGCCTTCGAGGCCTACTGCAACGTGTACACAGCCGACCTCACCGAATCGCAGATCCTCGAATTCCTACTGCTGAACAAGGATTTTCCCCACTCGGTGCGCTACTCGGTCGACCGCCTGCGCGAAGCGCTGCTCGCGCTCGAGCAGGAGAGCGGGCGCGTGGCGCCGCAGGAGCTGGTGCGCGTCGCCGGGCGCCTGCAGGCCGCGCTGCGCTTCGTCGAGATCGCCGACGTGCTGCAGGGCGGCGTCGGCGAATACCTGTCCATGGTGGCGCGGGAGTGCCGCCGCATCCACACCCTGCTCTATCGCGATTACATTCACTACTCTGTGCAGACCGCGCTTGCCATGTAATGCAAGCCTAGGAGCATGCCGATGAAGTTTTACTCCGTACGCCACCTGACTAAGTTCGTCTACGCGCAGCCGGTAAGTGAAAGCGTGATGGAAACGCGCATGCATCCGCGCTCGGACTCAAACCAGCGCTGCCTCACGTTTTCGCTCTCCGTCAGCCCGAGGTGCCGCGTCTTCAGCTATCGCGACCACCTCGGCAACCACGTGCAGCACTTCAACATTCCCGGCGATCACACGCAGCTGGTCATCATCGCCGACTCGCTGGTCGAGCAGCAGTCGCTCTCCTTTGTGCCGCACTTTCTTTCGCCCTCCGCCTGGGGCGAGCTGGACGCGCTGGTCGGCGAGGGCGACTATTGGGAGATGCTGCTGCCGAGCGAGTTCGCGGCGCCGACCGGCGCGCTGCTCAAGCTCGCAAAGGAGCTCGATGTACGCCGTCGCGACGACCCGCTGATGCTGGTGCGCGAGCTCAACGCGCGGCTCTACGACTACTTCAACTACGTGCCGCGGTCCACGCGCGTCGACTCGCCGATCGACGAAGCGATCAACTCGCGCGAGGGCGTCTGCCAGGATTTTGCCCACACCATGATCGCGCTGATTCGCACCCTGGGCATTCCCTGCCGCTACGTCAGCGGCTACCTGCACCAGCGCGCCTCCGACGTCGGCGCGGGCCACGACCGCTCGCTGCCCGACGCGACCCATGCCTGGGTGGAGGCCTTTCTGCCGCACCTGGGCTGGGTCGGCTTCGACCCAACGAACAACCTGCTGGCCCACGATCGGCATATTCGCACCGCGCTCGGCCGCGACTACGCCGATGTGCCCCCCACGCACGGCGTCTATCGCGGCCGCACCACGAGCGAACTGTATGTCGCGGTGCAGGTGGATGCGTTCGACGAGCCGCCCGCGCTCGACCGCGAAATGCCCATTCCCGAAGACTGGTCGATCATGGTCGAAAAGGCGCAGGAGCCCCCCGCGCCCGCTTCGCCGCTCCTTGAAATCCAGCAAATGCAGCAGCAGCAGTAGACCGCCTGCGCGGCTGGCGGTCACTTCGTGACACGTGTACCTTGTTGCTGGCAACAGTAACCTTTGTGGGCCTCGCGATGCTCGGCATCAGCGATGTCGATCCCGACCAACGGGAGGGCCGCAGCGCTTGCGGCTGCTCACACAGGGTAAACACGCCACGAAGTGGCCGCCAGCCGCGCAGGCGGTCTACCGCTTTTCTGCTAGGCTTCACCGTATGGGTTTCGGGGCGCTTCTAGGGAACGCCGGCACCGTGCGCCTCCTGCGCGAGAGCCTCGCCTCCGGCCGTTTGCCGCATGCCATCCTGCTGAGCGGCCCGCGCGGCGTCGGCAAGTACACGCTCGCGCTGATGCTGGCGCAGGCGGCCAACTGCCTCACGCCGCCCGCGACCCAAGACGGCCTGCCGGACTTCTGCGGCGTGTGCTCGAACTGCGCACGCATCGCCGCCGCCGCGCCGCTCCGCGACCGCGTCGAAGAAGCCATCGCTGCCCGCGAAGAGCTGCGCGATGCCGATAAGAAGGACACCCGCATCCTGGTGCAGACCCATCCCGATGTGCTGGTCGTACCGCCCGATCCGCCGCAGTTGCTTATCAAACTGGGCCAGGTGCGCACCGTCATCCGCGAGGTGTACCGCGTGCCCGCCGAGGCGCGCCGGGCGTTCTACATCTTTACCAGCAGCTCCTTCATGAAAGAGGCGGCAAACTCGCTGCTCAAGGTGCTCGAAGAGCCGCCCGCGCATGCGACGCTGGTGCTGCTCTCGACTAACCCGCAGGAGCTGCTGCCGACCATCCGCTCGCGCACCGCCGCCTTTGCCCTCGCAACGTTGCCGCCGCAGGAACTGGAGCCGCTGCTGGCCGCGCGGCGTCCCGAGTGGAAACCGCCCGAGCGCACCCTGGTCGCGCGGCTCAGCGATGGCGCCCCCGGTGCCGCGTTCGGGTTCGACCTGGCCGCCTATCTCGAAAGCCGTACCTCCGCGCTGCTGCTGCTGCGCACCGCGCTGCGCGAGCCCGACTACAGCGCTCTCTTCCGCATAACGGAAGCCTTTCGCGCCGGCGCCGAGGGCCAGCAGAAAACCAGCGCGCTGCTGCGCAGCCTGATGAGCGTGCTGCGCGATCTGCTGCTCATTCAAAGCGGACAGGCCGCAATGCTGCGCAACCTGGACCTGGCGCGCGAGCTGGGCTCGCTGGCCGAAGGGGTCAGCTTCGCCTGGATCGAGAACGCCGTGCGCAGCGTGGATGAGGTGGAAACGGGCATGCGGCGCAACCTGCTGCGTTCGCTTTCACTCGATGCGATGGCCGCGACGTTCACCCGCGGGACAAGCGACGCAGCAAGCTATGCCTGAATCAGGTCTTGACGAAGACCATGCTCACTTAAGTAACGAGATTACGTGCGATTTGCTCGTTTTTCCTTGGCCTGCTTCAGGGTACTCAGCTAGGATATCGGCAAGAAACCACAATCTATTCGCGGCTCTTTGCACCAGCAATGGAGATTCCAGTCTCCAGGGCTCTGGGCTTGGGCTGGCAAGAAGACTTCCCTTCCATGGCTCAGGCGACCAAGCTGTTCGATCTTTCCCCTCACGCCGCGGCGCCTGCGGCCAAGTCGCTCGTTTCCAGGACGTCTCCACTCGGAGTCGCCTTCGCGCCTGTGGCTTCCACGGCATTGGAGCCGATCGAGCCGCCGGCCGGGCCGCGCAAACTGGTCCGCCCTCGGCTTCCGGACAGTGCAGCCCCGGGAGCGATTGCGCCGCGGCGGCTGCGCGGCTCCGCGCCGCTTGCGCGGCATCAGAGCGCCGCTCCTCTGCTGCGCTCCGCAACCACTGCCGCCAGCCAGGCCGAGGCGTTCTACTTTCAAAAGCAGATGCAGACCCAAACGCCCATGGTGTTCGTGCTTGAAGATGGCGAGCGGATAGAAGGCGTGGTGGAATGGTTCGACCGCGACACGATCAAGGTGCGCAATACCACCCGGACGCTCATCTTCAAGCGCAGCATCAAGTACCTGCACAAAGCGGGCGGCGATACGCAGTAGGTATAGGCGGGAAAGCTAGCGCGGCCGAGCCGCCTTCCGCAAGCGGTCGCAGAGCGCCAGGCCCACTCCCTGCGCCAGCGGAAGCGGGCATACGATGCGTGTGGCCCCGGCAGAGTCGAGCGAGCGCAGCCCTGAGAATAGGCTCTGGCCCAGCTCCTCCGGCCTGCTCCATGCACCCCACGCAAAGACAAGTACACTTGCCGGAAGATTCGCCTGCTGCGCGGGCGTGAGCAAACCGGAAGGCAGCAGCACGCATGTCTTTCCGTGCGCATCGCCCGCGATCGCCCGCAGCAACTCGACTGCCTGCGCCGGCCCGTGTTCCACCAGCACAAGCCGCGCGCTGGGCGCGTAATGCCGCAGACCAACGCCGGGCGAAGGCAGGGCCCGCAGTGCGGAGCCATGCCGCGCCGCGGCTTCGGCAAACAGTTCAACACGCGGCCAGACTGCCGCCAACTGCTCCAGCGTGACCGCTCCCGGCCGATAGACAATGCACGGGTCCTCGCACGCGTCCACCACGGTCGACTCCAGCCCATGCTCCGCCGGGCCGCTGTCGAGCACCGCATCGATGCGCCCGTCCAGGTCAGCGAGAACATGCGCTGCAGTCGTCGGGCTTACGTGGCCGAACAGGTTTGCGCTGGGCGCCGCGACCGGCACGCCGGCCGCGCGCAGCAGCGCCAGCGCCACCGGGTGCCGCGGCATGCGGACGCCCACCCGGGCGCGCCCGGCGGCGACCGCGTCCGGAACTTGAGCCGCGCGAGGCAGCAGCAGCGTCAGCGGCCCGGGCCAGAACCGCTCCATCCACAGCCGCGCCGGCTCTGGAACCACGCCAGCCACCCGGGCCAGCATGGCTGCATCGGCCACGTGCACGATCAGCGGATCCCACGCCGGCCGCTTTTTCGCGACAAAGATTTTTTCGACAGCGGACACATCCATCGCATGCGCCCCCAGGCCGTACACCGTCTCCGTGGCAAAAGCGACGGTGCCCCCCGCGCGCAGAATCGCCGCCGCCTGCTCGATTGCTTGCCGATCGCGGTCTAGGTCGAACGCAGTGAGCCGCAGCGTAGGTAAGCCCATGCGTCCATTATGACCGCTTCGTATACTGGCGATATGGATTCGGTCGAGATCGAGGTCAAGTTTCGCGTCCACAGTGTTGCCTCGCTGGCAGCACAGCTCCGCGCTCTGGGCTTTCGCGAGCAGACGCCGCGCACCTTTGAGCACAACGTGCTGTTCGACACACCGGACCACAGCCTGCGCGCCTCGCGCTCCATCCTGCGCATCCGCAGGTACGGCGAACACTGGGTGCTGACCCACAAGTGTCTGCCGCCGGACCACGATCCGGCAGAGCGGCTGAAGCACCGGCAGGAGACTGAAACCGCGGTCGAAGACGGCGAAGCGCTCGCGATCGTTTTCGAGCGGCTGGGCTTCCAGCAAACCTTCGTCTACGAAAAGTGGCGGACCGAATTCGCGGACAACACAGGCCACTGCGTCATCGATGAAACGCCCATCGGTCTGTTCGCCGAACTCGAGGGTCCGGAAGCGTGGATCGACCAGCAAGTGCGCGCGCTCGGCCTGGCGGCCGGCGATCTGCTCACTCTCAGTTACGGAAGGCTCTTTGAGGCTTGGCGCGAGCAGACCGGCAGCACGGCCCAGCAGCTTACCTTCGCGGAGTGCGCGGGGTAGCGCTACTTGCCCGCGAGAAACGCGTTGATCACTGGCGCGACCTTGCTCAGCTCGCAGCCCGGCGCCATGTGGCCGCAGTCCGAAGTAAGTACCATCGTTTGCGCATGGATTAATTTCGCAAACGCCAGCGCGGGAATGGGATTGACCATGTGGTCCTGCTCGGCGTTGATGATGAGCATTTTCGCCTGGATGATGCGCGCAACCGCGAAGATATCCCCGCCGTGCGCGATGTCTTGCGAGAGCATTGCCTGCAGCTGGCGCAGGTAGTCGTTGGCGTCGGTGCCGGTGTGCATCTCCTCCCCAGTGCGCGCGAAGAACTGTGCAAAGCCCTCGCGTGTGGTGTGGTCGACGCGAAACTCGGGCGTGGACAGATTCATCTGGTGCAGGTACGAGACCATCGGCAGCGCGGGGTTGTGCACGTAGCGGCCGCCCATGTACCCCGGGTCGGTCTCGAGCGCCTGCTTCTCGGCCGACCACAGGAAAAGATCGTAGGAGGTGAGCTGCGGTGTGCCGACGATCGGCACCACCAGGTCCATCACGGAAGGCGCATCGACCGCCCATTCGAAAGCCTGCATGCCGCCCATGGACTGGCCAATGACGGCATGCAGATGCGCAAGATGCAGTGTGTCACGCACCAGCCGCTCTTCCGCCCGCACCGTGTCGCGGATCGTGAAAACAGGAAACGCGGTGCCGTGCTGGGCCGTGCTGTTGGAAGGCGACGACGAAACTCCGTTGCCAAACGGGTCGGCGACGATGACGAAGTACTTGCTCGTATCGACGAAGTGGCCCGGTCCTGGACCAATCAGCACACCCACATCGCCGCTGCGCCCGGTAAACCACATCGGGAAGAGCACCGCATTGTCCTTCGCCGCATCGAGCGTTCCGAAGGTGCGATAGCCGAGCCGACAGTTCTGGATAACGGCGCCGTTGTCGAGCTTGCAGGTGTGGAATTCGGCGTAGTGCAAGGGCGGGATTTCCTGCCCCGCTGCCACAAGCATCCAGCAGAGGAAACTCAGAACAGCTGCTAGGCACCTCAAGCTGGATTTTCCTGTGACAGTGGAGTCAGCTCGGAGAAGTCCGCGATCTGTCCAAGCTGTTCCACTGTAACTTTCAAGAGTGCGAGTCGATTGCCGAGTAGCTCCGGGTTGTCAACCATCACCATCGTGTCCTCGAAAAAGCGGTCCACATAAGGTCGCAGCGTCGCTATTTCTTGTAGTGCGATCACATAGTTGTACTCAAAACATAGCTTCCGGACAATGGGAATCAGCTCCTTTAGCTTCACTCCAAATGCACGTTCAGCCTCTTCTATAAGCAACGGCATTTCAAATTGTTTGAATGGCTCGATACCTTTCTCCCTCGCCTGCTGAAGAATGTTCTTGGAACGTTTCCAAGCCGCCGAGATAGCTAGGAAATCTTCCGAGCCGCGAACCTCCATCACAGCCTCGCCTCGCGCTTGGACGTCTGGTATATATTCAGCGCCAACAGCAAGCACCGCGTTTACGACATCAGCGGATAGTTCGCAGTATTCCCGAAGATAGAAACTAAGCCGCTCCTTCAAGAACAGACTCAGTTTAGCAAGCAGGCCCGCGTCTTGGGTTGCGAGTCTTAGCACTTGAACCAGAGAAATGGGAATCCTGCCCAGAGCGAGAATTTTGATAACGCCATTGGCTGCGCGGCGAAGAGCATAGGGATCCCTAGAACCAGTCGGTGCGAGGCCAGCCGAAAAAAGATCCACAATAGTGCCTATACGATCAGCGAGGCTCAGCACACAGCCTTCCGTAGTTGGTGGTATAGGATCGCTCATGGATGCAGGCATGTACTGCCAATAGACCGCATCCGCTACTGCTTGTTCGTTCATACCTTTTTCCAGGCCTTGGGATCGAACGTACAGCGCGCCCACAATCCCTTGAAGCTCTGTAAATTCCTTAACCAGCTCCGTCGTAAGATCAACCTTCGCGAGTATGACAGCACGGTCCAGTTCTTTGCGTTGCTGAGCCGTCGCGTTCGGGCGCGCGGTCCTGTAAAGCTGGCTTGCTATAAGCCTTGTCCGTTCAGCCTTGCCGAAATAACTGCCGACATCCTTATGGAAGATTACGGACTTCAGCATTTCGACGCGATCGCTGAGCGGTATCTTCTGGTCGAAATCCCAGAAAAACTGCGCATCGCTGAACCGCGCCCGCAGCACGCGCTCATTGCCGTGGCGGATCACCGCTTCACCCCGCGCGTCTGTCTCTGTGTTCAACACAGCAAGAAAATGCGGCAGCAGCTTGCCACGCTCATCCTCGGCGGCAAAGTACTTCTGGTGGTCGCGCATCACGGTCACCAGCACCTCTTCCGGGAGCGCCAGATACGCCGGATCGAAGCTGCCGAGCACAACCGAGGGCCACTCCGTCAGGTGCGTCACCATATTAACCAGCGCTTCGTCCTCGCGCCAGCGCGCCCCTGCCACGGTGCGGGTCACGCGATCAAGTGCCTTACGAATCGCCTGGCGTCGCGTCTCCACATCGACCATGACTTTCGCCGCGAGCAGGTTCTCCTTGTAGCTTGCCGGTCCGGTGACGAAGACCGGCTCAGCGCCATGCAGCACGCGGTGCCCGCGCGACTGATTGCCGGCGCGAACCCCTGCGAACTCGACCGGCACGACGGCTTCGTCCAGCAGCGCAACGATCCACTGCACCGGCCGCACAAACCGCTCCGGCTTCCCCGCCCGCCAGTACATCGGCTTCGGCCAGCTGAGCGCGGCGATCTCCTTCGGCAACAGCTCCGGTAGCAGATCGGCTGCCGCACGTCCGGGGCGCGCCACGGTGGCGCTCGCATACTCCCCTTTCGCGGTTGCGAGTGGTTGCAGCTGGTGCACGTCGAGGCCGGCCTTCTTTGCAAACGCATGCGCGGCTGGCGTGGGCGCGCCGTCTTTGAAGGCGATGGCCCAGGCGGGACCGGTGAGCTGCTCATCCATGTCAGGCTGCCTGGCCTCAACACCATGGACCAGCACGGCCAATCGGCGCGGGCTTGAAAATGTCTGCGCGGCTGCTTCCGAGACCAGCAAACGCTCGCGCCGGAGCAGCTCGATCACGCGCTCGCCGAGTTCAGCCTGCGCACACTCAAGCATGCGCGCCGGCACTTCTTCGAGTCCAATCTCCAGCAAAAACTCAGCCATTGCCTAACTTCTCTTTTCTCTGCGCGGCATAGGCGCGCGCCACGCCCACCACCAGCGTGCGTATCCGCGCCATAACTGCCACACGCTCGGTTACAGATATGGCCCCGCGCGCGTCGAGCAGGTTGAACAGGTGCGAGCACTTCAACGCCAGCTCATACGCACCCAGCACCGGGAACCGCCGCAGATCGAGTTCCCGCAGCGGCTTCGCGTTCTCCTCGCCCAGCAGCCGCTCATGCTGCCGCGCATGCTCGCCGGCGAGCTTCTCCGCGTCGCGAAAACTCGCGAGCAGCGCGCCGCACTCAGCCTCGTACAGCCGCAAATGCTCCCACAATTTATCCACTTCGGCGGCCTCGAAACTGTATACCGATAACTGCAGCTCTTCCTCGAGACGCATATCGCCGTAGGTCACGGCCGCGCCAGTTTCCGGGTCGCGCGCCCACACAATGTCGTAGATCGAATCCACATCCTGCAGAAACGCCGCGATGCGCTCGAGCCCGTAGGTGATTTCGCCCGTGATCGGGTCCAGGTCCATGCCGCCGCACTGTTGAAAGTAGGTGAACTGCGTGATCTCGAGCCCGTCGAGCATCACCTGCCAGCCCACGCCCCACGCCCCGCCCACGGGCCACTCCCAGTTGTCTTCTTCGAACTTCAGGTCGTGCTCGCGCAGGTCAATGCCCAGCGCGATGAGCGAGGCGAGATACACCTCCTGCACGTTCGCGGGCGGCGGCTTCAGGATGACCTGAAACTGCGTGTGCTTGTACAGGCGGTTGGGGTTTTCCCCGTAGCGGCCGTCGGCGGGCCGTCGCGAAGGCTGCGCGTACGCCAGCCGCACCGGCCGCGGGCCCAGCACGCGCAGAAACGTCTCGGGCGACATGGTGCCGGCGCCCAGCTCCATGTCGAACGGCTGCTGCAGCACGCAGCCGCGCGCGGCCCAGAAGGTCTGCAGGCGGAACAGCAGTTCCTGAAACGTAAGCGCCGGGGCAACGAATGCGGAAATGGCCAATCAAGTGTCTTTCTAGGCCGATCCGTGGATAACTCGGATGAAGACCGGCTCTCCACCGAGTTTACCGGAGCCTCATCCTTCGCAGCCATTTGCGTGAACCAAACGGCGCAAGCCTGCGTATCCCACTGCGGCATTGGGCCAGCCGCGCGGTGACATTTGTCACGGCGCTTTGGTGACAAGCCGCACTGGGGTTTTGCCATGCGGCCGCGCACGATAGCAAAAGAAAGGGAACGGCGATGAACAGCAACGGAAGGGTGGCGGCGGCAACACTGGCGGGCCTGCTGAGCTGCGCGGCGGCGCTCGCGCAGCAGCACTGCACGGGCGGCATTCGGGTGGAGGGTACGATCACGGACCCGAACGGCTCGGCCATCGCCGGCGCCCAGGTGCAGGCTGCCGATGGCGAAAGCGCGACGACCGACGGCGCCGGCCGGTTTGTGCTGCCCTGCGTGCCGGCCGGCGAGGCCGCGCTGACGGTGAACGCGGAAGGGTTTGCGCAAGGGGCTGTGAGCGCCGAGAAGAAGCCCGGCGAGACGGCACACGTCGAGATCAAGCTGGCTATCGCGCGCGTCGACACGACCGTGCAGGTAGGCGAGGACGCGACCGCGATCGACGCCGACCACGGCGCGGGCACCCACACCCTCAACACCAAGGACGTGCAGCAGTTGGCCGACGACCCGGACGACTTCAAGCGGCAGCTGCAGATCCTGGCGGCAACCAGCGGCGGCGCTCCAGGCCAGGCCATCATTACCGTCGATGGATTTCAGAACGCGAGCGCGCTGCCGCCCAAAGGCTCCATCGCATCGATCCGCGTGAACCCGGATATGTTTTCGTCCGAGTACGAGCAACCGCCCTATGACGGCGGCCGCATTGAGATCTTCACCAAACCGGGCATGGACTCGGTGCACGGCGCGCTGTTCTACACCGACAGCGACGGCAGCTTCAACGCGACCGACCCGTTCTCAACCACGGCTACGCCAGCCGGCAAGCGCCGCTACGGGTTTGAGCTGAGCGGGCCGGTTGTGCCGAAAAAGAGCGACTTCTCGCTCGCGCTGGAAAAGCGCGACATTGACGAGTTCAACGTGGTCAACGCGATCACGCTCGACGCGCAAGACCAGGCCGCGCCGCTGCACCAAACCATTGCCGCGCCGCAGCGTTTGTGGATCGCCTCGGCCCGCGGCGACTGGCAGGCGACGCCGCGCGATGTAGCCACACTTTCGTTCGCGGCCAACGTCAGCAACCTCGGCAACCAGGGCATCGGCGGCCTCACGCTGGCTGAGGCAGGCTACGGCAGCCACGTCAGCGAGTACGACCTGCGCTTTACCAACACCCAGACGCTGAGCGCAAACCTGCTGCACGAAACGCACATCGGATTGACCTGGAAAGACACAGCGCAAACGCCGCTCTCGACCGCGCCCGCTGTGCAGGTGGCCGGCAGCTTTACCGGCGGCGGCTCCACCAGCCAGAACCTGAACGACCGCGAACGCGACCTCGAGATCGATGACGACGTGCTGGTCACGCGCGGCAAGCAGTCCTGGAAAGTCGGCGCAGAGTCGATTGGCGCCTTCGTGCACGACTACGATCCGGACACCTTCAACGGAGCGTTTGTATTCGGCGGCGGCAGCGCGCCCGCGCTCGATGGCAGCGGGAGCGTGAACATCGACGGGCTGGAGCAGTACCGGCGCGCGCAGCTCGGCCTGGCGGGCGGCACGCCCACTACCTACCAGTTCACCAGCGGCACACCGCTCGTCTCGTTCACGCAGTGGCGGCTGGCCCTGTACGCGCAGGATACGGTCAAGCTTGCACCGCGCTTTACCTTCTCCGCCGGCCTGCGTTACGCCCTGCAGACCTCGCCGAGCAGCTTCGCCAATTTCGACCCACGCGTGGGCTTCTCCTGGGCTCCCGACAAGAAGGAGGCCTGGGTGCTGCACCTGCGCGCCGGACTGTTTTCGGGCAACTTCGACCAGAGCGCCGTGCTCGACGCCTACCGCTTGAACGGCAGCCGCCAGACCGAGTCGCAGATCTATGCGCCGAGCTTCACCAATCCTGCCGCGCCTGTGCCGGGCTCGCTCCAGGTCAGCTCCGTGCGCCAGCTCGCGCACTCGCTCCAGCAGGTTTCTATCTTCCAGGGCCAGGTCGGCGTCGAGCACGACTTCCCCCACCACTGGCACGCGCAGGCCAACCTGTTTTACGCGCAGGTGTGGGGCGACTTCCGCCTGCGCAACATCAACGCGCCTTTGGTGGGCGCGAGCACAGGGGTCTCGCCCGATCCCGTCGCGGCTCTCGAAGCGCCGCGTCCCATCGCCCCTAACCGCAACATTCTCGAGTACGAAAACTCGGGCCACCTGAACGGGACCGTGACCTTCCTCGGGCTCGACCAGCACAGCTACAAGCGCTTCGGCTTCTTCGCCGGCTACCTGCATTTCGCGCTCACCAGCGACACCTCCAACGGTCCCACCGGCGGCATCGTCTCGCCGCAGTCCAGCTACAGCGAGCAGGGCGAGTCCGCGCGCCCCAGCTTCCAGGCGACCGACCGCATCTTCGTCTTCGGCAACCTCAACCTGCCGTACAAGCTCGATCTCTCCACCCAGTTCGATGCCTCGAGCGGCCAGCCCTACGACGTCACCACCGGGACCGACAGCAATGGCGACGGCAACTTCAACGACCGGCCCTCGTATGCTTCTGCCCCAGGGCCGGGCGTTTACAACACGCGCTTCGGCCTGCTCAGCACCAATACCGTCAACGGCAACGTCCCGCGCAATCTCGGCACCATGCCGTCTCTGGTCCATCTCGACATGAACGTAAGCCGCGCGTTCAAGCTCGGGAGCAAGAAGGAAAGCCCGCGCACGCTGACCCTGAACGCGCGCAGCGCCAACCTGCTGAACCACGAAAATGTAACCGCCGTCGGCACAGTTGTCTCTTCGCCGAACTTCACGCAGTCGCTCGCAGCCGAGTCGGCGCGGCGCCTTGAGCTCGGCGCGCGCTTTGCTTTCTAAATCACCGCACGGGAGAACCGCCATGCTTCGTTCCACCTGCACCCTCGCTCTTTCCCTGCTCGGCCTCGCCGCGACCCTGCCAATGCCTGCGCAAACCGCCGCCCCAATCCTGCCGCCCGCGGGCCTCTACTATCAGTATTGGCCGCTGCAGATCGTGCAGTGGGTCGGCCCCGAGCTGCCCTACTCCATGATCCTGCTCTACGTCGACGACCGGCCGAAGCAGCCGCTCTACGACGCCGCGCTCACCGACCGCGCCACGGGCAAGCGCACCCACTACGTCAACACGCCCCAGCTTGCCGCCGAAGACAAGGCCAAAGGCGACGAAGCCTTCCTGACCCGCATGCAGTTCGACTCGCCCGCCTCGCCCGCGAAGGGCGCGCAGTACATGCTGCGCTTCAACACGGAGAAGAATGTTCCGGTGCTGTGGCAGTTCGTCCAGGGGACGGATGTGAGTGATCAGGGCAGCGGCCTGACGCCGATTGACGCGCCCTTTCCCGTGCTGCTCTATCGTGAACAGGGCGCGCTCGCTGCTGAAGGCACGGCGCTGAAAATCGGCAGCGTAACCAGCGCCGCCGATGTGTGGAAAGAGCTCGCGCAGCCGCCTTATTTCATGCCCTTTCACGGCGCGCTCACCCAGGGCGCGCATATCTTGTCCATCGTGCCGGCCGCCTCCAAATGGACCGACCCGCAGCCCTCTGCGCTCACGCCCGGCGCGGCCTGGAAGCTGACCAGCGCGCTCGGAACCACGCTCACCGCGCATGCCGATGCGGCGAAGGGACCGGGCGTGTCGGTAAGCCTGGCGAGCGACGCGCACGGCACCGACACGGTGATCGAAGCGCAGCAAACCGCCGCAGGCTGGGCCGTCAGCCGGGTGCGCCTAGGACCCGCGAACGCCAAACCCGAGCACACGCTTTCGCTGACCTTTACGCCGCCACTTGCCGCTGGAAGCGAGAGCAAGTTTGACGTCGTCGCCGGCAAAAAGACAAAGATCGCTTCCGGATCGGTGCAGACCAGCACGGACGCAGGCGCCACGACAGAAACATGGAGCATGAGCGCGCCGGACTCCGAGAAAAACAAGAGCGCCAAGGCCAGCACGACCGTGCAGCGCTAGCCGCCCAGCCTGCGCAGCGCGGTCACGCTCTGCAGCCGCTGCTCGCCATGTCGCTCCAGCGACTGCATTGCGAACCGCCGCAAATCTGCAGCGCGCGAACGCGGCCAAGGCTCGCCAGCGAAGCGCTCCGCAGGCGCGTGGAACAGCTGTTCAGCCAGCAGGCGCGATGCGGGCGCAAGCGCAAGCGAGCCCAGCCTGCGATGCTCCTCGCAGTTCAGCCCGTCCGCTTCAGGATGCCAGAATGCCTGCGCTTCGAACGGCTTGCTGCAAAGGCTGCAGCGCCGCAGGTCCGGCATCCAGCCCATCAGCCGCACCATCCACAGCGCGAAATATGTCACCGGCATCCAGATGCGGCCCACGCGGGTCTGCTCCAGCACATGCAGCAGCAGGCGAAAGGTCGCGTCCTGCGGGTCGTTGTCGGGCAGCATCTCGTCCAGCACCTCGGTGTAGAAGGCGAGCGCGGCGGCACGGGCGTAATCGACCGGCTCGGCCAGCGGCGAGTGCAGGATTTCGAGCGAGTCCAGCCTAACCAATTCCTGCCGCGGCCGCGTGACGTACTGCGCCCGCACATGCGTCATCGGCTCCAGCGCCCCGCCGAAGCGCCGGCGCGATTTTGAGGCGTACTTGGCCACACCCTTGACCTTGCCCGCGTCGCGCGTGAACAGCAAGACAATCTGGTCCGCCTCGCGAATAGGCCAGGTGCGGAGAACAACGGCTTCGGCCCCGTGCGCGTTCACTCTCCTCGCAGCATACCGAAACGGCGCGACTCCCATAAACAACGCTTATCCCCGGCATCACGAATGCTGATACGCATAGGCAAGCGAAACCGCAAACGGTAGGCTAGTTTCAGAACAATTCATTCCCGGGCTCGCGGCAGCCGGCCAATAGCCACGCTGCCCCGAAGCAAGCGACAAAACCAGGAGCTCCATGCCGAACGATTTGCGCAACTTCCTTTCGCTTCCCTATTCCGAACTCGAAGCCCTGAATCTCGAGGCCAAGCGCGACCGCAAGAACAGGGTCAGCCCGGACGAGATTCAGGCGAAGCGGCTGGAGTATCTCAAGAGCCATGACGACATCAAGGCCGTCACGGTGCTGTTCAGCGACCTCGAAGGCCGTCTGCACATGCTCGATTACGACAAGAAGTTCCTGGTCGAGAGCTTTGATAACCTGACCTTCGACGGCTCGTCGATCCGCGGCTTTACCGCCCAGCGCGAGAGCGATCTGCGCCTCGGCATCGACTGGGCGGCGTTCTACTGGGGGCCGGCCGATGTGTTCGGCGCGGGCAAGGTGCTGGTCTTTGGCGAGGTGATCGATAAGCAGGGTAAGCCCTACGCGGGCGACATGCGCGGGGTCCTCAAGAGCTTCGCGCAGGAGCAGTTCGACAAGGAAGGCTACACGCTGAACGCGGCCAACGAGATCGAGGGTTTCCTGTTTGAAGGCCGCGATGCGGAGCGCAATTTCCATCGCAATGGCCGCTTCAACTATGTCAACCAGGGCGGCTATTACCACTCGCTCCCCGGCGATCCGCTGCGCGAGTTTATCGACCGCGCCGCCGAGGTGCAGCGCGCGATGGGCTTTCAAAACGAGAAGGATCACCCCGAGGTCGCGCCCTCGCAGTTCGAGATCAACTACAGCTACGGCGAGGTGGTCGCCGCCGCCGACCAGATCCAGCTCTACAAGCTGATCTGCCGCCAGGTGGCGCAGCAGATGGGCATGACGGCCTCGTTCCTGCCCAAGCCGGTGGTGGGCGTCAACGGCAGCGGCATGCACACCAATGTTTCGATTACCAAGGGCGGCAAGAATATCTTCTGGGACGCGAAAGGCACCGAAAAGCTGTCGCAGACGGCGTGGGATTTCATCGACCGCATCCTGACCCACGGCAACGATATCTGCCTGCTGCTGAACTCGAGCGTAAACGCGTACCGCCGGCTTGACCCGCACTTTGAAGCGCCTAACCAGATCAAGGCGTCCGCGACCGACCGCGGCTCGATGGTCCGGGTGCCGATCGGCAACGAGAAAAGCGCGCGCGTCGAGGTGCGCTCGGTAAGTCCGGATGCAAACCCGTATCTCGCGCTCTACTCCATTTTCAAGTCGGGCCTGCAGGGCAAGACCGCGAAGATCGATAACCTGCGCCAGGCCGAGCGCTATCTGCCGGATAACATCTACACCGCGCTCGATGACTTCAACAAAGCCGAGTGGACAACCGAGTTACTCGGAGCGGATGTAAAACAGCGGTTTGCCGACCTGAAGCAGGGCTCGGCAGACCGGTGCGCGCGCTTGCTCGGGACGTTCGTCAAGGCCGGCGAGGTGCAGTTCCACCATGAGGTGTATAACCAGTATCTGTGGAATGAGTTTTAGGCGGCTACAAGTTATCAGAAAGGCGCTTGGGAAAGCGCCTTTCCTGATAAGTGGATGCGGCAGCGATGCTACCTGGAAGCAAGATCGTGCGCTGGAGGCTTTCTGCGTGCTGCCCCTGTAATCTTTCCGCAGAATGCCGGGACATTTGCCATCTGCTTCGAAAAGTGAAGATAGCCGTCCGTGCCCGGCCGCAGCACGGCCCAGTAGCTGGTTCGCGAGACAAGCGGCTTACTTTGCGCGGCAATCTGGTTCTGCATGATCCGCACGCCGCACTCCAGATTGCGTTCCGGCTCCAGAATGGTCCGGTCAGGGTCCTTGATCGGCTTGTGCCGGTCCTGCTGCCAGTCAAACGCGCACCCGTAGCGCTCAGCGTCTTCATACTTCAGTTGAAGCAGACCCTGCTGCCGGGCCGGCCGCTGCGTGACATCATCCTTCACATTCACGGCGGCGTTCAGGTGGTGCACGTTGCTGGTCGGATCCAGGCCAGCCTCGGCGCCGGCAATGGCCTGAAACGTGTAGGCCCAGAAGGCGCGCCGATCCACTTCGGGCAGTGCCGCGAAACGAGGGCAGTACGTGCGCACGGCCCGGACCGCCGAGGGAGAAAGAAGCGTAGGCGGCAGAGCTTTTTCGACCACAGCATCCCATGCGGGGTCCCACGTGGGGCCGCCGAGCTTTTCCGCCTGGCGGTCGATCGGCGTCGCTGGAGCGGCTTTCAGCGCGACCTGCGGCGCAGCCGGCGCGGGCTGTGCGCGGGGCGTATCCGCGACGCCGCGGTTGCACCCAGGCACGAGAACAACACAGTAGAGAGAGACAAACACAGCAGCAATGCGGAGGGTCACGTCCCAATTCCTTTCACTTCCTTAGACGTTGTACCGGGAAGCGAGGCCGAACGGACGGGTTTGAAGTAATGCAAACGAAGTTACCACCACTTACTGCCCCTAATCCGGACAGAACAAAGCCGCGCCGAGGGGGCGCGGCTCGTCGCGGCTATAAGAGCAGTTAGCGCCCGAAGTGCGTGGCGTTCTTCTCCGTGAAATGCGTCCATTTCTCCGGCAGATCATCGGCCGCGAAGATCGCCGAGACCGGGCAGACTGGGACGCACGCGCCGCAGTCGATGCACTCGACCGGATCGATGAACAGCTGATCGGCCGCGTCGAAATCCCCTTCGTCTTTCTTGGGGTGGATACAGTCGACCGGGCAGGCGTCGACACAGGCGTGGTCTTTAGTGCCGATGCATGGTTCAGCGATTACATAAGCCATCTGGAAACGTCTCCGTTGCGGTGTATGCGCCTATTCTAACAGGCCGGCCCGAGCAATCAAGCGTCCCGCTCGCTTGCGTTTGCCTGCGCTGCAAACGCGGCCGGGCTCGCGAGCGGCGCCAGATTGCGCCCGGCGAACATATCGGCGAACAGCGCGATCAACTCGCGTTCGAGCGGTCCGTTGGTCGCCAGCACTTCCCTGCTGTCGAGCCGGAACGGGCTGCCGTTGAAGCGGGTCAGCGTGCCGCCAGCCTCGGTCACCAGCAGCGCCCCGGCCGCGGTATCCCACGGGTTCAGCCGGAACTCCCAGTACGCATCCATGCGACCCGCGGCGACATACGCCAGGTCGAGCGCCGCAGACCCGGCCCGGCGCACCCCGTGCGAGCGCATCGTGATCTCGTGGTAGAAGTGAATGTTCGGGTTCTGGTGGCGCGAGCGGCTGGGGAACCCGGTCGCGAGCAGCGCCTGCCCCAGGCCCGGCGTCGGCGAAACATGGATCGCGCGCCCGTTCAGGTACGCGCCTTTGCCCTTTTCGGCGGCGAACAGCTCGTCGCGCATCGGGTCATACAGCACCGCGGCGACCAACTCGCCGTCTTCGCCCTCTGCAACGCCAGCCGCCCGGTGTTCCAGCCCCAGCGAGACGCAAAACACTGGAAACCCGTGCGCGAAGTTTGTCGTTCCATCGAGCGGGTCCACATACCAGCGATACTCCTGGTCCAGCCGGTGCCGCGTGCCCTCCTCGCCAAAGATCCCGTGGTCCGGAAATGCAGCCGAAAGCCGCTCCAGCAGCAGCTTTTCACTCGTCCGGTCGGCCACCGTCACCAGGTCCACATCGGTCTTGTACTCGGTCTCCACGCCGCGCGCGTAGAACTCCCGCAGCAGCGCCCCGGCTTCGAGCGCAATCGGCGCCGCCTCCCGCACCCACGTCCATTCCACACCTGCAGGCAGTTGACTCACTTGGCGGTCTCTCCTTCCGGCAGCGCGCCGGCCTTGCGCTCGCTCGCGCGCCGCCGGCCTTCGTCCCGCCGCGCATGCTCGCTGATGGTGCGGATCTGTTCCTTATAGATAAACAGGTTGGGCTGGCCTTCGCGGGTCAGCCGGATCATGCGCTCGTCAAAATACTCGATCCAGCCGCTGACCGTCTCACCGTCGCGCAGCTTCACCTGCACCGGCACCTGCTTTTCGCTCAGAAAGCGCAGGTAGAGCGCCTCCTGCCCGCTCTCGCCGGCCGGCACGGATTTGGAGCGCCGCAGCCCCGGGGCAGTTCCCTGCGAGTTCTTAGCAGCCATGCGCCATTGTAGAGCGCCCGCGCCTGTCGCGGCGCCGTCTACGGCAGCCCCCGATAGTATCCGTTGCGGTAGTGCGCCGTGTCTTCGGCTCCCGCGGGCACCGCCCGCAGCGACACGTGCAGGGCGTGAAAGCTATTCCCGCCGCCCAGCGGATTCAAGGGCCTGCCGCCGTGCTGCGGATAGTAGGCCAGCAGATACTGGGTGCGCAGGTCGTCGCTCACCTTGCGGAACGCCGCGGCCAGCCCGCCCTGGTTCACGTAAAACGCCTGCCCTCCGGTCTCCTGGCTCAGGATGATCATTGCGTGCTCGCCCGCCTCGTTCCGTCCGGCATCGGCCTCGATCGGCACATCGATCAGGCTGTAGATAATGACGTCGCTGCGCTGCGCCTCGGCCAGCGCCTCATCGAACGAGGTGCCGGTGACCGTATTGCCCCCGTCTGAAACCACCACCAGCACCTTGCGCCCCGAGCGCGGCGCGAGCGACTGCGAGGCGAGCAGAATGGCCGAGTAGAACGCTGTCGCCGGCCCCCGGCTCAGGCTGCCGATGCCGCTGTCCACGCGGTGCACGCTGTCGGTGAACGGCACCACCTCGCGCACGTCGGAGTTGAAGTCGAACAGCGCCAGCTGATCGCGGCCCGAAGGCTGATCGTGCTTCCCAGATTTCAGCGTCGCGCCCGGCATCAGGATCGCCTGGGCAAAATCATGCGCGGCATGCTGCTCCGCACTCTCGTCCCTGCGCGTCGAGCCGCTGGTATCGATCGCCAGCACGACGGAAAGTGGAACGTTTGTTTGTTTTTCAAAAATCGAAATCGTTTGTGGAATTCCGTCTTCAGTTAACGCGAAGTTGCTCTTCTCCAGATCGGCAACCGGGGCGCCGTGCACATCGGTCACGTTGACATACAAGCTCACCAGGCGCACCTGCACGCGCAGCGTCTGCGACTCCTGCCCGGCCTGCGATGCGCTCGCGTTTGGCTCCGGCGCGGCACCCTGCGCCAGCGCCGCGCCCCCGGCCAGGGCCAGCGCTCCCGCCAGGCAAAGCTCGCGAGAAGCCCTCACACGCTCACCCCGGGCCGCAACTCTTCCGGGAACGGCTCGCCCTGGCCCCACACCGCGCCGTCGACGAAGAACTCCTTCTTCCATATCGGAACCGTCTTCTTGAGCGTGTCGATGAGAAAACGGCAGGCATCAAACGCAGCGCCGCGATGCGCGGAGGCCACCGCGATCAGCACGGAGGTCTCGCCGATCTCGAGCCGGCCTAGCCGGTGGTGCACCAGCGCGTCGCGAACCTCGAAGCGCCGGCGGGCCTCGTCCCGCAGCCCAAGCATCTGCGCGCGCGCCATCGCTTCGTAAGCTTCGTACACCAGGTACTCGGTCGCGCGGCCGCGGGTGTTGTCGCGCACGATGCCGTCGAAGATCACCACCGCGCCATCGCTACCAGCCTTCAGAGCGGCAATAGCGGCTTCGGTCTCGATGCGCGCATGGGTAAGCAGCACTCGCTCGCAGGCGCCGCCGCTGACCGGCGGCAGCAGCGCGACCTCATCGCCGGGCGCCAGCAGGTGGGCCGCGGCCGCATACTGCTGGTTGACCGCGACTGCGAGGCTGGGCCACAGAGCGCTTACCGGCGCCTCGGTTTTCTCCCGCAGGCGTCCCAGCAGTTCGCCGACCGTAGCGGGCCCGGGCAGCTCCACCCACTGCTCGGCCGCGCCAAAACTGTCTCGCAGAACCCCGAAAAAGAGCACCCGCACGCGCATCCACTCAGCATACCCGGTGCACCAAACTGTCCGCAGGGCAGCCGGGTGCAGATCCAGGTACAAGCCCGGGTTAGGCATAGACTCACGGAAAAAGCCGCGCATTTTTTTCGCTTCGCCGCCAGCGCGATCCGGTCCGCTTTTTCACCCTAAAGTCACCATCGACCACCATTGACAAAGCAGGAAAGCCGCCGCAGAATCGGGTATCGGTTCGGCGCCGGCAAGCGGCCGCCTCGCCTCCCCGGAAAGGTCCAGCTTTGCAACAGGCTTCCAAGGCAGTTCTCCAGACCCGGCTGAACGACATCCCGCGGGTCGCAAGCGGCAAGGTGCGCGACCTGTACGCGGTCGGCGGCGACCTGCTGCTGGTCGCGACCGACCGCATCTCGGCCTTCGACCATGTGCTCGGCAGCGGAATCCCCGGCAAGGGGAAAGTGCTGACCCAGCTTTCGCTGTTCTGGTTCGAACTGCTCGAGCACCTCGTTCCCAACCACCTGATCCAGTCGGAAGTGGACGTTTTCCCAGATGAGCTGACTCCATTTCGCGAGCAGCTGCGCGACCGCTCCATGCTGGTCAAGCGCGCCGATATGTTCCCGGTCGAGTGCGTGGTGCGCGGCTACCTGTCCGGCTCCGGCTGGAAGGACTACCAGCAGACCGGCTCGCTGTGCGGCATCGCGCTGCCGGCGGGGCTGCGCGAGAGCGACCGGCTGCCCGAACCGCTGTTTACCCCGGCCTCGAAAAGCCAGCACGGCGAGCACGATGAAAACATCTCCTTCGCCGACATGGCCGCCCGCATCGGGCAGCGGGATGCCGAGACGCTGCGCAACCTGAGCCTCGCCATCTACGCGACCGCGGCGGCGCATGCGGAGCAGTGCGGGCTCATCCTGGCCGATACCAAATTCGAGTTCGGCCGCGTGGGCGACGTGATCCTCCTGGCTGACGAGGTGCTGACGCCCGACTCCTCGCGCTTCTGGCCGCGAGAGGGTTACGCGCCCGGAGGCGTGCAGCCCTCCTTCGACAAGCAGTTCGTGCGCAATTATCTCGAAGAGATCGGGTGGAACAAGCAGGCGCCGGCGCCTGAGCTGCCGGAGGAGATCGCCGCAAAGACGCTCGACAAATACCTGGAAGCCTACCGGCTGCTGACCGGCCGGAGCCTTCCTCTGGAGCGTGAGCCGGATGCGGCTGTTTCGCGCGCGTGAAGGGGCCCGGTGGCGGTAGCGGACTGGGTGATCGTGGCGGTGCTGCTGTTGTGTACGGTGCAGGCGGCGCGCCGGGGGTTTTTTCTCGAGGCGTTCTCGCTCGCCGGCATCGTAGTGGGCGTGGGGGTGGCGAGCTGGAATTACACTCGTCTGCTGCCCTGGTTCGAGGGCTGGCTGCGGTCGCAGGCGCTGGCTGACGCGGCGGCGTTCCTGACTATCGCGCTGCTGGTGATGGTGGTTGCGGGATTGATAGGGCGGGCGATTCGCTGGTCGGTACGGTCGATCGGGCTGGGCTGGGCCGACCGGCTGCTGGGTGCGGCGTTCGGGTTGGCAAAGGGCGCGGTTCTGGTAACGCTGGGCGTGATGCTGCTGGTGGCTTTCTGGCCTGGGTCGCCGGCGCTGCGAGGCTCCAGGCTGGGACCGTATTTTGTGGTGGTGGCGCGGGAAAGCACGGTGGGCACGCCTACCGCGCTGCGGGACAAGGTGCATTACGGCGCCCGGTTGCTGCATGACCGGGTGGCCGGCTTCGGGAACTGGTAGAACAAAGTGGGCGGCGGACAAGAAAGAGAGCGACCTCGAGTGAGACGTGAACTGGATTCCCTGGTGGGACAGATGTATGCCGGCGGCATCACTTACGCCGAAGCGGTGCGCGAGTTCAAGAAGCGTTTCCTGCTGGAGGTGCTGACGGCGCACCGCGGCAACCAGTGCAAGGCCGCCAAGGACCTCCAGGTGCACCGCAACACGCTGAGCCGCATGATCGCCGAACTGAAGATCGAAACGTCCGATGTGAAGGCCGGCATGAAACGGCCGCCCCGCAGCGAACGTCCAATGCTGGAGGTGAAGCGAACCGGCAGCGGACCTCGCTGAGCTTGCTTTACCCTTGTTGACATGACAGCATCCTCATTGCCGGGCGCATCGGAAACAGCCGCGACGCAGGTTTACGTGCAGCCGGGCTTCCGCTGGGACGCGCAGGGCGCCTACCTGTTCGACATTGACGGCACGCTGCTGCGCTCGCGCGACCGCGTGCACTACGACTCGTTTTTCGCGGCGGTGGAGCACGTCCTGGGCTGCCCGCTCGTGCTCGACGGGGTCACGCTGCACGGCAGCACCGATCCGGGCATCCTGCGCGATGCCTTCCGCCTGGCGGCGATGGAAGACGCAGGCTGGCGGCCGCATGTGCCGGCAATCTTCGCGCACATGAGCGAGGGTGTGACCCAGCGCCGCGCCGAGATGGACCTGGTCGTGATGCCGGGAATCGAGTCCGCGCTTGCCCATCTCCGCGCGCGGGGCGCCTTTCTCGGCGTGGCCACCGGCAACATTGAGGCCATCGGCTGGATCAAGGTCGAGGCGGCGGGTCTGCGCGACTGGTTCACCTTCGGCGGCTTCAGCGATGCGTATGAAGTGCGCTCCGACATGATCGAGCACGCGCTGGCCCTGGCGCACGCGGCCGCCGGCCCGCGGGCGACAGTCTGCGTGGTGGGCGATACCATCCACGACATCACAGCGGCCCGCGCCAACGGCCTGCCGACGATCGCGGTCGCCACCGGCAATTACAGCTTCGACCAGCTGATGGAAGCCGGGCCGGAAGTCTGCGCGGCCACGCTCGACGCCCTGCTCCAGCACGCCGGGGGGCAGTAAGCGGATGCGAACCGCGGCCTATGCGCTCGCGCTCTGCCTCGCCATGGCTGGCGTGCTGCAGGCACAGCAGCCCGTGCAGAAGCGTGTCACCAACCATGACCGCGACCGGGCGCAGCACTTTTTCATTGACGGTGGAAAGGCCATCGCGGCCAATCACCTGGACGCCGCGGTAACCGCCTTCGCGCAGGCCCTCGCGCTCGACCCCGGCAACCGCGACTACGACGCCGCGCTTGCTATTGCCCGCGACAACCTGGCCACGCAGCTGATGCAGCAGGGGCTCAAGGCGCGCATGCTGGGCGACAACGTGACCTGGCGCGCGCGCATGAAGCAGGCCGCGGCCCAGGACAGCCGGAACCCGCTGGTGCTCGAACACGAGAGCGACCTGGTGGACGAGGTCCCGAAAGACGCGGTCCTGAACCAGATGACCGACGATGCCGGGCCGCCGGTCGTGCTGAAGCCCGATCCGGGCGCGCGGAGTTTCCATCTCCTGCTGCCCCCGGCCCAGCTGCTGCGACAGGTGATGAGCGCCTACGGTATTACCGCCGCCGTCGATGCCTCCATCCCGGCTGAGCCGGTGCGCTTCGACGCGGACGAGGTCACCTTCGCACAGGCACAGCAGATGCTGACGCTCGCAACCGGCAGTTTCGTCGTCCCGCTCGACCCCCGCCGCGCCCTGCTTGCGCTCGACACCAAGGAGAACCGCGGCAAATACGAGCGGCTGGCGCTCGAAACGGTTTACCTGCCCGGGCTTACCTCGGCCGAGTTGACGGACGTAAGCAACATCGCGCGCAACGTTTTTGAGGCGCAGCAGGCCACCGTGCACGAGGCGAGCAACACCATGACGGTGCGCGCGCCGGCGGTGCGGATGAACGCGCTCAACTTCGAGCTGAACGAGCTGCTCGCCGGCCGCAGCGAAACCGTGCTCGACATCAATATGTACGAGGTGCAGCGCGAGCGCATGGCCAACGAAGGCGCGGAGCTGCCGCAGAGCACCACCCTGTTCAATCTCGGTTCGGAGACGCAGAGCCTCATCGCGAACAATCCGCAGCTGGTGCAGCAGATCATCTCGAGCGGGCTCGCGAGCCCCGGCAACATTGAAGAAATTGCCGTCGCGCTCGTGCTCTCCGGGCAGGCCGGTTCCACGCTGCTCTCGCAGCCGTTCGCGTACTTCGGCGGCGGCCTCACCACCACCGGCCTCACGCTGAGCTCGGCCGCGGCCAATGCGCAGCTCAATACCTCGGAAACCCGCATGGTCGACCGCATCCAGCTCCGCCTGCTCGACCAGGAGGAAGGCTCGCTGAAGATCGGCGAGCGCTATCCGATCGTTACGTCGTCCTACTCCAACCTGCAGACCGGCTCCACCAGCATCGCCGGCATCACCTCGGCGGGCCTGTCGAACACGCTGCAGAACCTCGGCGTCAACCTCGCCTCGCTCAGCGCGGCCGCCAGCGCGACCATACCGCAGGTGCAGTACCAGGACCTCGGATTGATCCTGAACGCGACCCCGCGCATCGAGCAGGGGCGCGACGTGTCGCTCAAGCTGCGGCTGCAGCTTTCGTCATTGAGCGGCCAGAGCGCGAACGGCAATCCAGTCCTCGACAATCGCCAGTTCAACTCCGTCATCAACGTAAAGCCAGGAGAAAAGACGATTCTCGTCAGCCAGATTTCGAACCAGGAGGCCGCCGCGCTGATCGGCATTCCGCTGCTGAGCGAGATCCCGGGCTTCGAGTTCGGCACCGACCGCACCACCGACCACACGCGCGACAGTCTCATCATCGTCATCACGCCGCACATCGTGCGCCTGGCCCACACCCACGCGGAGGGCCCGATGGTGCTGCTGCCGGCGCACTCGTGAGCCTCAAACGTTGCCCCTGCGCCCACATATCAACAGAGCGTGTTCATGCTTCTTGGGGAAAACCTTTCCCATCGCAGAGCCAAGCACGACATTATCGTGCAAAGCAGAGTGCGGCATGTTTGCGCGACTGATCCAATCACCATGAGCAGTGATCCTTCCGGCTTGCCCGTCATCCAGGAATGATCCCGACAAATTCCTACAATGCGACTTCCCGGTACAGATCACTTCATCTTGCTTTGGGCCGAACGACATAGATTGGGCTGACCCTAGTTGCCACCTGGAGCTTTGGGTTGAGCATCAGTGAGATTGTTTCTTGACGCCAACGCACTCCTTGAGGAACTTCAGATATTCCTCCGAAGTGGAGAAAACTCGAAGACTGCTGTGGTCGAGCATCATCTGGTTGTAGCGGTGCGCATCGTCAATCGAAACCGGACTTTTGAACTTTCCGGTCGGCGTTAACTTCTCTAAATAGAGCATGGCCTGTGTCGGGCTAAGCGGGTAGTAGAGCTCCATCTTTTCCGGAACTTCGAAGCTTTTCCCGTCGGTCAGCATGTTGATGATCGGCTGGTCCGACGTAATAAATGGGACTTCTGTGTCGTTATCGAGAACGACAATTTGAAAGTTTCTCCGATCGACAAAGAATGATCCACCGGCTTCGATGGCTATGATGTGACTCAGCACGTCCCAAACTCGTTCCATATCGTCGAACAGCACATTTTCCTTCTGGAGAGCCCGTTCCTTTACAGCCTTCGTCCTGAGATACTGCACAAACAAGCCGTGAAGGAAGTCGATTGCCCTTTCGGGGTCTTCATAGAAGCTGAAATCACGTTGCTTGATTAGTTCGAGGAAGGGCCAGAAGCTACGTTCGATAGAGGCGTGGTAGTCCTCGTTGAAATTTGAAATCGCTACGGCAAGCAGGTGCCTTGCTTGCGCTATTGCAGCGTCGCCCATATCATCTCTGGATATGCCTCGTTCTGCTACGCGTTGCTGTTGTTCCGCGATGCACTGCTCGAGTACTACCTTTAGGCGCGTTGGCAAAAGGTACATCTGGAGGAAACGCTTGTGGTTCTCCCGGCCATGTTCCCGCAATCCGTCGATGAATAACTTCAGGCAGTCAACGTCTGGAGCCGTAAGTTCTTTCAACCTGTAGAAGTCATTCTCTCCGCCGACGACAGTCAGGCCCGAACGACTAACCTTTCCGTAGCCGAGCCATGCGATGCGCTCGTCCGCGTCGGCCCAGGCCAACAGATATTGGCGCGGCGTATGATGGTGGTAGGTCTTCGGTTGCTCGATCTGCATGCAATAAGGTTATCTCTCAGCCACATCGGGCGGAGAGAGTCGTCCATTGATGATGTCACGTTGGTACCGGGAAACGCGCTTTCCGTCACTTTAGTTTCCGCTTATCGCCATAAGTAGCGATAGCGGATAGATTGGCGAGCCATTTACTTTTGATGTCAGATGTCTGGCGATTTGGCCCGATTAAACGCTGAGCGAAAGAAGCTAGACTTGCGACCGTGCCGCGATGGGAAACCGCCGGCCCATGCCGAAGGCTTTCGGCGTGACCTTGAGCACCGGCGCGGCCTGCTGGCGCTTGTACTCGCTGCGCTCCACCAGCTTCAGCACGCGGCTTACTTCATCCGCGCTGAGGTCGGTTTCGTCCGCGATCTGCCCGGCGGTTTCGTAGCGCTCGATGTAAGCGGCGAGCACTGGGTCGAGATGCGCGTAGTCGGGCAGCGAGTCGGAGTCGAGCTGACCAGGGCGCAGCTCGGCCGATGGCGCCTTGGTCAGGATGGCTTCGGGGATGCGCACGCGCTCGCGGTTAGCCCAGCGGCACAGCCGGTACACTTCGGTCTTCATCACGTCGCCGATCACCGCCAGCGCGCCCACCATGTCGCCGTACAGTGTGCAGTAGCCGGTCGCCATTTCGCTCTTGTTGCCGGTGGTCAGCACCAGCGCGCCCCACTTGTTCGAGAGCGCCATGAGCAGGGTGCCGCGGATGCGGGACTGGAGATTCTCTTCCGTCAGGTCGCTGACCGCGCCCGAAAACAGCGGCGCGAGCGCCAGGTTGAACTCGCCGAACATCGGCGCGATGGGCACGATTTCAAAGCGGATGCCGAGGTTCGCGGCGAGTTCCCTGCTGTCCTCGACCGAGCCGGTCGAGGAATACTCGCTCGGCATGCCGATGCCGATAACATTGTCTACCCCGAGCGCATCGACGGCGATCGCCGCGACCAGCGCCGAGTCGATGCCGCCGCTCAAGCCCACCAGCACGCGAGAAAAGCCGCACTTGCGCACGTAGTCGCGCACGCCCATCGCGAGCGCCTCGTAGACCAGCCCGTCTTCGTCCCCGGTTGCCGGGCGCATATCGCCGGTCTGGGTCGCGGTGTCGAAAAAAATCAGGTCCTCGGCGCAGGAGAGCGCCCGCGCGGCGACCTCGCCGCTGACATTGAGCGCGAGGCTGGTGCCGTCGAACAGCAGGCTGTCGTTGCCGCCCACCTGGTTTACCATCACGACCGGTTTGCCGTAGCGGCGCGCAATCGCGGCGAGCATGGCTTCGCGGGTGGCGCGCTTGCCGCGCCAGAACGGCGACGCCGAAATGTTGAGAATCAGCGATGCGGCTGGTTCCGAACGCATCAGCTCCTCGATGGGATCGATCCGGTATCGGCGAGTCTCCCAGAAGCTCTTATCGTTCCATGCATCCTCGCAGATGGTGATCGCGACGCGCTCTCCGGCGATTTCGCAAATGGACTGCGAAGCAGCGGGGGCGAAGTAGCGCTGCTCGTCGAAAACATCGTAGAAAGGCAGCAGGCGCTTGCTCTGGACAAAGGCGACGCGGCCGCCCTTGAGCAGCGCGGCGGAGTTGTGCACGTGCTTGCCGGTCTCGCGCGGCGCGGCCGAAGGGAATCCGCACAGCACCACGATGCCGAGGCTTCCAGCGCGCTCGGCCAGCTCATCCAGCACCTGCCGCGCGCGCTCCACAAAGGCGGGTTTCTCGAGCAGGTCGGCCGGCGGATAGCCGCAGATGGCGAGCTCCGGAAAGATCACAAGATCGGCTTCAGCCCGGGCGGCCCGCTCGGCGAAGCGAACCATGGTGCTCAGGTTTCCGGAGAAATCGCCGACCGTGGGGTTGATCTGGGCAAGCGCTAGCTTCACCTGCTTAGTGTATCAACGGCTCTCAAGACCCCCTACGCAGGAGGCGGCCACTTCGTGGCTTGTATACCGGATGCTTGCAACCTGCGCCTTTGTGGCCCTCCCGTTGGTCGGGAGCAGCGCTGGCAATGCCGACCAACGGAAGGCCCACATACTTCGCGACTGCAAACACAAAGTACACCCGCCACGAAGTGGCCGCCTCCCGCGCAGGGGGTCTTGCTCTTTAGCGAGCTGGTGCGCCCTGCCCCGGCAGCACCAGCTCGTCGAGTTCCAGGAACTGGCACAGCACCTCATCGTCGGAGGCTTTCATCTCGTCGATGGTGCCGAAGAAGCGCGCCTTGCCTTCATGCAGGAAGAGCACGCGGTCGGCGAGGCGCTGGGCGAAGCGCATGTCGTGGGTAACGACGATGCTGGTCAGCTTGAGCTGGTGCTTGAGCTTCTGGATCAGGTCGCCCATCAGCTTCGCGATCAGCGGGTCGACCATCGTGGTGGGCTCGTCGTAAAGGATAGCCTCAGGCTGCGCGGCGAGCGCGCGGGCGATGGCGACCGAGCGCTTCATGCCGGTCGAGAGCGCCGAGGGCAGCGCGTCGGCCGACTCGGCCGAAACGCCGGTCATTTCCAGCAGGCCCGAGACGATCTGCTGGATCTGGTCCTCGTCGAGCTTCTGGTTTTCGCGCAGCGGGAAGGCGACGTTCTCGCGCACGGAGAGCGAGTCGAACAGCGCGCCGTTCTGGAAGACCATCGTGACCTTGCGGCGGATGTCCTGCATCTGCTCCTCGTTGAACCGCGTGATGTCTTCGCCGGCAACCAGGATGCAGCCGCTGTCGGGCTTGTAGAAGCCCATCAGCTGCTGCAGCGATACCGACTTGCCCACGCCCGAGCGGCCCAAGATGCACAGCGTTTCACCTGCATTCACGAAGAAGCTCACGTCCTTGAGCACGTGGAAATCGCCGAAGGACTTGGAAACATGCTCGAAAGCGATGTAGGGCTGCTGTTTTTCCTGGCCGGGCTCGGCTTTTTCGGTCTCGGCCCGGATCTCCTCGTCGTCCGGGACCGGCTCTTCAACCATCTTCTCGATGTACTCGAAGCCTTCCGGCATGTGCTCGAGATTCGGCTTCTCGTCCTCGCCGCCTTCTTCCCGCGGCTGCTGCTTCGGTTCAGTCTCGTCGCTCATTTCGCTCCTGGCACCCGCTCTCCCAGAGTACTCTGAAGCACGGCCCAGTCCGCTGGCGTGTTCAGGTTGGTGAACCACCGGTGCGGGCTTTCGAGTGGAACCAGGGCCTCGACTCGGAACAGGTCGAAGCGTGACGGGGGCACTCGCTGTTCAAGGACCTGCATGACCTTGCGGCCGCCCTGATCGAGCGCGGCCGCAAGGCCCGGGGCGAGCGCGGAACTGTAAACGGCGCACAAGGGCTGCGGCCGGCTGGCGACAGAAGGCACGGTCGCCCAGGCGGCGGTCGCTTGCGCGCGCTCGCACAGCAGGCTAAGAAACGCGACCGGCAGCAGGGGCAGGTCGACCGGTAGAAACAGCACCGGCTGGGGTGGCTGGGCTGCCAGCGAGCGCAGCGCGGCCTCGATGCCGCCGAGCGGTCCGCAGTCTTTCCAGCGATCGGGAATCAGGGGCGCGCTGGTGGTCATACCCTCGGGCGCACCGGCCACGGCTGGGATTAGGCCGGCGCGGCGCAGTTTGTCGAGGCTGTGCTCGAGCAGCGATGTTCCATCGAAGGGCAGCAGTGCCTTATCGCGGCCCATGCGGCTGCTGCGGCCGCCGGCGAGCACGAAGGCAAATTGAACTTTAGTTTCAGCTTGTTCGATCAAACTGCGTTTTCTGAACCGATTGTTTCGAAAAACACAATCAGCGTATCGATCCCGCGGTGGAAGTTCGCAATGTGGAACTTCTCGTTGGGCGCGTGCAGGTTGTCGTCGGGCAGGCCGAAACCCATCATCACGCTGGGGATGCCGAGGCCGCGCTCGAAGTCGCCGACCACCGGAATGGAGCCTCCGGAGCGGATGAAAACCGGCTCGGTGCCCCAGACTTGCTTGAGGGCGAAGGTCGCGGCGCGAATGTAGGGGTTCGCGGTGGCGATGACGGCCGGCTCGCCGGAGTGGATCAGCCGCGCCTCGACCGTGACGCCTGTGGGCGCGAGCGACTCGACATACTGCTTGAAGCTGGCAAAGACGGCCGCCGGCTGCATCGGCGGGACCAGGCGCATGGAGATCTTGGCGGTGGCTCGAGCCGGGATCACGGTCTTGGCGCCGGCGCCGATGAAGCCGCCGGGCATGCCGTGGATTTCGAGAGTGGGGCGCGCCCAGGTACGCTCCATGACGGAGTAGCCGGGCTCGCCGGTGAGCGAGGGGGCGCCGATTTCGTCAGCGAGATACCGGGCTTCGTCGAAGGGCAGGCGCTTCCAGGCGGCAAGCTCGTCAGCCGATGGCGCCTCCATGCCGTCGTAAATGCCGGGGATGAGGATGCGGCCGTCTTCGTCCTTGAGACGCGCGATGATCTGCGCGAGTGCGAAGAACGGGTTGGGCGCGGCGCCGCCGTACATGCCGGAGTGCAGGTCGGTGCGCGCGCCGCGGACCTCCACTTCGGTGTAGATCATGCCGCGCAGCCCGACGCAGAGGGTCGGCAGCTCCGGGGCGAACATTTCCGTGTCGGAGACCAGGGCGAAGTCGGCCTGGAGCCGCTCGGGATGGCTGCGGATGAAGGCTGCGATCGACTCGCCGCCGACCTCTTCCTCGCCTTCGAGCACCACGCGCACGTTCAACGGCAGATTGCCGCCATTGGCCGCGAACAGCGACTGGAGCGCCTTGAGATGCATGTACATCTGGCCCTTGTCGTCGACGGCGCCGCGGGCGTACAAGTTGCCGTCGCGCTCAGCAGGCTCAAACGGCGGGCTGTGCCACTCGTCGAGCGGGTCGGGAGGCTGCACGTCGTAGTGGCCGTAGCAGAGCACGGTCGGCTTGCCTGGGGCGTGCAGCCAGTCGGCGAGAACCAGTGGGTGGCTGGGCGAGCCATCATCATGGGGAACGTCGACCAGCTCCATATGTTCCATTCCGATACGCTTTAGCTCGAACTTGAGCGCCTCGGCGGCCTGGCGCACGTCGGCCCGGTGCTCCGGCAGGGTGGAGATGGACGGGATGCGGAGCAGGGTCTTCAGTTCCTCAAGAAAGACAGCCTGATGATGGCGGGCGAATTCAACAGCAGCAGACATGATCCTTTGCCTCAGATTTTCCGTGTAACTATTGTTTGTAAGCCACTTAGTAGCGCGGCATGGATGGGTCGATGCGGGCTGCCCAGGCATCCAGGCCGCCGGCGAGGGACTGGGCCTGCTCGAAGCCCTGGCCGCGCAGCCAGGCCGCCACATTGAGCGAGCGGACGCCGTGATGACAGATGGCGACGATGCGCTGATCGGGGTCCAGTTCCGCATGTGCCCGCGACGGTATATCCCCCATGGGCATGCTCACGCTACCATGGAGTGAGGCAATCTGAACTTCCCAGGGCTCGCGCACGTCCAGTACTACAAGCGGCAGCACAAATGCCGCAGCTCCGCTATCCTGATGGAGAACAGCAAAAGCTTCCGGTTCGATCTCGTAAGGCAGCATACGAGCAGAATACATCTGCCCTTCCCCAGGGACAGGTTCGAGGCACGAAGAGCCTCATGCTTCTTTTCGTTCCATATTGGGACGGGCAGCGCCCTGATTTTGGTGCATGCTACAGGCAGTCAGGAGTCTTCCGGAATTTCCGGGCAGAGACTTCTCAGAGCAACAGGCAGGAACCGCAACACTCGCAGCGACAGCGCCGCAGACAGGAAATAACGCAACCATGGGGAATGCAGAACGGGTCATGATTGTTGAAGATGAAGTGCATGCCCTCCATGGTCTCGCCGAGCTCGTGTCCTCATGGGGATACGAGACGGAGATGGCCGGCGACGGCATGGAGGCAATGGAGAAGCTGAGCGGCTGGCAGCCGGGCATTATCGTCACGGACCTTAAGATGCCGCGGATGAATGGACTGGAGCTGCTGCAGCAGCTTTCCGAGACAAAAAATCAGTGCACGGTGGTGGTGCTGACGGCGCAGGGCTCGATCGAGCTGGCGGTAGAGGCGATGAAGATCGGCGCCTACGACTTCATCCAGAAACCGGTAGAGCCGATGCGGCTGCGTACGGCGCTGTCGAACGCGACGCACATGCGCGAAACCGAGCGACAGCTGGAGGTGACGCGGAGAAAGCTGCGCGACACCGGCATCCTGGGGCCGCTGGTGGGCTCCTCGCGCAAGATGCGGGACATTTACGCGATGATTGAGCAGGTGGCGCCGTCGAATGTTTCGGTGCTGATCACGGGGGAGAGCGGCACGGGCAAGGAGCTGGTAGCACGCGCGCTGCACGAGTTGAGCCCGCGCAAGCCGAAGCCTTTTGTCGCGGTGAACTGCGCGGCGATCCCGGAGACGCTGATCGAGAGCGAAATCTTCGGGCATGAGAAGGGTTCGTTCACAGGCGCGCTGGAGCGGCGGGCGGGCTGCTTCGAGCTGGCCGAGGAAGGCACGCTGCTGCTGGATGAGATCGGCGAGATGCCGATCGCGACCCAGGCCAAGCTGCTACGCGTGCTCGAAGAGCGCAAGCTGCGCCGGCTGGGTTCGAAGATGGAATCGCCGGTGGACGTGCGGGTGCTGGCGGCGACCAACAAGAATCCCGACACGGCGGTGAGCGCGGGGCAGCTGCGGGCGGACCTGTACTACCGGCTGAACGTGTTCAACATCCACATGCCGCCGCTGCGCGAGCACAAGGAAGACATTCCGGCGATCGTGGAGGCGCTAGTGCTGGACATGAACGAGAAGCACGGCCGCGAGGTGCCGGGGGTGGACCCGGGCATGCTGCAGCGGCTGATGCAGTATGACTGGCCGGGCAACGTGCGCGAGCTGCGCAACACCATCGAGCGGGCGGTGATCCTGTGCGGCGGCCACCCGGTGGGGGTCCAGCACCTGCCGCCGGGCTTCGGCTCACGGGGTGTGGAAGCCTCGCCCGAGTCGGCGTTCGCGAATACGGTGAAGGTGGAAGTCGGCACGACGGTCGATGAGGCCGAGCGCCTGCTGATCGTCAAGACGCTGGCCTCGACCAACAACAACAAGACGAGGGCGGCGGAGATCCTGGGCATCAGCCTGAAGACGCTGCACAACAAGCTGAAGGAGTACAGCCAGAGCCGGCTGCGGCCGCGGGTGGATCCGGGCGCGCTGGCGGCGGAGCGGGAGACCCGCATGTAGTGGGGTGAGCCGGGAGCGGGCGGCTGAAAAGCAGGTCCTTTGGCGCAAGCGCTCCCGACTCGCTTCGCTCGCTCAGGATGACCCGGTTTTCCTGGAATGGCGAAGCGGTAAAAGCAGGTCCTTCGCCGCGCTCAGGTTGACAATTTTTCTGGAACGAGCGAACGACTCACGAAGCCAGTGTTGCGCATGAGAGTGAGGCTGTTCCGGCGCTTGGACCAGAGCCGCGGCGAAAAGCGAACCGGCGCCTGACGGCGAGTCTGTACAATCCGCGTCAGGATGCGTTTAAGGACCAAACTCGTGGCCGCGGTGACCGGGCTGGTTTTTCTGCTGGTCGCCACGACTTCGTGGATGTACCTGTCCCGGTCCCTGCGGCAGTATGTCGACCAGAGCTACTCGGCCACCGACATCATTGCGCACCAGGTGCTGTTCGCCACCCGGCAGGCGATCGAGCAGGGCGTGATCCACGGCACCATCCAGCCCCAGCTGCCGCATGCGCTGTTCCACGCGCAGGTGGCGAGCGCGCTGCGCAACGACGCGGCGCTGAACGCGCTGATGGATTCGGTCATCAGCTACTCGCCGACCATCTTCGACGTCACCATTTCCGACTCCGGCAGGCTCACGTTCGTAAGCACGGACCCGCTGCTCGGCGGGCGCACATTGGGCTATCGGCCGGACTATGGCAAGCTCCGCGACCGCTCCTCGATCAAGATTCTCGAGATCGTTTTCGGTAAGGCGCAGGTGTACGACCTGCCGCTCTCGCTCGAGCGCAACGGGCAGCCGTTCGCGACGGTGCATATCGGCATGCGCACCAGCTTCCTGCTGCAGGTATTTCGGCCCTCGCTGCTGCGGGCCTTTGGCTATACCGGGATCGCGCTGCTGTTGTCGCTGCTGGCCGCGGCGGCGGTTGCGTCAGTGGCCCTGGCGCCGCTAGAGCAGATCAGCCGGAGGCTGGACGTGCTGAACGCGGAGGCCGCGGACGCCTCGCATGGGCTGAGCGGCGGCTCGCGCTCCCATTCCCATTCCAATGACGCGGTGCTGCGGGTTTCGAGCAAGATCGAGCGCATCGGCGAGCGGATGCGCAACACCGAGGAGGTCTTTTCCGCGCTCAAAGAGAATCTCGACCAGATCCTGTCGAACCTGCAGGACGGCATGATGCTGTTTACCCGCGACACGCACGCGGTGCTGGTTTCAAGCTCGGTGGAGCGGTTCCTGGGCATGGGGCGCGACCAGATGCTGGGCGCCGAGGCTAGCCGCATCTTCAATCGGTCGACCAAGCTGGGCCGGATGGTGCGCGACGCGTTCCAGAACCGGACCTCGATTCCACAGGCCGAGATCGAGCTCGAGAATGGGCGGCGAATCGAGATCGCGCTCGAGATCATTCATGACGGGCGGGAGCTGGACGAGCGCGAGAGCCTGGGCGCGCTGCTCACGCTGCACGATCTGGAGTCGGTGCGCGAGATTGAGAGCGAGCTGGAGCTGTCGCGCCGGCTCTCGGCGATTGGCCGGCTGACGGGCGGCGTGGGCCACGAGGTGAAGAACCCGATCAACGCGATCGTGGTGCACCTGGAGCTGCTGAGAAACAAGCTGAGCGGGCCGGAAGCGCCGGCGGTGCGGCACCTGGATGTGATCCAGAGCGAAATCCAGCGGCTGGACCGGGTGGTGCAGACGCTGATCGACTTCTCGCGGCCGATGGAGCTGAAGCTCGAGGACGAGGACCTGCGCCAGATCACGACGACGGTGCTGCGGCTGGCTTCGGCCGAGCTGGCCGTACATGATGTGCAGCTGGAGACCTTGTTACCTTCGAGAGCTGTTGTAGTGAAAGTAGATGCTGATATGCTGCGGCAGGCGATCCTCAACATCGTGTTAAACGGGACACAATCCATGCCGGACGGCGGCACGCTGAACATAGCGCTGCGTGAAGAGGCGCGGCAGGCGGTTCTGACAATCCGCGACACGGGCGAGGGCATCGCGGCCGAGGTGCTGCCGCGCATCTTCGACCTGTATTTCACGACCAAGAAGGACGGCAGCGGGATCGGGTTATCGATGTGCTACCGCATTGTGCAGCTGCATTCGGGCGTGATCGAGGTGGAGTCGGAGCCGGGACGCGGCACCATGTTCACGCTGCGCATTCCACTGAGCCACGCGGGGGAGCGCGAGCCCCACACGCTGCCTCGGGCCGACGTTGTTGAGGGCCGGGAACAGGCATGAACCGCCACGCGAAGCACTGCGCCGCCGGTTGGCTTCTGCTGCTTGGCGGCCTTGCGGGCTGCCGCCACAGGCAGCCGCCGCCGGCGCCCCCGGTAGCCGCGACGGCGCCGCCGCTCACCGCCTCGTCTATCACGGTCATCACGCCGCTTCCCTCGGTGCCGCCGGAGCGAAAGGCGGACGTACAGCAGGCGCCCCCGGAGCAGCCGAAGCCCGCGCCCGCGCCGGTGCCGGTAAAGCGGTCACACAGACGGCACCGGAAACCGGCTGTGCCGGCGGCGGAACCGGCACAGGCCGGCGGCACAACCGGCGCGGCGGGGGCAACCGGCGCGGCGGGGGCGGCGGGGGCAAGTCCGGCAGCTGCGCCGCCTGTAGCGCCCACCGCGGCCACTCCTATAGTGGAGCCGCCGCCCGCCTCGGTATCCAATACCGCCGCGCCGGCGCCGGGGCCTACAACCGCCGAGGCAGCCGCGCCGGCGCTGGGCGAGTTGTCGGCGGGTACGGCGATCAGCGGTCCGGAGAAGGTGCGCATGCTGGGCGAAATCCAGATGCAGGAAACGCGGCTGAGCAAGATCAAGGAACCCTCGACCAGCGACGGCAAGGCGGTGGAGATGCAGGTACACGCCTTCCTGATGAAGGCGCGCCAGGCGGTTGCCGAAAACGACCTGGATGGAGCGCAGACGCTGAATACCAAAGCCCGCGTGCTGCTGGACGAGCTCGAAAGCGAGTAGTCTCGGCACATGGACGCTGAGGTGCTGGTCATCGGCGGTGGACCGGCGGGGCTGGCCGCTGCGATTGCGGCCGCGCAGGCCGGTTTCTCCGTGGAAGTCGCGGAGCCATGCCCCGGCGCAATCGACAAATGCTGCGGCGAGGGGCTTCTGCCGCCCGCCGTGGATGCGCTGCGGCAGCTCGGTATCTCGGTAGCTACGCTGGCCGAACAGGGCCGCAGGCTTTCCGGGATCGGTTTTCACCACTCTGGACAGAGCGCCTGGGCAGGTTTTCCGGCTTCCGGGCAGGTGGCGGTGGGGCTGCGGCGGACGGGGCTGCACGCACTGCTGGCTGGGCGTGCGCGGGAGTTGGGCGTGCGGGTGACGCCGGCCGCGGGGCGAGTTCAGGTCGGGGGCGGCGCCGTACGGGCGTTTGTGGGCGGGCAGGAGCGCCGGCCGCGATGGACCAGATGGATCATCGGAGCAGACGGCGCGCAGTCCGCGGTGCGCAGAGCCGCTGGGCTTGATGAAGGCGGGGTCGCTTCGCGCCGGTTCGCGTTGCGGCAGCATTTTGAGCTCGCGCCGGGCGCGGAAACGCCGGACGGGGTGGAGGTGTACTGGGCGGCTGGCGCGCAGGCCTATGTCACGCCGGTGGGCGGAGCCCAAGTCGGCGTTGCGGTGCTGGCCTCTGCGAAGCCCGAGGAACGGGGAGTCTCCGCGATGCGGGCCGCGGTCGCGCGCTTCCCTGCTCTGGCGCGGCGGCTGCGGGGCGCGGAGCCATGCAGTTCGCCTAGGGGCGCGATGACCGCGCACCGCACGCTGCGGCAGGTGCAGCGGGGCCGGGTCGCGCTGGTAGGCGATGCTTCGGGCGGGGTCGATGCGATCACCGGAGACGGGCTTTCGCTCGCGTTTCTTCAGGCGCTGGCACTGGGGCGCGCACTGCAGGCCGGCGATCTTCGCCTGTACCAGCGGGACCACGACCGGCTGCTGCGCCCGGCGCGGGTGATGTCGCGCGCATTGCTGGCCGTGGGTGCGCATCCGGCGCTTACCCAGGCTTCCATGCTGCTTCTGGCGCGGGTTCCGGGTCTGTTTCGCTCGCTGCTTCGTCTTCATATTCAGCCGCCGTTTTCGGCGCCGCCTATTCCAGGAGTCCAGGAGAATCCGCCGTGGCAAGCTGCTCTCATCTCGATCAAATCAAGGATGTAATGCCTCAGTCGGCCGGCTGCCCGGAGTGCATTGCCAGCGATAGTGAATGGGTACATCTGCGGATGTGCCTGGTCTGCGGGCATGTGGGCTGCTGCGACAGTTCCCCCAACAAGCACGCGACCGAGCACTTTCACAGCACGAAACATCCAGTGATGCGCTCGATCGAACCCGGCGAGCAGTGGGGCTGGTGCTTTGTGGACGAGGCGCAGCTGGACCTGGCGTAAAAATATGAAATTGGCCCGAATCGCGAATCGACGGACCGATTGCAGCCGCGGAGGAGATTACGCCCGGCCAGCTTCCGGGGCTCTTTCGTTCGGTCGAACGAATTGCTACATACCCGGTCCGCATTTGAGATAATAGGTATCAGCGGCAAGATGGTTTCGCGATCCGCGTGTTCGACTTCCGGGCGGCCCTGCTGCCGCTCCCCTCGACAGACAAATTCGCACCAAGCCGCCTAGCCTCGGGCTCAAGGCGCACAAAGGGTCTGAATGAGCAAGCACACTCCTGAAGAACCAGAGCAGCAGAACCCAGAGCAGCGGAACGAGGCTAAGAGCAAGCCCGGGCTGCGCTTCACACGACGCAGCTTTCTCGGCCACCTGGGTGCGGCGGGCGTTGCCGCGACCGCGTCGCCGGCGATCGCAAAGGCCGCGCAGGCTGAACCGGAAGCAGCGGCGCCCGCACGGGCCGGTACGCGCGCCGTGACCCTGAAGGTGAACGGCAAGCCGCGCACCGTGCAGATTGAGCCGCGAGTTTCGCTGCTGGACTGCCTGCGCGAAAACATGGACCTGACCGGCACCAAGAAGGGCTGCGACCACGGCCAGTGCGGCGCCTGCACGGTGCACATCAATGGGCGCCGGGTGAACTCCTGCCTGACGTTCGCGGCGATGCACGAGGGCGACGAGATCATGACGATTGAAGGCATCGGCCAGCCGGGAAACCTGCACCCGGTGCAGGCGGCGTTTGTGGAGCACGATGCCTACCAGTGCGGCATCTGCACCTCGGGGCAGGTGATGTCGGCGGTGGCGATGCTGAAGGAGCCGGCACCCGGCGGCACAAGCGACGCCGCGGTGCGCGAGGCGATGGCCGGCAATATCTGCCGCTGCGGCGCGTACAAGAACATCACGGCGGCGATCCAGCAGGCGCGCGTCCAAATTCGCGAGGGCGGTGACAGCAATGCGCCGGGGCAGACCATCAGCGCGTTTGTTCAGGAGCACCTCGACGCGGCGCGGGTCTCGAACGCGGCGAGAGTCCAGAGCAGGGTCAGGAGCCAGGCATGATCGATTTCTCACTCAGCAAAGCCTCAAGCGCGGAGCAGGCAGTGCGGCTCGGCGCCAATGCCGAGACCGCGCAGCAGGGCGCGCAGGTACGGTTCATCGCCGGCGGCACCACGCTGGTCGATCTGATGAAGCTCGACGTGGAGCGGCCGCGCCAGGTGGTGGATATCAACGGGCTCGACCTGGCGAGCGTCACACGCGGCCCGGACGGCTCGCTGCGTATTGGCGCGCTGGTGCGCAACTCCGACCTGGCGTACCACCCGGAAGTGCTCAAGAGCTATCCGGTCCTGTCGCAGGCGCTGCTGAGCGGCGCGAGCGGGCAGCTGCGCAATATGGCGACCACCAGCGGCAACCTGCTGCAGCGCACCCGCTGCAGTTATTTCCGCGACACCGCGGTGGCGGAGTGCAATAAGCGCGAGCCCGGCTCAGGCTGTGCGGCGATCGGCGGCAATAACCGCACCAACGCGGTGCTGGGCACGAGCGAGCACTGTATCGCGACACACCCGTCCGACATGGCCGTTGCGATGACGGCGCTCGAAACGACCATTCACGTTTCCGGCGTGAAAGGCGAGCGCGATATTCCGATTGGTGAGTTTTACAAGCTGCCGGGCACGACGCCGAATCTCGAGAATGCGCTGGAGCCGGGCGACCTGATCACCTATGTGACGCTGCCGGTGCTGCCCCCGGGCACACGCTCGCACTATCTGAAGCTGCGTGACCGCGCCTCGTACGAGTTCGCGCTGGCCAGTGCGGCGGTTGTGGTGGAAATGGACGGCAAGCGCATCCGCAGGGCCCGCATCGCGCTGGGCGGCGTGGGGACCAGGCCCTGGCGCGCGGAAGGAGCCGAGCGAGCGCTTGCAGGCAAGCCGGCCGAGGAAGTCCACTTCCGCACCGCCGCGGACGCGGCGCTGCGCGGCGCCAGACCTTACCGCGACAACGGTTTCAAGATTGAACTGGCGAAGCGCTCAGTTGTGCGCGCGCTTATGACCGCGACCACCGAGCAGGCCTAGCGCGCGTTCCGCCGCTCGGCAGTGTTTGAAGGAAAGGACTGATTTGATGGCAACGAATAGCAATCCGGCAAACGGCACTTCCGAGTCGATTCTGGGCGCCGCGGTGCCGCGCATCGACGGGCCGCTGAAGACCAGCGGCACCGCGCGCTACTCGGCCGACTTCAACCTGCCGCGCATGGTGTACGCGATCCCGGTGTGCGCGCCGATCGCGAGCGGCCGCATTACGAGCATGAACACGAGCCACGCCGAGGGCATGCGCGGGGTGCTGAAGGTGTACAGCCACGGCAACCTGCCCAGGCTGTACAAGACCGGACCGGGCGGGGGCGAGGTAGGCGAAAGCAGGCTGCCTTTTGAGGATGAAACCATCTACTACAGCGGCCAGTATGTCGCGATGGTAGTGGCCGAGACGATGGACCAGGCTCGCGGAGCCGCGGCGGCCGTGAAGGTGCAGTACGCGGCGGACAAGCCGAATGTCTCCTACGACCTGAGCGACGGCTTGAGCGGTAAGATGAACCTGAAGAACCAGCGCGGCAACGTGGAGCAGGCATTTGCCAGTGGGCCGGTTACAGTTGACGAGATTTACATCACGCCGATCGAGACGCACAACCCGATCGAGATGCACGCGATCGTCGCCGACTGGGACGGCCGCAACTTTACGCTCTACGAGGCGACCCAGGGCATTGGCAACGCGAAGAATGCGATGGCGGCGATGCTGGGTGTGCCGCAGGACCATGTGCGCGTGGTGATGCAGTTCCTCGGCTCCGGCTTTGGCGGCAAACTGTTCCCCTGGACGCACTCGCCGCTGGCTGCGGCGGCCGCGCGCGACCTGAACCGGCCGGTAAAGTTCGTGGTCGATCGCAATACCATGTTCACGAGCGTCGGGCACCGGCCGCGCACGGTGCAGCGGGTGCGGTTGAGCGCGACACCGGATGGCAAGCTGACCGGCATCTGGCACGAGTACGCAAGCGATAGTTCCATTCTGGACGAGCGGGGCGAGAACTGCGGCGAGGCGACCGCGCTGCTGTGGAGCTCGCCCAATGTGCGGGTGCGTGCAGCGGTGGTAAACCGCAACCTGGGCACGCCGACGCCGATGCGCGGCCCCGGCGCGGTGCCGGGCCTGTACGCGACCGAGTCCGCGATGAACGAGCTTGCGGTGAAGCTGAAGATGGACCCGGTGCAGCTGCGGCTGATCAACGATACGCTGACCGATGAAAGCGAGAATAAGCCGTTCTCCTCGCGCCACTTGAAGGAGTGCCTGACGACGGGCGCGGAGCGGTTCGGGTGGAGCAAATACAACCCGCAGGTGGGGTCGATGAAGCGGGACGGCCTGGTGCTCGGATGGGGCCTGGGCGCGGCGTCGTGGGGTGCGGGGCGCGCCGCAGTCGACACGCGGGTGAGCATGAATGATGACGGCACAGTGCGCGTCGCCTGCGGCACGCAGGATATCGGCACCGGCACGTACACCATTTTCGCGCAGGTGGTGCACGCGCGCACGGGCGTGCCGATGGACCGGATCCAGGTGGTGCTAGGCGATACGCGCCTGCCCTCGGGGCCGATGTCGGGCGGCTCGGTGGTGACCGGCTCTGTGCTGCCCTCGATTGACGACGCGGCGCAGGCGGCGGCCGGGCAGCTTATGAAGGTCGCGACCAGCGGCAAGCAGGCGGCATTCGCAAATCACAAGATGGACGATCTCGCGCTGACCAATGGCTACGTGCACCTGAAGACCGGCGCGCCGGAGAGCGGGGTGCGTTTTGAAAAAGTGCTGCAGGACGCGAATGTGCAGTCGGCGAGCGGCGATGGCAGCACCCAGGGAACCGGCCATAGCGAGGCGGCGAAGAAGTATTCGTTCCACTCCTTCGGCGTGCACTTCGCCGAGGTGGAGTATGACCCTGGCATTGCGCGGCTGCGGGTTTCGCGCGTGGTCTCGGTGATCGATGTCGGTAAGGTCATCAACCAGGGGCCGGCGCGCAACCAGGTCGAAGGCGCGATTGTGATGGGCATTGGCATGGCGCTGTTCGAGGCGGCCGAGTATGACCAGCGCAGTGGCCGACCGACGAACAACAACCTGGCCGACTATCTTATGAGCACCAACCCGGACACGCCGGAGATCGATGTTACGTTCCTCGACTACCCTGACCTGGCGATCAGCAGTTTTGGAGCGCGGGGCGTTGGAGAGATTGGCCTTGCAGGCGTGGCGCCGGCGATCGCCGCGGCTGTGTATCATGCGACAGGCGTTCGGAAGCGTGAGCTTCCGGTGCGGATTGAAGATCTGCTGCCGCCGATGCGCAGCGCGTGACGGCCTTTCCATAGGAACGGCGCGGGCTAAAACGTCACCTTAGTACGAAAGCCGGCAACAACTACAGTTTCTCGGGTTGCATCGCAGGCAGGCTTGGCGAAAAACTGCATAACCGGCTGCACCAGCAGCCATGGCGTTCCATTTGTAAGATAGTTGGTTTTGACTAAGTGCTCGGCGGAGAGCTGCGGGCCGGTGGTAGCTAGCGTCGCTTCGCGGAAGTGGCTGCCGACCGCGGTGCGAACGTAACCGACAGCGAGAGTATCCTTGCTCCAGCGGCCGCCTGCAGGACCGATCCAACGCGCGCCGGCCCAGATCTGATGGTCGTACTGGGTCACGTCGCCGGGCGCGTAATCTTCTGAGTAAATCAGGTCGAGCCCGCGTTTGCTGTCAGCACCTACAGTGCCCATTCGGTACACCGCCTGATCGACTTGCCCATAGATCACGTAGTTGCCCGGCGTGGATTGGCCTGTCCGCAGGTCGTTGAAGTTATGCGGGTCATACCCGGCGCCGAAGCGGTACACGCCCGGATAGTTGCCGGTTTCCTTGTCGGTGATGAATGGTTCCTTGCCCAGGGTGAAGGTTGAATCGGGCGGCTTTGGCGGGTCGTGCAGGTAGCCGGCTTCGGTCGCAAGCACTGAACCGCCAAGGTGAAAGCTGAAGCCGTTTGGATGATGGTGTAGGGGCTGCGCTCCTCCGACATAACCATCGCTTTCGCGTAGACATGGTCGGTGGGCAGCGCCTTGAGTTCGAAGGCAGGCACTCCGGCCGGGTTAAACGATAAGTAGGCCGCCGAATTCAGGTTGCTGTGTGCGTATCCAAGCGCGAGATTGATAAACGATGCCCCGTACTCCGAGTCGCTGTAAGAATCATAGGCGGCGATCTGGCCGCCGCGGATCGCCAGTTTGTGATGAAGAAAGTATTGCTGGAGGAAATAGGAGTCGGCGCGAAAGGTATGCGCGCTGGGCAGGCTGGTTGAGTCGACCGCTGTGAAGGTGTACTGCTTGCTTAGATCTGTGCCGTACTGCCACAGTCCGGTCATGTGAAAGGTGAGCCCCTGCACGCGCGTGAACTTCGTGAACTTGCTGAAGTCCACATCGACCGTGCCGCGGATGCGCCCCCAGACGCCGAAGTCCGCGCGGCTGCCATATGGGTTGCCCAGGGCGTCGTCGGTGTAGTAGAAGTCGAAAACGACGCCCTTTTCTTCGAGCCGCTTGCTGTAGCCGTTCCAGTCGCCAAATGCATATTTGCGCTTCCACACGCTGCCCGACTCCGGCGTCTCAGCCGGTTTTGGCTTCACAATGTTTTCGGCATTCGCGGGGTTGGTTTGACCCTGGGGCGCCGCCATATCCTGGGCCACGGCACTGCTAGCAACCAGGCAAGCAGGCAGCAGCAAGATAGCCTGTAAATACAAAGGGAGTGACTGCATGGAACCCGCTTTCGATAGAGAAACAGAGGCAGGCGTCATTCCGGCAGTGCCGGAATCTGTTTCATAGCGAACCAAACAAGGAATAGTTGACGCGTGTATGGATGCCTGCTAAACCGAACAGGTCGCATGTTTCAGGAACCCCAATCACAAAGCAAGCATCCGAACATGCATGAGGCGCTTCTTCACTGCCGGTTCTCTGAGCAACACATTTTGTGTATCGCGCTCTCGATCCCACGTGTTAGGTTCTCGTCGCCACGCATGCTTTGATTCGAACTCTATCGCTGGTGTTTTGGTAAAGGGTGAATGCACCTTCACGGTAGACCATTGCGTACTTATCGAAGGAACCAGTCTTAAACATAGCGGAGCTTCTTGAATCGGCGAAGAGGCAACCGCTCTCGCAAGAATGATCAAATTGGCTGTAAACGAAACAGGCATGGGAGTAGTTATCATGCTTGGCATAGCACGGAAAGGTTTCAGGAACTTATGAGCGTACAGTATGTGCTTGCTCTGGATCAAGGCACCACCAGCTCCCGGGCTATCCTCTTCGGACATGACGGCAAGATTGCCGGTGTTGCGCAGCACGAGTTTGAGCAGCATTACTCCGAAACAGGCTGGGTGGAACATGATCCATACGAGATCCTCACTTCACAGCTGAAGTCCGCGGTCGAAGTGCTGGGAAAGGCGAAGATACGCCCTCGGGACATCGTTGCACTCGGCATTACAAATCAGCGCGAAACGACCATAATCTGGAATCGCGAAACCGGGAAGCCGGTCTATAACGCAATCGTGTGGCAGGATCGCCGGGGCGCGCCGCTTTGCAAGAAGCTGGCCGATGATGGCGCGGAAGAAACCATCCGCAAGAAGACGGGCCTGCTCATCGATCCGTACTTTTCCGGAACCAAAATCGCTTGGATTCTTGACAATGTGGAGGGGGCGCGCGCCGACGCGGAACAGGGCAGGCTGGCTTTCGGCACGGTCGACAGCTGGCTTGTCTGGAACCTGACCAGCGGCAAACGACACATCACGGACCGCACTAACGCAAGCCGCACGCTGCTATACAACATTGTCGAGGACCGTTGGGATGCCGACCTGCTCAAACTGCTCAACATCCCTGAAAGTATGCTGCCCGAGGTTGTCTGGTCGAGCGAGGCCATGGGCGAGGTAACAACTTCGCTCGGCCTTGGTGCAGTGCAGATCGCGGGCATTGCCGGCGACCAGCAGTCCGCGTTGTTCGGGCAGCTTTGTGTGTCGCCGGGAGACGCTAAGAATACCTATGGCACCGGCTGCTTTCTGCTGCAGCATATCGGCGACATATTCACATTGTCGCAGGAGCGGCTGATAACCACCCTAACTTGCAGCCTTAACAAGAAACTCGAGTACGCGCTTGAAGGCAGCATCTTTGTGGGCGGAGCGGTGGTGCAGTGGCTGCGGGATAACATGCGGTTCTTTACAAACTCTCCCGATGTGGAAAGCGTGGCCGCCTCCGTGCAGTCGAGTGAAGGGATTGTGTTTGTCCCGGCCTTTACCGGCCTCGGGGCGCCGCACTGGGATCCTTACGCAAGCGGCATGATTATCGGTATACAGCGCAGTACCGAAATCGGCCACATCGCGCGCGCCGCAACGGAAAGCATTGCCTTCCAGGTTGCCGACGTGCTGCACGCGATGGACGACGATACTCGGCAGCCATTTCGCGAACTGCGCGTCGATGGAGGCGCGGCCGCCAATGATATGCTGATGCAGTTTCAAGCGGATCTGCTGCAGTTGCCGGTGCGCCGGCCGGCGGTGCTCGAAACCACGGCGCTCGGGGCCGCCTATCTTGCCGGTCTCGCCGTCAACTTCTGGGGCAGTACGGACGAAATCACAAAGCTACGCGGACCAGACACAATCTTTGAACCCAAGGCCGACCGAAAGCAAATGGAAGCGCGGCAGGCGAAATGGCAGGACGCCGTGAAGCGGGCGGGTAAGTGGAATGACCCCGACAAGAAACAACTAAATAAGGAGAAGGCATGAACCGCGACCAGATGCTGTCCCGCGTGCGCGAGCGCAGCAGATCCAGTCAGCCGCAGGAACCGTGGGACGTGATCGTAGTGGGCGGCGGAGCCACCGGTGCGGGCGTCGCGGTAGACGCAGCTAGCCGAGGTTTTTCCGTTTTGCTGCTGGAGCGGCAGGACTTTGCGAAAGGTACATCCAGCCGCGCGACTAAATTGGTACACGGAGGCGTTCGCTACCTCGAGCAGGGGAATATCTCGCTGGTGATGGAGGCGCTGAAGGAACGCGGCATTTTGCTCCATAATGCTCCTCACCTCGTGCACGACTTACAGTTTGTCGTGCCTAACTTCTCCTGGTGGGAAGCGCCTTTTTACGGCATTGGCATGAAGGTTTACGACCTGCTCGCAGGCAAGTACGGCTTTGGCAAGTCGAGCATTCTTTCCCGGGAGGAGACGCTCGAACGCATACCCACGCTGCGGCAGGACGGCCTGCGCGGGGGCGTGGTTTACCACGATGGCCAATTCGACGATGCCCGCCTGCTTATCCAGTTGATCGAGACCGCTGCCGATCAGGGAGCGACCGTACTCAACTATGCTCCGGTCGTCGAGCTGCTGAAAGGCGATGACGGATTTGTGGATGGTGTTATCGCCGAGGATAGCGAATCGGGAGACCGGTTCGAGCTGCGCGCACGCGTCGTCGTCAATGCAACGGGCATCTTTACCGACGAGATACGCCGCATGGGCGATGAGAAAGCCTCTGCTATGGTCGCGCCCAGCCAGGGAATCCACCTTGTGCTCGACCGCTCATTCCTGCGCGGCAACACCGCCATCATGGTCCCGCATACCAGCGATGGCCGCGTGCTGTTCGCCATCCCCTGGCACGAGCATACCGTTCTCGGCACCACCGATACCCCGATCGATGCGCCATCCTATGAGCCGCTTCCATTCGAGAAAGAAATAGAGTTCGTGCTTGAAACGGCCGGCGAGTATTTGAGCCGCAAACCTACTCGCGAGGATGTGTTAAGCATCTATGTAGGCATTCGCCCGCTCGTGAAAGCGGCCGGCTCTGACTCGAGTAAGACCTCAGCCCTATCGCGCGATCACACAATCCAGATTGACCCGTCCGGGCTGCTTACCATTGTCGGCGGTAAGTGGACAACCTATCGCCACATGGCAGAAGACGCGGTCAATCATGCGATAACTCTCGGCAAGCTTGACGACAAGCCCTGCGTCACGCAGGAGCTGCGTATCCACGGTTACACTCAGAAGACGGACGTGCGCGAACCGCTGTTCGTTTACGGTTCGGATGCAGACAAGATTCGCGCTCTGGCCAGTGAATCGCCGGAGCTTGCGAGCCAGCTTCATCCCGACCTGCCCTACATCGCTGCGGAGATCGTATGGGCGGCGCGCGAGGAGATGTCGCGCACGGTCGAGGACGCACTGGCACGCCGCACCCGGGCTCTGTTCTTGAATGCGCGCGCGGCCATTGCAATGGCGCCCGCGGTGGCGGCTTTGCTTGCAAAGGAGCTTGGCAAGGACGACGCCTGGGCTACGGAGCAGGTGCGCGCATTCAATACGCTGGCCGCGCAGTACACGCTCGAGAAGATCAACACTGCCCAGCCGGCTGAAGCCGAAACACACACCGCAGCTTAGAAGATAAGCGGAGGTAGATACGCGATGCGTTCCCCCATGCTTGGCGAGTTCATGGGAACTCTCATCATGATGCTGCTCGGCGACGGAGTAGTCGCCGGAGTGACCCTCAGGCGATCGAAAGCCGAAGGCTCTGGATGGATAGTCATTACCACTGGCTGGGCCTTTGCTGTACTTTGCGGCATTTTTACGGCAAACGTTTTTGGCAGCAAGGATGGACATCTCAACCCGACCATCACGCTTGCTTTCGCGATCGAGAATCGCGACTTCGCAAAGTTAGTACCATACGCGCTGGCCCAGTTTGCCGGAGGTTTCTGCGGTGCGGTGCTGGTTTGGCTTTTCTATCTACCCCACTGGAAGGTCACGGAAGATGCAGTAGTCAAGCGGGGCGTGTTCTGCACAGCGCCTGCGATTCGCAATTATCCAGCGAATGTCCTCTCTGAGTGCATTGCGACTTTTGTGCTTGTGCTGGTGGCGGGTTCAATGAGTTCCAAGCTCGTGCTTACCGCCGGTGCGGCCTTTGGTCTCAGCCCCTATCTTGTCGGCTGCCTTGTGTGGGGCATCGGGCTCTCTCTCGGGGGCACCACCGGCTATGCGATCAATCCCGCGCGAGACATCGGCCCGCGCATTGCGCACGCACTTTTGCCTATCCACGGCAAGACCGATTCCGACTGGGCCTATGCGTGGGTTCCAATCCTGGGACCGGCGCTTGGGGCCGGCGCTGCGGGCTTTGTACTGCATTGGCTGGGTGCATAGCGCAAGGCAAAGCCATTCCGCAGTCGCCGCACCCCTCGGCGGATTCAACTTACGACCGAGGCCGCACTGAGATTCGTGCCACAGATCATGGGATGCTTATGAAAACAGGCGTCGCGGGTTCTAGCCAGGATGTAGTAAGAGCCGCGGGATAACCCCTGTATCCAGAGCCCCATCAAAACCCGATAGCTGCTCACAGCAAAGGAGCACGATGTCCATGCAAATGCCCGCCGAAGCTCACACTGTCCACCTGCATGTCAACGGCATAGAGCACTCTCTTGAGATTGAGGCTCGTGTCTCGCTGCTCGATGCACTGCGCGAACACCTTCACCTTTTCGGGACGAAGAAGGGCTGCAACCAGGGTGCGTGCGGAGCCTGTACCGTTCTGGTGGACGGCGAACGGATCAACGCCTGCCTTGCGCTCGCGATTCAGTACGAGGGCCGTAAGATCGTCACCATAGAGGGCCTCGCAACAGCGGACGGCCTTCATCCGCTCCAACTGGCTTTCATCCAGCATGATGGCTTTCAATGCGGGTACTGTACTACGGGACAGATATGTTCGGCGGTTGGCATGATGGCGGAGTTTGCCAGCGGCTTGCCCAGCGCTGTCACCGCGCGTATGACGGATGAAGAGATAGCACTAACCGACGAAGAGGTAAAGGAACGTATGAGCGGCAATCTATGCCGATGTGGGGCCTATGTCGGTATCACCGAAGCGATTCAAAAGGTTTACCAGGCGCAAGACAACACAAGCCAGCTGATCCTGGAAGAGGTGAGCCGTTGAACAACTTTTCCTACGGGCGCCCCGGCAGCCAGCAGGGCGCACTGGACTTGCTCACCCGAAGCGAGCACCCGAAATTTCTGGGCGGCGGCACGAACTTGCTTGACCTGATGCGCGAGAACATTGAGCATCCAGCCACGCTGATCGATATCACCCGTCTTCCTCTTGACCGCATTGAAGAAAGCGCGGATGGCGGACTGAGCATCGGTGCGCTTGTTCGCAATAGTCATCTCGCCGGTCATTCCATCGTACGCGAAAGGTATCCGGTACTTTCGCAGGCAATCCTGATGGGCGCATCTGCCCAACTGCGCAACATGGCGACTACTGGCGGCAACCTGCTCCAGCGCACAAGGTGCCTCTACTTTTACGACAGCGCCGCGCGCTGCAACAAACGTGTTCCCGGTGCGGGCTGTGACGCAATCGATGGCTTCAATCGTATCAATGCGATTCTCGGCACCTCGCCGGAGTGCATCGCGACGCATCCCTCGGATATGTGCGTGGCACTGGCGGCACTGGATGCCATCGTTAATATCATAAGCCCGCGCGGCGAGCGCACAATTCCCCTGGTTGATTTTCACCGGCTGCCCGGCAACACACCCGAACGCGACACAAATCTGGAAGACGACGAACTGATTACGGCAGTCGTGCTGCCTCCGCTCCCGTTTGCCAGGCGCTCACTGTACCGCAAGGTGCGCGACCGCGCCAGCTATGCCTTTGCGCTTGTTTCCGTAGCAGCCGCGCTCGAGCTTGAGGATGGTGCCGTCCGGCAGATTCGCATTGCGCTGGGCGGCGTCGCCCACAAACCATGGAGGGCTTCAAAGGCCGAAGCATTTCTCATCGGCAAACCACTGGACAAGCAGACTCTCGCACACGCCGCTTCGCTCGAGTTAGAAGCAGCCCAGACATATTCGCATAATGCATTCAAAGTCGAGCTCACGCGCCGAGTGATTGTAAATACGGTGACGGAACTCGCGAAGCAGGAGGAAGTCGTATGAGCATTGTGTCCAAGGTTATCCAAGCCGTGGTGCAGATCGCACCCGACCGCGAGCAAGATGAGTTCATGAACGCGCACGGTGTTATCGGTAAACCTATTGATCGTATAGATGGACGCGATAAGGTTACCGGTGCGGCTCCGTTTGCGGCTGAGTACCCTCTCGAAAACCTTGTACATGCTGCTTTGGTCTACAGCACCGTGGCAAAAGGCACAGTTGAAGGGATCGAGACAAAGCAGGCGGAGAGCGCCCCGGGTGTTCTGACGGTACTTACGCACAAGAATGCGCCGAAGATGAAGGATCCGCCAATCTTCGATCCCGCGGGCGGTACGGACGCGGCCGGCAGCAAGATCAACGTCTTGCATATGGAAGATGTGTTCTACGCAGGACAGCCTGTAGCCGTGATAGTGGCAGATACGCTGGAGCGCGCGGAGCATGCTGCTGCGCTGGTAAGCGTCACTTATAAGGCTCAGCCTCCGGACCTTTCTTTTGAGGCCGCGAAAGCAGGCGCGGAGACGCCGAAGAACATTATGGGCGAGGATACCGAGGTCAAACACGGCAACCCTGAAGATGCTCTCGCAGAAGCTCCCTACAAGGTCGATCGCAACTATGTCACACCGCGCTACAACCACAATGCAATCGAGCTTCATGCCACCACGGCGGTTTGGGATGGCGACGACAAGCTGACCGTTTACGACGCCACTCAGTTCCTTCGAGGCATAGCTGACTCACTGGCCAAGGTTTTCTCGCTCAAGAAGGAGAACGTTCGCGTTATTTCAAAGTTCGTTGGCGGCGGCTTCGGGGGCAAGGGCTCCATGTGGCCGCACGTACAGCTATGCGCGATGGCGGCCAAGGCCGCCAAGCGACCGGTTCGGCTTGTTGTTTCGCGTAAGGGCGTGTTTCGCATCGTCGGCGGCCGCACCCCTTCGGATCAACGGGTTGCGCTGGGCGCGGGTGCGGACGGCAAGCTTGTTTCTCTGATTCAGACCGGGGTTACCGCTACTTCGTTCACGAATGAATTCGCTGAACAGTTCACCTTTCCAGCGAGGCATCTCTACGCCAGCGAAAACCTTCTGGTCGACCAGCGAGTGGTCCACCTCAATACCACCGCCAACACTTTCATGCGCGCACCAGGCGAGTCGATCGGTACTTTCGCCCTGGAGTCCGCGATGGATGAGCTTTCTTACGAGATAGGCATTGATCCTGTCGAATTGCGCATTCGCAACGATGCGAAGACCGATCCTGCAAAGGGCTTACCTTTCTCCGCAAGGAACTTTGTCGAGGTGTATCGGCTGGGCGCTGAAAAGTTTGGATGGCAGAAGCGTTCCGCGGAAGTGCGCTCTCAGCGTGACGGAGACTGGTGGATTGGTCAGGGCGTTGCTTCGGCTTTCTATCCCGCTTATCGCTTTCCCGCGTCCGCGCGTGTACGTATCTCAGCGGATGGTACGGCGCTGATCCAGAGCGCGGGACAGGAGATGGGCATGGGAACGGCTACTGTACAAACGCAGCATGCCGCGGAACGTCTGGGACTGCCCTTGGGAAAGGTGCGATTCGAATACGGAGATACAGACCTGCCGCAGGCGCCTGTCGCGGGCGGCTCCAACCAGACCATCAGCATCGCGCTCGCCGTGCACGAAGCTTGCGAAAAGCTCCACAAGGAAATTCTTGGCCTTGTGAAGCATGATGACCGCTCCCCGCTGAAAGGAGCCAGCCTTGAAGAAGTAGAGGCTCGCGGAGGCGGCCTCTACCGCCGAGATAGCCGAGTTAAGGGAGAAACTTACTCCGCGATTCTCACCCGCGCTCATAAAAGTTCACTGGAAGCGGAGGCAACTTCCGGCCAGCCCTTTGAACTGATGAAGTACTCGATGGGCTCTTACGGGGCGCAGTTCTGTGAGGCCCGAGTAAATGAAGTTACGGGTGAAGTGCGCGTTTCGCGGTGGGTTGGGGCCTTCGACACTGGCCGCATCCTGAATCCCAAGACTGCGCGCTCACAATTTATAGGCGGCATCACCATGGGCATCGGTATGGCACTTACCGAAGAGACTTTCTTCGACGAGCGTTCGGGTCGCATCATGAATCCAAGCCTCGCCGAATACCACGTGCCGGTGAACCTTGACGTTCCCAGAATAGAGGCATACTTTCTCGACATACCCGATCCGCATACACCTCTCGGTGCTCACGGTGTCGGCGAGATCGGCATAACAGGAGCTGCCGCCGCGGTCGCAAACGCGGTGTATCACGCAACCGGCAAACGCGTACGGGAGTTGCCAATCACACTCGACAAACTGCTTTAGCGGGTGCAGAATGACCTTAACCAGAGCCTATTATCGCTCTGCTATGAACATCGGTACGTCAGGCTGCGGTTCGTTTCAGCAAGGCAATGTCACGCCGGGGAGACATCGCGAACATACGAGAATATTCGCGGCTGAATTGCGACGGACTTTCGTAGCCGACCTGAAACGCTGCTGTCTCGACGTTCGCCGCATCGGAAAGCATCAGCCGCCGCGCTTCAAGCAGGCGAAGCTGCTTCTGATATTGGAGCGGCGTCATGGAAGTGACCGCCTTGAATTGGCGATGGAATGCGGAGGGACTCATCCGAGCTAACAGAGCTAACTCTTCGATCCGAACCGGCTCCGCGAAGCGATCACGCAGGGTGTGAATCGCGCTGATAACTCGCTGTGTGTGGCTATTCGCGAGCGTCATTTTGACAACTTCGCTTCCGTGGGGCCCGGTCAAGAGCCAGTAGCAAATTTCGCGCATGATTGTAGGATAGAGCACCGGAATCGCCTTGGGCGTGTCGAGGAGCCGCACCATGCGCAGCGTGCAGTCCTCCAGTGCGCCATTGAAGTCCGTCACGAAAACACCGCGTCCCACCGTACTGCTCGCTTCGGGCGGGGTATCTAATTCATCCATGACTTTCCGCATGATTGCGAGATCGAACTCGATAATGATGCCAAGATATGGCTCGCTCGGGCTTGCCTCAGCAACCGTGCCGAATGCGGGCATCTCGACACTCACGACCAGGGCTTGTCCCGCCCGGTAGTCGAGCCGCTGGCCGCCAAATATAGCCCACTTAGCACCCTGTACAACGATGCAAAGAGCGGGCTTGAAGATAAGGTAGTTTGGACGCTTCTCATGGTCCGATCGAAGGATGGTAAGTCCCTCGATCCCAGTTGCGAACGGGCTTTCTCCAACCTGCGCATCCGTGTAACGCCTAACAGCCTGCATCAATTCATTCGGCATCTGCGATTTCTCCGTCTATTCGATCACTATTGCAAGTGTAGGCTTTCGAGCAGGAATAGGCAAGAAACGAGCGAGTTTCGGCATTCACTCCAAAGCGCGGTAAACCTATCCTAAATAACAGGAAAACTATCCAGGAGCGGACAATGTCGACAGGACAAACCAGCAAAATTGCAATCGTCACGGGCGGAAGCCGCGGGCTCGGCCGCAATACTGTGCTCAGCCTTGCAAAGCGAGGCATCCACTCGATCTTCACCTACAACTCCAATCGTGCAGAGGCCGATAAAGTCGCAGCCACGGCCAGCGAGGCGGGAGCTAAAGCCATTGCAATGCAGCTCGACACCGGCAACGTCAGCGCCTTCGACCCGTTCGTGCAGAACGTGCAAAGGGCGCTTGCGGAACTTGGAGCGGAGCGCTTCGACTACCTTGTCAACAACGCCGGCATCTCGCACCACGCTGCGTTCGACAAGGTAACAGAGGAAGAGCTGGACAGCCTCTATAACGTTCATTTCAAGGGCGTCTTCTTTCTGACGCAAAAGCTTCTGCCGCTCATCAACGATGGCGGGCGGATCGTAAACATTTCTTCCGGGCTCACCCGTATGACGTTCCCAGGAAGCTCCGCCTATGGGTCCATGAAGGGCGCGGTCGAGGTGCTGACGCGCTATCTGGCAGCGGAGCTCGGCGTCCGCGGGATCGCAGTCAACACCGTTGCCCCGGGTGCGATTGCGACCGATTTCAGCGGTGGAATGGTCCGCGATAATCCGCAGATCAACAAGCTTGTCGCGGACAGGACTGCTCTCGGCCGCGCTGGCATTCCCGATGACATAGGCCCGATGATAGCTGGGCTGCTCTCGGGGGATAACCGCTGGATCAATGCGCAACGGATTGAAGTCTCGGGCGGCATGGGGCTTTAACTGCCGGCAAGCTTTCAAAGGAGTGCAAAAAGCCGGTCGCACAGCCGACAGCCTGTCTTGCACAGACAGGCTGCGGCCAGCAAATGCAAACCAACAGCTACAAAGCAGAAACCTTTGTACGCTGCGGTGCCATCGTACTCGGCACATGAAGCTTGTCATCTTTGGACTCGCGCTGTCTTCCTCCTGGGGCAACGGACACGCAACGCTCTGGCGCGGCCTGCTCAGGGCGCTCGCGAAACAGGGCCACTCCATCACCTTCTTCGAGAGGGATGTGCCCTACTACGCCGCGCACCGCGATACGTGGCCGCAGCCCCCCGGCGTCGAGCTGGCCTTGTATGCGAGCCTTCGCCGCGACGAGGCGCGCATCGCCCAGGAGCTTCGCTCGGCCGACGCCGCCATCGTCACCAGCTTCTGCCCGGAGGGCGCCGCGGTCTGCGAGCGCGTGCTCGGCTCCTCTGTTCCGCTCACCTGCTTCTACGATCTCGACACGCCGGTCACGCTGCAGGCGCTTGCCAGCGGCAGCCCGGTCGACTACCTGCCCGCCGACGGCCTCGCCGGCTTCGACCTCGTGCTCAGCTACACTGGCGGCCGCGCTCTTGAGGCTCTCGCCACCCGCCTTCACGCGCGCGCCGTTGCCCCGCTCTACGGCTTTGTCGACCCCGAAGCCCATCGCCCCGCGCAGCCCGACGCTGCCTTCCACGCGGACCTTTCCTACCTGGGCACCTACGCCGCCGACCGCCAGCCCCTGCTTGCCGAACTGCTTCTCAAGCCCGCGCAGCTGCTGCCCCGCCAGCGCTTTCTCATCGGCGGCGCCATGTATCCGCAGGACTTTCCCTGGGCCGCCAACATCTTCTTCGCGCGGCACGTTCCACCCGAGCTGCACCCCGCCTTCTTCTGCTCCAGCCGGCTTACGCTCAACATCACCCGGTCCGCCATGGCCGCCTACGGATGGTGCCCCTCCGGCCGTCTGTTTGAGGCCGCCGCGTGCGGTGCGCCGCTGCTCACCGATGCGTGGGAGGGTCTCGAAACTTTCTTCACGCCGGGCGAGGAGATCCTGCTGGCCCGCTGCAGCGATAACGTGCTCGCGGCGCTCGACCACTCCCCGGCCGAGCTTGCGCGCATGGCCCGCCGCGCCCGCGAGCGCGTCCTGGCCCAGCACACCGCGGCGCATCGTGCGCACCAGCTGCAAACGCTCTTCAGCCAGACCGCGGCGCCCCTTGCCGCCGGAGCCTGAGCCCGTGTGGGGCATCGTGCCCGCCGCCGGCCGCGGCAGCCGCATGCAGCCGCTCGCTTTCTCCAAAGAGCTGCTGCCCGTCGGGACCCGGACTGAGCTGCACCCGTCGGGCGTTCTCGAGCGGCCCCGCGCCGTGAGCGAGTACCTGCTCGAGCGCATGATTCTCGCCGGCGCCACGCGCCTCTGCTTCGTCATCTCTCCCGGCAAATCCGACATTCTCGAGTACTACGGCGCCAGCTTTAACGGCGTTCCCATCGTGTATGTGGTGCAGCCCGCGGCCGCCGGCCTGTGCGACGCCATCTTCCGCGCCGCGCCGCTCGTCAGCCAGCGCGAAGACGACGAAATCCTGCTCGGCCTGCCCGATACCGTCTGGTTTCCTGAGGATGGTTTAACCCTTCTGCCATCGGGCACCCTCGCGTTTCTACTTTTCCCGGTCGCGCGGCCGCAGCTGTTCGACTCGGTCGTGCTCGGCGCCGCCGGCGCGGTGCTGCGCATCGACGTCAAGCATTCCTCGCCTGTCTCCTCGCTCATCTGGGGCGCGGTGCGCATGCCTGCTTCTGTCTTCCACTCGCTGCACGCGCTATGGCGAATGCCCGCGCGGCAGGATGAGTACCTGGGCACGCTGGTCAACGCATGGCTCAGCGCAGGCGGCAGTGCCGTTGGCATCGCGGGTGGAACCCACTATGTGGACACCGGCACGCCGCATGGGTTTCGCGAGGCACTGCGCCTGCTCGACGAGCGCGACAGCAGCGGCCGCGCCGAATAAAAGTCCGCATGTTTACCGAGCGCTCTATTTTTCTTTGCACGCGCGCGGAAACACCTGTCCGCACCTTGCCATCCCATGCTGTGATATACAAACATGCGTTCCGCGGCAGCGGCACAACAGCGGGGCGCACAGGCACAAGGGAGGAATCATGGCACTTTCAAAAACAACGCAGGACCACGACGAGATTCGCCAGTGGGCAGAAGCGCGGGGAGGCAAACCCGCCGAAGTGGCAAGCACCAGCGAGACCGGTACCGGCATTCTGCGGATCGAGTTTCCGGGCGCGGCCAACGCCAACGATTCGAACCTGAAGGAGATCGGCTGGGATGAGTTCTTCGAGAAGTTCGACGCCAGCAGGCTTTCGCTTGTGTACCAGGATGTAACGGCGGAAGGCGCGGAAAGCAACTTCAACAAGCTCATTCATCCGGAAAGCGCCAGCAAGAGCACACGGAAGACAGCGGCGAAGAAGACCGTGCCGGCGAAGCGGCCGGTGGGACGGCCGCCAGCCTCGGCGAAGAAAACGGCGGCTAAGAAAACCACGAGCACCAAGACGGCCGCAAAGAAAACAGCCGCGAAGAAGACTGCCGTCAAAAAAGCGAGCGCGAAGAAAACAGCGGTCAAAAAAACTCCAGCCAAGAAGACGGCAAGCAAGAAAACGGCGACTAAGGGTGCAACCGCTAAGAAAACAACTGCCAAGAAAGCGCCAGCAAAGAAAACCGCCGCGAAGAAGTCTTCCGCAAAAAAGACCACGAAGGCAGGCGCACAGCGGGCCGCAATCGCCATCAAGAAAAAGACAGCGGTCAAGAAGGGCGGCCGTCGCTAGTACGGTGACTCGCATAACTGGGCTGGCGGAAAAGCAGGTCCTTCGCTGCGCTCAGGATGCCCCCCTCTATGCAGGAATGTTTCAGGAGAATAGTCCACCTGCAACCGTCGCGCTTCGCGCTTGAAAGCAACGGCTCCGGCACTCGCCGCGAGCCGTTGTTCTTGCTCGCGCGGCTGCTACACTCGGAAAGACCCGCTTCAAAGGAGACTCTGCCCCATGCCCGATGTCACGATTACAGTTCGCCCCAACGGCCCGTTCCGCGTGGAAGGCCCTATCAAGCTGGTCGACAGCAATGGCGCCGAGTGGGACCTGGCCGGCAAGCCCGCCGTCTCGCTCTGCCGCTGCGGCGCCTCCACCAAGAAGCCTTTCTGCGACGGCACCCACTCGAAAATCGGCTTCCAGGCGGCTGAGGCAGCCGTGGCCGCGCAAGACCCCGCGGCCGCTGAAGCCGTCAAGGGCGACACCGCACCCAAGGCTGCGCCGAACTCCTAAACGCTGCCGGCGAAGCCTTTGCCGGGGAGCGGCATCCATACTTACAACCCGCATGGCTGCCGCTCCCGACCGCAACTTCAGAGTTAGCAAAACACGCTTCATCTCCACCCTCGTGCGCGAGTCGCTGCTGACCCCCATGCGCGGGCAGCAGCACCTGCCCCTTGCCGCGCCGCCCGCACATCTCGGCCTCACCTGGATCGGCCACTCGTCTTTCCTGCTTGAATTCGCGCAGCGGCGCATCCTCATCGATCCCGTCTTCTCGACCTACCTCGTCGTGCTCAAGCGCAGGCGCCGCCCGGGCATCCGCCTGCGCAGCCTGCCGGCGATCGACCTCGTCCTGCTGACGCACGCGCATATGGACCACCTCAGCCTGCCTTCGCTGCGCGGCATCCTGCGCAACAACCGCCGTCTCGGCGCGCCGCCGCCCATCGTCATCGTGCCGAGCGGCGTCGAGGACCTGGTGGACAAGCTCGGCTTTCGCGAGGTGCGCACGCTCACACCCTGGAGCGCGACTACACTCGACGCGCTCACCATCACCATGACTCCTGCCCGCCACTGGGGCGCGCGCTTTTTCAACGACACCGGTCGCGGCTACGGCGGGTACGTGCTCCAGTCCGGCGGCAAGTCGCTTTATCACGCGGGCGACAGCGCAGCCTTCCCCGGCTTTGCCGAGATCGGCGAGCGACTCCATCCAGACATTGCCCTGCTGCCCATCGGCGCCTACTATCCCGACAGCTTCCGCAGCGTGCACACCAGTCCGGAGGACGCTCTCGAAGCGTTTCATGAGCTCGGGAGCAGCGTACTGGTCCCCATGCACTACGGCACGTTCCGTCTCTCGCTCGAGCCGATGGATGAGCCCCCGAAGCGCCTCACCGCTGCGGCCCAGCGCGCCGGCATCGCTGACCGCATGCTTCTGCTTGAGGAAGGCCGCACCCATTTTTTCCCGCCGAAGTAGAGACGTCTGTCTGTAGGCGGTAAGGCGCGAGTGTCGCTGCATGTGGCTTTTCTTGACGGAAAAGCCACGTTAAGAGTCGCTGGTCTCTCGACAGCAGCAGGCAAACGGCTCTAATCGCTCGACAAGCCAAGCGCTGCGTCCTGTATCCTCCCAGTGAGCCGCCCACGCGGTGCTATCCGAGCAGAAACGAGGACCACCCGGCTGAACTCCCTCCTTTTGAAAAGCGCACTGGTCGGCGCACTCGGCGGCCTGCTCTTCGGCTTCGACACAGCTGTCATCTCCGGCACCACCCACCAACTCACCCAGGTTTTTTCGCTCTCCGCGTTCCAGCTCGGCGTCACGGTTTCAATCGCGCTGGTCGGCAGCGTGCTCGGCGCGCTCAGCTCCGGCCCGCTCGGCCAGCGCATCGGGTCCAGCAAGGCCTTGCGCATCATGGCTGTGCTTTACCTGCTCTCCGCGCTCGGCACCGCGCTGGCCTGGAACTGGCCTTCCCTGCTCATCTTCCGCTTCATCGGCGGGCTAGGCATCGGCGGCTCGTCCGTGCTCGGGCCCGTCTACATCGCGGAGATGGCCCCGGCGCGCATCCGCGGCCGCCTGGTCGGGCTGTTCCAGATCAACATTGTGGTCGGCATCTTGCTGGCCTACGCTTCCAACTACGCCATCTCGAGCGCACATCTCGGCGCGCAAACCTGGCGCTGGGAGCTCGGCATTGCCGGCGCGCCCGCCGTGCTCTTCCTGCTGCTGCTGTTCGGCGTGCCCCGCTCCGCGCGCTGGCTGCTCACCCAGGGCCGTGTCGACGAAGCCCGCGCCGCGCTCGGCCTGCTCGGCTCCCCCGACCCGCAGGCCGAGGTCGACGAGCTCCGCCGCGCCATCCACGCCGAAGCCTCGCAACGGCAAGCGCCTCTGTTTACGCGCCAGCTGCGTCTGCCCATTTTTCTCGCCATGTCCATCGGCATCTTCAATCAGCTCGCCGGCATCAACGCCATCCTCTACTACCTCAACGACATCTTCCGCTTCGGCGGCTTCTCCTCGGTTTCGAGCAACGCGCAGGCCGTCATCATCGGCCTGGTGAATCTGGTCTCCACAGTGCTCGCCATGAGCGTTATCGACCGCATCGGCCGCAAGACCCTGCTGCTGATCGGCTCGGTCGGCGATGCGGCCTGCCTCGCCGGCGTGGCTTACGTCTTCCTCACGCGCCAGCACCTCGCTTCCCTGCTCTGGCTGCTGGTCGGCTTCATCTTTTTCTTCGCCATCTCGCAGGGCGCCGTCGTCTGGGTCTATATCAGCGAGGTCTTCCCGACGCGCGTCCGCTCCAAGGGACAGAGCCTCGGCTCCGGCTCCAACTGGATCGCCAACGCTGCTATCTCGTTTGCGTTTCCGGTTGTTGCCAAACACTCCTCGGGCGCCCCGTTTGTTTTCTTCAGCGTCATGATGGTGCTGCAATTTTTCGTCGTGCTGTTTATCTACCCGGAGACGAAGGGCGTCTCGCTCGAGCAGCTGCAGGAGCAGCTGGGCACCGGGGACGCGTAGCACTTACACAACACACGCCTCGAAGTGGCCGCAAGCCGCGTTAGGGCTCCGCCCCAGCAGGCGGTCTTCGCCTTTATTTCGCTATAATGAAGGCGTGCCATCGCGCGGCGGTCCTCGGCACATCCAACTCCATGATGCAGGTCCAGCAGAAGCTCGAAATCCTCGCCGATGCCGCCAAGTATGACGCCTCCTGCGCGTCCTCGGGCGCAAAGCGCGCGGGCAACGGAAAAGGCGTCGGCCACTCCGATGGGATGGGGATCTGCCACAGTTACACACCCGACGGCCGCTGCGTTTCCCTGCTCAAAATCCTGCTGACCAACTACTGTACCTACGATTGCGTCTTCTGCATCAACCGCGTTTCGTCCGACATCCGCCGTGCCCGCTTCACTCCGCGGGAAGTCGTCGACCTCACCCTCAATTTTTATAAGCGCAACTACATTGAGGGCCTGTTCCTGAGCTCGGGTATCATCCAGTCGCCCGACTACACCATGGAGCAGCTCATCGAGGTCGCGCGCAGCCTGCGTGAGGAGCACTCCTTCGGCGGTTACATCCATCTCAAAGCCATCCCCGGCGCCAGCGATCGGCTGATCGAGCAAGCGGGCAAGCTCGCCGACCGGCTCAGCGCCAACATGGAGCTGCCCACGCAGCAGGACCTCGTTCAGCTCGCGCCTGACAAGAAGGTTGAGGTCATCGAGGGCACCATGGCGCGGATTTTCGACCACAAGGCGGAAGCCGAAGAAGAAAAGAAGCGCACCCGCACCGCGAAGAAGTTCGCGCCCGCCGGCCAAAGCACGCAACTGGTCATCGGCGCCACGCCGTCGACCGACCAACAAATCATTGCGACGGCCTCGCACCTCTACCAACATTACGACCTGCGCCGCATCTACTACTCCGGCTTCAGCCCATTCCCCTCGGGCGACGCGCGGCTGCCGCTCAAGCCCGCTCCGCTGGTGCGCGAGCACCGCCTCTACCAGGCCGACTGGCTCATGCGCTACTACGGTTTTAAGGGCCATGAACTGACCACGGCCGCCGAGCCCAATCTCGACCTCACCCGCGACCCCAAGCTCACCTGGGCGCTCGCTCATCGCGAGTTCTTCCCCGTCGACGTGAACCAGGCTCCGCGCGAAGCCCTGCTGCGCGTTCCAGGCATCGGCTACCGCAATGTCGAGCGCATCCTGCGCATCCGCGCCTATCATCCGCTCTCGCTTGAAGACCTGCGCAAGCTCAACGTGCGGCTCAAGACGGTTGCGCCATTTGTAACCACGACCGATCACATTAGCGACTCGCTTGATTCCATGGCACTGCCGACGACCACGCTCGTTCCCGCGCAGATGCAGCTTTTCGACGCAGCCGCCGGCGCCAACACAGGCCAGCTATGATTTCGGCCCTCGCCTACCAGCTGCGCATCGAGCCGGAGTTCGCCGCCTGGCGCGACGAAGCACGCCGACTCCTGCACGAAGGCATCGCCCCTGAGCAGATCGAGCTCGTCAGCGAGGAAAACGACTCCGCACCCACGCTCGGCTTCGCTGCCGAGCCTGAGCCCAACCCCGTCCGAGCCATTGCGCAGCCCTCGGTGCCGAAGGCTTTCCTCGATCTCGCCGAGATCGCCGCCTGCCACAGCGACCCCGGGCGCTGGCAGCTTCTGTACCGGATACTGTGGCGGTTACAGAAAGAGCGAACACTGTTGAGCGACGAGCTCGATGAGGACGTCGCCCGCATGCGCCGGATGGATCACCAGGTCCGGCGTGACCTGCACAAGATGCATGCCTTCCTTCGCTTCCGGATGGTTCAAGAAGAAGGCCGCGAGCACTACATCGCCTGGTACCGGCCCGACCACCGGATTCTCGAGCTGGCGGTCCCCTTCTTCGCCGAGCGCTTCGCCGTCATGCACTGGACCATCCTCACCGGCTACGCCTCGGCCAGCTGGGACCCGAAGACGCAGCGCGTACTGTGGGGCCCAGGCGTGCCGCGCTCGCAGGCACCGCCTGAGGATGAGCTCGAAGGCATGTGGCGCACCTACTACGGCTCCATCTTCAACCCGGCGCGCCTCAACACCCGCGCCATGAAAGCCGAAATGCCCGTGCGCTACTGGGCCAACCTGCCCGAGCTCAAAATCCTGCCCCAGCTGTTAACAGACGCGGACCGCCGCGTAGGAACCATGATGGATCAGCAAACTTCCCTGCTTGCAAACACTTACGTGCCTGAAATCCACACCCTGCCTGTGCTGCGCGAAGCTCTGCCCCGCTGCGAGGGCTGCGACCTGTACAAACCGGCCACGCAAGCGGTCTTTGGCGCTGGCCTCGCTCACATGCCGCTCATGCTTGTCGGCGAGCAACCGGGCGACGCGGAAGACCGCGCAGGCGAGCCTTTCGTCGGTCCCGCCGGCAAGGTGCTCGACCAGATCGTTGAGGAACTCGGCTTCGACCGCACCGGCATGTACGTCACCAATGCGGTCAAGCATTTCAAGTTTGTGGAGCGCGGCAAGCGCCGCATCCATGAGTCGCCCAATCTGCGCGAGATCGCCGCCTGCCGCCCCTGGCTGCTTGCTGAGCTCGACGCCGTGCAGCCCAGGGTCGTCGTCTGCCTGGGCGCGTCCGCGGCCAAGTCGCTGCTGGGCGCCAAGTTCGCACTGATGAAAGACCGCGGCAAGGTCGTCGAGTCGCCCTATGCTCCGCGCGTGATCGCGACCATCCATCCGTCCGCCGTTTTGCGCGCGGAGGGCGACAGCAAGCAGGTGCTCTACAACTTCATCAGGCAGGACCTGGCCTTGGCCGAGCAGGTAGCCATGCAACGCCTCTAGAAACTCACCTTCGGCGCATTCCGCGAGCCCTGGTCCGCCTGGAAATAATCATTGTCCACATGGAACCCGGCAATGCCCGCCCACACGCTCGCCGGGAACTGCTGAATGTAAGTGTCGTAGTCCCGAACCGTGTTGTTATACCGCCGCCGCTCCACGGAAATCCGGTTCTCCGTCCCTTCCAGCTGATCCTGCAGCGCCAAGAAATTCTGGTTCGCCTTCAAGTCTGGATAGTTCTCACTAATCGCCAACAGCCGACCGATCGCACCATCCAGCTGGTTATTCGCCGCAATCTTGCTCTGCGGATCTTTCGCGTTCAAAAGGCCCGCGCGCGCGTTCGCGATGTTATCGAACACCGCTTCCTCATGCTTCGCATAGCCCTTCACCGTGCTCACCAGGTTCGGGATCAGGTCCGCCCGCCGCTGCAGTTGTGTATCGATCTGCGCAAACTGCGCCTGTATGTCGTTATGCTTCGCCACCATCGTGTTCTTCGCACCGATGTAACTCATAAACGCGATCACCAGCACCACCACCAGCCCCAATCCAACAATCGTTCCACGCTTCATCGTTCTGCCTTTCGTCTGCCATCAAAAGTTGCCGCCAGCCCCGCCGCCGCCGGTGCCGCCGCCGCCAAACCCCGAGAAACCATCCCCGTCGTCATCGCGCCCGCTCCCGCCACCCCCACCGCCGCCAAAGCCCCCGCCCAGAAACATTCCCAGCAGAAACGGCAGCATGCCCGTGCGCGCCGCCACCACAAACAGCAGCAGGAACACTCCGGCAAGAATCGCCAGCTCGCCCTTGCTCAAGCGCGCATTCGCCTGCGCCGGCACCACCTGCTGCCGCGCCACGCGCAGCTGTACGCCGGCATCCTGGGCGATCAGGCTGGCCAGCTCCTGCGTACCCAGCGTCAGCCCCTGGTCATTCTGGCTTACCCGCAGATAGCGCTGCATCTGCCGGCCGATGATCCCGGACTTCTCATCCGTAATCACGCCTTCCAGCCCGTACCCTGTCGAAATAAACCACTTGCGATCGTTGATCGAGACCAGCAGAATCACGCCGCGATCGGTGCCCTTGGCGCCCACCTTCCACGCATCTTCCAGCTGCACCGCATAATCGGCGATCGGCTCATCGTTCGTATTCTGCACGGTGACGACCGCGATCTGCGCGTGCGCCTGCCGCTCCACCGCTCCGCACAGCCGGTTCAGATGTTCGGTTGTCTCCGTGGAGAGCACGTGGCCGTCATCGCTGACGTAGTCCGTCGGCCGCGGCAGGTCCTTCACCGCCTGCGCACGAATGAAACCGAAAGCCGGCAGCAGCACCAGCAGTGCGCAAACAACCCGCAATTGGGAAAGCGAACGCGTCATGCAACCTTCATTGTACGGAAAGCGCGAGCCAATCCCAGTTGAGCATGCATAAAACAAAACAGCGCCCGCACAAAGCGGGCGCTGCTCTCATCTCGGGCTTTCGGCAGGCCGCTACATGCCTCCAGCCGAGACGTTGTGCGCCTGCGCGATCTCCTTGATCTTCGCCAGGTGCGTATCGATCACGGTTCCACCCTGTGTCGCCGCATCCTTGACGGCCGGTATCTGCCCGTTCGTCGCCTCGGTTTTGAAGGCCTTCTGGTCGGCCATGTGGTCCTTCAGCATGGTCTGGATGTAGGCCTTATCAAACGCTTCCCCGTTCAGACTCGAAAGCATTTTCAGCTCTTTCTTGTCCTTTCCGGAAATGCCCGTCGGCGGCTTCACGCCCGCCTGTACCGCGATCGGCTTCATCTGGTCGTTCAGCTTGGTATGGTCGGTCACCATCATCTGCCCAAACTGCTTCACATCCTCGCTGTTGCCCTTCTGCGTGGCCAGTTGGCCGGCCTGCACCTCGAAATTGCCGCCCTGCCCGGCTTCCTTCAGAAAGTCCTTATCCTGCAGCGACGACGCACCCTGCGCATTCAGGGGGTTGGTCGGATCGTTGACACCATTGCTGCCCGGCGAATTCGCTCCCGGCTGCGTTCGCGGTGAGCTCTGCGGCGAGGACCCTCCGCCCGGCGCTCCGCCGGTCTGCCCCGTCTGCCCGATCGCCGTTCCTACTCCAAGCGCCAATACCAGTCCAAACATCGCGGGTCTGCTGCACATGCGCATTGCCATGATTTTTCTCCTCTATCCTGTTGGCCAAGGGCCACACATACTAAGGCGCAGGATCGCGTCGTAACGTTGCCCACTGCATCGAAAGCGCATTTTGGCGCGGCCCATGCAGCCCTTCGCGCAGCCCGCCGCAGTATCCTTGAGGGCATGAGCACGCCCCAGACCCTCGCCGCACCTCCGGTCGCCCGCAAATCTCCGCAATCGACTCCTTTGCATGGACATACCCTGACAGACGACTACGGCTGGCTCCGCAACAAGGAAAGCGAGGAGGTCATCGAGTATCTCTGCGCCGAAAACGCCTACACCGAGGCAGTTATGGCGCCTACGGCCGAGCTCCAGGGAACGCTCTACCGAGAAATGCTTTCGCATATCAAGGAGACGGACAGCAGCGTGCCCACGCAGGAGGGCGCCTGGTGGTACTACGCCCGCACCACCGAAGGCTCGCAGTACCCGGTCTACTGCCGCAAGCGCGGCTCGCGCGAGAGCTTTGCAGCCGCGCCCGAAGAGATCGTGCTCGATGTGGAGGCGCTCGCCTCGGGACAGAGCTTCATGGCCGTCGGCGGCATGGATGTCTCCGACGACGGCAGCCTGCTGGCCTACTCGACCGACTCCACCGGCTTCCGCCAGTACACGCTGCAGGTGAAGGATCTGACCACCAGCGAACTGTTTCCAGGCCGCGTCGAGCGCGTCGGGTCGATCGTGTGGGCGGCCGACAATCGCACGCTGTTTTACACCGTCGAGGACGAGGAGCAGAAGCGCCAGTTCCGGCTCTTTCGCCACACGCTCGGCACCGATCACGCGGCGGACGTGCTAGTGCTGGAGGAGGCCGATGAACGGTTCAACCTGGGCGCGGGCCGCACCCGCGACGGGGTGTACATCATGGTTGAGAGTGCCAGCCACACCGCGAGCGAAGCCCGCCTGCTGCGCGCCGACGCGCCTGCATCGGAGCTCGTTCTGATCGCGCCACGCCGCGACAACATCGAGTACTACCCCGACCACCGCAAGGGACTGCTCTATATCCGCGCCAACGACCGCGGGCGCAATTTTCGGCTGGTCACGGCGCCGGTCGACTCACCGGGCCTCGATCGATGGACCGAGCACATCGCCCACCGCGCTGACGTGATGCTGGAAGACGTCGCGCTTTTTGCGGATTTCGCGGTCGCCGCCGAGCGGCATGGCGGCCTCGAGCACCTGCGGGTTTTGCACTTTACCGGAGATGGCGCGGAGATCGGGCGGGCGGCCGAAATTCGCTTCCCCGAGCCGGCCTACAGCGTGCATTTGAGCGGCAACCGCGAGTTCCAAACCGATCTGCTCCGCTACAGTTACACATCGCTGGTCACGCCGGCCTCGGTGTTCGACTACAACGTGCGCACGGGCGAGAGCGAGCTCAAGAAAGAGCAGGAAGTCCCAGGCGGCTTCGACCGCAGCCTCTACGCCTCCGAGCGCATCCACGCGACCGCGCCCGATGGCACCAGCGTGCCGGTCTCGCTCGTCTACCGCCGTGACCAGCGCAGGCGCGGTAAAACCCCGCTGCACGTCTACGGCTACGGCTCCTACGGCTACTCGCTGCCGCTCGGGTTCAGCTCCAACCGGCTCAGCCTGCTTGACCGCGGCTTGGTGCTGGCCTACGCGCACATCCGCGGCGGCGGCGACCTGGGCAAGCCCTGGCACGACGCCGGCCGGCTCCAGCACAAGCGCAACACCTTCACCGATTTCATCGCGGTGACCGAGCACCTGCTGGCTGAAGGCTACGGCGATCCAGCGCGGGTCGCGATCCAGGGCGGCTCGGCCGGCGGTTTGCTGATGGGCGCGGCCGCGAACCTGCGCCCCGACCTGTTCCGCGCCGTCGTCTCGCAGGTGCCGTTCGTCGACGTGATGAACACCATGCTCGACGCAACCCTGCCGCTCACCGTGCCGGAGTACGAGGAGTGGGGCAATCCGAACGAGCGCGATGCGTTCGAGACCATGCTTAGTTACTCGCCCTATGACAATCTCCACGCGGCGAGCTACCCGGCTATGCTCATTAAGACCTCGCTCTACGACAGCCAGGTGATGTACTGGGAGCCTGCGAAATATGTCGCGAAGCTGCGCACGCTCCATACCGGCGAGCACCCCATCCTGCTGCACACCAACCTGACCGCCGGCCATGGCGGCGCGAGCGGACGGTATGACTACCTGCGGGAGATCGCGTTTGATTACGCATTCCTGCTGCGCGAGCTGGATGCTAACTAAGAGATAGGAGCGAGATGAAAACTACTGCTGAAGACATTGGGAATTTTCTAGAAAGCATAGCCAAGAACGGTCAGACGGTTTACTACCGCGATCTCACAACTCGATTTTCTGACCTTCCAGCACTCACAGGTATCTGGCAGAGTCACCCGCTCTGCCAGATGTTCGGCGATCTCGACAGAGAAGATCATCTTGGGTCGCGTCCGTTCCGAACTGCCTTGGTAGTCACAGTAGAAAAGAATAGACCTGGCAATGGTTTCTTCGAGGCAGTCTCAACACTGCGCCTGGGTTATGAGCCCATTCCAGCCTCTAAACGAGAGAAGCTCTGGTCGGAAGAGTGCCGCGCTGTCTTCTAATATTGGAAGCCCACTTCGGCTTGAGTCCCAGATTACCCTTTGCTGAGTTGAGCCGCCTGCAAAACCACCAACTGCGACAAGTCCTTTTTCTCCAGCCCGTGCACTTCCTTATTAAACTCATCCACCTTGCTCGACCAGTTCATGGAGCAGAACTTAGGCCCGCACATGGAGCAGAACGCGGCCTCCTTGTAGTAGTCGTCGGGCAGCGTTTCGTCGTGCATGGCGCGGGCTGTTTCGGGGTCAAGCGAGAGCGCGAACTGCTTGTCCCAGTCGAAGGTGTAGCGCGCATAGCTGATCGCGTCGTCGCGGTCCCGCGCGCCGGGACGGTGGCGCGCGATGTCCGCCGCGTGGGCGGCGATCTTGTACGAGATCATGCCGTCCTTCACGTCCTTTTCGTTCGGCAGCCCCAGGTGCTCCTTCGGCGTGACGTAACACAGCATGGAAGCGCCATGCCAACCAATCATCGCCGCGCCGATCGCGCTTGTGATGTGGTCGTAGCCCGGCGCGATGTCGGTCACCAGCGGCCCCAGCACATAGAACGGCGCGCCGTCGCACAGCTCGACTTCCTTCTCTACCTGCTCCTGAATCTTATCCATCGGCACATGGCCCGGCCCCTCGATCATCACCTGCACGTCCGACTCCCAGGCCTTGCGGGTGAGCTCGCCGAGCGTCTTCAACTCCGCGAACTGCGCTTCATCCGACGCATCCGCAACCGAGCCCGGCCGCAGTCCGTCGCCGAGCGAGTAGCTCACGTCGTACTTCGCTATGATTTTCGTGATGCGGTCGAAATTCTCGTACAGAAAGTTCTGCTTGTGGTGCGCCGTCATCCACTGCGCGAGGATTGCCCCGCCGCGGCTCACGATGCCGGTGATGCGCTTCGCCACCATCGGCACATACTGGATAAGCACCCCGGCGTGAATGGTGAAGTAATCGACGCCCTGCTCAGCCTGCTCCTCGATTACTTCGAGATATAGGTCGATATTGAGATCTTCCACTCGCTTGACGCGCGTCAGCGCCTCATACAGCGGAACCGTCCCAATCGGCACCGGCGAGTGGCGCAAAATCCGGTCGCGTATCTCCGGGATCGCGCCGCCCGTCGATAGATCCATCACCGTGTCCGCCCCGTGCTGCACCGCCATGTGCAGTTTGCGCAGCTCCTCGTCGATGTTTGAGGTAACCGCGGAGTTGCCGATGTTTGCATTGACCTTGCACCGGCTCTCGATGCCGATCGCCATCGGCTCCACTTCCGGATGGTTGATGTTAGCCGGGATGATCATTCGTCCGGCGGCAATCTCCGTTCGGATCAACTCCGCCGAGATATTCTCACGCCGCGCCACGAACTCCATTTCCTCGGTAATGCGGCCAAGCCGCGCGAAATGCATCTGGCTTACGTTGGTATCGCCGGTGCGGGCTGCTTCGGCACGGCGCGCGGCGATCCACTTCGCCCTCGGTTCAAGAATCTCGGTCGCCCGGTCGGGCGTCTGCACAGTGCCTGGCTTGCTCGTCAGATTGCTCATAGTTTTCCTCTCAGGAGCGAACGTTCGACCGCGACTCGTCTCGATTCCCTCATGATACCCGGTAGGATGCCGGTCTCGACCGCACAACAGCAAACACTCCACGGCGCTTGACGCGAGACCGCGCCGCTCCTACGCTTGAAGGTGGCTATGGCCTCTGTCCGCCCCCAATCCGTCCGCATCGGTATCGCCGTCGCGATCGTGCTGGCGGTCGTCTCGTATCTCGCCATCACGGGCGTGCAGGCCAACAAGAGCTACTACGTCACCATCAATGAGCTGCAGGGCATGGGCGCGAAGGCGTACACCCGCCACCTGCGCGTCGCCGGCAACGTCAAGCCGGGCTCGATCGACCACCACGGCGCCGGCGCCCGCTTCGTGCTGGTTGAAAACGACAAGCGCCTGCCGGTCGAGTACGACAGCACGGAGCCGCCGCCCGACACCTTCAAGGACAACGCGCAGGCGCTTGCGATCGGCATGTACGGGCGCGACGGAGTGTTCCACGCAACCGAGCTGCAAGCCAAATGCGCGTCGAAATATGCACCTGCGCCGGGTGCAAAGCCTGGCGCAGCGCCAGCAGCAACGCCTCCCGCGAAAGCAACCGCTGCGCTCGAGCCCGCCCGCTAGCCAACCCTGCTAGGCTGGTGCGGTGCCCTACCTTTACATCGACAAGCTGTTCAACGAGCTGCGCGACGAACTGCTCTCCGCCATGCACGCGGCGGCGGAGCGGGAGATCCGCACCGGGCAAAGGGTCGATGTAAACCGGCTTTTCCGCGCCTTTACGCGCGCCGCGGTGGGCAAAATGGCGAACCCCGTGCGGGTCTCCGACCGCTGTTTGGAGCTGGCGCCGCCGGGCACGAAAAAAGGCGCGGGCCGCGGCAACGAGTAACCCCTGCGCACTTCTCAGCAGCCGTCCTGTCTCAAGCCGCGGCCTCACTGGCTATACTCGCTTCCAGCATGCACGCCGCCGATGAAACACGCTTTGCTTCGCTGCCAGCAACACTGCGTGATGTTTCGCACCTCTACGGTGCGGCGCCGGTGCTGCGCCATGTAGACGCCGAGCTTGCCCCGGCGCGCTGCTACCTGCTGCTGGGCGCGAACGGCGCCGGTAAGTCGACCCTGCTGCGCATCCTCGCGGGCCTGCTGCGTCCATCCTTCGGCACGGCTGCGGCCTGGGGCCGTCCGCCCGAAGAAGTACGCGAGCAGATCGGCTACATGAGCCACGCGCCCATGCTCTACGAGGAGTTCACGGCGAGCGAGAACCTGCGCTACTTCGCCGCTCTGTACGCGCCAATGCCGTGTCTCGCGGCCGAGGACGCGCTCGCGGCCGTCGGCCTCGATCCCCGGCTGGCGCAGCCGCTCCGTGCGTACTCGCAGGGCATGCGGCAGCGGGTTTCGCTGGCGCGGGTGCTGCTGCCGCGGCCGCATCTGCTGCTGCTCGATGAGCCGTTCTCGAACATGGACGCGGCCAGCGCGCAGGCCATGGTCGCGCTGCTCGCCCAGGAGCGCGAGCGGGGCTGCACCATCGTGCTGACCACCCACCAGCGCGCACTGGCCGCGCCGCTGGCCGACGAACTGCTGCTGCTTGAAGGCGGCGAACTCCGGCGCGAGCCGGTGAAACGCCCATGAAGCGCTACTGGCGAGCCCTGCGGGTGCAGTTCAGCAAAGACCTGCGCCTGGAATGGCGCTCGAAGGATGCGCTGAACGCGATGCTGTTTCTCGCTCTGCTGGTGGTGGTGCTGTTTTCGCTCGCTTTCGACCCGACCCGGGCCACCTCGCGCGAGATCGCCGGCGGCGTGCTCTGCGTCGCGATCCTGTTCGCGGCCACCGGCGCGCTCAACCAGGCCTGGGCGCGCGAGCTCAGCGGCGGCGTGCTCGATGCGCAGCGCATGAGCCCGGCCGCGCCCTCCGCCCTGCTGCTCGGCAAGGTGCTGGCTACGTTTCTATTTGTAACCGTGGTAGAGCTGATACTGGCCCCGCTGTTCACCATCTTTTACAATCTCGACGTAAAGGGCAATCCCGCGCTGCTGCTGCTGGTGCTGCCGCTGGGCACCTGGGCGCTGGTGGGCAACGGAGTTTTCTTCGCGGCGCTCTCGCTGCGGGCGCGCTCACGGGAGCTGCTGCTGCCGCTGCTGCTGTTCCCCATCTTCATTCCGGCGCTGCTCGCGATGACCTCCGCCGCGACTGCGGTGTTTACCGGCGACAGCGACCCGGTACTCTGGATCAAGCTGCTGGCCGGCTACGACATCGTGTTTACCACCGCCGCGGTGCTGCTGGTCGGTCTGGTGCTCAACAGCGAGGGCTGAGTCGGCGCATTGCCGAGCGCGGCAGACCGCTGCGGACGCGAGTGCGCGTGCAGCAGCGCCGCCGCGGATGCGATCACCATCCAGGCCCCGACAATGATCGCCGCCAGCGTCAGCACAATACGCGCACTGGCGCGGTCGCCCGGATTCGACGCGCGCGCACGGCGCCGGCCCAGCCCAATCTGGCCCGCAATCCCGATACCGAACAGCAGGGTCCCGATCACCAGAACCAGTATTGCCAATGTCAACGTCATACCGCCGCTCCTGTCCACCCAGCTAGTGCGTTTGCTCACATTGGGATGCAGCCGAGCGCGGCAGCGCCGCACACTACGGATTTACACTGTTAGAGAATGAAGCTGCTGCGAAACATCTGGCTGGTCGCGACGCTGCTGGTGCTGGGCGAGGGACTGCGCGTGGCCTTCTCAGTCCCGGCGGACGCCGCGCAGGGCGACCTGAGCCGCATTTTCTACTACCACCTGCCCGCCTGGATCGGCACCTCCGTCTTCTTCGCGAGCAATCTCCTCGCTTCGGTCGCCTACCTTTTCCTGCGCCATCGCAACCGCGCCCGCGCGCTCCAGGCCGATGCGGTCGCCGTGGCCTCGGCCGAGATGGGCGTGGTCTTCTGCACGGTCGGCCTGGTTACCGGCTCACTGTGGGGCCGCGCGGCCTGGGGCATCTGGTGGACCTGGGATGAGCGGCTCACCTCGACCCTCATCCTGTGGCTGATCTACCTGGCCTACCTGCTGCTGCGCAGCTTTGCCGAAGGCGCGTCCATGCGCACCCTGGCGGCCGTCATGGCGATCTTCGGCTACCTCGATGTGCCGCTGGTTTACATGAGCACCCGCTGGTGGCGCACCCAGCATCCCGGGCCGGTCTTCTTCGGCGGCCCGGGCTCGGGCGTGGACGCGAGCATGCTGCCGGCCTTGCGGTGGAATATCACGGGCTGGCTGATGTGGGGGCTGTTCGTGGCCGGGCTGCGCTACTCGAGCGTGCTGCGGGCGCAGCGCTCCGCGGATACCGCGGCCTCAACGCTGCTCGACCCGCCGAGGGCGCCCGCAGGCAGCGCGCCGGCGCTCGAAAGCGACCACGCATGATCGGCCATTTCTGGGCGCTCTACACGCAGGACATGGCGCACCGGCATGTGCTGATCGGCTACGCCTTTGCATGGCTCATTCAGCTGGCCTACCTGGCCCTGGTTCTGCGAAGCTCCCGGCGCAAACCGGAGGGCTCTTCGCCCGACAACTCAACAGGACTTCAATAACTGTTCTCGCCGCGCGCGCGGTACACTGTCCACCAGAGGTTTCCCCATGCTCGTTGTGATGAAATCGCACGCCACCCCGGAGCAGATCGCGGCGGTATGCGACCGCATTGAAGGCCTCGGCCTGCGCCCGCACCCGCTGCCCGGCGCGCAGCGTACCGCCATCGGCATTACCGGCAACAAGGGCGAGGTCGACCAGTCCGCCCTCACCGAGCTCTCCGGCGTCGCCGAGGTCATCCGCGTTTCGAAGCCCTACAAGCTGGTCTCGCGCGACGTGAAGGAAGAAGACACCGTCATCCGCTTTCCCGGAACCAGCATCACCGTCGGCGGCCGCGACCTGATGGTCATCGCGGGCCCCTGCTCCATTGAAACCCGCGAGCAGGCCTTCTCGACCGCCGATGCCGTCGCCGCGGCCGGCGCGCAGTTCTTCCGCGGGGGCGCCTACAAGCCGCGCACCTCGCCCTACGCCTTCCAGGGTCTTGGCGAGGAGGCGCTCACCATCATGGCCGAAATCCGCGAGCGCACCGGCATGCGTATCGTCACCGAAGCCATCGACCACGAGGCCCTCGACCTGGTCGCCGAGTACGCCGACGTGATCCAGATCGGCGCGCGCAATATGCAGAACTACTCCCTGCTGCGCGCCGCCGGCCGCAAGCGCAAGCCGGTGCTGCTCAAGCGCGGCATGTCGGCCACGCTCGAAGAGCTTCTGATGGCCGCCGAGTACATCATGAGCGAAGGCAATTACGAAGTCATCCTGTGCGAGCGCGGCATCCGCACCTTTGCCGACCATACCCGCAACACGCTCGACCTGAGCGTGGTGCCGGCCGCTCAGCAGCTCTCGCACCTGCCCATCGTCGTCGACCCAAGCCACGGCACCGGCAAGCGCGACAAGGTGCTTTCGATGGCCCGCGCCGCGGTCGCCTGCGGCGCAGATGGCCTTATCGTCGAGGTCCACAACCAACCGGATAAGGCGCTGTCCGACGGCGCGCAGTCGCTCTACCCCGAGCAGTTCACGCAGCTGATGGACGAGGCCTCGCAGATCGCCGCCATCGTCGGCCGCAACGTGGTCCGCGACACATACGCTCACCGGCAAGCGAAGGCGGAAACCGTCACCGCTTAAGCATTGTGCGCAGCGTCCGGGAAGAAAGGCGAGCGCGGCCTTCTCTTTCAGCGCCAGCATTTCCCCTCGCCCGCATAGCGTAGAGTGACATGGACGAACATGGCCTCTCTCCCGAAACACCCGCTGCTCCTGAGCGCCGCAGTGCTGCTGCTTGCGCCCGCCTGCGGCTGCCGCACCGGCAATTTCCCCAGCTACTCCGCCAATTACCGCGAGTACGCCTACATCGCCGACAGCGGCAGCAATACGGTCTCGGTCCTCGACCTGGTGCACGTGCGCCAGCAGGCCGTGCTGCAGGTCGGCCCGCACCCGGTGGCGCTCGCCGTCAATCCCGTGCGCAACGAGGTCTACGCCGCCAGCCAGGGAGCGGCCGGCGCCAAAGGCTCGCTCGCCATCATCGACGCCGAGCAGAACCGCGTCGCCGCCACCCTGCCGCTGCAGCGCATGCCCAGCGCGCTTGCCATCAACGCGACCGGCTCGCGTCTGTATGCAACCAATGCTGTGTCAAATAACATCTCCGTGCTCGACCTGCGCAGCCGCCGTGTCCTCGGCGTGGTCGGCGCCGGTGAATCGCCAGATGCCGCTGCCCTCTCGCCCGACGGCACAACGCTGGTCGTCGCCAACTACGACAGCGGCAGCGTGAGCCTGTTCGACGTCGCCGCGGACGGCATGCCCAGGCTGCGCGCGTCCTTTTCCGCCTGCCCCGGCGCCGGCAGCATCGCCATCCTGCCTGACTCGACCAAGGCCTTTATCGCCTGCTCCGCCGGCCGGCAGGTCCTGGCGATCGGCCTGCGCACCCAGCCCGCGCGGCGAAGCAGGTATCGCCTCGCCGCCGTCGAACCGGACCGCCTGCTCTCCCTGCTCGACGTGGGCGCAGGCCCCGTGCGCCTGGTGCTGAAGCCCGACGGCGGCGAGATTTTTGTCATGAACCAGCAGGCCAACACCATCTCCGAGATCGCGACCGAAACCAACGAGGTCGGCGGCGCTTCGCTCATCGGCGCGCGCCCTTCCGCGGGCGTCGTCACCGCCGACAACACCCTGCTCTGGGTCGCCAACCAGGATGCCGATTCCATCGCGGTCTACTCGATCGACGATGGCAAACTGATCAACACCGTGCACGTCGGCAGCGGCCCCGGTCCCATCATCTTCTCCGCCGACGGCCACCTGCTGCTCGCTGCCGACACCCGCTCCGGCGACGTCTCGGTCCTGCGCACCTTTAGCCGCAATTTCCACCGCGAGCCGGTCTATGGAACCCTCTTCACGCTGCTCCCAGCCGGCAGCCTTCCCGGCGCGATCGTCGACAAAGCCTTCCGGCTGTCCCGTTAGACACGGCGCTCCTTTCTCCCAGCACCGCGCCCAGCCTCGATGCACCACGCACCGTGGTAAAATTTCGCTTGTCCACAACCCTGCGGACCCGCGGAGAGATGGCAGAGCCCGGTTGAATGCACCTGACTCGAAATCAGACATAGTCGCAAGGCTATCGGGGGTTCGAATCCCTCTCTCTCCGCCATAACCATACCTAAATAGCGCATTCGAAAGCTAAACCTCACGCAAAACTGTGGAGTTCTCCCTGCTGGCGCTCGCGGGCTTTCTGGCTGCTCTGCTTCCGCGTGCCGTGCTGTTTCCCCCGAACCTCCGCAGGCGCTGCGCAGCGACTAAAACGCAGCCAGCAACTCTACTCTCACGAGGAGGGAAAAGCTCGCGGTCGAGAACGTACTGAAGCGCTGTCGCGGCATCGCGGGCCGATACTCAGCGCCGCGCCGGATCGGGCGCAACCATGTCGACGGGGAAGCGCACCGGCGTCTCAGCGTTGTCCCAGTCCCGGTAGGTGGCGACCCAGCGGCAGTTGTCCACTGCCCGATGTTGCCAGACCATGGCAACCCGTTACTCCATCCGTAATGCCTCCATTGGCTCGGTGGAGGCGGCGCGGCGGCCTGGAACCCAGGCTGCGGCGAGGCCGGTGAGCAGGAGGACTCCGCACATGACCGCAAGCGTGAGCGGCAAGTTGGACTGTGTCCCGAAGATGAGGCTCTGCAGCAGGCGTTCCCCGGCTAGGCCGCCTACGATTCCTACCATGAGGCCGAGGCCGACCAGCAGGCCTGCTTCCCGCAGCACCATCCACAGAATAGTGCCGCGCTGTGCGCCGAGCGCCATGCGTACGCCGATCTCTTTTGTGCGGCCAGCAACGGTGTAAGACATGACACCATAGAGACCAGCCGCACCGAGCGAAAGCGGGGTTAGCCCGAAGCCGCAGAGCAGAAGCATGCTGAAGCGCTCCTGCGCAACTGACGCGTTCACCACCTGGGCCAGCGGCTCGATGCTGAGCAGCGGCGCCCGAGCGTTGTCCATGAAGATACTCTGCGCCTGCGAAGCGACACTGATCTGCGCGGACCGGGTGCGCACAACCCAGCTCATACCCAGTAGATTCACATTCATCTTTGTCAGGGCGTCGGGAATCTGCGACTCTGGCAGATACAGAATCTCTGGTGCGTTCTGGTCGAGGCCGACTTGCTTCACGTCACCTACGACCCCGACGATCTCCCGCACCGAATCCTGAAAGCGCGGTCCCATCACGGCTCCCACCAGGATGTGTTGACCAATGGGGTTCTGGCCTTTGAAATCGGTGCGCGCAAGCTCCTGATTGATGACGACCACAGGCGTTGAGTCGTGTGAATCGGCGAGGGTGAAGGTGCGGCCCGCAAGCGTCGGAACCCGGAGCACATCGAAGTAATGAGCGGTGACCGGCATGTACTTCGGTTCGCCCAGCTGCTTTTGCTGCTCGGCGGAACGCCCGAGAACCTGGAATGGCAGATCGGGGACGAGTTGGGTGGGAAGGTCATTCACCGCGGCGGCGGCTTCGACCCCGGGGATTGCCTCCAGCCGCTCGGTGAGCACATCGAGGCGTTGCGCGACTGTCGCGGTGCTCGCGTCCTGCTGGGCCGAAAAGCTATTCTTGAACGTGAGCACGTTGCTGCTATCAAAGCCGGGTGGGGTGTGGATCAGCTTCCAAAAAGCGGTAAGCAGCAGCGCCGCGGCGAACAGCAGCAAGAGCGACAGCGCGACCTCGCTGACCACGAGCGCCTTCTGCACAAGGTGCCTGCCATTTGCGATGCGGGTGGTGTTGAACCGCAGCGACTCATTCAGCCGGTTGCGGCGGGTTTCAAACGCAGGTACAAGACTGAACAGCAACGCGCAGGCAATGGTAAGCGCAGCGGCAAACCCGAGAGCGGGCGCGCCGATGTCAATGGAGCTGAACTGCGGCAGTTGAATCGGGCTGAGGTGCAGCAGAACCCTTGCGGCTCCGTCGGCAATCAGAACGCCCGCGATGCCGCCGGCAACGCAGAGGATTGCATTCTCAATCAGCAGTTGACGCAGCAAGCGCCACGAAGAAGCACCGAGAGCGGCGCGCAGGCTCATTTCGTGGCGCAATGAGATGGCGCGCGTCAGCAGCAGGTTGAAGATGTTGGCGATGACAATGAGCAACAGCAGGGCCACCGCGCCCATGAGCATTTCGAGCGCGGGGCGCACATCCCCGGTGAGCGAGCCATGATAGTCGATGGCGCGGATGGACTCGTACTGATTCCATGTCTCGGGATAGACATTCTTCATCTGCAGGTGCACGCGCTTCAGGTCATCCACAACTTGCGCGTAGGTGGCGCCAGGCCGCATCCGGGCCACGACGTTCCACTGATGACTGTTATCGCCGGACGACTCGGCGAGATGCAGAGGAGCCCACATATCTGCCTTTGCATCCAGGCGAAAGGCAGCTGGCGCGACGCCGACAATGGTGTAAGTCTCGCTGCCGAGCGTGACGGAATGACCGAGTATGTTGGGGTCGGCGGAAAAGCGCTGATGCCAGAGTGCGTTGCTGATGACCACAACACCAGCAGCATGCTGAACTGCGTCCTGGGCGTTAAATCCTCTTCCGAGCCTAGGCTCCATCTGCAAGACATGGAAAAAGTCGGATGTAACACCTAGCAGTTGAACCGGTACGGCACTTCTGCCCTGAACGAGGTTTGCATTTTCCGGAATGTAATCGTAGGCAGCTACCGACTCTAGAGTCCGGCTGGTTCGACGCAGGTAGAGCGCCATGGTGCTGGTGAGGGCAGGACCTTCACCTCCACCCGAGTAAGCGGTCTCGATGCGAACGAGCTGCTCGGGATGCGGGAACGGGAGCGGGCGCAGGAGAACGCCATACAGGATGAGGAAGACGGTGAGATTTGCCCCGATTCCGAGCGTGAGCGTGAGAATGACGGCCAGGGTGAAGCCGCGTCTGCGGCGGAGTTGCCGTACCGCGTACCAGAGATCATGCCTGAAGAAGTTAACCTGTGCCTCCGCGCGGCCTAGCCAGCAATGGCCGCCGCAGAAAGGACGTGCATGCGAGCTGCCAATCCCGTAGAGGCCGGATGAGACTACTTTGCAATGACTTAGGCAAGCCAGTAGCCGAAGCGCAGAGGGAATCGGCATCCACTTTCGGACAAGAGTGTTCATTTCCGAACACATCCGTTCAATCGTTCGCAACTTCCTTTCTGCTGAAAGCCGCAGTCGCGCGGCGATGCTAGGACGCGCCGATCGGTGTTGGTCTTGCGGCCACGCCGGGGGCGGGCGGGGAGCGGGCTTCGGTTCCAAAGGGAATCGAGAAGCCTGATGCGGAACCCCGAGGCCGGTCCTTTATCTTCCCGGCACCCGGTCCAGCAAACGCTTCCATGTCTTCTGGTTCCTGCGGAAACTCTTCTTCAAGTCCTCCAGGATCCGCTCGAAGTCCGTGTGTCCGCTCAGCCGTTTCCAGGCCGGGTTCTGCGCGAACCACGGATAGTTCTCGTTCCCCAGATAGATCGCCCGCCGCAGCCAGTGCAGCGCCTCGCTCTCATCCCCTTCGACCGCGAAATAAGTCGCCAGCCGGTACGCCATCTCGCTGTCCGCCTCCGCGGCGGAGATCGAATTCTCCTCAATCAGCTCCGCCGCGCGCTCACGGTCGCCCGCCTGCACGTAGCACATCGCGAGCGTCGGGTACGCGAGCCGCATGCTGTGGTCGTCCTCGATCACCCGCTCCAGCAGGTCGATCGCCGCCGGCATATCGCCCTGCCGCATGCGCTGGTAGGCGAGCGAGGTGCGCAGCAGCGGGTGCTTGGGCTCGAGCGCGAGGCCCTTCTCGAGCTCATCCCCGGCCAGCTCCAGCTGGTTCTGGTACTGGTACACACGGGCGCGATGGTTGTACACCACCGGCGCGTTCGAGGGGTCCAGCTGCAGCGATGCATTGAACCGCGCCAGCGCATACTCATACATCCCGTCCAGCCGCATCGTGATGCCGGCGATGATATGCACATGCGCGTCGTTGACCGCGGTATGCAGCAGGTGCTCGATGCCGTGGCGCGCGCTCTCCTTTTCGCCGCGTGACAGCAGCATGTATACGCGGTAGAGATTCGCCTCGACCGATCCCGGATCGATCTCGAGTGCCCGGTCGAACGCCTTGCGCGCCGCGATCACATGCATGTGGCCGCCGTAACCGTGCCGCACATACTGCAGGTGCGTTATTCCCAGGCCGCTCCACGCCGCCGAGAATGGCGCATTCTGTCCCGTCACGTGTTCGAACCGCTCCAGCGCCCGGTCCAGGTCGCCGCGATTGCCGGTCCGCTGCATGAACGACGACAGCATCGCGCGCGCCTGCAGATACTCCTCCGAAAGCTGCCCGGTAAGCCGCGTCGCCGGCCGGTCCGCGACTTTCAATTGCCCAATCCCTTGCAGCGACGCGAACACGTCGTTGCAGATCTCGCTCTGTACCGCGATCAGGTCGAAGGAAGGCACGCTGATCGCGCCCCCGCCGCCCACGCTCTGCCCCACCACGTCCAGCAGCTGCCAATTCAGGTCGAAGCCCTCCGCGCCGCGCATGAAGCTGCCCGCGAGCACCCACCGCACCAGCAGCTTCTGCCCGATCTCGAGTGGGTCCATTTGGGCCAGCTGCTGCGCATTGCTCTGCTGCAGCAGCGCGCCCGAAGGCCGAACCACCAGCGTCGGCATCCGCGCCAGCCGCGCCGCGATTGCATCCGCCAGCGCCAAGCCATACAGCGGCGCCACCGGCTCCGGACCCAGATTACGGAACGGCAGCACCATGATGCTGTTCTGCTTCGCCGCCGACTCGGGCGAGTCGCGAAACCGCTCCGCTAGCATCGACAAGAATCCCGTCGCCCGCTTCTCGCTCTCCTCGGCTGAAACCGGCAGTGTCGCCGCCGCTTCGCCCGGGATGATTCCCGACTCGAGCTGCATCGTTTTCATGATCGTCTTGAGCGCCTCGCGCGTGTCGGCCGCGCTCGCGTAGCGGTCCGCCGGCGTCTTCGCGAGCAGCGTCGCGATCACGCTGTCCAGCTCCGGCGGCATCTGCGGGCAGCATTTCGAAAGCGGCGCCGGGTCCAGAAACTGGATCGCGCGAATCGACTGGAACTCGTCCCCATCCGAGCGCGAGAAAGGGTGGCTCCCGCTCACCAGCTCGTACAGAATGATGCCCAGCGCCCACAGATCGCTGCGCACGCTCGATTGCCCGGTCACGAACTGCTCCGGCGCCATGTAGGCGATGGTTCCGCCGCGCGCTGTGTAGGTTGCCGCCAGCGGGCCCCCTTTGCGCGTGCTCAGACGTGTACTGGTCTGAGAAGGGTCAAACTCCGCGTCCTCGACGGACAGACGCCGCGCCAGGCCGAAGTCCAGAATCTTGATCAGTCCGCCATCGGTCAAAATCACATTCGCCGGCTTCAAGTCGCGATGGAAAATCCCCAGCGAGTGCGCCGCATGCAGTCCGTCCGCGATCTGGATGCCTACCGAGAGCACCAGCTGCACGCTCGCCGGGCCGCGCGCGATCAGCTTATCCAGCGGCTGCCCCGGCACATACTGCATCACGATGAAGGCCTCTTCTCCCTCCTCGCCGACCTCATAGATCGCGCAGACATTGGGGTGCTCGATGGCGGAGGCCAGCCGCGCCTCGCGCAAGACGGTCGAGCGCATCTTCTCCGCCGTCAGCGCCCCCCGCTTCAGGATCTTCAGCACCACCGGCCGCATCAGCTCCGTGTCGTTGGCCAGAAAGACGACCCCGCTGCCCCCCGCGCCCAGCCGCCGCTGCAGTTCGTAGTGCTCGATCACGCGATGCTTCATGGGGTCAGTGTAGCCGCTGCGCATGAGGCCAAGACCGGCTGCGCGGTAGCCGCTGCGCATGAGAAGGCGGTTCCACCTCGCGGGTTCGAGACGTGGTTGTCGCTCTCGGAGCAAGAACAGAGTGCTGCTAAACTATCACCTGGTGAATGATCATGGCTGATTCTGCGGCACGGCTGCAGGCCTCGCGAACTGTGCTTATGTTTGCGAGCCACCTCAAGCAGCAGGATGAAACACGCCGTTATTGGCTATCAAAAACCATCGCGGAAAAAATGGACGAAACAGCCTCCCTCATCCGCTACGCCTATGGTTTGCAAGGGATCGACGTCGATGCTCAAGGACCAGAAAGAACTCTTGTCCGTGTTCAACGCACATCGCGTTGAATACCTGGTTGTCGGCGGCCACGCCGTCAATGCGCACGGCGTTCCTCGCACTACAAAGGACCTCGACTTGTTCGTTCGGCCCGTTGCAGGGAATTCGGAAAGGGTTTTCGCCGCACTCTCCAGCTTTGGCGCCCCGCTCACGGGATTGACCGAGGCCGATTTCCGAGATCACCCACAGCAAATCGTTCAGGTTGGGGTCGAGCCCAGCCGCGTGGACATTCTGCAAGACATCGGGGGAGTCTCCTTTGAGACCGCCTGGAGGAATCGCATTCAGGGCCGCATCGACAGCGAAATAATCGCGCCATTCATCAGCCGCGACGACCTAATTGCGTGCAAGAAAAGCGTTGGCCGCGCGCGCGACTTGGCCGATGTGGAGGAACTGCTCGCAGTTGAGCGGCTGCGTGGAGATCTGCCTTCTGCAACAGGTGCGGAGCGGATCGAGTTGCCCGGCAAACCCTCGCTGGAAAGCTAGAACACGGGCAGAAGTAGTCCATGCGAAAAACGAGTTCCCACGCTCCTGGCCTTTGGTCTCTTCTTGATTACGCTCTTCTTGCCCCGGCCTCAGCACCAGCGAATCACCATTGCTTCAAGGTCTGGGGGCCCTACGACGCAGCCGCGCTCAGTACCGCGCCCGCGATCGGCGCATCGCTGCTTGCCGCCGCCTGCACCCCCGGCAGCTTCACCCGCAGCACCGCCCCACCTTCCGACCGCACCTGCACCTCGCCGCCCAGTTCCCGCGCCCGCTCCCGCATCCCGCGCAGCCCGTTGCCTTCCTCGCCGCGCATCCCGCAGCCATCATCGCGCACCTCCAGCACCGTCCCTTCCGGCCCAGTTTCCAGAGCAATCGCGCACGTACGCGCTCCCGCGTGGCGCACGATATTCGTGACCGCCTCGCGCAGAATCAACGCGAGCGATGCCTCCTGCTGCGCCGGCAGCCGGGGCACCCTCTCCGGACGGCTCGTCACCGTAACGCCGGAGGCCGCCAGCGCCGCCGCGGCCTGCTGGATCTCCGCCTCCAGCCCCTGCGCCCGATAGCCGGAAACCGTCTGCCGCACCTCGGCCAGCGCCCGCCGCGCCGTCGTCTGGATCTCATCCAGTTCCCGCGCGGTCCGCGCCGGGTCGGTCGCGAGCAGCTTCGCGGCCAGCTCGCTCTTTACCGCGATCAGCGACAGAGTATGCCCGAGCACGTCGTGCAGGTCGCGCGCGATCCGCTCCCGCTCGGCCGTTTTGGCCAGCTGCTCGATCTCATCGCGAGCCATGCTCAGCTTGGTGTTCGCACGCTCCTGCTGGCGCATGCGCACCGCGTTCATGGCGCTCAGCGCACACACGCCGATGGCCACCGACCACTCCCAGCTGTCCAGATGAAACATCCCCGCCTGGGCGGCGATGATCGCACATTCAATCCCGATCAGCCGGAAAAAAGCGGCGTCGCTTTCCACCGCGTTGATCAGGAACCAGGGCAGATAGAAATAAATCCCGAAGGCGCTTTCATTGACGGGAACGTAGACCAGCGCCAGCGCCAGCATACCCAGCAGGCACCCGCGCCGCACCCGCAGGCTGCCGTACAGACCTCCGAAAAACAGTGACACGAAGACCGCAAGCGCCAATGCCAGATAGATCCACATCCGCGTCTTGTGCTCATAGAAGGGCTGGATGAACCAGAAGCCTACATAGACCAGCCACGTCATCGGACCCAGCCCCCGGCTCTGCAGGCTGACGGATGTAGACCAGCCGTTCCGCGCCGAGCCATCGGGGAGCTTCATGCCGCTCCAGCACTCGCGCAGCTTGCCGCGCGCAGCAGGCCGCAAGGGAAGCGCCCCTGTGAGTGCATGGATCAGCCTCGCCCGCCAGCTCACGCCTTCGCCTCGCTCCTCGCCCACACTCGCGCGCTCAACCCCAGCAGCACCACCGTGTACCCCGCGAGCACAGCATACGCCAGCACGGCCGAGCTCGGTCTGGACCCGAACGCCAACAGCTCCGTTCTCGAGAACACCGCGTGCAGCGCCAGGCGCGAAAACCAGTACGTCGGCAAATAGTGCGCCACCCCTTGCAGCCAGTGCGGCAGCTGCTCCACCGGCATCCACAGGCCGCCCAGGAACGACAGCGGCAGATAGATCAGGTTCACCAGCCCCGGCCCGGCGTTCGGCGGAATCGCGAGGCCAAACAAGAGCCCCAGGCTCGCAAACGGAATCGTGCCCACCGCCACCACGCCCAGCAGCTTCAGCACTTCCACCGGAGACGCCACGAACTGGTGCGCCACCAGCGGACCCAGCGCTACCAGCAGCAGGCAGATCGAGAGCGAGAACACCAGGCTCGCCGCCAGTTTCGCCAACAGGTACGCCATCGGCGGCATGGGGCTTGCGCGTTTCAGCTCCAGCCACCCATGGCCGCGCTCGGCCGCGAGGCCGCTGCCAATGCCGAACAGCGCCGCCCCCACCGTGCCGAAACACGAGTAGCTCGCCAGCAGATACCGCGCAATCTCCTTGCTCTCCCGCGCGTTGTGCGCCCCCAGCGTGCTGAACATGAGGTAGAACACCACCGGAAACCCGATCACCGAGAGCGAGTAGGCCTTGTTCCGCCGCAGCTTGGTCAATTCCGCGCCGATCTCGCGCAGATACACACCCGCCGAAGCATTGGAATGCAGTGGTGAAGCAGCCAGAGTAGCCATTGTCCTCCTCCTTGTAACTTGCACTTACCCCTTGAGATAACACCGGCACTTATGCGCCCGCACTTACAATCTGGCTTTACACGCGCGCATTTCGAACAGGAACAGAACAGTTGGAACCAACGGAACTGGGATCATCCTGAGCGGCCTCGATTCCTCACCGCGTCAGCGAGAGAAACGCCTCTTCGAACGACATCGGGCTCACCTCCAGCCGGTCGACCGCGGCATCGAGCGCAAACAATTCCCGCAGCGCAGCCTCCGGCGCACCGGTCGAGAGTCTCCACCGCTCTCCCTCCCGCGCCGCCTTCGTCACCCCGGTCAGAGCCCGCAGCGCGCTCTCCTCCACCCCCGTCCTGCACCTGATTCTCGATACTCCGGCGCGCCCCCGCAGCTGGGCCGGCGTTCCCTCCGCCAGCAGCCGGCCCTCTTTCAGCAGCAGAATCCGCGACGCCAGCGCCTCGGCCTCCTCCAGGTAGTGCGTCGTCAGCAGCACCGTCTTGCCCCGCGCCGCAAGCGCCCGCACCTCGTCCCACAGCGCCCGCCGCGCCTCGATATCCATGCCCAGCGTCGGCTCGTCCAGGAACAGCAGGTCCGGGTCCCCGGCCAGCGCCAGCGCGAACAGCACCCGCTGCTTCTGGCCGCCCGACAGCTCCCCGAACAGCTTGTTCTCGATCGCCGCCAGGCCCGCAATCCGCAAGATCTCACTGAGCGCCAGCGGCCGAGGATAGTACCCGCAAAAAAGCTCCACATGCTCCCGCACCCGCAGTGACTCCGGCACGCGCCCCACCTGCAGCATGGCCCCGACACGCATCCGCGCCGCCCGGCCGCGCGGGTCCTGCCCAAATAACTCCGGCCGCCCGGAGGTCTGCCGCGTCAGCCCCAGTAGAATCCGGATCGCGGTCGTCTTGCCCGCCCCGTTTGGCCCCAGCAGCGCCACAATCTCGCCCGGGTAGAGCGCGAACGAGAGCCCGTCCAGGGCGCTGCCATCCGCGTACCGCTTGCTCACCTTGTCCAGCGCAGCCACCGGCTGCGGCGTGTTCAGGGGCTGCGGGCCGACCATGCAGCCCTCTGCCTGATTGGTTCGTTCCGGTGCGATCGCGATAGTCGTCATAACGGCGCCTCCAGCCTTGGTCTGAACCAAGTCTCCCCCGAAGCGCCTTTGCGCGGCAGTGCCAACCGTCAGCAAAATCGCATGACAACTGTCATCCCGTCCGAGCCACCGAAAGCCACTTGCGCACTCTTCGCTCGCGGGAGCATGCTTCTCTCCGTAGCGCGCGAAAGCACCGCGGGCGCAGACAAAGGAGGCTCGACCATGTTCGGAAAAACACACGCACCCGCGGGACCGAAAAAGTGCGCCCACCCCGCATGCTTCTGCACCGTCGAAGCAGGCAAGAAGTTCTGCTCCGACCGCTGCCATGACGCCCACGGCATGACCGAGCTCAACTGCCAGTGCCACCACCCTGCCTGCGAAAGCGCCGGCCGCGCATAAGGCCGCAGGCAATGCGGCACTCAAGCTTCTCGATATATGGAGCGGTCAGCCATGGCCCGTGGGAGCCCGACGCTCCACTTCCCGCGTTCTGACGGGCTGGCCACCCGGTGCTGCCTTCGGTAAGTGCCTTTCCTTTGCATCGCTTTTGCCCTATGCTGGAGCTATGACGCTCCAAATCTGGAGCACCGCCGACAAGCGCATCGCACCGGCGGATGAGAGGCATAGACCTACAGTGGCCAAGTTCACCGCAGTGTCCGGGCAGGCCGTCTACCCGGCCAGCCTTTTCTCCCCGCCCGACTTCCCCAACCTCGGCGATCCGGACGAGCGTCAGCGCTTATCCGCCGCCGCCATGCGCGCCTTCTTCAACATCATGCGCCACTGGGAGGTGCGCGACGAGGATGCGCGCCTGCTGCTCGGCGGCGTCTCCAACGGCACCTTCTACGGCTGGAAGAGCGCGGGCGCCAAGTCGCTCGAACAAGATCGCTTGCTTCGCATTTCCTACCTGATCGGCATCTTCAAGTCGCTCAACATCCTGTTCAGCACCCGGCTCGCCGACCAGTGGGTGCGCCTCGCCAATTCCAACGACATCTTCAACAATCGCACGCCGCTCGAGTACATGCTGCGCGGCGGCGCACCCGCCATGGACACCGTGCGGCGGCTGCTCGACGGACGCCGCGGCGGCTGAGCCGGGACCATGGCCGCGAAATCATTCCGCCAGGCAGGCAAACGCGCTTCGCAGGCAAGCCGAGAGCGGACCGCGGCGCCGCGCGACGGCGAGACGCCTGGCAAAACCACGTCGACCCCGCAGCCGGAGCAGCCGGCCGGCAACCCGCGCGGGGAAGACGCACGCAAGCCTCCATCGAAGCAGACCGCCGATCCACCGACGAAGCCAGCCACGCCGCGCCGCCCCGGCCGCCGGCTCACGCTGCACGCCGTCGCCGAGCAGCTCCGCCTCGCCCGCCCCGCCGCCGTCCCCTCTCTTCTTCCCTCTACCCGCTACGCGCCGCCCATCACCGATCTGCGCCGGCTCAACACCTCGCGGCTGCTCCCGGCGCGCTACTCCGACTCCGTCCTCACCCGCATCGCCGATTCCGAAGCCGATCTGCAGCTCATCTACGCGCTCGACAACGCGACCAATGAGCGGCTGCTCGCCGAAGCCAACAGCCGGCTTGGCATCGCCGCGCGGGAGCTGGTCTTCGAGGTGCCCTACGCGCGCATCGTCAATGCAGCCTTCGCACACCCGCATCCCCAGGGCGCCCGCTTCTCCACGCCCTACCGCGGCGCCTGGTACGCCGCCTTCGAGCTCGCTACCGCCAAAGCCGAGGTTCTCTTTCACCGCTCCGTGCAGCTGACCGAGATCGGCTGGCGCGAGCAGGAGAACCTGGACTACGACCACTACCAAGCGGACTTCGCCGGGCCGTTCCATGATCTGCGTGATACGGATCTTCGTGATACAGACCTTCGTGATCTGAACCTTCGCGACTTAAATCCTGGTGATCCCGACCTTACTGATCCCGATCCGCGTGATCCCGCCCCGCCTGGTTCCCCTTCCCGCGGCGCCCGCGTGCGCGCCATGGCCCGGGGCGGGCTGCGCCTGCAGGCCTCTACACTCGGTCCCGGCGGGACCCGACCCAATCCCGGCGGAACCCGTGCAGATCCCACCGGAGCCCGGGCCGCCAAACTCGCCCACGATGCCCGCGCCGCCCGCCTGGCCTGCCTCGATCCCGCCTCCTACATCGCTTCCCAGCAGCTCGCGGTCGAGCTGCTCGAAGCCGGCGCCTTGGGCATCGTCTATCCCAGCACCCGCCGCCCGGCCGGCACCTGCCTGGCCTGCTTCCGGCCGGCTGTCGTGGCAAACGTGCGCAAGCGCGATCTGCACCGGCTGACCTGGTATCCCGACCGGCCGCCCACCTTCGCCCGCATCGCCCGCGCCGCGTCCACCCCGCTCGAAGCCGTCTCCGGATAGGGAACGGCCGCCTGCGCCAGCAGGGGCAAGACCGCCTGCGCGGCTGGCGCCACCTGCGGTGGGGCCAGCGTTCCGCCGCGCGAACCCCTCAGTTGCTTCGGTCCAGCACCCGGAGCATCCTCGCCGCCAGCGCCTCCACGGCATGGCCGCCATCGTCCCGGCCGCCTCCGCCGTGCAGCGGTGTGCACAGAATGTCATGGGCGGTTAGGCCGCCATGCGGACCGGGAACCGCCCGCGGCGCAGCCGTCCAGATGCGCAGCCAGTAGCAGCCGTGCACCGCGACCACGCGCGCATCCGACGCGCCGGCCGCGGCCAGGAAGCGGCCCATCGCCTCGATCATGCACTCCGCCGACGGCGCTTCCATCGTCACGACGCGGGGAAACGGCACGCTCAGCAGGTCGCGCGTCGCGGTCCAGAACTCGGTCGCGGTCAGCAGCCCGGCATCGACGCCGATGCCGTGCATCCGCTCCGCCGCGCCCATCAATTCGTAGTCCATGTGGTCCTCGAAGCACAGCGACAGCCGCTCGGGCGATCCGGTCAGCCGCAGCGGCAGCGCGCCCTGCTCCTCGACCAGCGGCCGCGGCAGGTAGCTCGCCATGCGCGCCGGCGTAAAGGTTCCGGTGCGGAACACCGGGCACCTCCACTGGATCGAGAGCGCCGCCGTAAAGTCGGCCTCCGGCAGCTCCACCTGCTGCTTCAGCCAGCAGCCCAGCCGTCCCGCGCCGGTCGCCCTCTGCGAGCGCAGCGCCTGCTCCAGCTGCGCCTCGTTGATGGTCCCCTGTTCGATGAGAATGCGCCCCAGTTGCACCCGCGGGCGGGCCTTGAGCGCGGACGCGGTCGCGAGCGACTGCTCCGCGAGCACCGCGCTCTCAAGCAGCAGTTCCAGGCAGCGCACGCTGCAGGCCTGCTGCCCGTAAAAGCGGTAGCGGCCCGGGTCGGGGCAGCCGTGCACCGCGCAGGGCTGGGCTTCGGCGGGCGAGGCGTCGTGGAGCGCGCCGCCCGGAAAGGCCGTCAGTAGCGCGGGCCATCCCGGCTGGGCTTCCATCTCTGCCTCGGTGGTGTTCTGGGTCGAATGGGGCATCGTGCTGTGCGTCATGGGTGTCATTGCGGTTACCGGTGTCATTGTGTGCCTCGTCAGTTCAGGTTTTTTCTGGATCTTGTCTGTCCCGCCGCCAACTAGGCGGCCTCGCATCGTTACAGGGCCAGCTGCCAAGCGCGCTCAGCTGGCGCGCCGGGCTCTCAGCTGCGCCTGGGTCGACAAGCCGGACTTGCCGCCCCGTCCGCCCAGGTCCGCCAGCAGGCTGCGCAGGCGCTTGACCGCCAGGTGGTGAATCTGTGATACCCGCGACTCCACCACGCCCAGCACCACGCCGATCTCTTTCATCGTCATTTCCTCGAAGTAGTACAGCGTCATCACCAGCCGCTCCCGCTCCGCGAGGCCCTCGACCGCCTCGGCCAGCCGCCGCTTCCGTTCGCCGTCCAGGCACTGGAACAGCGGGTTCTCGCTCTCCTTGGCCGGCAGAAACGCCAGCTCCTCTTCGCCCGAGTCCTCGCTGCGCTCCGCGTTCAGCGCCGTTACCTCCAGGCCCTTCAGCTGGCCGGCGAGCTGCTGCAGGTGCGCGAGCGAGAGGCCCATCTCGGCCGCGACCTCGGCATCCTGCGGCGCGCGGCCCAGCCGCGCTTCCAGCGTCCGCGTCGCCTCGGCCAGCGCGCGGCCCTTGCGGCGCAGCTCGCGCGGGCTCCAGTCCAGCGAGCGCAGGCTGTCCAGGATCGCGCCCCGCACCCGGAACTGCGCGTAGGACCGGAACTGCACGTTCTTGCCCGGGTTGAACTTGCGCGCCGCGTCGACCAGGCCCAGCGTGCCCGCGCCCACCAGCTCGTCCAGCTCGATGTGCTGCGGCAGGCGCTCATGGATCGCACGCGCCACATAGCGCACGATGGGCAGGTGCTCGAGCAGCAGCCGCTCCTGCTCGCCGCTCAGCGCCGCTGCTTCCGGCCCTTCTGTAACCTTGGCGGTGGCAATACCCGGCACCGCGACCGGCCGCAGCCGGGCGGCGACCGGAGAGATGGCGGGCAGCCCGCCCGGCATCGCACCCCCGGCCGTCCCGCGGCCCGGCAGAGCCTGGCTCCGTGCCGCGGCCGCCATGACCACCATCGCCGCCGCGCCTGTTCCGTCCGCCTTCGCTGTTGCTACTGTCACTGCCGTCATCGCTGTCTGCATCGCCCTGTCCCCGTGTCTCTTGTCTGGTTTGTTCGGGCCAGCTCCCTGCTTCGCTGCCCGACGACGAGACACAAGTGCACCCAAATGGCCGCGCTTTTCCCCCTTTTCTCAAGCTTTCTTCATGAAGATCTCCACAGGTTCGCGGGAGAAAACAGGCAACGATCGGCCCGCCCGCGCGCACCCCGAACGGGCCGCGGCATGCGGCAATCGGTACGTGCGGCCACTGGTGAGGAGAAACTGGAGCGGGCAGAGATCACACGGCCGCCGGCGCCGCGGCGTACCGGGAGCGCTTCGCGCTGCCTGACGCGCGGAATCGCCTGAGTGGGGCTGGTCCGGGGCGTCGCGAACGCGCGATTCTCAGCTCTCCAGCCTGCAAGGGACCGCCGCGCTCAGGGGCTTCCCATCACTCTTTCTAAAGACAACCGGCCGCAGCCCGGGCCTCGCGCTGCACGCGAAACCATTGCTGAACGATTGCAAAGGGCTCAGCCCACGGCGAGCAGCGCCGTCTGCTGCTCGCGCTATGCGCCTCGGCAGGCTGGATACTCCAGAGCAGTGGACGGCCGCTCTTTCAACGAAGAGCTGCAACTGTTACAGATACTGATTGCCGCTGTCTCACGTCCGCAGCCCCCGCGCCCTTCCGCCCACGGGAAGCATGCGTGGGCCCAGGAAGCCATAATGTCTGGCAATCTTGGAGGTGGAGCAGCTAGGTTCACGCCGGGGGTGGGTCAAATCAGCCGGAGGTCGCCCATGGGTCGAAACGTTCACATGGTTAAATGTCTATATGTTCATGCGCGGCAGATACCCCGCTGATCGGAGTAGGCGCTTTCCCATGCAAGCGCCGCGAACTCAACCGCTGCGCGCTCCCGGCTTCCAGACCGCTCGCGCCGCGGCGAACCTACAGCAGCGCCTCGCCGAACTCCACGCACTCCGGCTCGATCACCGTGCTCTCCCCGGCCAGGATCCATGCCCGCTCCACCGTGTGCTCCAATTCGCGCACATTGCCCGGCCACGCGTGTGCATGCAGCTTCGCCCGGGCCGCGGCGTTCAACTGCTTCGCCGGCTCGGGCGCCTCCTCGGCCGCCAGCCGGGCCAGCGTGTGCTTGAGCAGCGCGTCGATGTCGTCGCGCCGGCCGGCCAGCGGCGGCGTCTCGATCAGGAACACCGAGAGCCGGTGCAGCAAGTCCAGGCGAAACGTGCCTTCCGCGGCCATCGCGCCCAGCTTGCGGTGGGTCGCCGCCACCACGCGCGCGTCCACCCGGATCACTTCGTTCTCGCCCACCCGCTGCAGCTCGCCGCACTCCAGAAAGCGCAACAGCTTGCTCTGCACCGGCAGCGGCAGCTCACCAATCTCGTCTAGGAACAAAGTTCCCCCGGCCGCGGCCTCGATCCGCCCGGTGCGGCTCTGCACCGCCCCCGTAAAGGCGCCGCGCGCGTGGCCAAACAGCTCCGCCTCGATCAACGCCTCCGGAATCGCAGCGCAGTTGATCGCGATGAAGCGCTCGCGTCCGCTCAAACGGTGGATCGCCCGCGCCACCAGCTCCTTGCCCGTCCCGGTCGGCCCGTGCACCAGCACTGCCGTCCGGCGATGCGCAACCAGCCCGATGCGCCGGCTCATCTCCTTAAGCCGCGCATCGCCGCCCACGAACTCCGGCAGCATCGGAGCCGGCCGCGCCGCTGCCGCCTTCGCAATCGGGCCTGCCATCCAGGCCGCCACGCTGTCCGCAAGCGAATCCCGGTTCGACCCCGAAACCGAGCTTGCCATTCCGCCTGAAGTCAACGCCGACGCGGCTTGAAACATGCCGCCGGGAATCGATAGCGCCCCCGCACCCGCTACAACACCCTGAACGCCGCCCACCCCCGCACCCGGCCGCGCCGCGACCTCTCGCCGCCCGCCTGGAGCGCCCGGCGACGCGCCCCAGCCGCCACCAGCCGCGTCCGGCTGCAGGTGCCGCCGCAGGATCTCCCGCGCCGGCAGCGCGTCCTGCCACGCAGGCGCGTCTGTGCCCTGCTTCCCAAGGTCCTGCTGCAGACTGTTCTGGGCCTGCCGCAGCGCATGCAGCACCTCGCCGCGATACCTGCCCCGCGCCGGTGCGGCGCCGATGTCGCTGCCATCGGTCGTCAGTACGTCGAGCTCCGGGAACTGCCGCGCCAGCTCCCGCACACACTCCACCATCTCCAGATCCGGCAGCCACGAGTCGAGCAGCACCGCTTCCACCGGCTCCTGCTCCAGCAGCGCGAACACCGCCGCCGCGCCGCCAGCGGCCTGCACCGACCAGCGCAAGCCCTCCAGTTCGCGCGCCAGGGCCCGGCCCAGCGCTCCATCCAGCGTAGCCACCACCACGCTGCGGCCCCGTGCCGCCAGCGCACTCCCCACCCTCGAAGCCGGGCGAACCAATTGCCTCGCATGAACATACGGCACCATGACTGCGCTCATCGCTGCTCTCCCCTCAAACTTATCCCCAACATCCAGCCCATCCGCATACCGCACCCGCTCGAACCCCCGCCAAGCCCCGCTAGAGCCTGGCCCCGGCGCGCGCCTCGAAGATCACCGGCGGACCGCACAAAACCAGCCGAAATCCGGTCCCGCGCAGCGTCTCGATCCGCGCCGGCATTCCGCCCGCGTCCGAATACGCATCCGGCTGCGCATCGCGGCACAGCTTGCGGCGCAGCGCGGCCATGTGCACGTCCAGCACGTTTCCCTCAACCGCCTTGCCGCCCCACACCGCCTGGCGCAGCGCGGCGCGCGACACCGGCGCACCGGAAGCCATCAGCAGCTGCTCCAGCAGTCCAAACTCGCGATTGGTTAGGTGCAGCGGCGCTCCGTCCACATCCACCTGCCGCTCCAGGCGCTGCATGCGCAGGGCGCCCAGTTGCAGCGTGCAGGCGTCATTGACCGATGAACCGACCGGCGAACCGACCGACGAACCGACACTGTCCCGTTCCAGGTCACCGCTCCAGCCCGCCAGCTCCCGCGCGGCCTGCCGCCGCCGCAGCAGCCCCCGGCACCGCGCCCTCAGCTCCGCCAGCGAAAAAGGCTTCATCATGCAGTCGTCCGCACCCAGCTCCAGGCATGCCACCCGGGTCTGGGTCTCGGCGCGCCCGCTCAGCACCAGCACTAGGCACAGCGGCGACAACCGCCGCACCAGCTCCAGAACCTCCATGCCTGAGCAGCCCGGCAGGTCCAGGTCCAGCAGCAGCAGGTCCGGCTCCTGCCGCAGGAACGACTCGATGGCCGTCTCTCCATCAAACGCGATCTCCACCTCGACTGCCTCCAACCCCTGGCTCAGGCCGCGGTGGAGAAAGCTGTTCAGAGCCCGGTCGTCTTCCGCAATCAGCACTCTCATCGCTTCTCCTCCACACGCTCACCCTAATCCCCTCTCCAGCAAAATCCCCATCCTCTGTCTCACTTCCAACCACCCATCACACCATTCCGGGCCTCCCCTGTCCCTCATTCCCACATCAGGACAACACCCCATCGAAACCCATTTCAGCGGTTGACGGGCAAGCCGTCCTGCTGCTCCGAGCTTCACCACGGCAGCCCCATGCGCACTTTGCGGCGATCCGCGCGATTCAGCTTGCGGTTCGCTTTTTGTTCGCTATAATGATTGCATCATGGCTGTCACCCGCAGGCAAAAAGAGGTTCTCGACTTCATCGCCGGCTTCGTCGACCGGCACGGCTACTCCCCCTCCTTTGAGGAAATAGCCCGCGGGCTGAGCCTCAAGTCCCTGGCCACCGTCCACAAACACGTCAGCAATCTCCAGACCAAGGGCATCCTGCAGCGCGGCCACAATCGCAGCCGCTCCATCGACGTACTGCCGCAGCCCCGCCCGCAGCGGATCGCACCCATGCGCGAAGCTCTCCGCGATCGCCTGCCGCTGATGGGCCGCATCGTCGCCGGCCTGCCGGTCGAAGCCCTGCAGAGCAATGAATCCATCTCGCTCGCGGACATTGTCGGCAGCAAAGAGGTCTTCGCGCTCGAGGTCCGCGGCGACTCGATGCGCGATGAACACATCGTCGACGGCGATTATGTGCTGGTCGAGCGCACCAGGGTGGCGCGCGATGGAGAGATCGTGGTAGCGCTGGTCCGGGGCTCCGAGACCACGCTGAAACGCTTCTACCTGGAGGGCGAAGTGGTCCGGCTGCAGCCGTCCAATCAGGAGATGGAGCCGATCTACCTGCCCGCTGTCCAGGTCGAGGTGCAGGGCCGCGTGCTGGGGGTGCTCAGGCGCTACGCCTGAGCACCCCGCCGGCCCGCTCAGATGGCTCGACCGTACACGATCCAGTTGAACCCGACTGGCCGGAAGCAGCGCCGCCGCCCTTACTGTGCGGAAACAATGCAGACGCACAAAGGGCCCGGAACATTCCGGGCCCTTCGCCATCGCTCCTGCATGTGTGCGTCAGGAGGCCACGGTTCGTGTGCCGACCAGCTTGCTCACGCTCGCGGCGATCGTTTCCTTCGGCACATAACCGACAATCTGGTCGGCCAGCTTGCCATCCTTGAACAGCAGCAGTGCCGGAATGCCCCGGATCCCGTAGCGCATCGGCGTCGCCGAGTTGCGGTCCACATCCATCTTCATGACCTTGAGCTGGCCCGTGAACTCGGTCGCGACCTCATCGACGATCGGCGCCAGCGCCTTGCAGGGTCCGCACCAGGCAGCCCAAAAGTCGACCAGAACCGGCTGCTCCGACTGCAGCACTTCCTTCTCAAAGCTGCTGTCGTTTACCTCGTGTACGCCCAAACCTGCCATAGTTGCTCTCCTTGAACGCTGACGCGCTCGAATCGTGGCCCTCAGCCCAGGAATCCCTGGCCACAGACAATAGATGCGGCGCCCTTGGATATGGTCGCAGGCACAAGCGGCGGCCCCGGCGAGACCCCGGAAATGGGAACGCCCGTGCTCTGCTAGCCACGGGCACGGGAGCAGCCCTCCCCCAGAGCTGCCCTCGGCCTTCAACATAGGTGCAATGTGTCGGGCGTGTAAAGAAAACTCTGGTAATGCCCTCGTGCAGCAGACGCAATGACTCCACGACACCCCAGACGCCAGCCCCCGGAACCGTTGCGGAAGGGAAACCTGGGTTCGCGCTGTCCAGGATCCTGCGGATTCCGTGTGGTGGCCTTTGCAATTAGGAAGCGGGCCACCCCCGCGCCCGGGCCTCAGCCGGGCATCAAATGCGCCGGCGCATTCGCCAAGGCGCACGGCAGCAGCTCGGCAATCGGCAGCGCCGGCGCCCTGGCAGCCGCGCTCCGCACCTGCTCCATCGCCTTCGCGATCACCGGCTCCCCCTCGAGCAGCAGCAGCACGCCGGCGCCGGCGCCGCTGAGGGTCACGCTCAGCACGCCCCCCGAACCGGCCAGCGGCAGCAGCCGCGGCAGCAGCGGGCACACCAGCCCGCGGAAGGGCTGGTGCAGGCGGTCCCGGGTCGCGTCCACCAGCAGCTGTCCATCCCCGCGCGCGAACGCCGCCGTCAGCAGGGCGACATTCTGCAGGTTCTCGACCACCGCCTCCCGCCCATACTGCTCCGGCAGCACCGCCCGCGAGGCCGTGGTCGCCAGCGGCTGCTCCGGCAGTACCAGCAGAGCTCGCCAAGCAGCCGGAGGCGCGATCGAAATCGCCCGCACCCGCGGCCGCGAAATCACCGGGATCGCGTCTGGGTTCGCGTCGCGGTTCGGGCGAGGGTTCGCAGTGGCGGCCTCCAAGCGATCCAGCCGTTCCAACCGCTCTATGCGATTCAGTCGGTCCTCCGCCGCGCCCTCCCAACCCGCCACCACGAAGCCGCCCAGGCAGCACGCCGCCGCGTTGTCCGGATGGTGTTCCAGCGCCGCCGCCTCGTCCAGCATCCTCCCGCGTCCCCAGCCCAGTCCCCCGAAATGCGATGCCAGCGCGATCCCAGCCAGCCGCGAGGCCGCCGACGACCCGCACCCCATCCCCAGTGGAATCCCGTTGCGCACCGTCAGCGCCAGCGGCTGCACCGCCCCCGTCCCATACCGCGCCCAGGTTTCACGGTAGGTTTCGAGCAGCAGGTTACCCTTAAGCGCCGAACACACCCCCGCACTGCGCCCGCTGGCCTCGATCCGGAACTCCGCCGCCCGAGTCGCCTCGACTTCCAGAGACAGCGCCAGCGCCAGCGCCAGCGTATCGAACCCCGGCCCCAGATTGGCCGAGGTCGCCGGCAGCCGCAGCGACAAAGTTTCCCGCTCAGCCAACCCGCCGCTCCAGCTCACGCCCATTCACCCTCCGGACCCCGCCTCCATCGCCCCCAGCACCGCCGCCGCATCCGCCTCCAGCAGCACCGAGTCCCGCCGCGTCCGCTCGATAGCCGCGGCATACGGCCCCGCCTCCCCGGCCTCCAGCAGTTCGCCCCGGTGATACTGGATCGTGTACTCGGAATCCTTCAGAGTGTGCCCAGTCAGCAGCAGCACCACCGACTCCCGCGCGTCCACCTTCCCCGCGGCCCGCAGCTTTTTGAAGCCCGCCAGCGTGACCGCCGAAGCCGGCTCGCACCCGATCCCTTCCAATCCAATCTCGGCCTTCGCCAGCGCAATCTCCGCCTCGGACACCTGCTCGCAAAACCCGTCCGTCCGCCGCACGATCCGCAGCGCCTTCCTCCACGAAGCCGGGTTGCCGATCTGGATCGCACTCGCCCGGGTCTTCGCCGCCACCGGCCGCAGCACGCCGTCTCCCGGGCTCTGCATCAGCCGGTACAGCGGGTTCGCTCCCTCGGCCTGCACAACCGACAACCGCGGCAGCCGCTTGGTCAGACCCAGCGCCAGCATTTCCTCAAATCCCTTGCCCAGCGCCGACACATTCGCCAGGTTCCCGCCGGGCACAATCACGTGGTCCGGCACCTCCCAGCCCATCGCCTCCGCGATCTCGAACGCCGGCGTCTTCTGCCCCTCCAGCCGGTACGGGTTTACCGAGTTGAGTAGAAACACCGGCGCCCGCCGCACCACCTCCGCCAGCACCCGCACGCAGCCGTCGAAGTCGGTCCGCAGCTGCAGGCTTCGCGCGCCGTAGTCCATCGCCTGCGACAGCTTGCCCCAGGCGACCTTTCCCTCCGGGATCAGCACCAGCGACCGCATCCCGGCCCGCGCCGCATACGCTGCCATCGCAGCCGATGTGTTCCCCGTTGAGGCGCACGCGACCCAGCCAAATCCCTGCTCATGCGCCACCGACAGCGCCGCCGTCATCCCCGTGTCCTTAAATGAGCCTGTCGGGTTCATTCCCTGGTGCTTGCCGTACAGCCTCTCGTGCCCCAGCGCCCGTGCGTTCCGTTTCAGGTGGTACAGCGGCGTATTGCCCTCGCGCAGCGTAATGATTTTTCCCACATCGCCCACAATCGGCAGCAGATCCCGGAACCGCCACACCCCGCTCTGGTCGATCGCGGCCGGCGAGAGCCGCCGCTGCTGCCAGCGTTCGCGCAGCTCCGCCGCGTACCCGGAATCCCCCTTCGGCCACTGCGGGTAGCGCACCTCGTACAGGTCCCCGCACCCGCCGCACCGCAGGTCGCCCTTGAGCGTGCCCGGCGCCGCCACTGCCCCGCATCCCGTGCAGTGCAGCTCATGCCGTTCCCCCGCCACTCCGGCGCCGACGCCGGGCAGAGCCTCCGTCACGCTCTCCATAGAAGTCCAGCCTAGCATCGGGGCACGGCCTCGGAACGCCGCGTAAGCCCGTTCCGCGCACTTCCGTCACCCGCGGCCGGGCGCACCTTCTATTTACCCTTCCGGTAACGCCCGATTCCTACATCCCTCGCGGCTGTACCCTGGTCATTCCATGAAACTTCTCCTGTGTCTAGCCCTGCTCCTCACCCTCGCGGTCCCGCCCGGCCACGCCCTCCCCGCCGACTGGACCACTCCCATTGCTCCGTTCCGGATTTCCGGCAACCTCTTCTACGTCGGATCGCGCGATCTGGCCGCCTACCTGATCGTTACGCCCAAAGGCAACATCCTCATCAACGCCGATCTCCAGTCTTCACCACCCCTGATTCGCCGCAGCGTCGAAAAGCTCGGCTTTCGATGGGCAGACACCAGAATCCTCCTCAACAGCCAGGCGCATTACGATCACGTTGCCGGTGCGGCCGAAGTTCTCCGCGAAACCCACGCCCAGGACATGGTCATGGACGGCGACGTCGAAGTCATGGAGACGGGCGGTGCGTCCGACTTCGATCCCACCATGCCGCACTTTGCCCCGGCGCGCGTCGATCGCGTCCTCCACGACCACGACACCGTGACCCTTGGCGACACCACCCTTGTAGCCCACAAGACAGCCGGACATACCCGGGGCTGCACCACGTGGACCATGCAGGCGCATGAAGGCGGCCGCACTCTCAACGTGGTCATCGTCGGCGGATGGGCGCTCAATCCCGGCGTGCGGCTGGTTGCCGTCCACGGCAAACCCGCCTCGTACCCGGGCATTGCCGGCGATTTCGACCACACCTTCGCCACCCTGAAGGCGCTGCCGTGCGACATCTTTCTCGGCGCCCACGGGATCTACTTCGACATGCTCCCCAAACTCGCTCGTCTGCCAACCCAGGGACCATCCGTCTGGATCGACCCCAATGGCTATCGCAGGACCGTGGCCGAGTTTGAGGCCTCCTATCGCAAGCAGCTCGCACAGCAGCAGGCCAGCCAGTGACCCGTCGTGCAGCGAAAAACGCCTTCTGAATGCGAGCGCAAAATCGTAGCGTAAATCGCGCCAGAATCGTATACTCTCGCCTATGGCTCCCCTGCTCACTCCGCGCCAGGCTGCCCTCCGCCTCGGCATCTCCTACCCCACCATGAAGCAGTGGCTTTACCAGGACAAAATCAAGGCCAGCCGGACTCCCGGCGGGCACTATCGCATCGACGAGAGCGAGCTGGACGCGCTGCTCCACGAAGCCAGGCGCCCGGAAACCCCGCGCCGCGAGATGATGCGCACCGTCTCCGGCCGCAACCAGCTGGTCGGCCGCGTGGTCGAGCTCAAGCTTGAGGGTCTGCTCGCCCAGGTCAAAATCTCCATCGGCGGCCAGCTGCTCACCTCCATCATCACCGCCGACGCTGCCCGCGAGCTGCGCCTCGGCGTGGGCGAAACCGTCGCCGCCCTGATCAAATCGACCGAAGTCATGGTGCTCCGCGTATGAAGACTCCGAAAACCCGCCCCAGCCGGTGGAAGCTGTTTCCGCTGGCGCTTCTTCTGCTCGTATCATCGGCCGCGGCCCGCGCGCAGGCAGCCCCGCCCACCCTGCGCATCGCCGCCGCGGCCGACCTCGAGCCGGTGCTGCCTGCGGTTCTCCAGCAGTTCGAGCAGCAGACCGGCATCCATGCCGACGCCACCTACCAAAGCTCGGCCACACTCGCCCAGCAGATCATCAGCGGCGCGCCCTTCGACATCTTCTTCGCCGCCGACGTGAGCTTTCCCCAGCGGGTCATCGACGCCGGCCTGGCCAACGAGACTAGGCCCATCGTCTACGCCCGCGGCACCCTCGTCCTATGGGCCCGCAAGGACGCGCCGGTGCTCCACGGCAAGCCGGTTTCCATGGGCATTCTGCACGACCCGGCTCTCCAGTCCGTCGCCATCGCCAACGCCGAACACGCCCCCTACGGCCGCGCCGCGCAGGCCGCCCTTGCCAAGCTCGGTCTCCAGGCTCCGCTTGCCTCCAAACTGCGGGTCGCCGCCAACATCGCCCAGACGGCCCAGTACGCCGACTCCGGCAACGCCGAGGTCGGCTTCCTCTCACTCACCAGCGCGAAGACCGAAAAGCTCACCGCCGACGGAACATTCGTCCCGGTGCCCCCCGCGGACTATCCCGCCATCCTGCAGGGAGCCGTCGTGCTCAAGCATGGCGCAAACGCTCCCGGCGCGGCCCGCCTCCTGGACTTTCTGCGAATGCCAGCCATCCGGTCGCTGCTCGAGCAAAAAGGTTTGAGCCCACCCGACTGAGCTTCCCTCCACTTGAGCAGAAAGCAGAGTCGCTCCTATCCGGGAACACGGGGTCATCCTGAGCGGAGTTGACGTGGCGCGCGAGTCGAAGGACCTGCGTTGCATCGGCCTGCCGCCCCGCTGCTTGACCGCTTAAGACCGCTTAACGAGGAACATGATCGACACTCAGGCCCTGCTGCTCACGCTTCGCCTTTCCGCCCTCACTGCCGCGCTTCTGCTGCTCTTCGCTGTCCCGCTCGCCGGCTGGCTGGTCCTCGGCCGCGCCCGCCTGCGCCCGCTGGCCGAGGCCGTTGCGATGCTTCCCCTGGTTCTGCCGCCCACCGTGCTCGGCTACTACCTTCTCGTCCTGCTGGGCCCGCAAACCGGTTTCGGCCGCGCCTGCGCCCAGCTGCTCGGCCATCCCCTGGCCTTTTCGTTCAGCGGACTGGTCGTCGGCTCGCTCCTCTACAGTCTGCCGTTCGCGCTCCAGCCGCTGGTCACCGGCTTTGCCCAGGTGCCGCACAACCTGCTGGAAGCCGCGCAGCTGCTCGGCGCCGGACGCTTCCGCATTCTCTGGAGCGTCCTGCTGCCGCTCTCCCGCCGCGCCGTCGTGGCCAGCGCCCTGCTCGCCTTCGCTCATACTGTCGGCGAGTTCGGCGTCGTGCTCATGATCGGCGGCGACATTCCCGGCTCCACCCGCACGCTGTCTATCGCGCTGCTCGACCAGGTGCAGAGCTTCGACTACCGGGGCGCCAACCACACCGCGGCCGCCCTGCTGATCGCCTCCTTAGCCGCCCTCACCCTGCTGTACAGCTTTCGCCAGCGCGCCCAGGTCCAGTCTCACGGCCAGGCCCGTACCCCGTGACGCCCCTGCTCGCCATCGACGCTGAATACCAGGCGGGCGCGCTCGCCCTGCGCGCTCATTTCACGCTCCTTGCCCAGCGGGCAGCCCTATTTGGGCCGTCCGGCGCCGGCAAAACCACCCTCCTGCGCATGCTTGCGGGCCTGGTGCGGCCGGCTCGCGGCACCATCCTCCTCCACGGCCAGCCGCTCGCCGACTCCGGCCGCCGCATTCATCTTCCGCCAGCAGACCGTGAGATTGGCTTTGTCACCCAGACACCTGCGCTTTTTCCTCACCTGACGGTTGAAGAAAACATCTGTTTCGGCATCGGGACAAAAGACTTATCTAAGAAAAAAAATCGCGTCAACGAGCTGCTCTACCTCTTCGAACTCGAGCAGGTGCGCACCCGCTTGCCGGGCCGTCTCTCCGGGGGCGAGCAGCAGCGGGTCGCGCTGGCCCGGGCTCTGGCCCCTCCCCTCAAGCTGCTTCTGCTCGATGAGCCTTTCAGCGCACTCGACGCCGCCCGTAAGACACGCCTCTGGATCCGGCTCGACGAGTACCTCCGCCTGCGATCCATTGCCATGCTCCTGGTCTCGCACGACGTCGCGGAGGTCTGGTCGCGCGCCGAAACCGTGGTCCGCATGGAGGCAGGGGTCGCTATTGAGCAGGGACCCCCGTCGGAGATGCTCCACGCCGAACGCGACCAGGTACTCCGCCAACTCGGGGCGCCATAGAAGCGTTTCTGCCGCCAGACCGCGGCTTATGCCGCCGATGTGCCAACCAGCACCGGTTCCGCCTCCAAAACCACCCCAAACCGCCGGTACACCCCCTCCGCCAAAAGGTCCCGCAGCGCCAGAATGTCAGCAGCCGTCGCCTTCCCGCTCCGGTTGGTCAGCGCCAGCGTGTGCTTCGACGAAATAGCCGCGCCGCCCAGCTGAAATCCCTTCCCAAACCCCGCCTGCTCCAGCAGCCAAGCCGCCGGCAGCTTGCGCCGCGCACCTCCGCCGGTCTTGTCAGGCGCCGGATAGCTCGGCACTGCAGCTGGCGCCACCGAGGCCGCGATCCCCGCGTACACCCCCTCGGCTACCACCGGATTCTTGAAAAACGACCCCGCACTCCGCGTATCCGGGTCACGCCCCGCCAGCGGTCCGCCTTCGATCACCATGCCCTTGCTCCGGCGAATCGCCCGCACCGCCTCGGCCGTTTCCGCGAGCGACGGCTGCCCGCCCCGCCCGGCAAAGTGCCGCCGCAGGTCGGCATACATCAGCGACGGAGCCCCGCCAGGAATGAGCGCAAACTCCACTTCCGTCACAATGTACCGCCCTCGGTCCGGCCTCGCATTGAACCGGCTGGTGCGGTATGCAAACCCGCACTGTTCCCCGGTAAACCAGAGAAAATCGCCGCTTTCCCGGTCGTAACAGCGTACCCGCGTGATGGTCTGCGCCACCTCCTGCCCGTACGCGCCCACATTCTGCACCGGCGTCCCGCCCACGCTGCCCGGAATCCCCGCCAGGCACTCCATTCCCGCGCAGCCTGCCTCCACCGTCCGCGTTACCAGCTCGTCCCAGCTCTCCCCGGCAGCCGCCGTGAACAGCCGCCGTCCCGCCTCCTCCCGCTCCCGTACGCCGCGGAGTCCCACCTGCACCACCAGCCCGGCAAATCCGCCGTCCGCCACCAGCACATTGCTGCCGCCGCCCAGCACAAACAGCTCCAGGTCCTGCGCAGCCGCCCACCCGCAGGCCCGCGCCAGTTCCTCTTCGGTGCGCACAGCCGCGAACCATCGCGCCGAGCCGCCCACGCCAAAGGTCGTGTGCGGGGCCAGCGGTACGTGTTCCTGCAGCGAAAACCCGGTCGAAGAACCACCCATAAATAACAACATAATGCAAGACCCCCTGCGCGGGAGGCGGTCACTTCGTGACGTGTATACCTTGTGTTCGCAGACTCAGCATCTGTGGGCCTCGCGATGCTCGGCATCAGCGATGTCGAGCCCGACCAACGGGAGGGTCACGTACCCTGCGGCTGCAAACCCCGGTACACCCGTCACGAAGTGACCGCCTCCCGCGTAGGGGGTCTTGCCGTTGCCGGTTACAATAGAGACGTGGCCGCCAACGCCGCCCACCAGGAGGAGCTGTATGTATCCAGAGATCATGGTCATCCCGATGCGGGAAGAGCTGACGCGGGTCGGCATTGAAGAAGCTCGCACCGCCGCTGAACTCGACGCCGCCCTCGCCCAGCCCGGCACCACGATGGTGGTCGTCAACTCCATCTGCGGCTGCGCCGCCGGCAAGATGCGCCCCGGCGTCCGCCTCGCTCTGCAGGGTACCGTCAAGCCCGACCACGCCGTCACGGTTTTCGCCGGCCAGGACCGCGAAGCCACCGAGAAGGCCCGCGGCTACTTCGGCGGCAACCCGCCCACCTCGCCCGCCATCGCCATCCTGCGCGACGGCGAGCTGGTGTACCTGATGCAGCGCTACGCCATCGAGGCCAACACCGCCCAGGCCATCGGCGGCGAACTGCAGCGCGCTTTCCAGGAGTTCTGCGCGACCGCGAACGCCTAGTGCTTGCATGCGCCCAACAAAAAAGCCCGGCGCTCGCCGGGCTTTTTCTTCCTATTGACAGGCTACGTGCTCTTCACATTGCCATTCAAGCCGGCCGGGAAGAACCCTCCACTCGTCACCCCCGTTTTGCCGGCCGCCGCATAGACCACCTGCAGCACCTCGGACGAGTTGCGCGCCGTGTTGAGCCCGGTGAGGGTGCTCGTGTTGAACATCGTGGTCGGCCCCAGCATCGGAGGCCGGTCGAACTTGTCCACCGCCGGCGAGCTGATGCCCTTCATGATGCAGAACTGCCGCAGGGCCGACTCGTGCTGGCCCTCGGCATCGTGGATCAACGCCGCGTACTTGACCGCCAGGATATTGGTCGAGAGGTACTGGATGCCGCCCTCGTACGCGCTGGTGCCGACGGTTTCAAGCTGCCGGGCGAGCGCGAGGAAGGTCGCATCATCGGTTGGCGCGCCCATGGCGGCCAGATTGAGCGCCGGCAGGTCGACCGGCGCCAGGTTGAAGGCCTGCATGCCGGCGCGCAGGAAGCGCACGTGGGCCTGCTCGTCGGCGGCCAGCTGATTGGCGAGCGCGGCGACGTTGGGGTCGGTGAACTTGACCTGCGCGCCGCCGGTGATCTTGCCCGGGTTGGCGCCCATATCGGCGCTCTGCAGACCGCTGCCGGTGGTGATGTAGAGGTAAAAAGACGCCTCGAAGTACTCGAGGTTGAGCGCGAAGTTCAGCACGTCTTCAATCGACGGTGCTGGACCGGCCTGCGGGTCGACGCCGATGATGCCGCCGCAGCCAGCAAGGCCGACGACCCCGGCCGAGAGGCCGGCAGCCTGCAGAAAGCGCCGCCGATTGAGGCCGCTTCCCTTCCCCTGCGCGCCGGCCGGCAGGCCAGCTTCCCGCGCATTGATTTCTTCCGTGTGGTTCAACATAAATTCACTTCTCCATTCGCTCGGGTTCCGGTTGCGTGAACGTTGACAGTCCGCGAAGACTGCGCCTCAGTTCGCGCGGCTCTAGGTCGACTTGACGCTGCCGTTGAGGCCCTGCGGGAAAAAGCCGCCCGAGGTGACGCCTGGCTGCGGGTTTAGAGTTTCCGCGGTGGAGACGCCGTAGACGACGCCGAGCACCTGCTGCGGGGTCCGGAACGGGCCGATCGACGGGCCCGTGGTGAAGGGCGCGTTGTTCGGCGACAGGGTGAAGTACTCGGTGTTGGGTCCGACGGGCGGGTAATCCTGCGCGTCGACCGGCGGCGAGACGACGCCCTGCATATTGCACAGCACATTGATGCCGCCCAGGTGCTGGGCTTCGGTACCAAGGATTTGCCCGGCGCCGGTGAGCACGAACGGGTTGCTGACCAGGTACTGCGCGCCCCCGGCATAGGCGCTATTGCCGACCGCGGTAAACTGCCGCGCGACGGCGAGGAACTGCGCCTGGGTGGTGATCGACATCTTGCCGCCCAAGGTGTAGTCGAGCACCGGCTGGTTGATGGGGATGCCGTTGAGCTTGTAGATGAGGATGCGCAGCAGCTCGATGTGGTGCAGCTCGTCGAGGGCCAGGTTCTGCGCGGTGGCCAGGGTCTGCGGGTCGAGGTTGAGCTTGCCGGGCGCGCCGGTAATCTCCGCGCCGGAGCCGTAGCCGGGCGGGATGGGGTCGCTGCCGGAAACGGAGATGTAGAGATTGGCCTCCAGGTATTCGAGGTTGAGCGCGAAGTTCAAAACGTCCAGGATGGATGGCCCGGCGGGCGGCGCGATCTGTGCACGGGCCGCCGGCGCCGACGCGAGCAGGCTGGCGGCAGCGGCGGCGGCGCCCAGGGCGGCGAGGCCTGAAAAAAACGACCGGCGGTTGGAAGAGTGAATGGTCTTGTCCAGTTCGAGCACAGCAAGGTCGGTTGCCAGCTGCTCCTCGGTGACTTTCTCGGTGGGGCAAAGCGGGGATGGTACCAGTTTCCTTGGCACGGGCAGAGTCTCCTGAAAATGTATGGCCTTGTTCAGTGACAGACCGTACATTTCCGGGACAGCGGATGACCTGAAAAGAGGCACGGTAGTAGATACCTGCAAAGGATGCAATCTACAAAGCAGAACGCCATGCACAAGGAAGAACTTCACATTGATGAGATACAGAAACTATAAATCGGCGAGCTCAATCCAGAAGCCGCGCTGCTGCGTTGCGGTGACGAAGTGACGCAAGGGTCACTTAGCTTACGGTTACCGGTCCGCTTAAGCCCTCTGCGTGGGTAAAAGGCTACTAATCCCGCCCCGTCGTCCGCTCCTGCGGCAGCCTTTGCACCGCGCTATGCTTCACCGAGTAGCCGAAGTAAATCGCCAGGCCCATCACCAGCCAGACTCCGACCACTTCCCACGTCAGCGCCGGCAGCTGGAACATCAGGTAAAACGCGCTCACGATGCCGAGGATCGGCACCAGCGGCACCAGGGGAGTCTTGAACGGCCGCGCCAACTCCGGCTGCCGCACCCGCAGAATCCACACTCCCGCCGACACGATCGCGAACGCCAGCAAAGTCCCCATGTTCACGAGCTCCGACAGCTTGCCGATCGGCAGCAGCGCCGGCAGAAACGCAACGATGGTTCCCACCACAATGTTCGAAATCCACGGCGTCCGGAATCGCGGGTGGATCGCGCTCGCCCACTTCGGCAGCAGCCCGTCCTTCGACATCGAAAAGAACACGCGCGACTGCCCCAGCAGCATCACCAGCATTACCGTGCCCAGCCCGAATACCGCGCCCACCTTGACCAGGATCGAGCCCCAGGTAATGCCGGTCACGTCGATGCCCACCGCGACCGGTTCCGCCACATTCAGTTCGCGATAATTCACGAGGCCGGTCAGTACCAGCGAAACCACGATGTAGAGCAGCGTGCAGAACACCAGCGAACCAAGAATGCCGATCGGCATATCGCGCTTCGGGTTTTTCGCCTCCTGCGCGGCGGTCGAAACCGCGTCGAAGCCGATGTACGCGAAGAACACCGAAGCCGCGCCCGCCGCGATGCCCGACAGTCCATACTTGCCCGGCCCTTCGTTCCTAGGGATGAACGGGTGCCAGTTATGGGCCAGCAGCTGCCGGTGGTGCAGCAGGTAATCCGCCCCCAGCACCACAAACACGCCCACGATCGCGAGCTTTACAAACACGATGGCGGAGTTCAGATTGGCCGACTCCTTGATGCCGATCACCAGCACCGCTGTCACCAGCACGATCGCGACAAAGGCGATCAGGTTGGCCACACCGGTCACGTGCACCAGGCCTGAAACATCGGTCCCCGGCGCCATCGCCTCCAGCGGCTGCCACTTCCCGTGGTAGAGGTAAATCGTGTTGCCCAGCGTGGTCGTAAACCGTGCCAGCGCGGGTGAGGGCGTCAGGTGCAGCTGTTCGAGCAGACTCAGCAGGTAGCCCGACCAGCCGCTCGCCACCGTCGCCGCGCCGAACGCATACTCGAGCACCAGGTCCCAGCCGATAATCCATGCCACAAACTCGCCCAGCGTCGCATAGCCGTAGGTGTATGCCGAGCCGGCAATCGGAATGATCGAGGCGAACTCCGCGTAGCACAGCCCCGCAAACGCGCAGGTGATACCGGCGAGGATAAACGAGAGCGCCAGCGCCGGCCCCGCATTCGCCGCTGCCGCGTGCCCGGTCAGCACGAAAATGCCCGCGCCTACGATCGCGCCGATGCCCAGCGTCACCAGGTTCACGGGCCCCAGCGACCGCTTCAGCGTGTGCTCGCCTTCCTCACTCGCCTCATTGCGGAGCATCGACATCGGCTTGGTCGCTAGCAGGTTCGGCATGCGCAGGCTTGTTCTCCCTTGGATCGACTGGATTATTTCTATTTGCCGCGGTTCAAAGCGCCGCGGCTGGCCGCCGAGCGCGACCAGAGCAGATACACCGGCATCCCCAGCAGCACCAGCAGCAGCCCCGGCCAGGTGTACTGCGGCTTGTAGCGCAGCAGTGTAAAGCAGATCGTCGCTGCCATCAAAATATAGAGAGCCGGCAGCACTGGATAGCCGAACGCTCGGTAGGGCCGCTGGGCATCCGGCCGCTTCACCCGCAGCACAAACAGGCTGGCGATGGTCAGGATGTAGAACACCAGCTCCGCGCAGATGATGTAGTCCAGCAGCTGCCCGTACGAGCCCGAGATACACAGAAAGCAGGTCCAGACCGCCTGGATCGCGAGCGAGGCTACCGGGGTCTTGTACCGCGGGTGCAGCCGCCCGGTCGCCTTGAAAAACAACCCGTCGCGGCTCATTGCGTAGTACACCCGCGAGCCGGCGAGGATGAGCCCGTTCGCGCAGCCGAACGTCGAGATCAGGATCGCTGCGGCCATCAGGTACCCGCCGGCCGAGTGAAACATCTGCTGCAGCACCGCGGTCGCGACCCGGTCCTCGCTGGCATACTGGATGCCGCGCGCAAAGGCGGTCGCCCCGTGCGGATCGCCGGCCAGCGGCAGCGCGAACAGGTACACGAAATTCGCCAGCACATACAGCGCCAGCACAATGCCGGTGCCCAGCACCAGCGACAGCGGCAGGTTGCGCTGCGGGTTGCGCACTTCTCCGGCCGTGTACGTCACGTTGTTCCAGGCATCCGCCGAGAACAGCGACCCGGTTTGCACCACCGCCAGCATGGTCACGATGCCGACCAGGATCACCCCGCCGCCGCTCGCCGCCGCAATCGGATGCACCGAGTGCCAGCCCGCGCCGGTCCAAAAGTTTCCGCCTTGAAAGTTCGCCGCGATGGCCGCATGGTTGCGCCCGATCGCCACACCGAACAAGACCAGGCCCAGCAGCGCCAGGGTCTTCGCGGTCGTGAACACATTCTGCACCAGCGCGCCCAGCCGCACGCCGAACACATTGACCACCGTCAGCAGGATCACGATGAGGATGCCCGCCAGGTTGGCCGTATTGATTCCCAACTCCATGTTGCCCAGCACTACCGGCCCAATATGCAGCGCGGGCACATGGCCCAGGTGCAGCAGCCAGTGGGTCGAGGAGACAGAGGGAAAAAACACCCCGAGAAACTTGCCGAACGCGACCCCCACCGCCGCGATCGTCCCCGTCTGGATCACTAGGAACAGCGTCCACCCGAACAGGAAGCCCCACATCGGCCCCAGCGCCTCGCGCAGGTAGACATACTGTCCGCCCGCGCGCGGCATCATCGCCGCCAGCTCGCCGTAGCTGAGCGCGCCGATGATGGTCATCACCGCCGTCACCAGCCAGGCGCCGATCAGAAGCGCCGGCGAACCGGTCAGCCGGGCAATATCCGCCGAGACGATGAAAATGCCGGACCCGATCATCGACCCGACCACGATGGCGGTCGCCGAGAACAGGCCGAGGCCCTTCACCATCGGCTCACTGGTTACGTTTTGCGTCGCTGCAGGCGCGGATGCGGTCACGGTTATGAGTGTTCTACCGGAAAAGCCGCAGAAAGTCTTCAGCCATTCTCCCCGGCGGCCGCGCGCCCGAGAACAGCGACCCAATCACCGCAACCGAGTCGGCCCCCGCCGCCCACACTGCCTCGACATTCGCGAGCGTGATTCCGCCGATCGCGACCAGCGGCCTGGCTGTCGCAGCGCGCGCCGCCCGCACCCCTTCAAGGCCTACCGCCGGCTCCGCGTCCGCCTTGCTCCCGGTCGCGAACACCGGCCCCGCCGCCAGGTAGTCCGCGCTGGTCCGCACGCCCAACTCCACCTGTACCACCGTGTGCGTCGAAAGCCCGATCACCGCATCCGGCCCCACCAGCTTCCGCGCAATGTCCATCGCCGCATCCTGCTGTCCTAAATGCACGCCGTCAAAGCCGGTCTCCCGCACCAGCTCCGCCCAGTCATTCAGAATCAGCCGCATGCCGTTCGGCGCGGCTGCCCTCGCCGCTGCCGCCACGCGCAGGACCTCTTCCCGCGAACAGCCTTTCATCCGCAGCTGCACCAGCGTGACTCCCGCCTCGCCCAGTTCACGCACGGTGCGCCCCACAAACGCATCTCGCTCCCGCGGCTCCGTCGGAAACGAGTGCGCATCGAGAATGGGGTAAAGCGGCGGCAGAAGGAGTGGCATATCTTGCACTTTACAAGGACGATCTCGCGCTACGCGCGATCAGCTGCAAGCGATCCATGACTCCAGCAATTCCCGCGGGAACTACGTCGCGGGGAAGAAATGCCCGCCCTCGGCGCGGCGCTCCTTTTCCCGCTCGAAAAACCGTTCCATGAACTTGGTATCGAACTCGCCTTTGCGGAACTCCTCGTCCGCGAAAATCTTGCGGTGCAGCGGCACCGTCGTGAAGATTCCCTCCACCACGAACATCTCAAGCGCCCGCTCCATCCGCGCGATCGCCTCCGCCCGGTCCTTCCCGTGGGTGATCAGCTTCGCGATCAGCGAGTCATAATACGGCGGCACCACCCCCTCCGCATACTGCGCCGTATCCACCCGCACCCCGTTGCCGCCGGGCAGGTTGAAGGCCGTAATCTTGCCCGCCGACGGCGTGAACTTCTCCGGGTGCTCCGCGTTGATCCGGCACTCGATCGCGTGGCCCCGGATCGTCACCGGCTCCGGCACAATCGAGGCCAGCTTTTCCCCCGCCGCGATCCGCAGCTGCGCCTTCACCAGGTCGATCCCCGTCACCATCTCGGTTACCGGGTGCTCCACCTGAATGCGCGTGTTCATCTCGATGAAGTACAGCTTGCCATCCTCATCCATCAGGAACTCGATGGTCCCGGCGTTCTGGTAGCCCACATCGACCAGCGACTTGCGGATGGTTTTCCCGATGTCGGCCCGCATCTTCTCCGTCACCTGCAGCGACGGCGCCTCCTCGATCAGCTTCTGGTGCCGGCGCTGGATCGAGCACTCCCGCTCGCCCAGCGACATGACCTGGCCGTGCTCATCGGCCAGCACCTGGAACTCGATATGCCGGGGCCGCTCGATGAACTTTTCCATGTATAGGTCGCCGTTGCCGAAGGCATTTGCCGCCTCGGTATGCGCGGCCTGGTAGAGCCCGGGCAGCTCCGCGGCGGAGCGCACAATCCGCATGCCGCGGCCGCCGCCTCCAGCAACCGCCTTCAGAATTACCGGGTAGCCGATCGTTTTACCCCAGTCCAGGGCTTCGTTTTCATCGGCCAGTATCCCGTCCGAGCCGGGCAGGATCGGCACCTTCGCCTTCTTCATCGTCTGGCGCGCCATCGACTTCTCGCCCATCATCCGCGTCACTTCAGGCGGCGGCCCGATGAACTTGATGTTCGAATCGCGGCACACCTCGGCGAAGTTGGCGTTCTCGCTCAGCAGGCCGTAGCCGGGGTGGATCGCGTCCACATCCGCGATCTCGGCCGCCGCGATCACCGCCGGCACATGCAGGTAGCTCTCCGCCGAGCGCGGCGGCCCGATGCAGATCGCCTCATCGGCAAACCGCACGTGAAGCGCATTGCGGTCGGCCTCCGAATACACGGCGACCGTGCGGATGCCCAGCTCCTTGCACGCGCAGATGACCCTCAGGGCGATCTCGCCGCGGTTGGCGATCAGGACTTTACGAAACACGCTTTTCTCCGTTTGCAGCGATCAGGGGTTTGCGGCGAACAGCAGGCTGCGCGTCAGAGCTGGCGCGCGCGCACGGCAAACAGCGGCTGGCCGTACTCGACCGGCTGCCCGTTCTCGACCAGCCGCTTGACGATCTCGCCGCCGATGTCGGACTCGATCTCGTTCATCAGCTTCATGGCTTCAACGATGCACAGCGGCTGGCCCGGCTCGACCTGGTCCCCGGGCTTGACGAACGCAGGAGAGCCCGGCGAGGGCGACTCGTAAAAGGTTCCCACGATCGGCGACTTGACCGTGTGCAGCACCTCCTCCGCAGCCGGCGCGGCGCTTTCGCTGGCCGCCGGCGCCCCGGCTGCCGGCGGAGCTTCGCGGCCGCCCGGGCTCTGCGCCGCGGCGCCCATCAGCCGCGCCAGCAACAAAGGATCCACGTGCCCCGGGTTGAAGGCGGGCGCGCTGTGCGCCGCCGCGATCGAGTCCGCGAACCGCAGCTCGATCTTGAGCTCGCCCTGCTCCAGGCGAAACTCGCCCACCTTCTTCTTTTCGAGAAACTCGACCAGCTCCTCGATCATCGCCTGGAGCGCCTTACTCTCTTCCGGATTCATCTCGTCTGTTTTCTTCTTTCGCATACAGCGTTGCGCCGCCCTTGCCCGCAAGGGCTCTCGCTACAACGTCAGCAGTTCCGTTGGCGTTGGCGTCAGCACCCGGCCGCCGCCGGCCTCGACCGCGACCATGTCCTCGATACGGATCCCGAAGCGGCCGGGCAGATACACCCCCGGCTCGACCGTGACCACCATACCCTCTTCCAGCAGCTCGTCCGCATTTCCCGGAGCCTTCGCCCCCAGCCGGGGCCCCTCGTGGATTTCGAGGCCGACCCCGTGCCCGGTGGAGTGGGAGAAATACTTTGCCAACCCCGCGCGGCGCAGCACCCCGCGGGCCGCCCCATCCACTGATGACGCCAGCACCCCGGCGCGCACCGCCGCTACCCCGGCCTGCTCGGCCTCGAGCACCGCGGCATAGGCCGACTTCTCTTCGCGGGTTGGCTTTCCCAGGTACACCGTGCGGGTCATGTCGGAGCAGTAACCCCTGAGCATAACACCGAAATCCAGGGTCACAAACCCGCGCCGCGGCAGCTTCTGCCCGCTCGCCACCCCGTGCGGCAGCGCCGACCGCGCGCCCGAGGCGACGATGGTTTCAAACGACATGCCGTCGGCGCCCCTGCGCCGCGCGGCGTATTCGAGCTCCGCCGCGATCTCGCGCTCCGTGACAGAGCCCGCGGCCAGCCGCGGCAGCACCGCCTCAAACACCTGGCAGCCCAGCAGCGCCGCCGCCTCCATCGCGCGCAGTTCGTCCGCGTCCTTTGTCGCGCGCAGCGGGGCGGCCGGCGAGCCGGGCAGCGCTGCGAAAAACCGCCGCCGTGCCGCCTTGCCGTAGCTGGCCGGCAGCGCGGCCTGCATACGCTCCAGCGCCGCCACGGTGGTCGCCGAGCCGTCGTAGCTTACCGAGGCCGCCCCGGCCCGCAGCAGCAGCGCGCACGCCTCGCCCAGCAGCCGCTTGCCCGTTACCACCCGCACCCCGGCGCCCGCGGTCTGCTCCCGCGCCTGCGTCGTGTAGCGGCTGTCGGTCAGCAGCATCGTGCGCCGCGGGAGCACCAGCAGCACCGCGTTCGACCCCGTGAATCCGCACAGATACCGCACGTCCGGCCCGTGCGTCAGCAGCAGGGCTCCCGTCTTGTTCTCCGCCAGCTGGCTGCGGAGCCGCCGCAAACGCGCCTCATGGTTCATCGCTCTAGTGACGATATAGCAAGTGAGTCGCCCGAGGGAGTGGCCTTCCCGCCGGCGGAACTATCCGCGCGGGAACGGGTCTGTACAGCCGACGCAACGATTACACTGGCCGCGTGCGAGCCAGGCGAAAACGCACCAGGTGGAGTAAGGAGCAGCAATGCATATCGAATCGAGCACGGCACGGGAACGGCAAGCGCGGCACGGCATCTCTGTTTTCCGCAGCGGCAGCATCCATCACCAAGCAGCACCCCAGTGGGGCCGCCGCAGCCGCCAGGCGGTCGCCGGCGTGCTGGCCCTGGCCATGCTCCCGCTGAGCCAAGGCGTAGCCTTGGCCCAGGACCCGCAGAGTGGTCCGCAGAACCAGGATCAGCAGAATAACGGCGGCCCTCCACCCCCGCCGCCCGACTACAATCAGGGCGGCAACCCGGCGGATCAGGGAGTGGATCAGGGACCGCCGCCCTCGGCCTACCAGCCCCTCGGCCCCGACCAGCTCGACCAGCTGGTCGCCCCCATCGCCCTCTACCCCGACTCGCTGGTAGCCCAGGTGCTGGCCGCCTCCACCTATCCGGCCCAGGTCGCGAGCGCGCAGCAGTTTATCCAGCAGAGCGGCAACTACCCGCCCGAGCAGCTGGCCGAGATGGCCAACACCCAGCCCTGGGACCCGAGCGTGAAGTCGCTCGTCGCCTTTCCCCAGGTCGTCAACGACCTGAACCGCAACATGGGCTGGACCACCCAGCTGGGCAATGCCTACTACAACCAGCCGCAGGACGTAATGACCGCGGTGCAGGCGATGCGGCAGCGCGCCTACTCGGCCGGCAACCTGCGGCCCACCCCGCAGCTGGGCGTCACTTACGCGCCGGGCGCTATCGTGATCGCGCCGGTTAGTCCGGCGGTCGTCTACGTCCCCTACTACAACCCGTGGGTGGTCTACGGCGCGCCGGTCCCGGTCTACGGCGGCTACTACTATGGGCCGCCGCGCGGTATCGGCTTCGGCGCCGGCCTGGCCATCGGCTTCGGCGTCGGCATCGCCATCGGCGCGTTCGCGCACTTCTCCTGGGGCTATCACAGCTGGGCGCCTGACTGGCACTCCCGCGCCGTGGTCTTCAATCACAACACCTACATCTCGCGCAGCGTCACGGTCGTCAACCACGGCTACTACGGCCACTTCGACCGCGCCCCGGGAGCCCGCGCCTACAACCAGGCCCAGGCCGCCCGCTTCGGCGGCAACAATCACACCACCATCAACAACGTCACCGTCAACCGCGGCGGCAACACCACCATCAATCGCGGTGGAAATACTTACAACCGGGGCGGCAACACCTATAACAATGGCGGCAATACGGTCAACCACGGCGGCCAGAGCTACAACAGCGGCGGCAATACCGTGAACCGGGGCGGCCAGAGTTATAACAGCGGAAGCAACACCTACAACCGGGGCGCGCAGCCAAACACCGCCTATCGAGGGGGCAGCACCCAGAACGGGCAGTTCAACCGGGGCGGCTACAACCAGGGTGGCGGCACCGCTCGTCCGCAGGCGCAAACCGCTCGGCCCTCCGCGCAGCCGCAGCAGCACAGCGCTCCTGCCCAGCAGAATCACGATAACGGGGGAGGCCGCGACAACCATGGCGGCGGGCACGACGACCATCACCACTAGAGCCGTTTGCCTGTATCGCAGGTCCTTCGACTCCGCAGGCCGGCAATGCCGGCCTGCTTTGTTCAGGATGACTCGTGTTCTTTGCAGGCGGCAGCGGCGGTTTTACCCGGTTTTCGTGCGCGGCCATAGCGTTGTACTCGCTGTGTAGCAACTCTGCTTCGTAACAGCTTGCGTTCGAAATCAGGAGGCAAAGCCGGAAGCGGAACTGCACGCGCGCGCTCGACGGAAATCAGCGCTGAACGGAGTGGCTCCTAGTGTCCAACTGGAGTACATTTTCTTTATGAGCGAAGAAAAGGCGAAAACTCTCTTTCCCATCCTTGAGCCTGCCACCCTCACCGGCATCGCCCGCCTGGCTGCCCAGTCTACCGATGCCGGCGCCGGACACCTCGTCCGCTTTCACGCCCTCCCCATCCGCTCCGCGCTCAACCGCTCCGTTTCCAGGCGCAAACTCCGCTTCGCGCGCACCATCAATCCCTACCGCGGCTGCGAGTTCGCCTGCCGCTACTGCTACGCCCGGTACACCCACGAGTTCCTCAACTTCGCCGACCCCGCCGCCTTCGAGCGCGAGATTTACATCAAGCAAAACCTCCCCTGGCTGCTCGAGCAGGAGCTGCGCGGCTTCGATCCCGCCGAAGAGATCGCGATCGGCACCGCAACCGACCCCTACCAGCCCATCGAGCGCCAGGCCCGGGTCACGCAAGGCGTGCTCGAGGTGCTCTCGCGGCAGTCCGGCCTGCGCATTGGGCTGGTCACCAAGTCCACGCTGATCGAGCGCGACATTGCGCTGCTGCAAGCCATCGCCGCCCGCAATGCACTCACCCTGCACCTCACCATCACCACCACCGATGCCGCGCTGGCCCGCAAGCTCGAGCCGCGGGCGCCCCGGCCCGATCTGCGATTCGCTACCGTCCAGCGCCTGCGCGCGGCTGCCCTCACGACCGGCGTTCTCTGCTCACCGCTGCTGCCCGGCATCACCGACAACGGCCCCGCGCTGAACCTTGTCGCCCGGGAAGCCGCCGCCGCAGGCGCCAGCTTTTTCTCGGCCGAGCCCCTGTTCCTCAAATCCTGCTCGCGCGAGACCTTCTTCCGCTTCATCGCCGATGAATTTCCCGCGCTTTCCGCCAGCTACGCCGAGCGCTACGGCACGAATGCCTTTGCCGGCCCGGCCTACGCGAGCCGCATCCGCGCGCTCGTCGCCGGCACCGCGCGACGGCACGGCCTGCCGCACCGGAGCACCGACGCGATCCTGACCCGCGAACCCGAAGCGCAGGCCCCCAAAAAGGCTCCAGCCCAGGCCACGCTCTGGCCCCAGGCGAGACCGGTCAGCGCGTAATCATCACTTCGTACAGATTGTCCTTGGCCAGGAAAAACCGCGTACTGCTAAAGGCGGAAAACAGCTTCTCGATGTTGCGGTTGGTGTACACGCGCCGCACCGGGTACTTCTCCATCTCCTGCATTTCGACCGAATCGGTCTCGGTAAGGTGGTAGCGGTAGTACTCGGTGTTGGGCCCGGTCAGCTTGCTGTGGAAGATGGCCAGCAGCCGTCCACCGGGCCGCATGGCCCCGTGCAGCTGCGCGATCAGCGGCGGCACCAGCGCGTCCGGGATGTAATCGAGCGCGGTCCACAGCAGCACCACGTCGAACTCGCGGCCGCCAAAGTCCATGTTGTGCTGGAAAAACGCCGCCGTATCGAAGCCGGCCGGCTCGCCCGGATCCGGGGGCGGCAGCTCCCACGGGCCCTTCAGCGCCTCCGCCACCAGGTCCGCCATCCACACGCCGTGGCCAGCCTGGGTCAGGTAATTCACATTGGCCGGCGAGGTCGGCCCCACGTCCAGCACCCGCAGGTTCGGCTCCGCGGCCAAGTGTTTGCGCATCGCCGACCAGGCGCTCGAATGCCTCGGAATGCGCGGCCCGCGCCCCGCACCCTTCGCTTCATCGCGCCTCGAAAACCAGCTGCGCAGCACAGCAATGCCCTCTCTTCAAACCATCTGGAGCGCGGCAGGCGAGGCCGCACGCCCCGCCTGCCGCGGATCGGACTAGGCCAGAAATGCTTCCGTCGGGGGCGCTTACCTTGTCTGCACGTGGGCCGAAGCGGGCGCCTGCGCCGCCGCCTGCCCGGTTGTGCCGGTGGCCGCGGCTGCCGTGCTCTGCACCAGGTCCACCTTGCCCGAAAAACCGGCATTCTCTTCAATCGAGAGCCGCGATGCCTGGATGTCGCCGGTCAGCGTCGCGCCCGAGCGCAGCTCCACCCGGCCCGTCGCCGTGATGTTACCGTGCAGCTGGCCGATAATGATCACATCGCGCGCCGAGACATCGGCCTGCACCTTCGCGTTCGCACCCACCGTCAGGCGGCTGCCCGACAGCGTGATGGTGCCTTCCACAAACCCTTCCACGGTGAGGTCCTCGCTGCCCTTCACCTCGCCGCGCACCTGCACGCTCTTGCCGATGCTCGCGCTTACATTCTCCACCACTGCCATGCCTTCTCCTCGCGCCCGCGGGCTCACGTTCACTGTATATGCTGTGCTTGCAACGCAGCAACCGCGCGCCCGGGGCACCCGTCCGGCGGCCGCGTAAAGGTTGCACACTGGGGTTCCTTTTGCCGCGTCCAATACAAAAGCACACCGGCGAAGCCACGCCGGCGGCCGATACTAGATACATAAGGGTGCCATGCCGAACCAGTCCAGATCCGCCAGCGCAGTTCCCGCCGCCTCGCTCCCCCCGCCTGGCGAGTGCCTTTGCCTGCTGAGCGCTCTTCTGGGCGGCGTCTTCCTGCTGACAGCTGCCTGCCACGCACAGGAGCCGACTCCGGCTGACGTCCTCAAAATCGTCCACGACGCCTCCTATAACGAAATGCACAGTTCCAACCGGGGCCACCCCTTCCGCTACACGCTGCATGCGGTCGACGACGGAAAGGCGACCGTCAAGGACATCGTCGAGACCCGTGACGGTGACATTTCGCGCCTGCTCGAGAAGGACGGCAAGCCGCTCGACGCCGCCGCCAACCAGCAGGAGCTGGCGCGGCTCGATAAGCTCGACGCAAACCCCGGCGACCAGGCTGCCCGGCACAAGAAGTCCCAGGCCAACAACGACCGCGACAACGAGATGGTCAAGCTGCTGCCCGAGGCCTTCCTGTACACCTACGCCGGCATGGTGCCGGGCCCCAACGGCCCCGCGTACCGGCTCCTGTTCAAGCCCAACCCGGCCTTTCAGCCGCCTGACCGCCAGGGCGAGGTGTACCACGGCATGGCCGGCGAGCTGTGGATCGACCAGACCCAGCAGCGCATGGTCCGCTTTCAGGCGCGGCTCATCGCCGACGTAGATTTTGGCTGGGGCATCGTCGGCCGCCTCTTCAAGGGCGGCACCATCCTGGTCGAGCAGAGCGACGTGGGCGGCCGCCACTGGGAAACCACCCACATGCGGCTCGACCTTTCCGGCAAAATCCTCATGGTCAAGTCGCTGCGCATCGACTCGACCGAAGACTCCGCCGGCTTCCACCCCGTCCCCGACGCGGGCTACCAGGCCGCCATCGCGCTGCTGAAAAGCGCCCCGGCAGGCGAGGACAAGCAGTGATCCTCCTTCCGTCCAGGTAAGTCCGACTGCCTTTTACTCAGCGCGGAGCGCCGCGACGGGCTCAACCGAAACGGCGCGGCGCGCGGGAAGGAGGGCAGCAAGCAAGCTCGCGAACGCCAGCAAAGCGACGGCGATAATGAACACAGCCGGGCTCCCCGGGCCGACGCCGTACAGAAAAGCCTTGAGGAAATGAGCAGCCAGGTAAGCCAGGCCGCCTCCTGCAAGGATTCCTGCCGTCAGCAGGGTGGCTGTTTTTCGCAGGATGAGCGAAAAGATGCTGCCGCGCGTCGCGCCGACCGCCATGCGGACGCCGATCTCGGTCGTGCGGCGGGTCACGTCCGACGCCATCAGCCCGTAGACGCCAATGCCGCTGAGTAGCAGCGTGAGCGCGGCAAAGAAGCCGGATAGAACCGACAGGAGCCGCTCGCGCGCGATCGAATCCTCGAACTGCGCGGCGAACGACGTAAGCTCCCCTTCCGGGCTGCCCGGCGCGAGTTCGTGCAGCGCGCGGTGGTACGCATCCTGTGCTTCGGCCGCAGTTTGTGCATGAATGACGAATACCATCGAAAAGAGGCGGTCCGTGTTGACTCCGAACGGATAGTAAACCGTGGGCGGCGCGGCCTCGCGCAGGCTGGTGGACTTGACGTCTTCGACGATGCCGATGACGCGGCACTCGCGGTTTTTCGAGTGCCCTGTGCTCATCGATCGAACCGACTGCCAGACGGTCCGCCCCAGCGCCGCTGATTTGGGAAAGAGCGCGTTCGCGGCGGAGCGGTTGAGCATGCAGGTGTCCGCATCCACGTCGCTGTCGGCAAAGGCGCGGCCTGCCACCTGCTCTGTCCCGAGTGCCGCGAAGTAGTTCGCCCCTACATCGTTTCTCCAGTACCGGTTGGCCGGGCTGGCGGGGTTTCCCGCTGAAGCGGCGCTGTTGAAAAAGAAGCCGATCTGCCCGTTACTGCCCAAGGGTGTGCTTTCGCCCACACTTACCCTGTCGACCCCGGGCATCTGCCCGATACGCGCAACGATGCGCCGGTACAGGTGAACCAGGTCCGCGCCTTTTTGGGGCAGCCGCTCGAAATCCGCCGGAACGAAGAAGACGTTTTCGGTGTGAAAGCCCAGATGGGTGTTGCGCAAGTTCACGACCGTCGCGCTCAATGCCGTGGCCGCGACGACCAGCACGAGCGTCAACGCGACCTGGACAGGAACGAAAATGGAGCCTTTCCGTAAGCGCGGCGCATTTCCCTTGCGCCGCAGCGCGGGCTCAAGCGAAGCGCGGCTGGCCAGCCATGCCGGAGCCAGGCCGAACAGCAGCGCGCACACGGCCGCGCACGCGCCTGTCGCCAGCAGCGTCGCCGGCTCGGGCCGCACGGAGAGCGCCGCCGCCGCATGCGGGTCGGCAAGGAAGCGCAGCAAATAGCGGTCGATAGCCCAGGCAAGTCCGACCGCGAGCGCGCCTCCGGCAAGCGCCAGCAGCAGCGATTCCATGAGCGGCTGCCGCATCAGGCGGCTGCGCGGCGCGCCCAGCGCTCCCCGGATCGCGAACTCATGCTCACGCGCCTGCGCCCGCGCGAGCGAAAGCCCCGCCAGATTGACACAGCAAACCAGCAGCACCACACCCACCAGCGTTTGCAGCAGCAACAGTGGTTGCGCGTACTCGGACTGAAGGCTGCTCCATCCCTTCCCGCCGGGGCGCAGAGCAAACGTCGAGTTCTCGATCACAGGCGTATGCCGGACCGCAGGCGGGAGCGTCTCGTCAATCGCAATCCTGTAGAGCGCGTGCATCTCCGCCGAGGCTGGCTGGAAGCTCACGCCCGGCTTCAGGCGCGCCCAGGTCGCGAGCCAGACGTTGCCCGGCAGGTGCAGAACCGAGCCCGCGCCGCGCATCACCGGTTCATACTCAAGCGGCAGGTAGAAGTCGGGATGCGTCGCGATGACAACGCCCTCGAAGCCCTCCGGAGCCACGCCCACGATGGTCACGCCGTGGTCGCTCAGCATGACGTGTTTGCCGATGGCGCCCGGGTCGGCGTGGTAGTGCTCCCGCCAGAAGCGATAGCTGATCACCGCCGCCCAGCCATCCGGGCCGCCGCCTTTGCGGTCGTCCTCGGGCGTAAGCAAGCGTCCCGCGGCGGGCGCCAGTCCGAGCACCTGAAAAGCGTTTCCGCTCACCACTGCGCCTGCGTAAACGTGCAGCCCCGCATCTTCCTTCAGCACGAAGTCGTAGGCGCTCCAGCCAAAGACCCCGGCCAGCGATTGCGCGTGGCGCTCGATGGATTGCAGGAGGGAAAGATTCAGCGGCAAGTCGTCGGCAGCGCCGAGCGGCGAATGCACGTCGAGCGCGATGCGCACCAGCCGGTTGGGCTCGGGGACGGGCAGGTTTTCGAGCAGCAGCGCGTGCATCAGCGTGAACACACCCGTGTTCGCGCCAATGCCGAGCGCAAGGGTGAGAATGGCGGTCGCGCTGAATAAGGGCGCCTGCACGAGCCGCCGCAGCGCGTACCTGATGTCCGACAAGAAACTTTCAACTCTCGTCCACTGCCACACCGCGCGGCCCCTTTCTTCAAACAGGACCGGGTTGCCGAAAGCGAGACGGGCGGCGCGCCTGGCCTCGTCGTGGCTCATGCCCTGCGCCATCAGCGAGGCCGTTTTCTCCTCAAGGTGCTGCGCGATCTCCTCGGCTAAATCGCGGTGCCTACGGCGGCGTGCCGGGAACCAGCTCATGCCTTCCCCCAAACCTACTGCTGCGTTTGCGCCGGTTTCGCCGGACCGAGAACCAGTTGAATGCCCTTTAACATCCGCTCGAAGCGCGACACTTCCTCGTCCAGCCGTTTTTCGCCCCCCGGGGTGATGCGGTATACGCGGATGCGCCGCCGCATCGCGGAAAGCTCCCACTCAGCCTCGACGAAGCCGCCCTTAAGCAGCCGCTGGAGTGCCGGGTACAGCGAGCCCTCCTCCACCTGCAACAGGTTCTCCGAGCGCTGCTGGACGTGCTGCGCGAGCGCGTAGCCGTGCATCGGCTTCCACTTCAGCGTCTGGAGAACCATCATCTCCAAGGCTCCGGGAAACAGGTCGCGCTGGTCGGGTGCTTTTCTGGTCGGCATCTCTGGCCTGCTCGCTCTTTGCCTAGAGTAGAATAGTATCAGAATGCAAAGGCAGCCGCACTCACACGCCCTTGCAGTTCGTCTTCAGCACACGGGGCGCAAAAGTGGGCACACTGAAAAGGGCCACTCACTCTGAGTGGCCCTAAATGTTTTAGAATCTGGCTCCTCAGGTAGGACTCGAACCTACAACCCTTCGGTTAACAGCCGAATGCTCTGCCATTGAGCTACTGAGGAGTGTTATGGCGGGGCGCTTGAAAGGGAGTGCTGTCGCGCCCAACACCCTTGTTGTACCAAACGCGCCAACCTCGCGTCAAAACCTCGTGACGGCTTGCCGAGCCGATTTTCAGCCCCCGAGAAATCCGCGTTGCGCGAGAATCGCCTCGGCGGCACGGCGGCCGGAGGCGAGCGCGCCCTGCAGCGAGGGCGTCTCCTGCGCGTCCGAGCAGATATACACGTTGTCGGTCACGCGGGTCGCGCTCGCTTCCCACTGCGTGGTGCGGGCCAGGGGCAGCGCATGCTCGATCGGGTACGCGCCGACCAGGCGCCAGTCTTTGACGGGGTCCGCGCCGAACCAGCGCTCCGCGTGCTCGCGCACTTCGCGGTCCAGTGACTCCATCGCGGCGTCACTGCCCGGCGCCACGCCCACGACACTCACCGCAATGAGCTGCTGGCCCGGCGGCGCGTAGCGCCTGGAGACCTGGCTCATGACCGCAAGATTGTTGATCGGGCCGCCATCCGGCCCCTCGCCGTTCAACGCGAGGATCGGCCCCTCGACGGGTGAACGCGGCGCGGCGTAGTAGAGGGTGGTGGCCGAGTTCCAGCGGCGCTGCTCGCGCGACTGGGCGCGGGTGTGGGGCAGCAGGTCGGCGAGCAGCGGACGCAGTTGGTGCTCGGCCACGGCAAGCACCAGCTGCTTCGCTTCGATAGTGCCGCCGTCGCCCGTCGTCACGGCGAAGCGCTGCTGCCGGCGCTGGACGCTCGCGACCCGCGTGTTGAGCTGGAGCGTGCCCGGCTGCAGCTTGCCGGCCATCTGCTGCGGAATCCGCTCCATGCCTTCGGCCGGGACGGCAACCGCGCCCGTGGCGAACATCCTGAAGAGAAACTCGAAGTAGCGGGAGGAAGTCTGCAATTCGCTCTCCAGGAAGACACCGCCAAAGAATGGAGAGAAGAAGCGGTCGATCATCCTGGGGGAAAAGCCGAAGCGCCGCAGGAACTCGTGCGTGGATTGGTCCGGGCGCTGGAACAGAGTGTCCGGCGTGCCGCGGGCCACACGCGCGCGCAGCCGGGCGACCCGCCATTTGTCACCGAACGTGATCACATCGTCGAACAGGAACCTGGCCGCGTGGATCGGCTCGCGCCACGGATCGACGAAACGGTGGAATCGGCCGCCGTGCCACACCAGCGCGCCGGGCGTGAAGCGGCGCAGCTTGAGCGCGCGATAGCTGAGCGTTGCTTTCGTCTCAGGGTACGCCGTCAGCAGGATCTGGAAGCCGCGGTCGAGGCGGAAACCCTCGACCAGGTCGGTGCGGACGCGCCCGCCGGGGGCATCCTCGGCCTCCAGCAGCAGCGTGTCGAACCCGGCACTCTGTAGCAGTTCCGTGCAGCGCATGCCCGCCAGTCCCGCGCCCACGATGACAATGTCCTTCTCCAAGCGATCCTTTCCTGGGGCTTGACCCCGCGTGTGCAGGCTTGGATGCGGGCTGCCCACGGCATGAAAGCTGAGGTCAATAGGTTGCGCCGGCGAGCTCCCGGACGCAAGCCGCGGCCCTGTCGCGCAGCGCCTGGCGCTCGGCCGCGCTTTTCCTGCGCAGCGTGCTGTACGGCATGCTCATGCGCGGGTTGCGCCCCAGCAGCGGCTCGTGCTTTTCGAGAAAGCTCCAGTACAAGGCGGTAAACGGGCAGGAGCCTTCGCCGGTCGCCAGCTTTGGGTTGTACTGGCACTTGCCGCAGTAGTCGCTCATGCGATTGATGTAGGCGGCCCCGCTCACGTAGGGCTTGGTCGCGGTAATGCCGCCGTCGCCGAAGGTTCCCATGCCGAGCACGTTCGGTTCCACCACCCAGTCATACGCATCGATGTAGCCGACCCAGAACCAGTCCGTCAGCTCGCGCGGCGAATAGCCGCACAGGGTCGCGAAATTGCTGAGCACCATCAGGCGCGTGATGTGGTGCGACCAGCCTTCATTGACCACCTGGCGCACCACCGTATCAAGGCAGTTGAGGCCGGAGGGCACGCCCCAGTAGGCAGCTGGCAGCGGCAGCGCGGCGCCCAGCGCGGAAGGGCGCGCACCTGCGTCTGGGCCTGTGTCTGCGGCCGGCGCTTTCGTCTTGCTGGTTGTTTTATTTTTGCGAGCCGGCTCACTCGGCGCGGCAATGTTGCGGTAGCCATCCGTCACGCGGTGGATGTGCCGCATAAACTCGCGCCAGCCCAGGATTTGCCGCACAAATCCCTCCGCGCTCGCGAGCGGAATCAAGCCCTTCCCTGCTGCCTCCACTACGTCGGTCACAATGCGCCGCGGCAGCAGGCGGCTGATGTTGATGAAGGCCGACATCTTGCTGTGGAACATATCGGCTTCAGCCGTCGTCATCGCGTCCTCAAACGGGCCGAACAGCGGCAGCAGGTGTTTGAGGCTCCACTGCCAGGCGGCCTCGATGTCGTCGCGACGCAGCGGCAGGTTCCAGCCTTGCGCGCTGCCAAAATGCTTTGGAAACTCCCGCTCGACCAGCGCGATTACCTCCTGCGTGATCGCATCCGGCGCGTAGGCCGTGCGCCTGGGAACTGGAGGCGTGCCGCGATAGGGCTTGCGGTTTTCCGCGTCATAGGAGAACTGCCCGCCCTCGGGCTTGCCGCCGCGCATCAGCCAGCCGGTCTTCTCGCGCATCGAGCGGTAAAAGCGGTCCATCAGGTGATGCTTGCTGACCGGCCCCGCGCCCGGCTTGCCGTATACCTGCTCGAAATCCTCGGCGGTCGAGAGCCAAGTCGCATCGGGTACACGTTCGATCTCGACGCCGCGGCGCGCGGCTTCTTCCATGTCCAGCCGCATCTCGCGTTCCGGCGGCTCCATCATCGTCAGCCGCGGCAGCGCGTACTTCTGCTTCGCAGCGACAAGCCCGTCGGCAAAAATGCCCGGCGTGAACATATAGGCGACCTTGACGCCGCGCGCTGCCTGCTCGAGCGCAAAGTGCCGCTGGCTTGCGAGGATGAGGATCAGCTTCTTCTTGTGATACGGGCGCCGGTGCGCCTTCGCGAGCGCCTCCAGCATGACAATGCCCGCGTGTTCGGGCGCGGTCTCGCTCAGCGGCCCGGCCGCATCGGTCAGCCGGTCGTACGGCACATAAATCCACCGGCGATTTTTTATATCCGCGCGCTGCGGCGCGGCCTGCCCGATCTGTTCTTCAAAAAGACTCATTGCGCGGGACTCCAGCCAAAGAGTACCGGGCTCGCTTTGCAAATGCCTACCGCACCATACAACCGTATGTTGACCGGAGCGAAGCGCCCTGAGAGCAGTTCTCGTTCACCTGTCACGGTACCCACAAAACTCAAGGCGGCTTTTCCTTCAAGAAAAGCCACATCTCACCGCGATGACGGTACACACCTAAACGAGAACTGCTCTAAAAGAGCAGCACCGCAACGCGGTACGCGGCGAAGGCCTGGTTGCGCGGATTGCTGGCCGGGCAGGCGCCTACCGCGGCGCGTGTGTACTGGCCGCTGCCCATGCTGTCGGTCAACGGCTGCGGCAGCGCGTGTAGGTCCGCGCCCTCCCAGCGCACCACAAACCGCGCATGCGCACCTGCGCCGCCCTCAAACTGCGGGCAGGCTGCGCGCGCGGCCTGCTTCTCTTCGCTATTGGCGGCTGCGATCGCGAGCCCGTGCGACCGCAGCTGCTGCTCGACCGTCTGCTCCACCGCTGCCGGCGAAAGCGACGCAGTGGCCGCCGAAAAGTCCTCGACCGCCCACAGCACGCCACCGCTTGAAACCAGCCCGATCCCGATCCGGTTCATACGCGGATCCAGAATGTTGGCGCGGTGTGGCGCGGAGTGCATCCACTGCCGCTCGATGCCCGCGGGCGCGTATCCGAAGGCGATATTCTCGGCGATGGCGTCGAAATGCGCGCCCTGCTGGGCGGCGCGGTCGGCGACGTTGGCCTCGCCGGGCAGCTGGTGCGAGAGCGAATTAGCCTTTACCATCGCCTGCGCATGCGCGGCAGCGGCGGAGGCAAGCGCGGAGTCCCATACGAGCGCGCCCAGCCCCTGCGCGGCGCGGTCCTGGTTGGTAAGGTCGAGCACCGTCTGGTCAGGCGGACTGGGTGTTTGCTGCGCGACTGCCAACGCAGATGCGAGCGCAAAAATCACGCCGAAAAAGACGCCGCTATTTGCCCGCGGAGCCGCTCGCATTCGCGCCTCCCGCCTTCTCGCCGGGCTGCTGGTTCAGCGTGTAAATCACCTCGCCCGCACGGGTGTAATGCAGCCGCTGCCGCGCTTCCATCTCGATCGTGTCCGGATCGCTTTGCAGGTGGTCGACGTGATCGCTGAGCTTTGCATTCTCGTCGGAGAGCTTCTGGATCTGGCTCTTCAGCGCACGGTCTTCACTGCGCTTCTGCGCGTACGCGGTAATGCCGTTCTGCCCAAAAATAGCGTGCCAGCCAAATCCGAGCGCGAGCAAAATGGCGAGCATCGTCGCCAAGCGCCTGCGCACCCGGTACGCGGCGCCTGCCGCCTGCTTCATCGGAGTGGTTACTCCATCACCCATGCTTTCGCCGCTTCACTCAGCTTCGCGCTGTCTTCTTGCTTGCGCACCTCGGTGTACACGCGCACCACCGGCTCGGTGCCCGAAAGGCGATAGCAGACCCACGAACCATCGTCGAGGATCAGCTTGAGCCCGTCGGTCCGCACGATGCTCGCAACCTTGCGGCCGCCCAGCTCCGCCGGATCGCCCTTCACCTTCTCAGTGAACTTGGTCTTCACCTCCGGGGTCAAGCGGAAGTTCTCGCGATGCGGGTAGAAGGAACCTACTTTGCCAAATAGCTCCTTCAACTGCGTGCTCAAATCCTGGCCGCGCCGCGCCACCATCTCGGTCACCAGCAGCCCGGCCAGCACGCCGTCTTTCTCCGGAACATGGCCGCGGATGGTCAGCCCCGCGCTCTCCTCGCCGCCGATCGCGATCTTGTCCGCGTTGATGAGCTCGCCGATGTACTTGAAGCCGACCGGCGTTTCGTACAGCGGAACATTATTCTTCTCCGCCAGCGCGTTGATCAGATTGGTGGTCGCGACCGACTTGGCCACGCCGTTTTTCCAGCCGCGCGTCTCCATCAGGTAGTCGAACAAGAGCGCAATGATGTAGTTCGGCTGGATGTACGTTCCATCCGCGTCGACGATGCCGAAGCGGTCCGCATCGCCATCGGTCGCGATGCCGATGCCGGCGCCGATCTCCTTCATCTTCGCGCGGCAGTCGTTCAGCAGCTCGCCGTCAGGCTCGGGCGCGTGGCCGCCGAACAGCACATCGCGGTAATCGTGAACCGTCTCGACAGTGACGCCGTGCTCGCGAAGAATGTGGCAGCTGTAGCCGCGCGCCGCGCCCCAGAACGGGTCAAAGACCACCTTGAGCCCGGATTTCTCGATCACCTGGAAATCCACTAGCTCGGCAATGCGCTTCAGGTAGTCGTCCTTCACATCGGTCTCGTCGTACTTGCCCGCCGGCGCTTCGGGGACGGCCTGCTCCCCCAGCGCCTCGATCGCGGCTTCGATCTTCCCGGTGGTGTCTGGCAGCGCGGGCGCGCCGTCGGAAGTCGAAAACTTGATCCCGTTGTACTCCGGCGGGTTATGCGAGGCGGTGAAGTTGATTGCGCCTGCGAGCTTCTGCTGGCGCACCGCGTAGGCAATCGCCGGCGTCGGCGCGGGCTTGGGAATCACGCGCGGCGTGACCCCGTTCGCGGACAGCACACTGGCTGCTTCGGCCACAAACGTCTCGCCCAGGAAGCGCGGGTCGCGCCCTACCAGCACGGTGTGCGTGCCGCCCGGCTGGCTCGCGACGAACTTTGCGATACCGGTAATCGCCCGGCGGATGTTGGCGATGGTGAACTCCTCGGCGACGATCGCGCGCCAGCCTGAGGTGCCAAACTTAATAGCTGTAGCCATGTGCTCCTTCTCATGTGCTTCCAGGATTCTTCCAGACGCCCTTTAGGATGCGGCTGGGGCGCGGTGCGACAGCAGCCTCGCGGCCGCACAAGCAGCAAGGCGACAGCCGCTCGCCTGCCGTTTTGCTATCCTGTTGCTTCGCCTTACCATGCGTCTGCTCATCCTCGTCTTCGCTGTCAGCATTGCCGTCCTGCTCGGGGCAGCGTGGGCTATCGCGAGAGCGGTGCGCCGGCACGGCAAGCCTCAGGATGGCTCAGCCGGCAGACTGGAACCGGACCAGCCGGAGACCACGAATGATGAGTCGGAAGAGCACTGAATGCAGGCCGGCCGCGCGACGGTTTTCGCCTAAAGGAGTCAATTGAAATCCATGAACAAGCCTCTCTCAGCCGCCGCTCTTCCGCACCACGATCTTCGTGCGCGGCTGCCGTTCGCAGTCGCGCTCTCCACCCCGCTCGGCCGCATCGTGGCGGTCCTGCTGGGCTCGCTGTTTGTCGCGCTATGCGCCCAGATCACGCTGCCGCTGCCCTGGACGCCTGTGCCCATGACCATGCAGCCCTTCGGCGTGCTGCTGGTGGGGCTACTGCTGGGCCCCGGGCTGGGTGCGGCCGCCATGGCTGCCTACCTGCTTGAAGGCGTAGCGGGACTGCCGGTCTTTGTCCCCGGCTTTGGTGGGCTGCTGCCGCTTGGTCCCAGCGCGGGCTACCTGCTTTCGTATCCGTTGGCGGCCGCCGTTGCCGGACTGCTGTGGCAGCGGCTTCCCCGCCGCGCACCCGGCATGCTTCGCGCCGCCGCGGCGGCCGCGGCCGCCGACGCGCTCATCCTGCTCAGCGGCGCGGCCTGGCTTGCCCTGCTCACGCATGCCGCCTTTGCCAGCGTGCTGCGCCTCGGGGTGCTGCCCTTCGCGGCGGGCGATGCCGTCAAAGTGATGTTGGCCGCGGCCATCGCGGCGGGCTGCTACCGGCGCTTTCACCCGGTCGAGGATCGCACGCGCGCCTGAGGGGTCCGGCGGCGTATTCTCAGAGAAGTCCGGCTGACGATACGCCTGACTTCGCCGCCGCTCCAGGCCGCGACCCGATCAGCCTGCGCTGCCTGCCAGGAAAGGACAAACCCGAGTGAGTGCAATCCCCGCCGTTCCCCAAGACAGCTCTCAGACCAATACAGGAACTGCAGTGCGCGAGATTTCGATCGCGCACAGCCCCGACTCCGACGATGCGTTCATGTTCTACGGTCTCGCCACCAACAAGGTGCGAGTGCCCGGCTACAAGTTCTCGCATGTGCTGTGCGACATCGAAACCCTGAATCACCGCGCCATGCACGAGGCTTTTTACGACGTCACCGCAATCAGCTTCCACGCCTACCCGTACCTGCAGGAGAACTACGCGCTGATGGCCTGCGGCGGCTCGGTCGGCGAGAACTACGGGCCGATGATCATCGCGCCGCACCGCTACTCGCTCGACGAGATCAAGAAGATCAAGATCGCGATTCCCGGCACACTGACCACGGCGTTTCTCACGCTCAAACTGTTCGCGCCGGAGATCGAAACGGAAGTGGTGCCGTTCGACCAGATCATTCCCCAGGTGCTCGCGGGCAAGTACCAGGCCGGGCTTATCATCCACGAAGGCCAGCTCACCTACGGCAACAACGGCCTGCACAAGATCATCGACCTGGGCGTGTGGTGGCGCGAGCAGACCGGCATGCCCCTGCCGCTGGGCGGCAACGCCGTCAAGCGCTCGCTCGGGCCGGAAGCGATGCGCATCACCACCAAAGCAATCAAGGATTCGATCCGGCACGGGCTCGATCACCGCGAGTCGGCATTGCAGTACGCGATGCAGTTCGCCCGCGACCTCGACCCCAACCTGGCGGACAAGTTCGTCGGCATGTACGTGAACGAACGCACCCTCGACTACGGCAAGGACGGCCGTGCGGCCATTGAAAAGCTGCTCACCATGGGCCACGAGCGCGGCGTCATCCCCAAGGTCGCCACGCTCGACTTCATTGAGGAGGACTAGCCGTCCAGGCAGCGGCGCCTGCGGCGCAAAGGGCAAAAGCTCCGCCTCGGGCGGAGCTTTTTGCTTCAATCACACATTACGGCTCGTGCGCCGGCAGGTTGGTCGCGGTACAAGCGGCCGGCCCGCCGCAGGTGATTGCGACCAGCCGCACAATCTGCTCCGGCCCCGCATCCGGCAGGCTCCAGGCCTTGGCCGCGCTCGCGGCAGCGGAATCGCCAGCCGCTCCAAGCTGTGCTTCTCCGCTCAGAAACCGAACCTCCGGCTGCTTGCCCGGCACATACAGAATGCTCGCAACAGCCCGTGGGAGCGCGGGGGCGGCAGCGGCCGCCGGCTCCGGGCCGGCCAGCGCATTCAGCCGGTCGCGCACCATCTGCTTCATCTCCGGGCTGCCGTCGGCTAGGGCTGCCTGCCGGTACACTGCAATCGCCTCGTTCGACATGCGCGCTTGCTCCTAGTCGTGGCCCAGGTGGCTGCCGTAGTAGGCCAGCGGGTCCACCGTCCAGGCGGCCAGCAGATAGCGAGTTCCCTCCTTGCCCTCGCGATCCAGAATGTAGCCAAGCGTGTCCCAGTACCGCGCCAGCTGGTGCTCGGCTCGCAGCGCCGATGCAGTGGGCGGCTGGGGAGCACTGGCCAGCGCCTGCTCCCCGGCAAGCACATCGGCCTGCGCCAGCGATTCGGCCTTGCCGAGATCAAGCCCCTTGCGCGCCACGGTGTAGACCGCTTTGTCCTTCCGCTGCAGGTCCGTATCCGCCGCCTCAAGCTTCATCAGCACCGCCGCGGCCACCGGCGCCGACGCCGCGTCGTTCAGGTTGTTCATCGCGTCGTCGTAGCTCATCGCGGGCAGGTGCGCGTCATCGGGCGCCGGCGGGGGCGTAGCGGGAAGACCTGCGGGCCGATTAGGACCAACTTCATGAATCGTGTAACCGGCAGGCGCGTGAAACAGCGCCGCGTCCGGCGCGCCCGGCTTCAGATCCATCAGTATGGAGGTCGTGGCGCCGTTTTGCGGGCTCGTCGACGTGCTTTCAAGCGCCATCTGCAGCGCGTCGCTCTTCCAAACGGTGGTGATGGTGCGCAGCGGCGTCGCGCTGCCGGCTGCCAGGCCCGCAACCTGTGTTTCGGTCCGGGTGCCAGTCGCCGCGTACCCGTGGATCACGCGATGTCCCAGGTTTTCCGCTTTGGCCGGCGGCGCGGCGCCCAGGTGGGCCGGCTCCGGCGGCATCCGGATCAGCGTGGCCACGCGCGCCGCGTTGGTCCACTCGAGCGCGGTGCGCGCGGACATATCAACGACCAGGTGGATCTCGACCGGCACATGCTGCTCCGCGCCACCGGCGGCGGTCTGGTGCGAGACCACCGCGATCACACCGGAGGCGTCGCGCATCTCGGTTTCATCGAAGTCGCGGGTCGAAAGAGTGCCGTCGGCGAGCCGGCGCTCCGCATGCTCGTGTTTCTCGGCCGTGTACGGCTTGTTCAGCACAGGTCCCGTGGAGCCCGCCGGCGCCGGTGCGTCAAAGGTAAGCTGGGCCCGCAGCAAGGCAGCCGGGCACATCAGCAGAATCAGCAACCAGCAAGGCAATCGCACAGCGCTTGTACCCCGGGAGGCGAAATTTCTTCGAAGTCAGTCTACGCCCGCAGCCGGCATCTTCTTTGCGCGCCCCGAAATATTCCTGCCCGCGCCCATTTGCCGCAGGCTGTGCAGCATAATGGGGCGATGCTTGCCGCCGCGCTCACTGAACCGGCCTTCCAGCCTGCACCCGCCGCCCGGCGCGGGCGCACCCTCTGGCGCACGCTCAAGCGGCAGCCGCTTGCTCTCATCGGCCTCATGCTGGTCGGGCTTTTCTGCGTGCTGGCGCTGTTCGCTCCCTGGATCGCCCCGCACGCCCCGGCGGCGCTCGACCTCAACCACCGGCTCGCCGCGCCCAGCGCCGCGCACTTGTTCGGCACCGACGAGCTGGGCCGCGATACATTCTCGCGCATCGTCTACGGCGCGCGCATTTCGTTGACGGTTGCGGTCTCGGTCGTCGCCTGCTCCCTTTCGATCGGGCTGGTGCTGGGCGGCGTTGCCGGCTTTTACGGCGGCGTGCTCGATACCTTCCTCAACATCTTCGTCATGAACGCTTTCCTCGCGCTGCCCGGCATCCTGCTCGCCATCGCTTTTGTTGCGTTCCTCGGCCCCGGGTTGTTCAACCTGATCCTCGCTTTATCGATCGGCGGTTGGGTAGGCTATGCGCGGCTGGTGCGGGCGCAGGTGCTCGCCGTGCGCGAGCGCGAGTTCGTCGAAGCCGCGCGGGCGCTGGGCGCGAGCGACCTGCGCATCTTCACGCGGCATATCCTGCCCAACATCCTGCAGCCGCTCATCGTGCAGTCGGCCATTGGCATGGCCGGCGCGGTGCTGGCCGAGGCGACGCTCAGCTTTCTCGGTCTGGGCGTGCCGCCGCCCGCCGCCAGCTGGGGCAGCATGCTCAACGACGCGCGCTCGCACCTGTTCGATTCGCCGCACCTGGTCGTTTTTCCGGCGGTTGCGGTCATGTTCTGCGTGCTCTCGTTCAACTTCCTCGGCGACGCGCTGCGCGACTTCCTCGACCCGCGCACCCGCATCGAGATCGGCTTGTGAGGTTGTTCGCACAAGAGAAAACACGCCACGAAGTGGCCGCCGGTTCCTTTCTCCTGATAATCCCCCGTGCCCAGATCACCTTGAGGTGGCCTTTCTTTACGGAAAGGCCACACGCACCACTGTCCGCCTATGAGCATGTCAGGAGAAAGGAAAGCCGCGCAGGCGGTCTTGTTTTTCGTCAAGCCCTGAGCGTGCAGTGAAAATCGGCGTAATCGCGGACACGCACGGTCTGTTGCGCCCCGAAGTGTTCTCGGCCTTCGCCGGCGTCGAGCACATCCTCCACGCAGGCGACGTCGGCGACGCGGCGACTCTCGCAAGGCTGCAAGCCATTGCCCCGGTCAGCGCCATTCGCGGCAACATCGACCGGTCTGGCCCTTGTGCTGCTTTACCGCCAGAGGAATACATCACGCTAGGCGGCGTGAACCTCTACATGCTGCACGATGCGCATACACTCTCGCTCGATCCTGCCGCAGCTAACGTGCAGGCTGTGATCTTCGGCCACTCGCATAAGCCGCTGCTGGAGCATCGCCGGGGCGTGCTCTTCTTCAACCCCGGCGCCGCGGGTCCGCGGCGATTCTCGCTGCCTATCACCGTGGGCCTGCTGCATATTGAAAACAGAACCATTCGCGCCGAGCACATCGCCCTAACTCCTAACCCCTGATCCGCGGATTCACCAGCAGGTACAGCACATCCGTCAGCAGGTTCACCAGCACATAGGTCAGCCCGACCGCCAGCAGGCATCCCTGCACCAGCGCGTAATCGCGGTTCGAGATCGCGGACACCGTGAGCCGCCCGATGCCCGGCCACGAAAAAATCATCTCCGTCACAATCGCCCCAGCGAGCAGCGCGCCAAACTGCAACCCCAGCAGTGTCAGAATCGGAATCATCGCATTGCGCAGCGCGTGCCGGTACACGACCGTGCGCTCCGGCAGGCCCTTGGCCCGCGCGGTGCGGATGTAATCCTGCCCCAGCTCTTCGAGCATCGCGGTACGGATCATGCGGGTGAGGATCGCGGCCAGCGCGCTGCCCATCGTAACCGCCGGCAGCACCAGATATGCCGGCCCCGCGGCGCCCGAAACCGGCAGCCAGCCCAGCCGGATCGAGACCAGCAGAATCAGAATCGGCCCCAGCGCGAACGCCGGAAACGACAGCCCGAACAGGCTGACCACGCTCAGCACCTGGTCCTGCCAGCGGTTGCGATGGAGCGCCGCCGTGATGCCCGCGGGCAGCGCCAGCGCCATCGCGAACACGAGCGCGGCGACCGTGAGCACCAGCGTATACGGGTAGCGCAGCAGGAGCTGGTGCGTGACCGAATCATTGAGCCGGATGGACTGGCCCAGGCTGCCGTGCAGCACCCCTCGCCAGTACAGCCAGTACTGCGTCGCGAGCGGCTGGTCGAGGCCATACGCGTGGCGCAGCGCCGCGATGTCACCCGCGCGCGCGCCCTCGCCCAGCATCTGCTCCACCGGGTCGCCCGGCACCAGGTGGATGAGCAGGAAGACCAGCGAAACCACCAGCCACACCACGGGAATGGTGTACAGCATGCGCCACAGCAGCGCGCGGATGGCGCGCCTCATGCGCGGCCTCGCACACCGCGTGCAGCACCAGCAATACAGGGAGACAGCGAGCGGAAAAGCATGTGCCCCTCATCTTCGCACGTTCGCCTTTGCTGGCCGGTCGGTTAGCGCCGCTTTCGCCGCTTGCGCGGTTGCACCGGCCGGCCGGTTCTCAACCCGCACCTTGCCGATGCGGCGGCCCTGCATCTCGACCACGGTCAGCCGATGACCGTCGAAATCAACCCGTTCGCCCGCGTGCGGAATATGCCCCAGGCGGCTCAGCAAGAAGCCCGCCAGCGTCTCCGCGCCGCTGTCGCGGGGCAGCTTCCAGCGCATCTGCGTTTCCAGGTCGCGCAGGCTGACGCTGCCTTCGAGCATCAGCGTTTCGCTTGCCGACGGCAGCAGCGGCGGCGCGGCAGCAGCCACGTCGAACTCATCCTCCACCTCGCCGATCAACTGCTCGATCGCATCTTCCACGGTGACCAAACCGACGGTGGAGCCGAACTCGTCCACCACAATGGCCAGGTGCCGGCGCCGCTGCTGGAACTCGACCAGCAGATCGAACACCGGCTTGGTCTCAGGCACCACCAGCACTTCGCGCATGATCGACCGCAGCTCGAGCGCGGCCAGCGGCGCCGCGGCAGGTGCAGCCGAACGCGCGGAGATCGCGTGGAAATGCATCAGCCGCGCCACATCCTTGGCGTACACCACGCCGACGATCGCCTCCGGCCCACGCAGAGGATCGAACACCGGCAGCCGCGAGTGCATCTCCTCGACAATGCGCGCGCTCGCCTGCTCCACCGGCATCGTCGCCGGCAGCGACACGATGCGCTGCCGCGGGGTCATGATCTCGCGCGCCGGTATGTCGCCGCCCTCGAGCGCGCGATGGATCAGCGCCTCCTGAAACGGCGGCAGCACGCCGCCCTCGCGCGCCGCGGTTGCGATCAGCTTCAGCTCGTCGGGCGAGTGCAGCGCCGCGCGGTGCGAGGCCGGCGTGCGGAACAGCCGCAGCACGGCAGCCGCGGAGCGGTTCAGCAGGCTTACCGCGGGCCGGGTGATCTGCATGAACGCGAGCATCGGCGCCGCGATGGCAATCGCCAGCTGCTCGCCCCGGCGCAGCGCGAGCGACTTGGGCACCAGCTCGCCCAGCAGCACATGAAAGTAGGTGATGCACAGAAACGCCAGGGACGCGCTGAGCAGGTGCGCATAGAGCGAGGCATGCCCCATGCGGCCGAACAGCGGTTCCACAATGCCTGCAATGGTGGGCTCGCCGATCCAGCCCAGCGCCAGCGAGCACAGCGTGACGCCGAACTGCACCGCCGGCAGAAAATCATCGAGGCGCGCATGCAGGCGCTCGACCGCCCGTGCGCCCGGGGTGTTGTCGGCGATCAGCTGCGTCAGCCGGCTGCGCCGCAGCGAGACGATCGCAAACTCCGCCGCGACGAAAAACCCATTCGCCAGGATGAGCGAGGCGATGGCCGCCAGCCGGAATAGGAGCAGCCCCAGCATCGCCTCTGAGTCTACGTGAAGCCTGGGGAACTTCCCGCGCGCCCATCGCGTACCCTATGCCACAGCGCCACGCAGCAGCATTCTGCGCACAGGCGCGAGAGGAGTCGCACATGAAACTCGCATTCTCTGCCATTCTGGTTGCCGGATCGCTTTTCACGCTGTCTTCAGCAGCCCTGGCCGCCGACGGCACCTTTGAGCGCACGCTCAAGGTGAACGGCCCCGTGCTGCTGGGCGTCGATACCGGCTCCGGCAACATTCACGTCTCGCCCGGCCCGGCAAACACGGTTCACATTATCGGCCACGTGCACAGCGGCGGCGGCTGGCTCGGCGGCGGCGGCTCGGCCGATGACCGCGTGAAGCAGGTCGTCAGCGACCCGCCCGTCAACCAGGCTGGCAACATCATCAGCCTAGGTCACAACTTTCATGTCAACAACGTCAGCATCGACTACGAGATCACGACGCCGCGCGGCACCGACCTGCGCGCCGGCTCCGGCTCGGGCGACGTGCGCGTCGAAGACAACGGCGGCCCGGTCGAGCTCAAGACCGGCTCCGGCACCATCGAGGGCACCGGCTTAAGCGATCACGTCTCGCTCGAATCCGGCTCGGGCAACATCACGGCCAGCATGCTCTCCTCGCGCGACGTCAAAGCGCAGACCGGCTCCGGTGACATCACGCTGAAGAATGTGCAGGGCGGCCTGTGGGCGCACACCGGCTCCGGCAACCTGCAGATCAGCGGCAAACCCGCCGCCTCCTGGAAGCTTGAAACCGGCTCCGGCGACATCAAGGTCGACACCGCGGGCGCGCCGCTCTCGCTCGACGCGACCGTCGGCTCCGGCGACGTCAATTACGATGGCGGCACGCTCAAGCAGGGCAACGGATCGAGCAAGCACCACGTGATCGGCGATGCGAACGGCGGCGGCCCGCTTGTACGGCTCAACACCGGTTCGGGCGATATCCACATCAAGTAGCGGCGGCTTGTAAACTAGCTAGATGGTTCAAGTGCTGCGTCCCATCCCTGCTGCCCAGCTGCGTCTGCTCGTCTTCGACCTGGACGGAACGCTGATCGATTCGCGCCGGGACCTGGTCGAGGCGGTCAACGCGATGCTCGAGCAGTTCGGGCTGCCGCACGAAGAGGAGGACCGCGTCGCCAGCTACATCGGCGATGGTGCGGGCATGCTGGTGCAGCGGGCGCTGGCCGCGGCCGGCTCCGATGGCGCGCTGGCCCCGGCCGCCCTCGACGCGTTTCTCGCCTACTACCGCGACCATAAGCTGGACCACACCCGCGTGTACCCGGGGGTGCTGGAGCAGTTGGCGCATTTGCGCGACAGCCTGCCCGCGCAGATGGCGGTGCTGACCAACAAACCTGTGCGGCCCTCGCAGGAAATCTGCGAGGCGCTCGGGCTTTCGCCTTTCTTCTTTTCGATCTACGGCGGCAACAGCTTCGATACGAAAAAGCCCGATCCCGAGGGCCTGCAGAAGCTGATGGCCGAGGTCGGCGCGCAGCCCGAGGAGACAGTCCTGATCGGCGACTCCGACGTCGACATCCGCACCGCGCGCGCCGCCGGCGCCTGGAGCATCGGCTGCCGCTTCGGGCTCTCCCCGCACACCATCGCCGACATGGAAACCAAACAGCTGCTCGATGTGGTGGTCGACAGCCCGTCGGAGTGGAGCGAGGCGCTCGGCATCGCTCAGGAGGCCGGCCATGGACTTTGAACTGGTCAGCGACTATCAGCCGCGCGGCGACCAGGGCCGCGCCATCGGCGAGCTCGTGGACGGCCTGCGCGCGGGCGAGCAGCACCAGGTCCTGCTCGGCGTCACCGGCTCCGGCAAAACCTTCACCATGGCCAAGGTCATCGAGACCCTCGACCGGCCCGCGCTCATCCTCGCGCACAACAAGACGCTCGCCGCGCAGCTCTTCCACGAGTTCAAGCAATTCTTCCCCAACAATGCAGTCGAGTACTTCGTCTCCTACTACGACTACTACCAGCCCGAGGCCTACATTCCCGCGGGCGACCTTTATATCGAAAAAGAATCGACGATCAATGAGGAGCTCGACAAGCTGCGCCTCGCCGCCACCCGGTCGCTGTTTGAGCGGCGCGACGTGATCATCGTTTCGTCGGTCTCCTGCATCTACGGCCTCGGCTCGCCCGAGGCTTACTATGGCATGCTGCTGTTCCTCGAGAAGGGCCAGAAGATCCGCCGCGAGGACATCACCAAGAAGCTCGTGGAAATCCTTTATGACCGCACCGACGGCGACTTCCGCCGCGGCACCTTCCGCGTGCGCGGCGATGTCATCGAGGTCTTCCCCACGTATGACGAGAGCGCCTACCGCATCGAGCTGTTCGGCGACGAGGTCGATTCCCTCTCGCAGATCGATCCGCTGTTCGGCACGGTCAAGCAGAAGTATGCGCGGCTGCCGATCTACCCGAAGAGCCACTATGTCGTGCAGCCCGAGCGCAAGAAGACCGCCATCGATTCCATCCTCACCGAGCTCGAATGGTGGGAGAAGGAGCTTGAATCCCAGGGCCGCATGGTGGAGGCGCAGCGCATCCACCAGCGCACCCGCTTCGACCTGGAAATGATTAAATCGATGGGCTTCTGCCACGGCATCGAGAACTACTCGCGCCACTTTTCCGGGCGCATGGCCGGCGAGCCGCCGCCGACCTTGTTCGATTACTTCCCCAAGGATTTTTTGATGTTCATCGACGAGTCGCATGTGACCGTGCCGCAGCTGCACGGCATGTGGCACGGCGACCGCTCGCGCAAGCAGAACCTGGTCGATTACGGCTTCCGCCTGCCGTCCGCGACCGATAACCGGCCGCTCAAATTCGAGGAGTTTCAGAACCGCGTGCACCAGCTCGTCTACGTCTCCGCCACGCCGGGCCCGTATGAACTGAGCAAGGCTGAGGGCGTCGTCGTCGAGCAGATCATCCGGCCCACAGGTCTGATCGATCCGGAGGTCGAAATCCGCCCCATCCGCGGCCAGATCGACGACCTGCTCGCCGAGATCCGCATCCGGGTCGAGCGCAATGAGCGTGTGCTGGTCACGACATTGACCAAGCGCATGGCCGAGGACCTGTCCGGCTACTACACCGAGGTGGGCGTGCGCTGCCGCTACATGCACTCCGAGATCGAAACGCTCGAACGCGTGCGCCTGCTGCGCGACCTGCGCAAGGGCGAGTACGACGTGCTGGTCGGCATCAACCTGCTGCGCGAGGGGCTCGACCTTCCGGAAGTCTCGCTGGTCGCGATCCTCGACGCCGACAAGGAAGGCTTCCTGCGCTCGCAGGGCTCGCTGATCCAGACCATTGGCCGCGCCGCGCGCCATGTGCGCGGCCGGGCTATTCTGTACGCCGACAAGATGACCGACTCGATGAAGAAAGCGCTGGACGAAACCGGCCGCCGCCGCGAAGTGCAGCATGCCTACAACGTCGAGCACGACATCACGCCGACCTCGATCATCCGCCCCACCGACATGGCGCTGGCCCGCATCATGAAGGCCGAGTACGCCGACCTGGCCGAGGAGACAGACGAGATACCCGAGTTCGCCACCCAGCAGGCACTCGACCTGCACATCGCGAACCTAGAAAGCGACATGCGCGAAGTGGCGAAGAAGTTCGAGTTTGAAAAAGCCGCGAAGCTGCGGGATACCATCGCCGGGCTTAGGACGAAAGAGTTTCTGTTCTCGTAGGAAGGTCTGCAAAATGAAGAAGGCGGAGAGCCATAGCTCTTCACCTTGTTGTAGTTGCTAGCTGTGCGGCATTATGGGTCGGGTTTACGCGGGAGCGGCGGTGCGTCGAAAAACCCTACCCCGCAGCGGCCAGTTCCCTCTGATCGCGGTCGCTGGTCCCGGTGACGGTTGAAGAGCACGGCGGGAACCCTCTGCCGCGGCTGTATTGCCTTGGAGAACAGCCCATGACCCTTTTGAAGGCTTTGCCGAACGCGCTTTCGGATTCATAGCCGAGCGACGAGGCAATCACGGAAATCGAATCGTTGGAATCGTTCAGCCTGTCCCCGGCGAGCAGCATACGCCAGCGTGTCAGGTACTCCATGGGTGTCTTCCCAACCGTTTCTTTGAACTTCAGAGCGAAGATCGACCGCGACATGCCGACGCGTCCGGCGAGTTCCTGCAGTGTCCAGTGACGTGCCGGGTCGCCGTGCATACAGGTGATCGCCGCGCTCATCTGTGGATCGGCCAGCGCGAAGAGCCAACCGACGCCGCCTCTCGCCCCATCCGCCAGATGCAGCCGAAGAGCTTGGACCAGCATCATGTAGGCGAGCTGCTGCGCGATCAATGAGCCGCCCGGCTGCGGATCGCGCAGCTCTTCCTTCATACGTTCCAGCGACCAGCGCATCACCGCCTTATCCGAGTCTTTTCGGATATGAACGATCGGCGGCAGAGACCCGAGCAGGATCTCAGCATGGCTGCCGGTAAGGACGAAGTGGCCGCCGACGATGTAACAGCGGCCGCCTTGCTGGTGCGTGACGGTACTCCCATCCCCTTTCCGAAGTCCCAACATAAACGTGTGGAAGTCGACAGGCGTCACCGACAGGTCGGTTGCGAGGCAGAAGGGCAGCCCGCGCGGTAAGAGGAAACAGTCCCCTCCCGTGAGGAGCAACGCATCGGGAACGCCCTCCACGGATAACCAGCATTGGCCAGAGATCAAGGCGTAACACTTGATACCTGGATGCTTTGGAAATTGGAGGGCCAGCTCGCCACCCACATCGAAGCCGCCGGCCATGTAAGTGCGTGGTTTCAGCAGCGACAATACATCTGAGAGTGGGTCCATTCAGTCTCCGCGGTCCTCGGACGATCAGACCAATCATACGGACTCTCAGCATGGATCGTATCGCCCAGGTGCCCCATCTAGTTCAGAGAACGGCGTAAAGGCGTCCTCTCAAGAAGGCAGAGAGACCTGAGCCGACCGCGAGCCTGTCATGCAAACAATGGACTGCGAGTACAGTCCCGAACCAAAGTAAAGGAGAACTGATCATGCGTATTTTTCTCACTGGTGCTACCGGCTTTATCGGTTCAGCTATCGTTCCGGAACTCATCCAGGCGGGCCACCAGGTACTGGGACTGACACGGTCGGAGGCGGGCGCCCAGTCTCTCACCGCCGCCGGCGCCGAGGTACATCGAGGGAACCTTGAAGACCTGGAAAGCCTGCGCAGCGGGGCGGCTAAGTCCGACGGCGTTATCCATTGTGCCTTCGACCACGACTTCTCGAACTTCGTCGCGAATTGCGAGAAGGACAGGCGCGCCATCGAAGCTCTCGGCGACGCGCTCACCGGATCGAAACGCCCCTTGGTCATCACCTCCGGTACTGGATTGGGAAACACTGTGCCCGGTCAACCCGCGACCGAAGACGTTGTCAACTTCAACAACCCGAATCCCCGTGTCGCGTCGGAAAAGGCGGGTGTTTCGGTGGCCGACCGTGGTGTCAACGTGTCGGTGGTAAGACTTCCTCAGGTCCATGACCCAGTCAAGCAGGGCCTGATCACCTACTCGGTCCAAATGGCCCGTGAGAAGGGCGCTTCCGCGTATGTGGGTGACGGACTCAACCGTTGGTCGGCGGTGCACGTCCTTGATGCCGCCCGTCTTTACAGGCTGGCGCTGGAGAAGCAAGAGGCGGGCAGCCGGTATCACGCGGTTGCTGAAGAGGGAATACCGGCTCGGGACATCGCCGAGGTCATTGGCCGAGGCTTGAAGGTGCCGGTGGTCAGCCTGTCTCCAAAGGAAGCGACAGAACATTTTGGATGGTTCGGCATGTTCGCAAGCCTCGACCTTTCAGCGTCAAGCGTGCAAACACGGGAACGGCTCGGCTGGCATCCGACCGGCCCTGGGCTGATAGCCGATCTCGAGGCAATGCGCTACTTCTAAGTCTGAATGAACTGCGCACCAGCAGCGCCTTCGTGCCGCTGGTGCGCTATTTCCATAAGACAACCTCCGCTTCGGCGTTATTCGCTGCTACAGTAAGCGAACAGCGGAAGCGATCCGCTACGTATGGGGCGCCGGCACACGTTCATCGATCAAGATCTAGCCTGTATAGATTTCCAGTGCCAACCCTGGGCCGGATCAAGGGCTCGTTCGCGGGAGTCAGGCCGCCGAAGAAATAGTTTGCAGGCTCTCCTGAATGGAAGTCAGCAATGCTGGCGACAGTCTGCACTTCGCCTTCCGGCACGGAGACTCTAAGGATAGGCTGCTGCTCCGCCATGAAGGCATGCACATAGATCGCCTTACTGTCGCTGCTCCAAACCGGGTCCGCGGCGCTGGTGGATGGAAGCTCTTTCCAGCGAGCTTCGGCCACGTTGAAAAGCATCAATCTTGTCTGGTCCAGCGTCAAGGCGGTAATCCACTTGCCGTCGGGCGACCAGCGCGGGCTGAATAAGCCTTCCGACTGAGGCAAAGTCGTAGTCGTGCGAGTCCGCAAATCGAAGATCTCGATCGTATGCGGTCCGCCCTCCTTTCCCATGGCATCCGGTTCCCGGCCGTAGACAAGACGCTGTCCATCGGCAGACCAGCCTGGATCGGCGGCGTTCCGCGATGCACCCGATTCCTCCTGGAGCCGTTCCGGCCGTCCTCCATCCGCACTCACGAGGTAAATCTGCCACGCCTGTCCCGGCTCCCGCGCCATCATCGCCAGCCTGCTTGCGTCAGGAGACCAGTGCGCCAGAAACACCTCCATACTATTCGGAGTAAGTTGTATCTTTTCCGATCCATCCTCAGCCCGCGCCCGCCATAATCTTGCGGCTGTATCGGTCCAGGCCACCCACTTGCCATTGCGGGAGTAATCGACCCGATTGGCATCGGCAAGAAACACCGGCGCCGGTTGAAATCCCATTTGCTTTCCGTCGTACTGTTGCAATCCAGAGGGTTGGTCGGAACCATAAAAGAAAATCCTGTGTCCCGATCGCGCCGCCACAGGGGAGGAATACCGAAGCGGTCCGTTTGTCAGTTGCGTCAGGATTGCGCCATTGCCTCGTACTTCCCAAAGATTGCTGCCCGCAGTGTCGCTCCGCTCAAAGACGTACTCCTTTCCATCCCCTGTCCAGGTCCCGCAACACTCGAAAGCATGATCGCTCGCGCTCTGGAACAGTGGATGCGCGATCTTGTCCGCGCCGTCCATCTGCCAGATGGAAGAGCTATGTGTCGAAGGATCCATCAGCGTAAATCGGAGTAGCTTGCCGTCTGGAGACCAGCGCAGGAAAAACGCCCGGCCCGGCAGCTTGGCATAGGGCATCACGGTTCCGCCATCTGGTCGAACCAGGCTTAGATTGTCTCCGTTCGCGAACAGGATGCTGATTCCGTCCGGCATCCAGGTGGCGTCCTGGGCGAGGATATTGCCAACCCGCAACGCGCTTCCGCCGGTGGCCGGCACGATCCAGAGAGGCTGCTCCGACTCCGACGACAGATGGCTGCGCAGCAGTAAATGGGATCCATCGCTCGAAATGTCGGCTATCGTGGCCGAGTCAAGCTCTCCAGGCATAATGAGCGGCTGCACTTCCCCGGTGCCGATGCCTATGGCGGCAAGATGCAGCTTTTCGCCGAGGGACACGGAAGTGATAATCCGGTCGCCATCTGCGACCAGCGTAAGCAGGCTCTCCATGCCGGGCGTGCCCGCCGAGATGGGGCTGGTGTGCGTCAGCTGGTCGATGCGCAAGGGTGGCAGCGCGGCGGGAAAACCGCGCTGCCAGAGTGCCGCCGACACAACCAGCAGCACCACGACAGCACAGGCAAGCGCCGTTTCCCGCCTGCTTGGGATACGTGCCCGAGCTCCTGCACGGCCGACTCGGTCCAGGAGCTTCTCCGCGGGCGTGCCCTGCTCGCCATTCGGGCCTGCGGCGGCTGGAAAGCAAGCCGGCTCTTGCTCCGCGAAGCCAGGTCTTTGCCCGGCGCGGCCCATTGCAGCCGTGCTGACGGAAGCCGCCTCAACCGCGGGTGGGCCCGAAGCGATCGCAGCGGCGACGGAGACCGGCGCAATAAAACGGTACCCGCGCTTTGCCAGCGTTTCGACAAACCTGGGGTTTTCGGCAGAGTCCGCTAGCGCTTCTCGAACCTTGTTGATGGCAACCGCAAGAGCTCGCTCAAAATCGACGTTTGTGTCCGGACCCCAGACCAGCATCTGCAGCTCGCCACGGCTGACGACCTGACCCGGTTTCGCCAGCAGCGCGCACAGGACTTTAAAGGGCAGCCCTTGCAGCCGCACGCGGTAGCCGGACTTCCAGATCTCACCGCTTTGCAGATCGACTTCGAATAGGCCGAAGGCAATCCGTCCCGAATTTTCGGTAGTCGCCACGACCGCTAACCTCTCCCCTCCCGCGGAACGAGAGTAACATACCTCGCTCACGGACCGCCGGCAGCGGGTGCTTTGCTAAGGAGAAGAGCTAAATGCCTCATTCAAAATAGCTTGAGCGGTGATAGCCCGTAAGGAAAAAGTTGATGAAGCGAGGATTGCTTCCCGTGCACGAGAGTGATGATGATCATCACCGCATCGGGGCTCAAAACCGTAAAAACACGGCCGGCTCCCGAGCAGCAGGACCACTTCCAGCAACGCTCAACCCAAGGATTTTGCAGGAAGAGCGACTCGAAACACTGTGAGATACGCATTTTATGGAGACCAGTCACATGACAGCATTTATTCAAACTTCGTCTTGGAAAAAAGTTCGACGGGCTGCGCAGACAGCCGCTTTCGCTCTCCTCGTTCCCGCCGGCATGCTCGTCCAGGCACATGCCCAATCCGAGTCGGGCCAGGTTGTCGGCACGGTCAAGGACGCTGCAGGCGCCGTGATTCCGGGCGCGACTCTCACCCTGGTAAACGGCGCCAACGGCCTCGTCCTCACGAGCAAGTCCAACGGCAGTGGAGAGCTGAGGGTTCCCGCCGTTCCGCGGGGCGACTACACGGCGAAGATCGAAGCCTCAGGATTTCAGTCGCAGTCCGAACCGATTACCATCAACGTCACGTCAACCCAGACACTCGTATTCCAATTGGTGCCGGGCGCGGTATCGAGTACGGTTGAGGTCACCGGCGCAGCCTCGCTCGTGAACACCTCGGACCCGACCCTTGGAGAAACGATCCAGGGCAAGCAGATCACCGAGCTGCCGCTGAACGGCCGTAACGCGCTCACACTTGCCCTGCTTACCCCTGGCGTAACAACAGGCGCCTACGTTGAAAACGGTCAGGACACGGTAAACCGCTTCAGCGACAGCGGGGGCACCGGCGGCCAGCTCTCGGTCAATGGTGTCCGCGCGCAGGCCAACAACTTCATTCTAGACGGGGTGGACAACAATGACGGGTTGCAGAATGTCATTGTGTTCTTCCCTCCGGTCGACGCTACCCAGGAGTTCAAGGTCGACACGAGTGTCGCACCCGCACAGTACGGCCGCGCAGGCGGCGCGCTGGTGATCAGTTCCATCAAATCGGGTACAAACCAGCTCCATGGTTCGGCGTTCTATTTCAACCGCAGCGCCGCTTACCAGTCGAACCCTAACTATCGCTTCCAGGGCGCGCCCGAAACACCCACCCAGCCATTCAGCCGCAACCAGTTCGGCGGCTCCGCCGGTGCGCCTCTGGTCAAGGACAAGCTCTTTATCTTTGGGGATTACCAGGGCACGCGCGTCAACCAACCTGGCGGGGCGCACTATGTCACCGTTCCTACGGCACTGATGCGTACAGGGAACTTTTCGGAATTGCTCAATCCCGCCCTGACGTACGGGACCTATAACACGACCTTCCCGGAGTGTGTACCCAACAACGGCAACCTGAATAATAACCTCGCCACCACCAGCAAAGGACAGATCTACGATCCTTTGACCTGCACACCCTTCCCGGGCAATGTCATCCCGGCCACCCGGCTGAACCCTGCCGCGGTGAACTATCTGAGCGCGTATCCTCTTCCATCGCGAACAGATCGCGTCCTGCAGAACTACAACGTTGTGCAAAACTCGACCATCAAGTTCAACACCTTCGATACGCGGCTTGACTGGAATCCGTCATCGAGCGACTTGTTCTTCTTTCGATATTCCTATGACAACTCCACCAGCTTCAACCAATCCGAGTTTCCGCTTCTGCCGGCCAGCGGCGGGTCGAATTACACGCACGCGCGCGGCTACGACCTGGGCTACACCCACACCTTCTCCGCGCATGCGGTGAATGAAGCGCGCATCGCTTACAACCGGGATAACTACGGGTACCTGCCCACCGATAACGGCACGCCGATCTCCGCGAACCTGGGCATCGTCAATGCGAACCGCAGCCCCCAGCTCAGCGGCGGAGCCCTCATCGGCGGCTACGGCAATCAGCTCGAGTACACCGGCGACTATGGCACCTTTGCCGTGCCGCAGAACACCTATGAGGTAACCGACACGATCAATCTCAACCGCGGCAAGCACTCCTTGAATCTTGGAGGCACATTCCTTCGCCGCCAGGTCAATTTCTTCCGCCCTATCTCAGGCAAGGGCTTCTTTTTTATCACTGGCAATGGAGCCGGAGGCTTCACCGGCTTCGAGGATTCCGAGCTGCTGGTCGGAGGCGCGGGCAACTACTCGATCGGCGCGCAAAGCGGATTTTTCGGCAACGTCAGCCAGGAGGATGGCGTGTTCGCGCAGGACGACTGGCGCGTCAACAATCGCTTGACCCTCAACCTCGGCGTTCGCTGGGATCTGCTGACCTGGCCTTACGAGGAGCATAACAACCAGGCAGCCTTTGACATCAACAACGGCACGGTTCTTGAGGCTGGGCGCAACGGCGTTCCCAGAAGCATCATCCATCAGGACTACACTAACTTTGCTCCCCGCGTGGGCTTCGCCTACGACCTGCATGGCGATGGTAAGAGCTCCATACACGGCGGCTACGGGATTTTTTACTTTCCCGATTATGGCGGTATTAGCAATCAGCTCGGCCAGCAGCCCCCGTTTGGCGGTACAACGGTAGAGTATGCCTACCAGGGATACTGCATCACCTTTACCGGTCAAACGGCAGCGCGGAGCACGAAACCTGGGGGGTTTGACTGCTCCGGCAACACAGGGCCGAGCTCCGTTACAACGCCTCTTCCCCTCCCGGGTTACACCAACTTCAATCCGGCCGCACCTACAGGGTACAACGGTCTGGCGGTGAACCAAAACAACCAGCATAGCCGCCTGCAGGAATGGAATCTGCAATTGCAGCAGCAGGTTGGCGCGCTCGATGTGATTTCCATCGCTTACGTCGGCAGCCACGGCGACCGGCTTTCTACGTACTACGACTACAACACCTTCCAGCTGAATACTCCCACCGAACCGTTTCCAAACCAGGGTGGAATCACCTATAACGACTACAATGGCCATTCCAACTACAACGGGCTGCAGGTCCACTACGAGCACAGGGGCAAAAACATGCTCGCCACCGGTTCCTACGCCTGGTCTCATTCACTCGATGACACCGCTAGCGCATTCAGCGGCACGCCTGTCACTACGCTTCTCTACTACGATCAGAAATCCAATTACGGCAATTCGATCCAGGACCAGCGCAACATTTTCAGTTCCTCCATCGTGTGGTACCTTCCGTTTGGCCGTGGGCAGGATTTTGGCTCAAACGTGAATCACCTGACAGATCTGCTGATTGGCGGCTGGCAGTTGAACAACATAGCGCAAGTACAGAGTGGTCAACCTGTCGATCTCGATGCGGCGGGGAGCCTTCCATTCAGTATTCGACCGGATCTCATCGCGCCGATTCGCTACCCGAAGAGCATTAGTGGACGATGGTTCGACCCCTCTTCCTTCTCAAGTAACATACCAACCATTCCAACGACTAACCCTGGCGGCCAATCCGTGCCTACGCGCCAGGGTACGCTCGCTCGCGACCAGGTCTACGGCCCGGGTTACCGAACCGTGAACCTGGGCATACAGAAGGACGTGCATCTGCTAGAAGGCAAAACACTGGAACTACACGGCGATGCCTTCAACGTACTCAATACGCCTAACTTCGAGAATCCAGGCAACGCCCAGGGCAATCCCGGCACGTTTGGCGTTATCACCGGCATCCACGGCGAGCTGCGCCAGATTCAGCTGGCGGCACGCCTTACCTTCTAACAAACACCACGGCGCGGGAACCGCTTTCCAGAGCGCTTCCTCTCGCGCCGTGACTTCGCAGTCAGACACAATCAGCAGGAGAAGATCAGCATGCGCAGTCGACCAAAGCATAGCTGCCGATCTGTGACGGCGACTGTAGCTGCCTTGCTGGCCTGCAGTGTGGCCGCTCCAGCACAGCAGGCCGCGACCGCGGTCGACCCGACTCCCGGAACTGTCAGCGCCACCCAGGCGCGAAGCGCCCCGGCGTGGCTGCAAGCCGGCTTGATTTACGAGATCTTTCCGCGCGCCTTCTCTCCACAGGGCAATCTGAACGGCGTGACCGACAGCCTGGATCGTCTGAAAATGCTCGGCGTTACAGTCCTCTGGCTCATGCCCATCCATCCAGTTGGACAACTCAAGAGACTCGGAACCTACGGCAGCCCCTACGCCGTTCGCGACTACTACGCCATCACACCGGATTATGGCACTAATGACGACCTCCGCCGCCTGGTCCAGGAGGCGCACCGCCGGGGAATGAAGGTGATCCTGGATTTCGTTGCGGACCACACGGCGTTCGATAGCGTGATGATGACCCATCCCGATTATTACAAACACGATAAGGCTGGCCATCTCATCTCTCCGCACGGCTGGAACGATGTTGCAGCGCTCGATTACACCAACCCAGCGCTGCGCCAGTACATGACAGACGTGCTCGTCTACTGGGTGAAGCAGTTCGGCATCGATGGATACCGCTGCGATGCAGCTGGCGAGGTGCCGACCGATTTCTGGGAGCAGGCGCGCGCGGAGCTGGATCGCGTGAACCCCGACATCCTCATGCTTGCAGAGGCTTCAAAACCGGAGTTGCTGCGCAGTGCTTTCGCGATTGATTACGCATGGCCGCTGATGTTCAAGCTCGATAAGGTCATCATGCAGGGCGTACCTGCCAGCGAGATACAAGCCACGATAGAGCAGCAGCGCGCCCTTTTTCCGAAGCAGGCATTACACATGCTTATCTCCGACGATCACGACGACGACCGCGCGGTCGTTCGGTATGGAGTGCATGGAGCGCTGGCAGCTTCAGCCTTGATGTTTACGCTCGATGGAGTGCCGCTGCTGTACAACGGCATGGAGGCAGCGGACGCGACCCCGTCTTCCGGGCCCGCTCTCTTTCAATCCCTCAAAATCTACTGGCCTGCGTCGCAGATCCACCCCGAGTTCCAGCAGTTCTACAGCTTCATGATCCCGTTTCGGAAGCAGAGCCCCGCACTTTCAGCAGGCAAACTTGTCTGGGTGCATAACTCGGATGAAGAGCATGTGCTCAGCTATCTGCGCATCGCGGGAAACAACAAGCTTCTGGTAGTCATCAATCTATCGAACACACCTTTTCGAGGCACGGTGGAAGCCGGCGCGGGCGCATGGCAGGAGATTGAAACTCCTCTCTCCCATGAGCCGCAGATGGCTCTTCCCTCGCTATCGCTCGATGCCTTTGGCTTCCGCATGTTCCAAGAGCAAGCTCGTCCCTGAAGCATAGCTATATTATTTTTGGAGGTCTACCCGTATGTTTCTCGCCTCGCACGTAATACGTATTTGGTCGCGCAGCTCTTTGCTGGTTCTTCTCGCTGCAATACTTTCCGGAGCACCCGCTCTCGCGCAGACAGCCCCGCCGATCCCAAACGGAGATATCCGTTTGCATTACTTCCGGCCCGACGGGAAGTATGCGGGATGGACGGTCTACGCGTTTGGCGATACGACCGAGCCGAATAACTTTCCCGGCGGCCCCGTCGCCATTACGGGCATGGACAGCTTCGGCCCTTACTTCGACATCGGGGTTGCCGCAGGCGCCGCAAACGTAGGTCTGATCCTCCATAACGGCAACACCAAGGATCCCGGTCCGAATCAATCTGTCGATCCTGCGACACAGGGCAACGAGTTCTGGGAACTCTCGGGCAGCGACAGGTTGCTGACCACCCAGCCCTCTATCGGCCAGGACCCTCCCATTCCCGCGGGGCACGCGCGCATCCATTACTACCGGCCCGATGGCAACTACGCCAACTGGAGCCTGTATTCTTATGGCGCAACTACGGACCCGACCGGAAGCTTCTGTGTGACCGAGGATTACTACTCCGGCTATGACAGCTATGGACCTTATTTCGACGTTGGAGTGACCGCCGGCCAGCTCGGCTTCATCATTCACAACTGTTCCACCGGTGTGAAAGATCCAGGTCCAGATCAGTCTCTCCAGATCCCGCAGCAGCTGGAAGGTTGGGTGGTCTCCGGAGATCCAACTGTGTTTGCGGCACCGCCTACGGCAGCACAGCTATTGAGCGGCCCGTTCCATCAGCTACAGGCGTACTGGATCGATGCAACGACAGTAGCGCTGCAGCCGGAATATAACCAGGGCGGCTGGACCTATGCTTTGAACACGAGCCTCACGGCCGGCCTTCAACTCGCGTCGGGAGGAGTTACGGGCGGTACAGCCATCCCGCTTACTCCCTTCTCCGGCACACTTACCAAGCAGGAGTTGACGCGCTTCCCGCAGCTTGCCGGGTACGCATTGTTCAAGCTTTCGTCCAGCATCGATCCAGCTGTCATCCGCCAGGCGCTTAAGAGCCAGCTTGAAGTGTCTGCCGTTGCCGCGGACGGCACCTTGAAATACGCGACAGGGGTGCAAAGCTTCGGGGCAATCGACGCGCTGCTGGCTTACTCCGGTCAACTCGGAGTAATTTTCAATCATGGATTGACTCCGGACTGGATCGGTCAAGGGGGAGAGACTCCCTCCGCCCCGGTGCAGATCAAGGTCTGGGCTCCCACAGCCCAAAGCCTCACGCTGCTACTGTTCGATAAGTTCACGGACACGGCTCCAGAAACTACGGTCGCGATGCAGGAGCAGAACGGAGTCTGGACCGCGACCGGAAAAGAAGAGTGGAGCGGCAAATACTATCAACTGCGCGCGCAGGTCTTTGTCGCATCCGACGAGGCAATCGATACTAATACCACTACCGATCCCTACTCCGTCGACCTATCCCTGAACGGGACGATGAGCCGGATTACCGACATCGATTCAAACAGCACGAAGCCGCCGCGCTGGGACGCCACGCCCTCGCCGGCACTGGCCAGCCTCAGCGACATGAGTATCTACGAACTGCACGTCCGGGATTTCAGCGTTGGCGACCCTACAGTGCCCGCGGCCGAGCAAGGTACATACCAGGCCTTTGAAGATTTCAACAGCAACGGAATGCGCCATCTGCACGCACTCGCTCTTTCAGGCATGAAGGCGGTGCACCTGCTGCCGACATTTCACTTCGGCAGTGTCAACGAAGACAAGACCACCTGGGCTGCAACCGGAGATCTTACACAGTATCCGCCGGACGGCGGGCAGCAGCAGCAGGCAGTGGAGAATGTACAAGGCAAGGACGCTTACAACTGGGGATACGATCCGGTGCATTACATGGCTCCGGAAGGCGCCTATGCGGTTAACCCGACGAACCGCGTTCGGGAGTACCGCGGAATGGTGGAAGGCTTGCATCAAACCGGCCTGCGCGTCATCCAGGATGTTGTCTTCAATCACACCTACACGTATGGACAAGACCCTACGGCAAACCTGGATGAGCTAGTCCCGAACTACTATCACCGCCTGGATGCGAATGGAGTGGTCGAGACAGGTTCCTGCTGCTATGACACAGCAAGCGAACACGCTATGATGGAAAAGCTGATGATTGACACCGTCGTCATGAATGCGAAGGTGTACAAGATCGATGGTTTTCGCTTTGACGCAATGGGCCTGCACTTTGTCTACAACATGACAGATATTCGCAACGCCCTGAATGCGCTCACGCTCGAAAAGGATGGGGTGGACGGCAGCAGGATCTATATTTATGGCGAAGGCTTCCAGATTGCCGAAGCAGCGAACAATGCAATCGGGCCAAATGCCAGCCAGGTCAACCTGTACGGGACAGGAATCGGAAGCTTCAATGACCGCATCCGCGACTCGATTCGCGGCGGCTATATTTTCGGCGCTCAGGAGCAGGTACAGGGCTTTGCCACTGGCCTTGCCACCGATCCAAGCAGTTACACAAACGCGAATACTCCCCTAGCCGACCAGCTAACAAGTTTGCTCGCCGATGCTGACCTGATTCGCACCAGCCTTGCCGGCAGTCTTCGGGATTTCACCTTTGTGGACGCCCAGGGGCAAACCGTGACAAGCGCGCAGATCAATGATGGTGGTCAGCCCGCCGGCTACACCGCTTCCCCGCTGGAGGACGTGAACTATTGCTCGGTGCACGACAACCAGACGCTTTTCGATGCGATCCAGATTAAGTCCTCGGAAGCCGATACGGTCACAGAACGAGCGCGCCGTCAGGTACTCGCCATGAGCCTGTTGACGTTGGCCGAAGGCATCCCCTTCTACTCTGCCGCGGATGATCTGCTGCGCTCCAAGGATATGGACAACGGCAGCTATAACTCCGGGGACTGGTTTAACAAAATTGACTGGAGTCTTAAAGGGGATAACTGGGGCACCGGGCTGCCGGTCGGCAATGTAAATCAATCGGAGTGGCCCGTCATGCAGCCGCTGCTCGCCAATCCGTCTCTCAAACCAACGCCGCGGAACATAGCGGACACAACACAGGCATTTCAGGAGTTTCTCCGCATCCGCTACAGCACGGCATTGTTCCGCATGGGCACTCTCGAGGAAATCCAATCGAATCTCACTTTTCTCAACACAGGGCAAAGCCAGATACCCGGCCTTATCGTCATGAAACTGGACGACCACGGCCGCAACTATGGCGGCGCTCACCATATCGTGGTTTTCTTTAATGCTTCCAATGCAGAAGTCAGCATGACAGACGCCAGTCTGGTAGGCATGCAACTGCAGCTTCACCCGGTGCAGCAGTCGTCCTCAGACGCTACAGTCAGGAAATCGTCCTTTAACAGCAGGGCAGGCAAAGCAACGATACCCGCCTTGACAACAGCTGTGTTTGTTAGCGACCGAGAGTAGCTCTTATCGTCGCTTCGAGCTCTTACTTTGGGCAGCAGGACGCTCTCGTGCCGATTGCGGCATCACTCTCACAGGGCAGTGCCGCAATCGATCGCAGCTGCCCCGCCCGAAATGGAAGACGAGGTGTTATCCCCCTATCTGAAGAGCGTTCCGCGGCTCGGCAGTCCTGTCATTTGCAGCCACTGACTTGGTCTGAGATTTCGGGAATATCAGATCCTCAGCACACATCTGGACGAACGCCTATGCACAGTCACACTGTACAGCTTTGCTGTACATATGGTATTGTCTCTTCATGGCCAGAGATTCAGACATCTCGGAAAAGTTACCACTGTCAGCTCTGGCAGGCGAGCTTCGTGTCTCTATCAGCAAATTAACCCGCCGGCTGCGGAAGCAAGCCCACCCGGGGGATTTCACCTCTGCTCAGAAATCAGTCGTGCTTCGGCTGGAACGCGATGGCCCCGCAACGGTGTCCATGCTTGCGAGAGCCGAGAGTGTCCGCCCGCAGTCCATGCGGGTTACGGTTGCCAGCCTGAAGACGGCAGGATTGGTGATTGGTGAGCCCGACCAGACCGACGGCCGGCAGACCTTCTTCTGCCTGAGCCCCGCTAGCCGCAGGATGCTCAAGACCAGTCGTGCGGCGAAGGAGGACTGGCTGCATCGCGCGCTAGAGGCGCAACTCACGCCGCGCGAGCGGGAACAGCTCGCAGCCGCGATGCAGTTGCTGACACGCCTCACCGACTTTAATTGACACTTATCGTCCTTTGAAGGAGAACACCATGGCACTCGGCACCCTCGACCCGAAAACAGCCCTGATCGTCGTCGATTTGCAAAAAGGGATTGTGTCGCTTCCCACCATCCACCCAGCCGCGGAGGTGGCCAAACATGCGAGCGCGCTGGCGGACGCATTCCGCGGCTACGGGCTGCCGGTGGTGCTGGTGAATGTAGCCGGCCGAGCACCGGGGCGAACGGAGCAAGCCCGGGTCAGCATCGATATGGCCCCAGGATGGACCGATCTCATCCCCGAGTTAAACCAGCAGCCGACCGATCACATCATCACGAAGCACACCCCCGGAGCGTTCACCAGGACAGGCCTTGAAGAGCATCTTCGCGCCCTGAGTATCACGCAGGTTGTAGTCGCGGGCATTTCGACCAGCAGTGGAGTCGAATCCACCGCACGCCAGGCCTATGAGTCCGGGTTTCACGTCACGCTCGCCATCGACGCCATGACGGATGTGAGCATGGAGCCTCACGTCCATAGCCTCACCAAAATATTCCCGCGCCTGGGGGAGACCGGCACGACGCAGGAAATCCTTGATCTTTTAAACAGCACGCGGACTTAACAGCGCCTGACTTATGTCCGGGTGCAACTTTCAACGGAAAGGCAGGATGAACGATGGAGTGGCCGCATACCATCTCTTACTTTTTCGGCGGTGTTTTTCTCGCCAATACGGTTCCACACTACGTGAGCGCGGTAATGGGTCGCCCCTTTCAAAGCCCCTTCGCCAAGCCTCCTGGTCAGGGACTTTCATCCTCGACCGTGAATGTGCTTTGGGGATTTTGTAACCTCGCCGCTGCCTATGTCCTTATCTGTCGAGTTGGCGACTTCAGCTTGCATTCCACGGCTCACATGGCCTTCCTCGGTCTGGGCCTTCTGCTTATGAGCTTGGTGAGCGCACGCCATTTCGGACGCTTCCACGGCGGCAATCCTCCCGAGGGCTCGCGTGCCGGCAATCTCTGAAGTCCAGCATGCATCCGATCGGCTCGATCGGATGCATCCCTCCATCTGGAAAATCTGCTCGGTTGCCGTGCTCGGCTCCTTTCTTTCGCAGCTGGACGCCACAGTCGTCAACGTTTCCCTTTCCAGCCTCGCCGTCAAGCTGCACAGCAGCCTTGGTGCGATCCAGTGGGTTACGAGCGGCTATCTTCTCGCGCTCGCGCTCATACTGCCTTTGAGCGGCTGGCTGGTCGACCGCATCGGAGCCAAAGCCCTGTATCTCTGGTGCTTTTCCGCGTTCACACTTTCCTCGGCGCTATGCGGCGCTGCCTGGTCCGCGAATTCGCTGATCGGGTTTCGCATTCTGCAGGGCATGAGCGGAGGCCTGCTCGCGCCGATGGCGCAGATGATGATGGCCCGCGCCGCGGGAAAGCGCATGGCCAGCGTCATCGGGTTCGCCGCCATGCCGATCCTGCTGGCGCCCATCCTGGGCCCGGTCCTCGCCGGCGCCATCCTCCAGTTCGCCTCCTGGCGATGGCTGTTTCTGGTCAACCTGCCGGTCGGCGCGTTCGCGCTCGTGCTCGCTGTTCTCTTTCTGCCCAACGATCGGGAGGAAACGAGGCCGCGCGCGCTCGATCTGGTTGGCCTGGCTCTGCTGTCTCCCGGGCTGGTGCTCTTCCTATACGGGTCCGATCACCTGAGCGACCGCACAGGCCTCGGGTGTCTTACCGCTTCCATCCTTCTGCTGCTTGCCTTCTTTAAGTGGGCCAGCGGCAAGAAAGACAAAGCCCTCATCGACCTGCGATTGTTCAAGGGCAAGGTCTTCTCAGCCTCCGTGGTTACGCAGTTCATGGCGCATGGCATCTCGTTCGCCGGCCAAATGTTAATTCCTATTTTTCTCATCCGCGCCGGCGGACGGTCTCCGAGCGCGACCGGTCTGCTGCTGGCACCGCTTGGCCTGGGAATGATGTGCGGCTATCCCTTCATGGGAACGCTGACCAAGCGGTTCGGCATCCGCAAGGTATCGGCCACCGGAGCCTCGCTGGCGCTCGCCGGAACGCTTCCCTTTGTGTACCTGGCGAGTCACGGGCTGGTTATCGCCATCCTCGCAGGCGCCTTGTTCGTCCGCGGCATGGGTCTCAGCGCCGTCGGCGTTCCCTCCATCTCGGCTGCCTACTCGTCGGTCAAGCGCGAGGACCTGCCCATGGCAACGACCACTCTTAACATCGTTATGCGCATCGGCGGCCCGACGCTGACAACGCTTGTCGCAACCTTTCTGGGGTGGAGATTAGGGTCGGCGCACAGCGGCGATACCATGCCGGGCGCGTTCACGATGGCGTTTCTTCTCCTGTGCATGTTCCATGCTCTTCTGTTTGCCGCCGCTATGCGGCTTCCCCTCTCGATCGAGCGCGCCACCGAGCAAGCTCCCGCCAGCGCGACTCGTATCCTGGAGAGCGTTTCCGAATGACGTAGGCCGCTCCAACCCCAACGTTTTTCATCGAACTTTGGCAGCCGCAGCGACTGAAAGCGTATGCGCGGGTCGCTCCTCCGGCTGTTCCGTTCGACCACGATGCGGGACGTTGCGAATACATCGCCGCTCTACCTGTTCCAGGCCGCGGTATGTCATGGCCCGGCTTCAGCACCGCTTCACTCCGCTCCGCATTGGCCACCTTGCTAAAGAAGTCCCGGTACTCGCCATACTCACTCGCCGGGACTTCCAGGCTGCGGATGGCTAACTCCCGCGTATAGCGCAGGCTGCCCCCTTCCATGGTGACCGCGTTTTGAAACGTCGCAAACGAGCTCTCCAGCTTTACCGGATCCTCAGCTTTGTATCTGTGTGCAAGTACAGCGAGGTGACTCCATTTTGTTCATGGAATGGGCTCCGAAGGATGCTCCTTCTCGTACTTCGCGTTGGCGGCCTTCGCGCACTCATACTCTTTCAGGAGCTCTTCCTTGCCGGGCTGGTTTTGAAGCCACTGGTCTGGAGGAGGTCCGAACTTGGGAACTTTGAGATCGATTCCATCCGCGATTAAGATTTTTTTGACTTTCTGCATCCATTTGTAATTCTCTGATTCGGGATTAATGCTGTTGTAGCGCATGCAATTAGCCACTGTAATCCCTGACGCTGGCAGCAGCCGTGGATTAGCTCCACGCTGCAGTAGCTTATAGACTGGCTTATACTGGACGATCGTGGCGAGCGAACTTAAGAGGGTAAAACCGCTCATCCTGAATCCACCCGCGCTGCTGTCGATTGCATTTACATCCGCCCCACGGTCGATCAGCACCCAAAAGTTTTCCCATCTGAAGGCGTTCGATGCTGTAAAAGTGAGCGGGGCCTCATCTACATTCCTAGCATTTGGCGAGCCGCCGTGATCGAGCAGCGTTTTCAGGTACACAGAATCATCCAGAACGGATGCGACATACAAGGCGTTGTCCCCACAATCCTTAGTGGACAGATTGGCGTTGGCATCCAGTTGCAAAAGGGTCTCGAAAGATTGGACGCGCTTATGCTTAATGGCAAAACTCAGCAGGGTTTCACAGCCGATTCCAGACTGATTCAAGTTTAAGCCCCGTCTTGCAAACTGCCTAAGTTCATCCGTGTTCTGGCTCAACACAGCCGCTGCCGCCGCTTTCAAGGGCGTTTGGCTAAAATGGGTCGTAATCTCACTTGCCATATATTTGTGGACTCCAAACCACGAGACCACCAATAGCGCCAGTGACATCAGTATTGTACCTGCAAGCTTCACTGCACAGCCTTCAATATTGCGGCGGAATCTTGGCCTTTTCGACCCTCAAGACTCTCTATTACCGTGCTGATTTTATGTTGCTCCATTGTTCCGGCCGGCCCGGTTGCTTCGTAGGAATACCTTCCGGAGTAACAACAGTAGTGGTGCGATTCGGCACCGGCAGCAAAAACTGCTTCCCAACGGCCGAATATATGAATTTGGTTTTCGGATCAGTGAATTCCGTCGCCAGCGGGGGTGTAACCTCCCTATGGCTCGCGTCCGTCACTCGATCGACTGCCGCTGGAGGACGAGAGAAGTGACTTTCGCGTTAGCATCAGTGCGGTCCGAACTGAGCAGCGCCACTACTTGTACCGGCACTCCGGATTGAGAGCTGACATTGCAGGCGTACAGGAATGGGGAACTGCCAGGATTATTAGGAATGTTGCGCCAACTCCTGCAAAAAGGTACCAACTCGTCAAGTGTTTGGGCAAGAGCGCTGGATGGATAGACGGTTACATCGGATGGTGGTGCTGATGGAGAGTCACTGTGCCAGAAGCCGATTCTGACGTCGCCAAACGTTTGATCCTTTGTTCGGACTTTGTACTCACTGCCCTGCTTGCTCCCCAAAGTTCCGACGGCATTTGCCACTTTTGCAATAGTGGCGTTTTTGTCTGCAAGAGCGTGCACGAGGGTTTCGATCGAAAGCATAGGCGATACCCCTTTCGGCATTACGATACGGTTGCTGGCCTTGGGCCCGGAGCATCCCAAAAAGAAGCCGATAAATATGCTAGCGGCCCAGAAGTTTGCCAACTGCATCTCCAGCTTGCCACGCATCCGTTTCTTCGGGAAGGGCGCTGCGCGCGAACTTTGCACTTGAATGGGGTTTAAAGCGCGATACGAGTGAAACTCTAAGAATTACGCTTCCTTGTAGGCCGATAGTTCATCAAGAAGCTTCTCCACATCGCGTCCGTCTTCCTTTAGAACGCTGTCCAGGAACATTATGAAATGCGCAAGCCGTGGAAGCCAGTCGGCAAGGTTCCTGGACGCATAGACTCCGATGTAGATATCGGGCTTGAGACTGCAGGATAGAGGCCATTTGTCAACGACTCGGGACCGCAAAAACTCAATACTTTCAATTTCTTTTGCAATCGTAATCTCATATTGTTTTTTCTGAACAGAATGACATAATTCCAATATGCGATCCATTGCTTCGAGGGTTTGTTGTTGTACATGCGTATTTCCCATGCCTATGGACCCACCTTCTTAACAGAGTTCTCCCATCCGGGAGGAAGAATATATTGTTCGCCACCACCTGATCCTCCCACTCCAGGAATCTGTCCAGACTGGAAATCAGCGACCCTGCTCTGCGTCACCGAAAGTGGATCTGTAATCTCAAAGGTTTCCAGGTGGCGTCCAGTCGTTTCTATTCCTAGACTATTGGGGTCGGTTCCCGGAAGGGTTCCATGCATTCCACGGTGCCCATTATCTCTTACCCACATTTCGAACTTTTCACCAGGCTTTAGCGTTGGATGGCTTACTTCCTGGCCCGAATTAGTTCCCGATACATATGACTTCAAGTCTTTTTCTTCAACTTGAGGATGCTCCCGGTAAGCCTCTGACATCTCATTCGCTCTGCCCAGTCGCTTTCCGCCTTTCGCATCCAGAGCCAACAGAACCCCATTTATCCCAATTTTAGCTACCGCATCCGCAAATGCAGCACCTGCGCGCCCAAGATCAGCGTCAGTTTGCGCCTCATTACATGCTATGTGCCAACTCTGATAGAGAGATTTTGCGCCCTCAACGAACTCGGAGCCCGATACAACGAGGCCAATAGCAAGCAAGCCAGCAGCTATATCCCCCGCCCAACCTACGGGGGTGAGTTGCAGGACAGCGTAGGTCGCACCCGCTGTCGCAAGTGCCGCGGCAATACCTTTCACTCCACCAAGCTCTGCAAGTGCGGCATTTGAAATGTTTGCCATGCCGATCGCCTTTTCCATCTTCTGCGTGCAATTCAATCCGGCCAGCGGAGAAGGCGGAGGGGCTGCCGGAATCAGCGCGGCAGCCCCTCCTCCCCCACCTCTCTTGAAAAGTACTTACTCCGCACATGCACCCGCCCCTCGGGCGCCGACAGCACAATGTCCCCGTCGGAGTGCAAGCTCACCAGCTCGCGCCCGGTCGCGTCGCTCTTCTCCGTCATCGACAGCGACGTGCGGCTCGGCGTCGCCACCACCACCGTTTCTTTCCCCGGCGTGTCCACCATCTGCAACCGGTTGCCGCTCTTGGTCACGATGCGTTTCACATCGTTCGCCGCGATGTCCCCCGAGCCGCCCAAGAACTCATCGCGCGGCGCCTGCTGCACCCCGTTCCAGGTCGAGCCCAGAATAATCGGCCGCTCCGGGTCGCCGTCCTCGAAGCCCACCGCGACCTCGTCGCCCACCTCGGGCATGAACATAAACCCGCGCTCCGGCCCCGCGTGCGGCGCCACCATCCGCGCCCAGTGCGCCGCGCCCTCCGTCTGCCAAAAGAATTGCACCCGCACCCGGCCCATCTTCTTCGGGTCGTTGTGGTCGACGACACGCGCCGGAACCACGCCCTGCAGATCGCGCTGGGGCGGCGGCTTCGGGTTGCGATACTGCTTCCACGGCGTGCAGGTGAAGGCATTGCCGTAGCCCTCCGGCGTCCAGCGGTGCTCCACCCGCGTCAGCCCGTACATGCCCGCTGGCTCCAGCGTACCCTCTAGTTCGACCGTGTTTCCAGCTTTCAACTCTTGGCATCGGCTCTCGCCCGTGGCCGTCACGCTGCTGCCCATCGAGCGCTCCGCCTCGGCTTCAAGCTGCTGCCGGTAGTCCGCAAGCGTCATCGCGCGCGAGCGCTGCGGCTCGAAGCCCGACGGCAGCACGCTCGCCGATGCACTCTGCACCGCGCTCACAGTTGCTGCCACAGATGCGTAAAACTGCGGCTGCTTGGCAACCGCCTGGAAGGTGCCGCTCGCCATCGCATGGTGGTCGTAGTGCGCGCCGCTGAAGCTGGCCGGGGCCAGCCGGGAGCGCACCTTGAACCCGGTCAGCCCAGTCTTGCCGCGCCACCCAAGCGTGCCGCCGGGCTGGAAACCATTCCATATCTCCAGCCCGGCCGCGTTCGGGCGCATCCAGCAGCCGTAGTCATCCACGATGCGGTTCAGGAAGCTGAAATCCGTCTCGCCATACTGAACATAATTGAGCGGCTTGCGCGCCGGTACGTTCACTGACGCGGCCAGACCGGCATACCCGCAGACCTTTGCCGCAACCGCCGCCAGGTCCTGCTCGGCGTAGTACTGGTTGCGCTCGGCAAGGTCGAGATTGTAAGTCGCCGAGACCGCGACCAGCCGCGCGGAGTAACTGCCCCAGGCCTCGTTCAGCAGCTCCACCCGCAGGATGAACCCGGTGAAGTGCACATGCTCCACCCCGTCCGGGTCCACCGTGCGCACGTCGATGGTCTGGCCAACCATCTGGTCGATGGCGATCGGCTCGTCTGAGGTCTGCCGGCACACGACCGTGCACCACCAGTGCCGATTCAGCTCCTGCACCACATCGACGGAGGAAAGCAGCGCATCCGCGAGCAGCCCGCCCCCAACCTGGATCTGCGGCAGCGGCATTCAATAACCCTCAGCGAAGTGTCATAGCGGCTACCCAATGAGTCTATCTCAACTCCTATTACATGGCAGAACCATCTCGGCACCCCATGCTAACCGCCCCGCCATTTGCGGGCGGCGCAAATTAGACCGCGGCGCCGGCCGCCGCCAGCGGCGCCGTTCACATCCAAACTGTTGAACCGAATCCGTATCCGAAACACAAGGGAGATCTCATGGCATCGAAGCAGTTCCGCTGTGCAAACGTCGGCTACACCGAATGCGACTGGCACCTGGAGGGCAACTCGGAAGCCGAAATGCTGCCGCAGATCGAGGACCACGCGCTAAAGGTGCACCACCTGGAGTTCAAGGATGAGGCCATCGAGCACGTGAAGAACGCCATTCACGACGTCGAGTGAGGAGTTCGGATCGAGTGGGTCTGCGTCTCGGAAGCGCCGTTGCGGCGCAAGCCGCAGCCTACCGGCGGTTGGCCCTGCGGCAGGCCGTTGCTACACTAGTTGCATGCTGGACGAAGAGCAGTTCCGCCGCCACGCCGACCATGCCGTCGAAGCTCTCAAGCAAGCCCTTATTTTGCTTGAAGCCGAAGGCGGCTTCGACGTTGAGGAAAACAACGGAGCGCTCAATATCCTGTTCGAGGCACCCTCCGGCAAGTTCGTCATCACCCCAAACACGCCTGTCCGGCAGATCTGGATCTCCGCTCTCTCGACCTCCTTCAAACTCGACTGGGACGAACCCACCGAGCAATTCGTACTGTCGAAAACAGGCGAGAGCCTGCAGCCCCTCACCGCGCGCCTCATTCAGCAGTTCCTCGAAGCCTGACCGTCAGCGTGGCCACTCCCGCCCGGCAAACCCTCTCCATCGCCATCGTCGCTCAGAACGAAGAAGCCAACCTTCGCCGCATCCTGCCCACCATCGCGTGGGCCGATGAGATTGTGCTGGTCGACTCCGGTTCGACCGACGGCACGGTCGCGGTCGCGGAGAACTTCGGCGCAAGAATACTCTTCGAGCCGTGGCCCGGCTATGGACCCCAGGTGAACAACGCACTTCGTGCCTGCACGCGAGACTGGGTCTTCTCGCTCGATGCCGATGAAGGCTTCACCCCGGAGCTTGCCGCCGAAGTTCAGCAGTTGCTCTCAAGCACTCCCGAGTACGAGGCCTACTGGATCCCGCGCCGCAACTACTTTCTCGGCCGCCCCATGCGCCACGGCGGCTTCTATCCCGACCCCAAGCTTCGCCTCTTCCGCAATGGCAAAGCCTGGGCTCGCGAAGACACCGAGCCCCACGCAACGCCCAAGTACGACGGCCCCACCGGCGCCCTGCGCAGCGACCTGCTGCACTACGCCTACCCCACGCTCGCGCTCTACCTCGAGCACATGAATCGCTACAGTACCGCCAGCATCCCACTGATACTCGGCCGTGACAAACGCAGCCGGTCGCTCCCCGCGTTTCTCTGGAACATCGCTCTCAATCCCGTCGCCACCTTCGCGTACAACTACATCCTGCGCGGCGGCTTTCTCGACGGCCGCGAAGGTCTTCTGCTGAACCTCTACCACTCCTGCTATGTCAGCTGGAAGTACGCCAAAGCCTGGGAGCAGAGCCGCGCCGCTGCCGCACTCGCTCCTTAAGCCCGATTTCCCAAGCAAGGTGCAGTCGTGCCGAGACTTACGCTGCTGAACTCTTAGAGCCGCCGGACAGGTCACCCTCGCCGGCCAGCAGGCCCGCGATCGATATATCTTCATCCAGCGATGCCCAGTGCAGGCCGCGAGCACTGATCCGGAAATCATCGCGCTGCTCCGGCGTGCCATGCAGCAGCCGGGGAAACCATGTCAGCGGAACACCAAGGACGCGCCCGTCCCTCAACTCCACCCACATGGTGTCCGCATCGAACCGCACCGCCATTGCGCTAACCGAAGTATTCACTCCATGCCCTCTCGATGCGGTCTCTGTTCCTATCAACCAGCGCAGCCAATTCGCGAAGCGTTCGCGCGGTATAGCCGTAATTGTAGGCGAGCTGAACCTTGGGGAAAAACCAGAACTTGGCTTCGACTTCGTCCTTTTCAACGTGAATATGGACGGGTTCTCGCGGAAAGCCCTCGTTCGAGTAAAAGAAGAATCTGAAACCTCGCTCTCGCCTTCCGGCATACGCTCTACTCTAGCCGCATCCGTCCGCTCCGCATTTTGAATGGCAGGCGCGAATATACCGGTGTACGCTGCTGGAAACATGCCTAGCGCCTCAACCACCCTGCTCGCACTCCTGCTCGCCACCGCTACTCTCGCTCACGCGCAAACTCCAGACCAGCACCTCGACGGCCTCTTCCCGCTCACCTGGCAGGCGAAAACCGGCAAGCTCCTGCTTACCATTCCCAGCAGCCTGCTCGCCCCGGGCCAGCAGTTCCTCCTGCTCGACACCCTGCGCGAAGGCGTCGGCGCCAACGATCTCGAGCTCGACCGCGGCCAGCTCGGCAAAGGTCGTGTCGTCGAATGGTACCGCTCCGGCCCGCGCCTGCTGCTCATCGCGCCCAATCTCGACTACCGCTCTTCCTCACCCAACACCGACGAGAGCGCAGCCGTCGCCGACTCCTTCGCCCGCTCCGTCCTGTGGGGCTTCAAGATCGAGAGCGAAGCGCCCGACTCATCTGTAACCGTGGACGCTACAGACTTCTTCCTCCACGACATCCACGGTGTCGCCGACCGCCTGCAGCAGGCCAAGCAGGGCGCCTACCATCTGGACCCCGCGCGCTCCGCCATCGATACCGCCAGCCTCAAAGCCTTCCCGCGCAATACCGAAGTCGAATCCCTGCTCACATTCACAGACGACGGGCCGACCCCGACGAAGCTCATCCGCTCCGTCACTCCCGACCCGCACCACGTCACCGTGCAGGAGCACTTCTCGCTCATCGCGCTGCCCGGCCCCGGCTACCAGCCGCGCGCCTTCGACCCCCGTGCCGGCTACTTTGCCATCCACTACCTCGACTACTCCGCCCCGCTCGGCGCGCCCAACGACATCCGCCTCATCACCCGCCACCGGCTCGAAAAGAAAGACCCACGCGCCAAGCTCAGCGATCCCGTCGCGCCCATCGTCTACTACGTCGACCGCGGCGCGCCCGAGCCGATCAAAACCGCCCTCATCGAAGGCGCCGGCTGGTGGAACGCGGCCTTTGAAGCCGCAGGTTTCCGCAACGCCTTCCAGGTGCGCGAGCTGCCCCCAGGCGCCGACCCCGAAGACATCCGCTACAACATGATCGACTGGGTGCACCGCTCCACCCGCGGTTGGAGCTACGACGCCAGCGTCATCGACCCGCGCACCGGCGAAATTATCAAGGGCGTCGTCACCCTCGGCTCCCTGCGCGCCCGGCAGGATTTCCTCATCGCCGAAGCCCTGCTCGCGCCTTACACCAACGCCCATCCCACTCCGGAGCAGACCAAAGCCGAGCAGGCCGAAGCGCTCGCCATGGTATTGCAGCGCATTCACCAACTCGCCGCGCACGAGGTCGGCCACACTCTCGGCCTCGCCCACAACTTCGCAGCCAGCACCATTGCGCCGGGCACGTCCGTGATGGACTACCCGCACCCGATGATCGCGCTCGACGCGAACGGCAAACCCGACCTCAGCCACGCCTACACCGTCGGCATCGGCGCGTGGGACAAGGCCGCCATCGCCTACGGTTACACCCAGTTCCCCGCCGGCACCGACGAACCGAAGGCCCTTGACGCCATGCTCCGCGCCGACACCGATAAGGGCCTCATCTATCTCACCGATGAAGACGCCCGCCCTCTCGGCAGCTTGAGCCCGCGCGCGCACCTGTGGGACAACGGCGCCGACCCGGCCGACGAACTCACCCGCATCCTCGCCCTGCGCAAGGCCGCGCTCGCCCGCTTCGGCGAGAACGCGATTGAGCCCGGCGCGCCACTTGCCACGCTTGAAGACACACTCGTGCCTTTGTACTTACTCCACCGTTATCAAACCGAAGCCGCGGCGAAAGAGATCGGCGGCCTCGACTACCGTTACAACCTGCGCGGCGACAACCAGCCGCTGCCTTCGTTTGTCCCCGCCGCCGAGCAGCAGAAAGCTCTGCGCGCCGTGCTCGCCACGCTCAACCCCGACGCGCTCACGCTGCCCGAAAGCCTGCTCGCCATCCTGCCGCCGCGCCCTCCCGGGTTTGACCGCACGCAGGAGTCCTTCGCCGGCCACACCGGCCTCGCCTTCGACGCGCAGGCCGCCGCGGCTTCGGCCGCAAACCTGACCTGCTCGCTTCTGTTTGAGCCCACCCGCGCCACCCGCCTGCTCCAGAACCACATCCGCTCCGGCGGCGCGCTGCCGTCGCTCGCCAGCATCATCGGCGACACGCTTGCCGCCACCTGGTACGCGCCCGTGCCCAGCGGCCCGCAAGCCGAAACCGCGCGCACCGTGCAGACCAGCGTCCTCACGTATCTGCTCGCACTCTCGGTAAGCGATCAAGCCAGCACGCAGGCGCGCGCAACCGCCGCCTCGCAGGTAGAAGCGCTCAAGCAGTGGCTCGAAGCGAGAACGAGCCCGAACCTGGATCACGCATCCATGATTCACTGGGCCGGCGCCCTGCGCACTATTGCGCAGTGGGAGAAGACCCCCGCTTCCTTCGCGAAGCCAGCGACGCAGGAGGCGCCCCCAGGTCAGCCCATCGGCACGGATGAGGACGAGTAAACGAGTCCCGGGATCGCCTACTTGCCGGCGCCTTTCGGCTCGCGCGGCTCCGGCGGCTTCATCGCCCGCCCCAGACCTTCCACCAGCATTACCCCAGTCCCCAGCGCGCGGCGCGAGTCCCTTGAAAACAGCCGCCGCACAATGGCGAACATCGAAAGCGGCTCCGCCGTCTGCTGCTCCGTCAACGCCGGCGTTACCGAGCCCACGATCCGGTGCAGCGCATTCGGATCGATCGAACCCAGCACATCGACCAGCACCAGCAGGTTGCGAATCGCGCGCGTCGACTGCGGCGAGGTCGCCACGCTCACCACCTGCGACAGCACCTCGTCGCCCGCGCCCAGCAGCCCGCGCACAAAGTCCAGCGTCTTTGTATCGTGCAGCGTCTGCAGCGTGCGAAACGCATTCAGCACTGCCTCCGCATGCTCCAGCGGCGCCGCGTCCAGTTTTCTCTGCACCTGCTCCGCAGCCGGCGCCGCGTGCGGACGAAACTCGATTGCCTTTGCCATACCGCTCTCCCCTGCATCTCCCGCAACAGCGCCGCAAGTAAAAAAGTGTCATCCTGAACGAAGTGAAGGATTTGCTTCACGCCCGCACGCCTGCAACTCCCTACCGCGTTCCACCCGTATCGATCTGCACCAGCTCCGCCTTCCCACCCGGCATTCTGTAATCGTCACGGTGCCATTTACGCTCCACCTCCACTCCGTTTTGCGGCGTGGGATGCCCATTGCGGAAATTGAGCGGCCGCAGAGGGTTCTCGCCCCGAAACGGCAGCACCTTCATCTTCACCGCCAGCTCCTTGTACGCAGGCGTGTGCGTCACGTGGTCCACATCGCTTGAGCTCAACAGGTTCACCGGCCGCGTGCCATCCTCGGTGTTCAGCGGGACAAACATCTGCTTGCCCCTTACCCGGTCCGTCACCAATACCTGCAGCCGTAGCGTATCGCGGCGCGACGTAATATCCACCCACTGGCCCGTGCTCAGCTCGCGCTCCTTCGCCAACTCCGGCGATACCTCGACCCAGCGATCCGGCGTCTCTTGCTGGATCCCCGGCACCCGCGCCGTCATGTTGCCTTCGTGGAAGTGCTCCAGCAGCCGCCCATTGTTCAGGTGCAGGTCGTACTCTTCATCCTCCACTTCGGCGGGCGCCATGTGCGCCAGCGGGTAAAACTCCGCCTTGCCGCCCGCAATCGCAAACTCCTTCGTGTACAGCAGCGGCTGGTCGGTCCCATCCACCGCCACCGGCCACTGCAGCGTCTTGTACCCGGCGAGCCGGTCGTAGGTCACGCCGGCAAACATCGGCGCCAGCGACGCCGCCTCATGCATGATGTCGCTCGGATGCTCATACTTCCACTCCGCCCCCAACCGGTTCGCGATCTCCTGCACAATCCACCAGTCCGGCTTCGACTCGCCCAGCGGCTCGAACACCTCGTACAGCCGCTGAATGCGCCGCTCCGTGTTGACGAACGTGCCCTCTTTCTCAAGCGACGGACTCGCCGGCAGCACCACATCCGCGAACCGGCAGGTCTCCGAAAAGAAAATATCCTGCACCACGAAAAAGTCCAGCTTCTCAAACCCGCCACCCACCCGGTTTGCATTCGAGTCGGCCGAGTACATATCCTCGCCGAACAGATAAATCCCACGGATCTTCCCCTCGTAGATCGCGTCGATCATCTGGTGGTTATCGAGACCCTTTTCCTTCTGGAGCTTTACCCCCCAGCCCTGCTCGTAGCGCGCATGCGCGGCTTCATCGTCAGTGTGCTCGTAGCCCGGAAACATATTCGGCATGCAGCCGAAATCGCTCGCGCCCTGCACATTGTTGTGCCCGCGCAAAGGGTATGCGCCCGTGCCCGGCCGCATGTAGTTGCCGGTCGCGAGCAGCAGGTTCGAAATCGCCGTCGACGTGTCCGATCCCATCACATGCTGGGTCACACCCATCGCCCACAGAATGCAAACTTGGTCTTCCTTCGCGATGATCTCCGCGATCCGCCGCAGCTCATCCGCCGGCACGCCGCAGGTCTTCTCGGCAAACTCCATCGTCGCCCAGCTAAGGCTCGCGCGATACTCCTCCAGCTTGTTCACCCAGCGCTCGATAAAGTCCATTTTCGCGAGGCCGCTCTCGAGGATGTAGCGCGTCATCGCCGAGAGCCACACCATATCCGTGCCCGGCTTGGGCCGAAAGAAAATATCCGCCCGCCGCGCCATCTCGTGCTCGCGAATATCGGCCACGATCAGCTTCTGCCCGCGCAGCTTGTGCGCCTGCTTCACCCGCGTCGCCAGCACCGGATGGCTCTCGGTCGTATTGCTGCCGATCGTCATTACCAGCGACGCCTTCGCGATGTCCTTGATCGAACCCGAGTCGCCTCCGTAGCCCACCGTGCGGAACAGCCCCTGCGTCGCCGGCGACTGGCAGTAGCGCGAGCAGTTATCCACGTTGTTGGTGCCGACCACCGCCCGCGCCAGCTTCTGCATCAGGTAGTTCTCTTCATTGGTACACTTCGACGACGAAACAAACCCCAGCGCATCCGGCCCATGCTCCGCCTTGATCGCGCCGAACTTTTCACCAATCAGCGCCAGCGCCTCCTCCCAGCTCGCCTCACGGAATGTGCCACCGTCACGGTTACGAATTAGCGGCTTCTGCAAGCGGTCCGGCGAGTTGACATAATCCCAGCCGAATTTTCCTTTGACACACGTCGAAATATCGTTCGCCGCTCCCTGCGAGGGCTCGACTTTCAAAATGTGCCTGTCTTTGGTCCAGATATCGAACGAGCAGCCCACGCCGCAGTACGTGCACACTGTCTTCGTCTTCTTGGTACGCACCAAACGCATCGCCGCTTCGGTCTCCGAGACCTTCAGGATCGGCCCATACCCCATCTCCGGCTCGATCGCCTTCACCAGGTCGATCATCTGTTCAAGCGCCGGCGCCGGCCAGCTCGTCATGTAGCCGGCCTCGCCCAGCATCGACTTCTCCATCAACGCATTGCACGGGCACACCGTGATGCAGTGCCCGCAGCTCACGCAACTCGAGCCCGCGATCTCGTGTCCGCCGTCCCACTGCACCCGCGGGTGCGGGTCTTCCCAGTTGATCGACAGCGTCTCGTTCACCTGGTAGTTCTGGCAGGCCTCCACGCAGCGCCCGCACAGGATGCACTGGTCTGGGTCGTAACGATAGAACGGATTGCTCTCGTCCTTCGCATACGGCTTGGTCTCGAACGGGTGCTCCTGGTGCTCGACCGCAAGCAGCGCGGTCGTGTTGTGCACGGTGCAGTTCCCGTTGTTGTTGTCGCACACCGTGCAGTACAGCAGGTGGTTGCCCAGGATGCGGTCGAACGCTTCTCTCTGCGCGCTGCTCGCGCGCGTCGAGTTGGTCTGCACCCGCGCACCGGCCCACACATGCGTCGCGCAGGCCCGCACCAGCTCGCCGTCCACCTCCACCATGCAGGTGTCGCAGGTCTGGATCGGCCCCAGCTGCTTTAGGTAACACACATGCGGCACCTCGCCCTGCGTGCCCCCCAGTGTGCGCTCCAGCGCGTCGATCAGCGGCTCGCCCGCGAGCGCGAACGTCTTCTCCCCATTGACGGTGATCGAGCATTCCGGGCGGTGCTCGCCGTTCTCAGGATGCGTGGACGGCAGCAGGCGGGAGGCGGCATGGCGGTGCGTCGGTTCCATAGTCGATTCCATAGATGTGTTTCTAGGATGCTGAAGAGGCTGCCATTGACTGCTGCTCCCATGTAAGCATTGCAGGGCCTTCGCCTGCGATCCGCATGGCCGGTGAAATAAATACGAGGGGCCAGCGGGCTCACGAGCGCCCACTGGCGCCGCTGCTTACCGCTGGTTACTTTAGGGTTCAGCAGCTAACCAAATATGTCATGCCGCCTATCAGAGTCTTCAGCCACGTAGGCCTTCTAGCAAAATGGTCGGCTCCTTCGCAGAACCTGCCGCGCACGAACAGCAGGCTGCTTCCCCACACCAGCTGTACAACTCCCCCCGGAGACGCGGAAATGACAAGCAACTCACTCAACGCGATTGCCGCTGCAACGCAGTCGCGACTGGATCGGCGCACGTTTCTCAGCAAGGCAGGCGTCCTCTCGCTCGGCGCCGCCACCGCAGGCTTTGGCTTGGCCGCGGCCACCCCCGCGCAAGCGGCCACGGCCGCCCCTCAGGACAGCGTCGCGGAAATTTTCTCGACCCTTCTGGTCGCCGAGGACCTGGCCACCACCTTCTACTACAACGTTCTCGTCGGCGGCGTCATCCAGAGTACTTCGCTTGCGGGGCCAGGCGGCACGGCGCTCAATCCATCCGCGAGCGGAGTTCGCGGCAATGTCAAGTACATGCGCTCAGCCTTCTTTGAGGAGTACACCCACGCCGGCCTTCTGCGCAGCTTCCTGGGCACCAGCCAGGACCTGTCGCAGACCTTCTACTTCCCCGCCGGCACATTCGATACGCTGCTCAGCTTCGCGGACACACTGGCGACGCTCGAGAATGCGTTCATTGGCGCCTATATGAATGCGATCCAGGCGTTTGCGACCAAGGCTGTGTACGGGGGGGCGCAGGGCGGCACGTTTACCGACGTGGACGGCGCCAAGTACTCCTCCGCACAGCTGATCTATTCGGCGAAAGCAGCCGCGTCGATCCTGGGCGTCGAGTCGGAGCACCGCATCCTGGGCCGGGTTATCAGCGACATGGAGCCGGGCGACAACGTGCTCTACGAGCAGACGGACGGGATCAGCTCGCTCTACAACGGGCCGGCTTCCGCGCTGGCCGCGCTCACCCCGTTCCTTACCTCCAGTACCGGGCCGGCCTTCCCGTTCGCTACCGCGGTCGCGAACCAGAGCGCTCTCGCGCTGCCCGTCGCAGGCAATCTGCCGTCGGCGTTCTAGCCGCGTGCATGGGAGGATGGCCCCGGCCATCCTCCCATCACTCCCCTTCCAGAATCTCCATCTCAAGCGGCGGCTCGAGCAGGCAGTCCATCTGCTCCACCTCCGCCAGCGCCCGGCGTAGCGCGGAGCCCGAACACGGCTCGACCGTGACCACGAACGGCAGCGCGGCCTTCGCGTGGCCCGGCTTCTGCAGCAGCGCGTCGATGTTGATGCCCTCGCGCGCCAGGGCCGCGGCAATGCCGGCGACAATGCCTGGCCGGTCCTTCACCACGAAGCGCACCGAGTGCCGCAGGTGCAGGTCGCTCGAGACCGGCGCCTCGCGGCTCGGCAGCTCCACCGCGCCCGAGCCATGCGCGATCGCCAGCAGGTCGCTCACCACCGCGACCGCGGTCGGCTGGCCGCCCGCGCCGTGGCCTGAAAACACAACATCGCCGCCATACTCGCCGCCCACCAGCACCATATTCTCCGTCCCGCGCGACCAGGCCAGCGGCGAGCGCAGCGGCACCAGCATTGGCCCCACCATCGCCAGCACGCTGCCGCCCGGCGCCAGTTCGGCCCGCGAGACCTGCCGCACCGTGCAGCCCAGCAGCCGCGCGTAGTCGAAATCGACCGCGGTCAGCCGCGTAATCGCCCGGCAGCGCACCGCCTCCAATGGAACATCGGCACGGAGCGCCAGGCGAGACAGGATCACCAGCTTGGCCCGCGCGTCGAACCCGCCCACGTCCTCGGTCGGGTCGGCCTCGGCGTAGCCCCGCGCCTGCGCCTCGGCCAGCACCGCCGCGTACTCCCGGCCTTCCTCCATCGCGCTCAGAATGTAGTTGCAGGTGCCGTTCAGGATGCCTTCAATGCGCTCGATGCGCTCGCCGGCGAGCCCCTGCTGCAGGCCGGGGATCACGGGAATGCCGCCCGCCACCGCCGCGCCGTAGAAGAGGTGCGCCCCGTGCTGCCGGGCCAGCGTGTGCAGCGCGATGCCGTGCACCGCGATCAGCTTCTTGTTCGCCGTTACGACGCTCTTGCCGGCTGCCAGCGCGCGACGCACCCAGCCACCCGCGGGGTCCAGGCCGCCGGCCAGTTCGACGACAATGTCCGCGTCCGAGCTCAAAACCTCGTCCACATTTTCCGACCAGCGCACCGAATCGCGCACCCACGCCGCGCGTTTGCGGGCCACGTTGCGGTTGTACACGTGCGTCAGCTCCAGCTCGCTCGCCGCCGGACCGTCGAGCAGAATGCGCGCCACCGAGGAACCCACGGTGCCAAAGCCCAGAATCGCTACTTTCTTCTTCAACGCGCCGCCTCCGCCTGCTGCCCATGCTACCCGAGGCTGGCGCTCGCGGTAGACAATGGAAGCGATGCTGCCTGCCCGCGATGCCGAACTAGTGCAGATCGTCGACCGCTCGCTTGCCGATGCGACCGAGCGCGGGGGTGCGTGGCTGGCCTGCCGCCCCGGCTGCACGCCCTGCTGCCACGGTGTGTTTCGTATTTCACAGCTGGATGCGGAGCGGCTGCGCGCGGGACTTCAAGTGCTGATGAGCGAGAAACCGGAGCGGGCCGGGGCGATCCTTGAGCGAGCGAGCGCGGCCATCGCCGCCCTGGCGCCCCAGTTTCCCGGCGACCCGCGGACCGGGCTGCTGGCCGAAGACGAAGAATGCTGGGAACGGTTCGCCGACCTGCCAGAGGCAGACGCCGCCTGCCCGGTGCTGGACCCGGCGACTGGCCGCTGTGAGCTCTACAGCGCGCGCCCGCTCACCTGCCGCATCTTCGGACCGCCGGTCCAGAACGAAGGCGGCATTGGCATTTGCGAGCTCTGCTACACCGGCGCAAGCGAAGCGCAGGTCCTCGCGGGCGAGATGCACCTGGAGCATCACGAACTGGAAGCGGAGCTCGACCGGGAGCTGGATAAAACCGGCATTGCAGGCGAGACGATCATTGCCTGGGCGCTGCTCGAAGATGGGCAGTAATGCCCCGAATTGTTCCACGTGGAACATTTTTTCACCCCTATTTCCAGGCTTCTTGATCCTAAGTGGATGCCTGCTTATCTCTTTTATCTGTAAATATTTAGACGACATGCTGACACCCCATGCTTTAAGGATGACGCAGCGTTATGCGGGATGTGCTTTCAGGCTCGAGCGCCCCGCCTGCACTCGCGCATTTCGCCCGCATTGAAGTTTCCAGTTCGGTCTAATGCAAATGGCTCTATGCTTGGCAGGCGATGGTCAGGGCACGAAAACACGCTGCTCCAGCCTGGGCATTGGAGGGGCGAGGCAGGGCAGCCATCGTGGGCAGCGGCCTAGGCATGATTTGCCTTGCGTCCGCCCTGCAGACGAGCGCGCAGCAGCTGCCATCGGCGCCGTCCGTTCCCTGGCAGCCGCCGGCGAGCCTGCATCTGAATCCGCCTGCGCAGGCGGAGCCGATCCCGCCGCCCAACCAAGGACAGCCCTTTGCGCTGGCCGCGCTGATCGACCTGGCGGAGCGGCGAAACCCGGAGACCCGCGCCGCCTGGGAGCAGGCGCGGCAAGCCGCCGCCGCGAAAGGCGTGGCCCGCTCCGCGCTGATCCCTACCTTGACCGGCCTGGTTCTGGGGCAGACCACGCGCACGGGCATCCTCTTCAACAGTGCGTTTGTCCGCCAGACCGAGGGGCTGGTGGAGCCGGCGCTCGAGCTGGATTACACGGTGTTCGACTGGAACGCCCGTCTGGATGCGCTGCGAGCGGCCCGCTACGAGCTGTTCGCGAGCGATTTCGCCTTTAACAATGTCCATTTGCAGGTGATCCAATCCGTGGCAATCAGCTACTACCAGCTGCTGAACAGCGAGGGGCAGGTGGCGGCCGCGCAGGCCAACCTGGACAACGCGAAGACGGTCGCGGGCGAAACCGACGCGCGGCTGGCCGCCGGCCTCGCTACGCTGCCGGACGCGCTGGAGGCCCGGGCGGCTGCCGCGCAGGCCGCTTACGATCTGACCAGCCTGCAGGGCGCGCAGTCGAACGCGCAGGCCAGCCTGGCGACGACGCTGCGGCTGCCCGCCTCAACGGTGCTGCCGATTGTGCCGCTCGCCCAACTGGCGCCTCCCGATGCGCTCTCGCAAACCGCCGCCGATGCCATTGCGCGCGCGCTGAGCGACCGGCCCGACCTGCTGCAGCAGGAGGTGCGCATTCGGGCGGCGGACCAGCGGATTCGCCAGGCCCGCACCGCGTACCTGCCGCAGATCGACTTTTCCGCGGTTTGGGGGCGGGTGCGGGCCTTTGGCCAGCAGGACCTGCTGCCGGACGTCTACGCGGCTTCCGGCGTGTGGAACGCGCAGCTGAACCTGAAATGGACGCTGTTCGACGGCGACCGGCGCGCGAGCGAGGTAGCGCAGGCGCTGGCCGAGAAGGCGGCGGCCGAGGCGGAGCTGGACTCGGAGCGCGACCGCATCGAAGACGAAGTGTGGACCGCCTATACCAACACCCAGACGGCGTTTGCGCAGCAGCAGGCGGCCCAGCTGGTGCTGGGCGCTTCGCAGACCTCCTACGAAGCGGCGGTGGAGGCCTACGGCGACGGGGTGCGCACGCTCGTCGATGTGGTGTCGGCGCAGCGTGCACTGGCCCAGGCTCGATCGGAGGAGGTGACCGCGCGCACCAACCTGTTCGAGCAGGCGACGACACTGACGTTCCGGACCGGGGAGCTGCTGGGCTCGCATGTTGGACCGGCGGTGCTGCCCCCAGGCCATGGCGTGCCGGTGCTGCCGGTGGTTCCGCCTCCGCCCCCACCGGCTGGGGCACCGCCGCTGCCGCCCGCCAATCCCAACCCGCCGCCGCACGGGGGAGAATAGAAAAATGGCCGAGCGCTCCCGATGGAAGGGTTGGAACGGCTCGCGGCAGACTGCACGAGCGAGAACGGCGCGCGGGATCGCGGCGCTTTCCTTGCTGCCGACGCTGACCGGCTGCCGGCGTGCGCCGTCCTACAGCATCCTTGGATCGTTCTTCCCGGTGTGGTTGTTCTGCGTGGCGGCAGGGGTGCTGCTGGCGTTCCTGGTGCACCTGCTGCTGGTGCGCCTGGAGCTGCAGCAGCAATTGGCGCCGCCGCTGCTGGTGTATCCGGCGATGGCGGCGTTTTTCTCACTCGCCCTGTGGCTCGTGTTTTACAGCTAATGGAGATTTGCAGTAGTGCGACGACCCTTCCTTGGCCACTGAAGAAAATGAGATCTGCACTCCCTCAATGCGGACTTTGAAGGGCAGGCCGCAGGGAAAGTTTTAACGGATCTAGGATGTGAGAATGGATGGCATCGGAATACCTCTGTTAGGCGCGCTCTTCAGCTTTATCTCATTCGTTTTTTGCTCAGCGATCCCACGCCTTCGGCGCTTCGCGCTTGCCGCCCTGACTGCTCCGTTCTTATCGAGTATCGTCCTTCTATTTGGGAGCTTCATTCTGGCAGATATGAATCCGGCTAGAGAGTACGGCGCTTCCTACATTTCCACAGGAAAAGAACACAATCCTACCCTCCTTGATTTCTTCCTTCTATTTGTCTCAGTAGCAATCACGTTTATCGTCAGCGGTTTCCTTTTCCACGCCTTACAAAGGAAGGTGTTGAGATTCATTGGCCGTTCTCGCTCCTTCAAGTCTCTCACTTAGAGTATGGTGCGCCGGAAGTTCGCGTTGTGAGCGATTTCTGGTATGACCCAAAAGCCTTGAGAAAGCGGGTGTTACATTTCGAGGTCTAGCCCTGCAGTTCAGGATGGCTGGATTTTGAAGCTAATCGGCGAAGCACCACCTAGAGCGATCTGGAGAAATGGGACGGCGCATGGCAGAAGACGACGCTCCGCACGGTACGGAACACAAAGATGGGCGGCAAAGCCAGCACAGCGCTGAGGGGGCGAGGCAGGCAGCGCCCGAGAAACCGCCCGCGCAGCCGGAACCCGACCCGGAATCCGACATGGAGCCGGAGGCGCCCCGGCAGAACTGGACCGGGCGCGCGGTGAGCGCGGCGATCGTGCTGGCGGCGCTGCTGCTGATCGCGGTGGCGATCTGGCAGACCAGCCGCTACCCGCGCACCGACGACGCCGAGGTGTTCGCGAACTACATCGGCATGGCGCCGCTGGTAAACGGGCCCATCACCGAGGTGAACGTGCACGACAACCAGCAGGTGCACGCGGGCGATGTGCTGTTCCGCATCGATGAGCGGCCGTACCGGTACGCGCTCGAGCGGGCGCAGTCGGACCAGGTTGCGCTGGAAGGGCAGATCGTGGATGAGGGGCGCAGGATTCGCGCGCTCGAAAGCGCCGCGGTGGCCGCGCAGGCCGGCACCCGCACCGCGGAAGCCAATGTAGGCCAGGCGGCTTCGAGCGTGGACGAGGCGGCTGCGGATGTGGGCAATGCGCAGGCGGCGCTGGCCCGCGCGAAAACCGAGTACGCCTACTCCGTGAACAACCTGCACCGGGTGGAACCGCTGCTGGCGCGGCAGTTTGTCACGGTGGACCAGGTGGACCAGCTGCGCACCGGCACCGCGACCAAGGAAATGGCGGTGCGGCAGGCCGAGGCGCAGCTGAATCTGTCCCAGGCGCGGTTACAGTCAAGCTATGCCGCTTTGACCGCCTCGCGCTCGAGCGTGTCGCAGTCGCAGGCGCAGCGGCAGCAGTCGCAGAGCGCGATCACGACGCTCGACCCGCTGACGGCGCAGCGCGGGGGCCGCGTCTCCGCGGTCGAGAGCGCGCAGTACAACCTGAACCACTGCGTGATTGAAGCGCCGTTCGATGCGCGGGTGACGAACCTTACGCTGTCAGAAGGTGCGTACGCGCGCGCGGGCCAGCAGGTGTTTACGCTGATCGATACGCGGGTATGGTGGGTGATTGCGAACTTCAGGGAAACGCAGCTGCCGCGCATCGTGCCGGGCATGCACGTGGACGTGTACCTGATGAGCGACCCCGGGAGGCTGTACCGCGGCGTGGTGGACAGCGCGGCGTTCGGGGTAACGCCGGACGCGGGCACCGTGGGCACGATCACGCAGGGGCTGCCGGATGCGCAGCGGACTCTCTCGTGGGTTCACCTGGCGTCGCGCTACCCGGTGCGCATCCGGGTGATGGATCCGGCGCCGGATGCGTTCCGCATCGCGCAGTCGGCGGTGGTGGTAGTGCGGGGCTGGAACGGCTGGTGAGCGCGGCGGGTCAGGTTGTCAAAGGCGCGATCCCGGCGCCGCGCCCGGGCGACGCCGGTGACCGGGCGCCGGCCGCGGCGTGGTTTGGCGAGTTCCTGCGCCGCGAGCTGGCGCCCTACCCTGGACGATTTTCGCTGGTGACGCGGATGGTGCTGGCCGTCACGCTCGCGATGCTGATCATCATGACGTTCCACCTGCCGGCGGGAGCGCTGGGCGGGTATTTCGCGCTGATCCTCGCCCGCGAGAGCCTGCGCAGCACGGTCCAGCAGGTGTGGCTCACGATCGCCTTCTTCTGTCTGGCGACTGTGTACGTCATGGTGGGGATCGCGCTGTTCGTCGACTCGCCGGTCACGCATTTCCTGTGGGTCGTCGGGTCGTTCTACCTGATCTTCTTCATCATGGGGACGGCGAGAAACTACGGCCTGGCCGCGGGCTTCTCGTTCCTGATCGCGACCGCGATTCCGATCTGGGACCGCGCGGGGCAGGTCAATCCGAAGGTCTCGCTCACGCTCTACACACTGCTGTCGGTGGTCATCGGCGCAAGCAGCACATTGTTTGTGGAGCTGGTGTACCGCTCGTTCCGTCCGGAAGATCCCGTGATCGCGGGGATTGCGGACCGCCTGCGCGTAGCCGGGGAGATGCTGCACTGCGCCGCGGAAGGCCGCGCTCCCGCAAAGGCCGATGGGGCGCGCCTGCTGCAGTACGCGATGGTGGGGCCGAGCAGCCTGCGCAGGCAGTTGATCCGCGCCGGGCAGTTCGCGCAGGTGCGAGCGCGCGCGTCAGCGGTGGTGGCAATGAGCGGCCGCCTGGTGGAGCTGTGCGCGGCGGCCGCGGGGGAGATCGAACGGGGCCCGCGCCCGTCGGCGAAAGACGGCGAACGGCTGGCCGCGCTGGCCGGCGTGGTGGCCCAGCAGGCGGCGGCGGTCAAGGCGCTGGCAGACGTCTCCGGGATTGGACGGGGGGCGATGCCGGCTTGGGCCGGGAGCGAGGAGCCGTCGCAGTCCCTGTCGATCCTGCCGGAGATGGAGCGCAGCGTGCGCCTGCTGAGCCAGATCTTCAACTCGTTCGGCGTGATGAACGAGCAGCGGGAAGCAGCGCTCAGCGGGCCGGTGCAGGCGAAGAAAGACGCGAACACGGTGGCGACGATGCTGGGCGCCAGGCCGTCGGCGATCTTTGTGCCGGACGCGTTTACCAATCGAAGCCACCTGGTGTTCGCGCTGCGGGGCTGCCTGGCGGCGGCGCTGTGCTACGTGATCTACAACGCGATCGACTGGCCGGGAATCAACACCTCGGTCGCGACCTGCATTATCACGGCGCTGGGCACGATCGGTTCTTCGCGGCAGAAGCAGCTGCTGCGCATCGCCGGGGCAGTGGCGGGCGGGTTCCTGATCTCGCTGCCGGCGCAGGTGTTTCTGCTGCCGTACATGGACTCGATTGCGTCGTTCACGCTTTTTTTTGCCGCGGTGTCGGCGGTTTCCGCGTGGTTCACGACGGCGAGCCCGCGGCTCTCGTACTTCGGTCTGCAGGTCGCGCTGGCGTTTTATCTTGTGAACCTGCAGGAGCCGTTCGAGCAAATTTCGCTGGCCGTAGCGCGGGATCGCGTGGTGGGCGTGCTGCTGGGGCTGGTGGCGATGTGGCTGGTGTTCGACCAGATCGCGGCGCCGCAGGCCACCGAACAGATGGGCGCGCTGCTGCGCACCAATCTGAACCTGCTGGGAGACATGGGGTGCGCGGTAGGGGAGGTGCGGCGGCAGGCGGAGGGTCCGGCGCTCAAGCGAATGCGGCAGCTGCGCGACCGAGTCAACGACAGCTTCAGCCAGATGAATGCGCAGGCGGACGCGGTGCCGTTCGAGTTTGGCCCGCGGAGAATGCAGAAGCTGCGCGAACGGGAGCGGATGCAGGCGATGCAGCCGGCGATGCGCTCGCTGTTCCTGCTGGAGATTGCGCTGCTGGAGTCGGGTCAGCTGATGAGCGGCGCGCGTGTGCGCGCCGCAAACGTGCCGGCGCTGCAGGATTTTCTGACCCGGAACCGCGACGCTCTGCGGGAGATTGCAGGCTTGCGTGTGCCGGTCGCGGCGGCGAAGATCGAGCGGACGCAGGCTGCGGTCGCCGCAGTACGGGACGCGCTTGGAAAACTGCGCGGCGAAGTGGACGCCGAGAGCGGGAGCTTGCTGGCGCTGTGCAAAAGCATGGTGTCGTCACTCGGAGCACTGGAGCGCGCCGCCCGGGCTCCGCTGGGGTCCAGCTAGGGGCGATGCGCGATGCGCCTGGCGGGCCGCCAGCACGCGCAGGATGACGAAGGTGGAAAGCGCGAGCATGCCGTCGGTGAGCAGGCTGGCCGCAGCGGCGCCCTGCCAGCCCCAGCGCGGGATGAGCCACAGATTGAGCCCCAGGTTGAGCACCGCGGCGCTGGCCTGGGCGGCCGTGCGCAGCCACTGGCTGGCGCAGGCGGTGATGGCTGTTCCCCAGGCGTAGTGCAGGCCGCGCAGCAGCGGCAGCAGGCACAGCCAGCGCAGGGCGGTAGTGGACGCGGCGAAGGAGTGCCCGAAGAGCCGCGGCAGCGCAGGCGCGGCGAGCGCGAGCAGCGGCGCTGCGATGAGGCCGAAGGGAATGGCCCAGCGCAGCAGGTCGCGGGCGCCCCGGCTGGCGCCTGAAGGCCCCTGCTGCGCGCCCTGGCGGAAGAGGCGGGGCGAGGCGGCGGCGAACAGGCTGACGATGGGCGTGGAAACGACGTCGACGACGCGGTAGGCGGCAGCGTAAATGCCGGCGGCAGCGAGCATGCCGTGGGAGACGAGCAGGGTTTTGTCGATGTCGTTGTAGACCGAGATGGCGGAGCTCGAGAAGGAGAAGGAGAGCCCTTCGATCAGGTGCGCCCGGCGGACAGGCGCCCAGCGCGGACGGCCGAGCAGCCGCGTGACCAGCGCGAGGCTGACAATGGCGACCAGCAGCGAGGCGACCGAGTAAAGCCGGACCCAGAGCAGGACGGCGACATGGGCGTGGGTGTCGGCGGCCCAGAGAAACAGCAGGGCGGCGGCCCCGGCGCGCGCGGCATTGGTGAGCGCGAGCAGCTTGGCGCTCCAGCGGGCCAGATCGGCGCCCTGCAGCGCCCGGCTGGCGAGCTGGGTCAGCTTGCCGAACAGCGCGTCAGAGAGGGCTAGGTATGGCAGCAACTGCCGCAATGCCGGCGGCAGAAGGAAGTGTCCGTAGACGAGAACGGCAAACAGAAGCACGAAGAAACCGGCTGCGGAAATCATGAGAGCGCGGGACCAGGTGACGGCGAAGGCCGCGCGGTCCCGGGCAATGGTGCGGAGCAGGACCATATCCATGCCGACAGAGGAAAACTGCGAGAGCACATTGACCAGCGCGACGACGCCGACAAAGGCGCCGTACTCGCGCGCGCCGAGCATACGGCCCATGAGCAGGAAATAGAGCGCCTGAAAAAGCATGGCCGCGCCCGAGCCCGAGAGCAGCCATGCAGCCTGGTGGCGCAGCCGCGCGGCGGCGGGCGCAGCCGCGGCCGTGGCGCCGCCTCCAGCAGATGGATGTCTGCTCTCCTGCTTGCCTGCGTCCAGCACACAAGCAGAGTTGCTGACTTGCGGCAATAGCGGGGCATCCCGAATGCAACGAACGGCAGGTATTCGATCCGCTTCGTCGGATCCGTCTGTTTGCTCCGGACCACTCCTGGGATCACTCCTGGGACGCTCTGTCGCGGCTTCAGCGGTCATGATTGTGACAACGCCGCGCCTATCCGCAGTTGCTGGCGAGGCAAACTGGACGGCGATCTGCCGGGCATCTCCCGCACGCGGGGATTGCTCTTGCGCGGCGGCGAGAGAGTGGAGGACACTGGAGTGGTGTTGCGCCACGGCATCGTCGTAGAGTATTTCGAGCTTGCGCGTCTGCCGGGTGAGGTCGAAGGACTGCTCCACGCGGGCGCGTCCGGCAGTGCGAAGGCGCTCGGCAAGGCCGTCGTCCGTGCAGATCTCGATAAGGTGCCGCGCCAGCGTGTCCGCGTCGCGCTCGACGGAGAGCAGGCCGTGGCGGCGATGCTCGATGAGCTCGGGAATGCCGGAGTGAGCGGTGCTAGCGACAGGAAGGCCGAGCGCGAGGGCCTCGCAGAGCACGGTGGGCAAACCTTCGGCGTCGCCGTTTGCGGCGGTGATGGATGGCGCGGCGAGGCAGCGGGCCGAGCGCATCAGGGCGTGCACCTGCTGCGGCGTCTGCACGCCCAGGAAGCTGGTGTTGCGCGTGTGCGCGGCGGCGAAGGCTTCAAGCCGCGGCCGCTCTGGGCCGTCACCCGCGATGAGCAGCCGGGTCTCGGGCAGCGACGCTTGTACGCGGGCCATCGCCTGCAACAGCAGATCGCAGCCTTTTTTTTCGACCAGGCGACCGACAAACAGGATCGCCGGCGCGCGCGTGAGGATGGACTCGAAGGCGAGCGCCCGAGTATCGATGCCGATGGGCAGTGTGCGGAGCTTGTGGGCCGGAAAACCGCGGGTCAGGGCGCGTTCGTGGATGGCGTTCGAGACACAAAGAAAAAGCGCGGCCCGCGACCAGAGCTGGCGCCTGCGCGCGAGATAGAGCCGGCCCTGTCGAGTAAGGCGGTGCGCCTCGTCCGAGGACATAACGTCGTAGCCGTGAAGGGTGACGACCAGCGGCAGCTGAAGCGCGCGCGCCAGAGGCAGGGCTTCGGCCGCGTCGAGCGCGAAGTGGGCGTGGACGAGCGATGCGTGCTGCGCGCGCGCGGTCCGGATGAGAACAGGCGCGAGGCCGGTCTGCTGGAACAGCAGCCGCTCGCCGGCGCTGCCGGGAAGCACTGGGAGAGACGGGAGCGGAAGCGAGGCCCGGACGCGGCGCAGGCCGGCGAAGACAGGCCGGTAGCAGCCGAGCGCAGCAGCCTGGGCGGCGATAAATGTCTCCGATGGCGGCAGCAGGTCGCTGCGATAGATGAGCACGCGCGGCGTCATTGCGCCTCGCGGCTGCGCACGATGGTCCAGCGCTGTTTCAGGCGCAGAAACGGCAGTTCCCAGGCATGATAGCTGGCGAAGGCGAGTGCAACCGTGATAGCGAGCGCAATCAGTTTTTCTGTTGACAGCATAAGCAGAGTTGCGTGAGTTCCAAAGTGCCGGGAGAGCGCGTTGGCGAAGAAAAAGCCGGTTTCGTGGAAAACATAGAGGCCGAATGAAATCTGTCCGAGGCGAACCAGCAAGCGCGGGCAGCGGGTCTGCGAAACACCGTAGAGCGCAAAGAAAAGGCTGGCGGCGCCGATGCCGGCCAGCAGGTATCCACCGGTGAGGGAACCGGCGGAGTGCGCAACGCCAGCCTGGCGGATGCGGCAAAAGCCCGATGCGGCCAGCAGCGCGACGACCGCGAGCGCCGCAAGCGCGATGCGGAGGCGCGCGTGAAGGCGAGGGATGCGGCCGTCGAGCATCAGTGCCGAAGCGGCGCCGAGGGCGAGGTATTGGAATTGAACGCCGCTGTTGTCCCAAGCCGTGACGTGGAGCATGGAAAGGTTGCTGTGATGGGCGAGAGAGACGAGCAGGAGTTGCGCACCCGTTAGGATCGCAAGGCAAAGCAGAAGGAGCTGGCGGCCTGGAAGCGCGCGCCTGGCGAGCGGCCACAGAACGTACCACTGTTCTTCGACCGAGATGCTCCACAGGTGGCGCAGGGGGGTGGTAATGGCGGGGTGGAGAACGATGTACCAGTTGCCGGCGAGCAGGCATGAGGCGGCCAGGCGGCCAGGCTCCATGCGGAAGCCGTGGAAGCGGAGCCCAAGGAGGCTGTAGGCGAGGAGCACGCCGAAATAGAGCGGCCAGATGCGCAGAATGCGACGCACATAAAAGGCTCGCAGATGAATGGCACCGGTCGAGAGCTGCTCGCGGCGCAGCAGTTCGGTGATGAGGAACGCGGAAAGAAAGAAAAAGATGGGAACTCCGCAGCTTCCAGCTCCCTCGGCGACAGCGAGCAGCCGGGCCGGAAGCACGGTGGAGAAGGAGAGCAGCGCGTGCGCGAGCCAGACCATGAGGAAGGCGAGCAACCGGAGCAGGTCGAGTTCGGGCCGGTAGAAGCGGGCTGCGCGCTGCCTCGCGGGCTGCCGAGGGATCTCGGGCGCGGTCGGGGCGACCACTGCCAGCGCTTCGCGGACAGTTTCGGCTAGAGCCATGGGCTACGAGCACCGGTCAGAGTCCCTCGTTCTCGGACGAAGGCTCGATCGAAAGCAAGGGCTTTTCGCGTGGGGTCGATGGCATCTCCAGGCGCTGGCTTGAAGCCGGACTGGATTGCCGATGCTGGGGTCGCGCTTGCGCGCGGGGCGAGAATGCCGCGAACTACTTTGCGGACTGATGCGCGTTCGGCGGTAAGGCGCTCAATCTGCACCAGGGCGGCGGTGTAAAGAACCCAGAACAGGCCGTTGAAGGACAGCAGCGTATTTTCGTCAATGTCGTAAAGCGCGACGAGCAGGAGCATGGCGAGGGGCCATGCGGCTTCAGCAAAGCGGCCGGCGCGCAGCTCGGGCCAGAGCAGAATGGCGCCACGGACGAAACTGAGTGTGAACAGCAGCAGGCCGGCGGCGCCGAGCTCGAGCCAGATCTCAAGGAAGCCGTTATGCGCGTGGAAGAGCACGAACTTGAGCGCCACAACGACGCCAAACGAGGCGCCTTGCGCGCCGCGCCAGAACGCGGAGAAGCCGTAGCCGAGGGTTGGCCGGTCGAGGATCGAGAGCCAGACCTGGTGCCAGATGGCGGTGCGGCCGGTGAGAGTGGGGTCGCGTCCAAGCAGGGCAGCGAGGTCAGAAAACTCAAGCCACGCTGCAACGGCTATACCCATGGCGAGCACGCCGGCGAAGGCGAACAGCGCGGTGCGGGTCGCGCGGTCAAGCCGGCAGCTGGCGCGGAACATCCATAGAACCACGATAAGGAATGCCCCAAGCAGCCACGCGCCACGCGAGCCGCTGAGGATGAGTTCCGCGGTAAAAAGCAAGAGCAGCAATGCGCGGGCGATGGAAATTCTTGCGGACGCGAGAACCGAGGCCAGGGCAAAGACCATGGCGCGGCCGCAGGCATTTTTCTGGGTGAAGACGCCCTGCCAGTCGCCTCCATGGCCGGTCGAGGCGTCGAGTCCGATGGAGGGAAAGCCGAGGGCGAGCACGGCGGACCAGCAGGCCAGCAGCGCGAAAGCGATCTGGAGCAGCAACAGAAATCGACGCTGAGGCAATCGCAGCGCGAGGAACATACCGAAGGCGGTGGCGAGCGCGAACGGGAGGGCGCGGCGGCCGGTGAGCAGCGCGTCCTGCGACCACAGGATGGAGACCACGGCCCAGAGGGCCAGCGCGGCAGCCCAGCGCAGGGGTGCATGCCGACGGGTGAAGGTGCGGTGATGGCGGAGAAGCAGCAGCGCGATCAGCCCGTTGACGAGCACCTGCGAGCCGATGCCGACGATGGTCTGCAACCCAGTCGCGGCCGCGCCGGTCATCTCGTTCGCCTGGTTCGGCGCGATCCCAGGGATTGCCCCGGCAATACCAAAGAACATCAGGATCAGGACGATGGCGGCGTCCTGAAATCGAATGCGTCCGAGGATCTGCATCGCTAGTAAGCCGCGTAGACTATGGCGGAGGAAGCCGAAGCAGCAATCGAGGAGGCGCCGAGCGCGAGATTCTTACTGAACGAAAACGGGATGAAAACGATGTCGTCGTTCTCGAGAGCGAGGTCGGGCTGTTTGCCATGTTCCATGGCTTTGAGGTGGAGCGGCAGCTCGGTCGTCACTCCGTTGCGCTTGCGGATGAGCCGGGCGCCGCTCTCGGAGGCGGTGCGGGTGGTCCCGGAGGCAAGCGCGAGCGCCTGCAGCAGCGAAAGCTGCGCGTCGTCCTGCATGAGATAGCCGCCCGGACGACCCACATCGCCGAGCACGTAGACAATACCGGCGCGGGGAACCAACACCGTGTCGCCCGGTGAGACGAGCAGCTTTGCCGAGGCGAGGTCTGCTGAGGCGTCATTGGGCACGAGCACGGTAATGGGCGGCGCGGCGGCCCGGCGGATGGTAACGTGGCGATCCGCGGTCTTGAGCAGCCCCCCAGCCTGGGCCAGCACATCGAGCAGACTGCGGGGGCTTGCAAGCGGCACCGTGCCGGGGTGCGCGACCTCGCCGAGCACGGCTACCTGCTGGGTTGCCGACTCTTCAATAAGGACTGAAACCTGGGGGTGGTTCAGAAAACCGCCGGCACTGTAGCGATCGGCGATGCGGGAGGCGGCATCGGCCGGCGGAAGCCCCGCGACCGAAATTGCGCCGATGAGCGGAAGCGCGATGGTGCCCGCATCCTTGACGCGCAGCTTGGTATCAAGGTCGGCTTCGCGAAAGACGTGGACAGAAATGAGGTCGCCGGGGCCGATCACGAGGCTTTCGGCATGCTGCTGCGCGAGTGCGGGCAGAGCCGCGGAGCCGAGGGCGAACAGCAGAAGCAGGCTAAGCGCTATAGCTCGCATATGCACCTCCCTGATAGCCAAAGTACTGGTAGAAATCGCCGGAGCCGCGGCCAACGTCATTGAGCACGACACCGATGGGTCCGCGCGAGGCGGATTGCATGGTTTCGACACCGCGGCGCAGAGCCTGCTGCGTGGTTTGCTTGTGGCGCGCGATGAGCAGGGTGGCGTCACAGTGGCGCGACAGCAGAACGGAATCGGTAACCGGCAGCACGGGCGGCGAATCGAGCACAATCACGTCATAAGCTGCCCTCCACTCGACGAGCAACTGCTCCATGCGCGCGGATCCAAGCAGCTCAGACGGAAGAGGAGCGATCTCGCTGCCGCACAGCATGTGGAGGGTGGGAATGGATGGGATGGGCTGCTGAGGGAGTATGTTTTCGGGTCCGGAAAGAGCCATGGCAAGGCCCGAAACCGCAGAGGACTGTCCGTAATGGTGCAAAGTTGGCCGGCGCAGGTCGGCATCGACGAGCAGAACGCGCGCCCCGCCCTGCGCGAACAGTGCGGCGAGATTGACGGCTACCGTGGTTTTGCCCTCGGAGGCGAGGCAACTGGTTACCAGAACGACCTGTGGGGGAGCGCCCCCGCGCGCAAGCTGCAGCGCGGTACGCAGAGAACGCAGACCTTCGCTGAAGACGGAGAGTCGCTGGTCGAGAACGGGCAGTGGGACGGGCACGAGTGCCGGAAGGGGAGCGGGTTTGTGCGCGGGCGGAAGCGCGCGAGTGCGCTCTCCGCCGCCGGGTTGGAGTAGTCGCTGCACCTTCGCGGCAAAGATGCCCGGAAGCCCGGGCCGAATACGCTCGATGGCCGGCAGCACGGCAAGCAGCGGCATGCCGAGCGTCGCCTCGACCTCTGCAAGGGACCGGATAGATCCATCGGTAAGCTCTGCGAACACGGCGGCGCCGAGGCCCAGCAGCAAGCCGGCCGCGAGCGCGGCTGCCATTCTCAGCAGGACGTTGGGTGATGCCGCATGACTCGGCGACGGGACCTCGGCAGCGCTAACCACGGACACATTGCTGGCTCGCAGACCCTCGAGCAGGCTGGTCTGCTTGAGCCTGGCGAGCAGCCCCTCGTACAGGTCGCGGCTGCTGTCGGCCTCCTGCCGGGCGAGCTGGTAAGCGATGACACTATCGTTCTGCCGGGTGGCCAGCTGCTTCTGTTGTTCGAAGGCTGCCCGCGCGCCGTCTTCCTGGCGAACCGCGATGAGCCAGTCAGTGTGGGCGCGCTGGCCCAGCCGGGTAGTTTCAGCGGCGACGGAGCCGGTGATGCCGGCGAGCTGCGCTTGCAGTTCGGCAACTTTCGGGTATGCCGGCCCATAGCGGACGCTGTCTTCGGCAAGTTCCGAGCGCACCTGCGCCTCCTGCTGGCGCAATCCCTGAATGAGCGTGAGCGAAGTGTTGATGGAGGCGACCGAGCCGGTGCTCGAATTGCCGCTGAGGCTCGAGATCAACTCGGGACTGCCACTCGCGGCCACCTTGTCGATGCTTTCTTTCAGGATGCGATTGCTTTCCGCGGCGGTCAACGTCTGGTTGAGACTGTCGAGGCGCTCGAGCACGACATTGCGCGAGGCGTCGTTACCGAACATGCCAGTGCCACGCTCAAGAGCCGAGGCCCGGGTCTGAGCCTGTTCGGTGCGCGTGCGAAGCTCATCAAGCTGGCCGGTGAGCCAGGAAGAACCTTGAAGGGTCGAGGTAAACCGCTGCTGGAACGTCAGCTCCGCCAGGACGCGAGTGATCGTGTTGGCGACCGCTGCGGCCCGGGCTGGATCAGGGTCCGAATAGGAAATATCGATCAGGCGGGTACCGGCGAGGGGCAGCACCTTCAAACGGCTTTTAAAAACCAGCTCAGCGGCATAGCGGCGGTTCGGCGCCTGGGCCAGCGGCGTCGTAAGCGGCTCCAGCGGCTTGTGCCACGCGGTCCAGCCAAACAGCGAGAAGGCGTGCGGCGCAGCGCCGGCCGGTGGAAAGTAGTCGGACGTGGTCTCCAGGTGAGCCTGCTCGATGACGGAAAGTGCAAGGACCGGGGAGCGCAGGATGCCGGCCTCGGTCTGGAGCGTCATGTTGTAGTCCAGGGAGTCGCCCGGCGCATCCGCGCCATTCTGGTCCGAGGTTTCGAGTCCGAAACCGGCACTGTTCTGCTTCTGCACCTGGATTTCGGCCGTTGCGCGATAGCGGCGGGTCGCGAGCAGGCAGCTGAGCGCCGAGGCGACGAGCAGAATGGCGACCGGCCAGAGCAGGAGCGCTCGGCGCCTGCGCAGCATTGCGCATACGGAGGCGAGCGTCACCGGCTCAGCGGCGGGATCGGCCGACGCGGGGAGCGGCGTACTGGAGGCGCTTGTTCTCACAGGTCTGTGCTCACGGTCTCAACTCGCGAATCCGTGCATTCGTTCCAAGCCGGAACAAACGCTTCAGTCTTTAAAGGTCTTCGTGAGAGGAACACTATCACTACGTGAGAAGTACCGGGAGATTACGTAAGTTTTACGGATTCATGGAAAGATTTGCCGCACAGTTGCTTTTCGGGTTAGATAGAAGAACAAGTACATATTCAGCATCGAGTCCTGCTTGGGCAGGATCACCGCGGAAGGATGAGTTCCATGATGGAACCGGAACAGGCAACGGGCGTGCTTACGATCGGGCTACCCGTCTACAACGCGATGCCCTACCTGCCGGAATCGGTGGAGAGCATCCTGGGCCAGTCTGTCCCCGATTTCCAGATCCTGGCGATCGTGGACGGCTCGACCGACGGGAGCCTGGACTATCTGCACTCCATCCGGGATGCCCGCCTGCGTGTAGTGGAGCAGCAGCACTGCGGGCTTACGTTTACGCTCAACCGGATGCTGCGCGAGTGCGAGACGCCCTGGCTGGTGCGGCAGGATGCCGACGACGTGTCCACGCCGGAGCGGCTGATGCGGATTCTGGACGCCATCCGGCAGCACCCGGACGCAGGCATGTTTTACTCGCACGCCGCCTACTATCCCCGGCACAAGAGTGTGGGGCTGTACCGGTGCACGCGGGGCACACCCGATGAGATCCGTTCCGTGGCGCGGGCCGGATACCTGCCGGCGATCTGCCATCCAAGCGCCGCGCTGAACGTGCAGAAGACGCTCGCGATCGGCGCCTACCGGCCGGGAATCCAGTGCGAGGACGCCGACCTTTGGTGGCGCATGGCGCTAGCCTATGACATTCAGTTTATCCCTGAAGTTCTGCTGCTTTTCCGTCAGAACGGGAGCAGCCTGACCTCGCGCAATCTGCGCCAGCAGGCGCTGCACGGGCTGTATGTACAGTATCTCCTGCTGTCACAACTGCAAAGCCGCGTACCGGAACGGTTGAGCGACGTCGAAGGCGAGCTGCTCGAATTGCTTCAGGAGACGCCGCTGGTCGCGAAGGAAAAGCTGCGGCTCTTCAATATGCATCTGGGCCAGGGTGAACACTGGGCCGCGCTGCGCGCGCTGGCCAGCTCATTTCTTGCTTCTCCAGGCTACGTCGTGGAGCGCGCGCGTGACGAGTTTCTGCCGCCGCGGGCGATCAGCAATGGCGTGGAGCCGCGCCTCTTTCAGCAAAGAAAAGATTCACTGTGGCCGCAACACTCTTCGGTGTAAATAAGACGATTCCGCCGGAAGGCGGACGAACGGCGGCGGTATGGATATGGCTCTAGGGCCCCGGGTTTTCTTTGGCGCGGCGCCGGTCGACGCGGTCGGCATGGAGCCGGCCGCACAGTGGCTTTTGCGCGCTCTTCAAGTGGGCCATACGGCCAGCGCGCGAACGCCTTTGCAGATCATGGGGCCCAACGCATTTCTGGTGACGCTCGCCCGCCGCAACCGCAGTTTTGCTGAAGCTTTGAACAAGGCATCGCTGTGCCTGCCGGACGGGATGTCGGTGGTTTGGGGCGCGCGGCTGCTCGGGGTTGACGTTCCTGAACGTGTGCCGGGCGGCGAGTTCATGGAGCGCATGTGCGCGCTTTGCGCGGCGAACGGCCTCTCCGTTTACTTCCTGGGAGGCATGCCGGGCGCGGCGGAAGGAGCTGCGCGCGTGCTCCAGGAGCGCTATCCGGGCCTGCAGGTAGCCGGCACAGACTGCCCTCCCTTCGGTTTTGAACAGGACGAAGCGCTGAATGACGGGGTGCGAGCCCGCATCACCGCAGCGCGGCCAGACCTGCTATGCGTCGCATTGGGTGCGCCCAAGCAGGAGATATGGATGCTGGATGAGTGTGGCAGTCTGACGATCGGAGCGGCGCTTTCCGTCGGCGCGGCGCTCGACACCCAAGCCGGACTGCGCAAACGGGCTCCCGCTTGGACCCATAATATCGGTGCGGAGTGGTTGTACCGTCTGGCAATGGAGCCCCGGCGGCTGTGGAAGCGGTATCTGCTGGGGAATCTCGGATTTGCCGCCATTACCGCGATGGAATGGGGACAGCGGCGCAGGACGCACGCGGTAGATGACCTTCTCCGACCCGACACAAATGATCACACGTCGAAAAGCAAGCACCTACGGACTGACCCGGAGACGACTGCACTGCTACATACCGGAGGCGAGGAGATATCAGGCCGCGATTCAAAGCGAAATCAGCGATGATGCGTCGAGGGTGCTATCCCAGGCGGCCTTGCATCCGACCCCCTGCGCGTGCGGTTTTACCAGATGCCGTGAGCCGGCAATCCGTTTAGAAAATTGACCCGGGACCGGATCGGCAGCCGGAATCGAAACTCAGGAAATCGACTTCTTCACACTCTTAACCGCTGCCTGCAAGTTATCCACTAGATCCTCGGACGCATCGGCGGCTACGTCCTTGCCGCGTTTGTAGGCTTTCGTCGCCTGATCGCCAAGGGTCGATGCCTGGTCCTTGATGTACTCGCCTGCATCATCCAACTGGTCCTTGAGGTAGTCGCCGGCTGTATCCAGCTTGCGGCGAAGCTGCTTGCGCGTCTTCATACCAGTTTGTGGAGCGCAGATCAAGGCCACAGCCGCACCTGCCGCGACCCCCACCGAAAAAACCATCCAGAACTTGAATGTCTTCATGCAACACTCCTTTGGGGCTCGTTTCGCCCACACGATTGCTTGAGAAGCAGAGCCGGGAAGCCGGGTTGCAGCCTATGGAAAGATCAGCCGGGCGGAATCCGCGCGTCCGTCCAGCTGGAGTCGAGACAATTGCGCGGCACATGAACCAGCACGGTTTGCAAATGGAATTCATGTTCGCAAAGACCAGGAACGAAGATGCAGGAAACGCTCGCTTCGACAACCCTGGCGCACGCCACGCCTTTCGGGGCATTTTGAACTGAGCTCTCCTCGATGCTGAAGCGCCGCGCGACCGATCTTTAGTTTCTTATCCGATGGAGCGGGAGACCGGGATCGAACCGGCGACATTCAGCTTGGGAAGCTGACGTTCTGCCACTGAACTACTCCCGCTTGGCAATGACACTGACAGGTTACCGCATTTGGCCGTTCCATCCCAAAAGGAGGCTCCGCTGGCACGAAATCTTGTCCACCGTTCATGCCTGCTGAAGAGCCCACTCTGAACTGCGATTTACGTGATTTCGGCGGGTAAATTCACCCGACCTGCCGGCTGGCGATAAGACGCACTCGCTTCCCGTGAGCAAACAATCAGATTCCGTGCTGCGTCAATGGCATTTAGCTTGTTGATTCATGACCTCACAATCGTCTAAAGTTTTAGGCCAAGATTGTGTTGCCGCAATCTGAACGTTGAGTGCACTGGAGGAGAGAGCTTGCAGCGCAGACAATTTCTTAAGTCGGCAGCCCTGACCGCGGCCGCCGCCCACCTGTCCCGGTCCGTGCACGCCGAGCAGAATACTGCCGGTCACGGCGTCAAGCGGGTTCTCGTCCTTTTCAAATGCCACCTCGATGTCGGCTTCACGGACACGCAGGCGAACGTGATGCGCACCTACTTCAAGCAGTACTATCCGCAGGCGATGGCTACCGCGGCACAGCTTCGCCAGACAGGCAGAGACCGCTATGTATGGACCACCGGCTCTTGGCTCCTTTACGAATACCTGGAACAGGCGGGCAGCGAGGAACGCCGGCGCATGGAGCAGGCGGTTGCCGAAGGAGACATCGCCTACCACGCGCTGCCGTTCAGCTGGCAGACCGAAATGCTCGACCGCTCGACCATTGAGGGCTGCCTCGGCTTTTCGACCTCGCTCGATGCCCGGTTCGGGCGCAAGACCATCGCGGGCAAGATGACGGATGTGCCCTGCCACTCGCGCGGCCTCGTCGCCCCGCTCGCGGCAGCAGGCATACGGCTGCTCGATATTGGGGTCAATGCCGCGAGCACGCCACCCGATGTTCCCGATGTTTTCCTCTGGAAGGAGCCGGATGGCTCTTCGATTGCCGTGCTTTATCACAGGCACGACTACGGCAGCACTGTGCAGGTTCCGGGGTCCGATCTGGCCGTGTCGGTCAACGTCCGCGGCGATAACTCCGGCCCGCACACGCCCGAGGAGATCGCCGCAATCTATGCGCAGCTGCGCCAGCAATTCCCCGGTGCGCAGGTCACCGCGGCCGATCTGAGCCAGATTGCGGCAGCGATGGAGCCTGCCCGCGCGGGGCTGCCGGTCGTGACGCAGGAGATCGGCGACACCTGGATTTACGGCGCTGCCAGCGATCCGGGCAAGATCGCCCGCTATCGCGAGATGGCGCGGCTGCGCGGCGAGTGGCTGGCCGGCAAGCGCTTTGCCGTCGGCGGCGCAACCGACCGCCAGCTGCTGCGCCGCCTGGTGCTCGCCGTCGAACACACCTGGGGCACCGATACCAAGCGCTACATCGATCACGAGCATTACGCCCCCGCCGACCTGGCGAAGTATCTCGACACGCCTGGCTACAAAGTCATGGAGCGCAGCTGGCAGGAGAAGCGCGACGACGTCAATTCCGGCATCGCCAACCTGCCTGCGCCATTGCAGGCCGAGGCGAACCAGCGGCTCGCAACGATCGCAGTCAGGCCGCCCAGCACCTCCAGCATGCGCGCTGTTCCCTTCTCCGCGGCCGCGGCGTACCCCATCCGCACGGCCCATTTTGAGCTGGCGATCGACGGCAAAACCGGCGCCATTCATCAGCTTGTCAACAGGAAAAGCAAGCGCGCCTGGGCCTCTCCCGACCACCCGCTCGCCCTGTTCAGCTATCAGACGCTCTCGCAGCCGGACTACACCGCCTTTCTCTCCGCCTATGTCGTCAGCAAGGAGAGCTGGGCGCCGCAGGACTTTGGCAAGCCCAATATCGACAAGCTGCAGGCGGAATCGAAGACCTGGCAGCCGACCCTGCGCCAGATCTGGATCGAGAAGACGCCGGAGCACGACCGGCTGCTCGCCGAACTCGCCATCGACGACGCGGGCAGCGAGGCGAAGGGCCTGGTCGCGTGGCCACAATCGATGTATCTCGAACTCATCCTGCCGAACGCGGAGCCAGTCGTCCAGCTCCGCTTTTACGCGCTGGGCAAGCCGGCCAATCGCATGCCGGAAGCCATGTGGCTGAGCTTTCAACCACGGGCTGGCAGCGCCGCGAACTGGATTCTCGACAAGGTCAACCAGCCGGTCTCGCCGCTCGAAGTGGTTCGCGGCGGCGGCCGGCGCATGCACGCGGTCACCGGTAACTTCACCTGCCGGGATGGCGATCACCCACTCCAGATCGAGACGCTCGATGCCCCCGTGCTGGCGTTCGCTCCCCAGTCGCCGCTGAACTTCAGCGAAGATCTGCCCGACCTGCGCCAGGGCGTTCATGTGAGCCTCTTCAACAATGCGTGGGGCACCAACTACCCGCAGTGGGCAGCGGGCGACTGGATGTATCGCTTTACCCTGGCGGGCTGAGACCGGCCCGCTTCGGGGTCTTCCCGACCCGACTCTTGCATTTACCTCTGGAACCGTATTACGCCCCCTTTAAGAGGCTGGGCCTTGCAATGCCTGCCTGCGAAATGCCATATCGCTCACTATCCATGCTTTTATATTGACATTCGCTCACCATTGCAGATACTTTCGGGTCGCTGACAAGGCCGCTGTTGCTCCGCGGCTTGCAAGGCACAGTGTTCAACGACCGTTGGCAGGTACGCGGGAGGCCGATGTCTCGCGGCAGTTCAGCGCTCGGAGGCCATTTTTGAAGGAGATCGTCATGCATTTCCGTTTGCGCAGGTTTCTCACCAGCACCAGCCGATGCACCTGCCTCAGGCTGTGTATGCCCGCTTCGCTCGCGTGCGTTTCCCTGCTCGTTCCGGTCGCGATGCTGGCGCAGGTCGATGCCGGAAGCATCGCCGGCACGGTGAAGGATGCGAGCGGCGCCGTGATCGAAGGCGCGGTCATTACCCTGACCAATACCGCCACCAATGTTGCGGCGAAAACTACATCGAACGGATCCGGGAGCTATGTATTCAATGGCGTCAAGCCCGGGACTTACTCGATCCTGGCGGAGCGCAACGGGTTTGAGCGCTTCTCGAGCACGAACATCGCCTCGCACGTGCAGCAGAATTTGACCGTCGATATTCCGCTGAGCACGGGCAGCGTGGCACAGGAGATGAAGGTGACGGCCGCGGCGCCGCTATTACAGGCGCAGGACGCATCCATTGGCCAGACGATAACTGGGGAGGAGGTGAATGATCTGCCGCTCTCCGGACGCAACTGGATTTCGCTCGCGCAACTCTCGGCAGGCGTCACAACCACTCCCGGCGGCACGCCCGGCAGCGCCCAGTTTGTCAGCAACGGCGTCAATCTCTCGCAGAACGATACCCGCCTTGACGGCATCGATGACAACGTGGAAGTTTACGGCGGCAATCAGTTCGGGTCGAACGCCGCCTTCATCCCGCCGCCCGACGCCATCGAGGAGTTCAAGATCCAGACCGGCGATTTCAGCGCCGAGTTCGGCCACTCCACCGGCTCCATCGTCAACGCCGTCATCAAGTCGGGGACCAACCAGCTGCACGGCAACTTCTGGGAGTACATCCGGAACACCGTCTTCAACGCGAACGACTACTTCGCAAACCATTTTCCGACAGCGGCCCAGCGCATCCGGCCGGCCTACCACCAGAACCAGTTCGGCGGCACCATCGGCGGTCCTGTCTACATTCCAAAGGTGTACGACGGCAAGGACAAGACATTCTTCTTTTTCGATTACCAGGGCACGCAGATCGTCACGCCGGCGAACAGCACCTCCTATGTGCCGACGCTCGGCATGCGGAACAGTAATTTCACCAATTTTCAGGATTTCTTCAATCTTGCCAGCGGCACCAATGTAGACGCGTTGGGCCGGGTGTTTCCGCTCGGGACTTTTCTTGATCCGGCCACCACGCGTACCGTAGCGGCCGTCGGCATGCAGGGCAGCGTCGATCCCGTCACAGGCCTCGCCAATAAGTCGACAAGCCCCATCACAGTGCGCGATCCTTTCTACACGGGCGGCAGCATAGCCGGGAAAACGGATTACACGCAGTCGCAGCAGTTTCTCAACCAGCTGCCTGCAAACCGGCTTGACCCCAACGCTGTCAAACTGCTGTCGCTCTACCCGCTTCCGTCACCGGGACTTACCGGGCGCAATAACTACACCATCTTTCCCAAATTCTCAGAAGATATCAAGCAGTACGACGTCAGGATCGACCAGAACTTCAGCGAGAGAGACATCCTGTTCGGCGTATTCGATCTAAGCCGTACTGTTTACACCACTCCGCCCAACCTGCCCGGCATTGCCGAGGGGCAGAACTTCGGCGCTGGCCTTACACAGGCCCCGCGCTATGCCATTGCCCTCGGCTATACGCACATCTTTACGCCGACACTTACCAATGAGATACACGCCGGCTGGAGCCACAGCATCGAGCGCATCATTCCCTTTGAGGCCAACACGCTCGGCATCCCGGCGCAGTACGGCATCGGCGGTGTGCCGCAGTCGTCGGGCAACGGCGGCCTGCCGCAGATCAATATCTCCGCATTTACAGGCCTCGGCGTCGCAGGTTATGAACCGACACTGGAGACCTCAACCGATCTGGAAATCACTGACAACGTCACTAAGCTTTATGGGGCTCACGCCTTCAAGTTCGGCGGCCAGATCGATGATATCCGCGCGAATATCATTCAACCGCCCAATCCGAAGGGGAGCTTTAACTTCAGCGGGCGATTTTCCGACGTGCCGAATCAAAGCGCAGGCTACAACGGCGCTGCAGATTTGTTACTGCTCCCGTCCGCTTCCACCGTTCCCAATGGCATCTCCAACCTGGGCGGGGTCACCAGCTACGGCGCCTCCAACTACGCAGAAGACAAGGACAAGCGTTATTACATCGGCCTCTACTTCCAGGACGACTGGAAAGCCCTGCCGAATCTAACCCTGAACCTGGGCCTGCGCTGGGACCACTACACCCCCTATGCGGAACCGGACGGACGCCAGGCTAACTTCATCCCGATCGGCGGCAACGGCCCAACCGGTACGTACTACACTTCGCAGAAAGGCTGCCAGGTGCCGCGGTCAGCCAGCTTCAACACACTGCTGGCCGGCTACGGCATCAACGTAGACTGCAATGCCGGCAACGCAACCGGGAATGCGCAGAACTACAATTTCGCGCCGCGCCTAGGCTTTGCCTACCGCGCGACGCCGAAGATAGCAGTTCGCGGTGGGTACGGCATCGCCTACGGCGCTCTCGATAACATAGGCTTTGGCGGCACACTAGGCACCAACTATCCCTTCTCGTACACCGTCAATTTCAGCAGCGCGAGCTCTCAGGCGCCGCTGACCATCCCCACCGGGCAGACCGCCACGCTTGAAAACGCACTCGGCGGCCAGAACCTTCAGGACCCAGCCAATATCAGCGGGGAAGGACTGGGCCTGGCTGGGCGTCAGTTCAATTTCCAGACACCCTACACGCAGACTTTCAACTTCACGGTCCAGAATCAGTTCACGAACAATGATTCCATCCAGTTTGCCTATGTCGGCACGCTGGGCCGCCATCTTGACAGCACCGGCAGCCATAACTCCCCGTCCGCCATTCTGCCGCCCGGCACCAGTATCTATGACACATCTGTGACCGGCCACATACCGTTCCCACAGTTCTCCGCCAACTCGTCGTATCAGAGCACCGACGGCAGCAGCAGCTATAACTCGCTGCAAGTCACTTACCAGCACCAGATGAGCGCGGGGCTCTCGCTCCTTGCTAACTACACCTATGCCAAATGCCTGACCGACCAGCGGACGATTCTAGGCGGGTCGCCAGGCTTCCGCGCGCAGTGGCTTCCCGGCTTCGGGATCCAGGGCGACTACGGGCTATGCGACAGCGACACCGCCCAGGTAACCCATGTTTCGGGAACATACAATCTTCCTTTCGGCAAAGGGAAAGAGTTTCTGAATACCGACAGCCGCTTTCTGGATGAGGTCATCGGCGGCTGGGTCACGAACTACATCATCACCCACCAGACCGGACAGTCCTTCACGGTCTACTGTCCCCGCCAAACTACCGCGGATAATGACTTTGGCTGCTTCGCGAATGTCGTGCCCGGGCAGAATCTTTACGCCGGACCGCACAATGCAACCCAGTGGTTGAACCCGAAAGCCTTTGCCCAGCCGCCGGTCGCAACCCAGATCGGGCAGACCGACTTTTCGCCGCTCGGCGGATCGCCCGAGCAGGCGCGCGGACCGGCCTTCTCGAATGTCGATTTCTCGCTATTCAAGGAGTTCTCCATTTTGGAACGGTTTACGCTTCAGTTCCGCGCCGAAGCCTTCAACCTGCTCAATTCCACCAGCTTTGGAACGCCCACCAATCTCGACTTCACCAATACGGCAAACTTCAGCCAGATCACTTCCTCGCGCAACAATGCTCGTTTGGGGCAGTTTGCGCTGAAGCTCAGCTACTGATTTAGCCTTCCTTCGGAAACGCGACGAGTGCGACACTCGGCATCTGGTTCGGAACACGCAATTGACCTATGCGGGCGTTGTTGCGCTTATAGGTGATCTGGCTGAAGTTGACTTTATGGAAGTTCAGGTTACTTGCCTGACCGAAGCTGCCCCCCAATAGCGCGGTGGAGAATTACCATCTTTTTTGATTATGGTAGTTACGCTTCAAAGTGATGCATTGTCAACAAATCACTCACGCTAGGTGATAAATCGATCCTTACCGTTTAGCTTAACGTGTGGTGCTGTCGGGCGGCGTCATCACTGGGGGCGCTTTGGGCGTGTCCTCCGCGCGGTGAGGATCAGCATAGCGCGGAATTGTACCCAGATCGTATTTCGGATCGCATCAAGGCCGCCTCAACAATTCGGACGGCCGATTGCAATCGCCGCTAGAACACATGCAGCAGCAACAACAGCACTACGATCAGCAGCACCGTGCCGATGCCGCCGGTCCCGTAGTACCCCCAGCTGCGGCTGTAGGGCCACGATGGCAGCGAGCCGATGAGCATGAGAACCAGCACCACAATGAGAATGTCGACGAGCATGGGATTGCCTCCGTTTGGCTGTGGGAACGCCTGATGCTGCAACGATAGCGCAGGCGCATGCAGGCTGCAGCAGCCGGCGGCGGCTGTCCCGTTCTGGATCAGTCCAGGCCGGCCAACTCGCGCGCGCGGCTCAGCACGCGCAACAGCATGGGCGCGGTCAAACGGCCGGTATTCGTATTTTGCAGCGAGGGGTGATAGGTCCCGAGCAGCCAGCCGCCGCCGGGCAGCGCGTACTCTGCCCCGTGCGAGAACACGTAGGCGCTGCGCCTGGCAATCTGCCCGGTGCGCCGCAAATAAGCCGTGTAGCCATCGAAGGCGATTTTGCCCAGCGCCAGCACCACGCGCAGTTCGGTCAGCAGCGCCAGTTCCTGTTCCAGCCAAGGCGCGCAGTTGGCCATCTCTTCGCGGTTGGGCTTGTTGTCGGGCGGCGCGCAGCGCACGACAGACGTGATGCAGGCCCCACGCAGCTGCATGCCGTCGCCGCGCGCGGTCGCCTGCGGCTGCGAGGCAAAGCCGGCCTCCCACAGCAGCGGATAGAGAAACGCGCCGGAGCCGTCGCCGGTAAACGGGCGCCCGGTGCGGTTGGACCCATGCGCGCCCGGAGCCAGGCCCAGCAGCAGCACCCGGGCCGCCGGGTCGCCGAAGCTCGGCACCGGCTTGCCCCAGTACTCCTCGTGCCGGTAGGCGCGGCGCTTCTCCCGCGCGACTGCCTCGCAGTAGGCGCGCAGCCGGGAGCACCGCTCGCAGGCGACGACGCGCGCGTTCAAAGCGGCGAGCGTGGGCGGCTCGGCCACCGAGACAAGCGCGCTTTCCGCTCCAGCCGATTTCGACCCATGCTTGCTCATGGCAACTCAGCCGATCATACCGAGCGCACTTGCCTGGTGCGCCGGCAGCAGCAGGCTTGGCCCCCGCAGCCCCGCTCACAGTAGAATTGCAGCGCCGCAGAGAAACGTCCGCAGCACACTTTATCTGTCGAGGAACCCTCCGTTGCCGAAGCCTAATGCCCCTTCCCTGCTGCTCGCCGCCGGTGCGGCCCTGCTGCTGCCGCTTGCCGGCTGCGGCAGGCATATGCAGCCTGACCAGAACGCGCCCAAGCCGCTGCTTACCGACAAGACCATCCAGGTCGGCGGTGAAGATGTAGTCACGCTGCGCCGAGAGCCCGCGGGCGAGACCACCACGCCGCAATTTATTTCCGCGACCATCTTTCCCGGGCGCGGCTTCAACATGTTCCAGATCACCGCGAACCTGCCCGGCCGGGGCGAGGTGAACCTGCTCGCCTCGCCGTCTGTGGAAGAGGCCGCGGGCAAGCTGAACGGCGGCACCGGCGACATGGACGGCGTGGCCAGCTTCGGGTTTGGCGGCGCTTTCCTGGTTCCCTACCCCAACCGCATCCTGGGCAAGCTCGTGAACAATGGCCAGGACGTGCAGACCAGCTGGCACGGCCAGACGCTGACGCTGCCGGCCGACTTTACCGGCAAGAAGCCCGGCGCGCAGAAGCATGCGATTCACGGCCTTATTCTCGCAAGCAAGGTTGAGAATATCCAGAAAAGCACCACCGCCGACGGCCAGACCGTCTCGGGCATCCTGCACGCGGGCAACTTCGGCGGCCACTGGCTTTCGAATACCGATCTCGGCTTCTCGATCGCGCTGACCGGCGAGGCCGTCACCGCCACCATCACGGCGAAAAACGTCGGCAGCGTCGCCGAGCCTATGTCCATCGGCTGGCATCCTTATTTCTCGATTCCCAGCGGCGACCGCACCCAGGCGCGCCTGCACATCCCCGGCAGCAAATTGGCGGAGGTCAACAACTACGACGATGTGTTCCCCACCGGCAAGCTGAAGCCGGTGGCTGGAACTCCCTATGACTTCACCGCGCCCGAAGGCAAGCCGCTGGGCCAGCAGTTCCTCGACGATAATTTTTCCTCGCTCACCCGCACCGATGGCGCGGTGGATGTGGAGTTGACGGACCCGGCCGCGAAGTATGGCGTGCGCGTCGAAGGGCTCTCGCCCGAGATCAAGACCGTGCAGGTGTACGCGCCGCCGACCAAGGAGTTTGCCGCCATCGAGGAGCAGTTCAACTTCGCCGACCCGTTCGGCAGCGAGTGGCACGGCATGGACACGGGCATGGTGACGTTGAAGCCGGGCCAGAGCGTGACCTGGAAGGTGCGTTTGCAGCTCTTTGTGCCGCCGCCGCCCGCGCCTGCCGTGCCGCCGGGGATGCCGCCAGCGAAATAACCACGGAAATGGCAGACAAGGGCAGCCCCGGGCTGCCCTTGTTTTTTGCCGCATGATAGCGCACACTCCGGCTCTCCACACGGTTTGACCCGACCCCAAAAGCTCCGTAGCATAGGACACAGCCGTCCCCGATCGCCTTCCACGCGCGCGATTCGACCCCAGAGATTTTCCCCACGGGACGAGCACAACCGGAAGGCATACGTTGAGCCCAGCAGACACCCTCGCCAGCACAGTTGCACCCGCCACCGAAGAGGCCGCGGAGACAACCCCAGCGCACGACCACGAACACGAGCACAGCCACGCCCCTGCGCTCAATCCCGAGTGCACCCGCGATGTCGATGTAGAGATTCCGTCCGAGGAAGTCTCCTCCGCGTTCCGGCGCATCGTCAAGAACTACACGCGCCAGGCCCGCATTCCCGGCTTCCGCGCCGGCAAGGTTCCCCCAACGCTCATCCGGTCGCGTTTCGACGAGCAGATCCGCCAGGACGTCGTCGAGCAGCTGCTGCCCCAGTACTTTCGTAATGCGATCGAAGCCGCCGGCGTGCAGCCGATTTCGCAGCCGCAGGTCACCGAACTGCACCTGGAAGACGGCCAGCCGCTGCGCTTCAAGGCGCTGTTCGAGGTGATGCCGCCGGTCGACATCACGGGCTACCAGGATGTGAAGGTAGAGCGTGAAGCGGGCGAGTTGTCGGATGAGGAGTTCGAGGCGGAGATAGAGCGCATGCGCGACTCCCGCTCGACGATGGAGCCGGTGACCGAGGACCGTGCACTTGCCGACGGCGACTTTGCGCAGATCAGCTTCAAAGGCAGCGTGACCGGCGGCGAAGGCGAGGCGATCACCGAGCCGATTGGCGGCGACGATGTGCCGCTCGAGGTCGGCGGCAAGAACACGCTGCCTGCCTTCAACGAGGCGCTGCGCGGTGCGAAGCCAGGGCAGGAGCTCAAGTTTGAGGTCGCCTATCCGGACGACTTTGGCGAGCCGCGCCTGGCCGGCAGGACCATTGCCTACGATGTCGAGGTGAAGGGCATAAAGCACCGGAACGCGCCGGAGATGGATGACGAGTTTGCCAAATCCCTCGGCGACTACGAGACGATGGACGAGTTCAAGGCCAAACTGCGCGAGCACCTGGCCGGCGACAAAAAGCGCCAGGCCGAAGCCGCGACCAAGGACAAGGTTCTGGAAGCGCTGGCCGCGAAGTACACGTTCCCTATTCCGGAGTCGCTGGTGCAGCAGCAGATCGAGCAGCGCCTGGAGCGCGGGCTGCGCGCGCTCGCCCAGCAGGGCATGCCGGAGGAGCAGCTGCGCAATCTTGACTTCACCCGGCTGCGCGCCGCGCAGAGGGATGCCGCGCTCGGCGAGGTGCAGGGTACGCTGCTGCTGGACAAGATCGCCGAGCTGGAGCAGGTGGAAGTGACGAATGCGGAGCTCGACCGCGAGCTCGAAATGCTCTCGGTGCAGATGCGGGAGCCGCTTGAAACCCTGCGCGACCGTTTGACGAAAGACGGCGCGGTCGAGAGAATCCGGGAACAGATACGCCGCGAGAAAACCGGCTCGCTGTTGTACGAACGGATGGGCGCTTAGCATCATCCGCAGACACGGTACGTAGAGAACAACGCAACCCGCGGCAAGGACAAGGCAGGCTATGGCACTGGTACCTATGGTGGTTGAGCAGACGAGCCGGGGCGAACGCGCCTACGACATTTACTCTCGTCTGCTGCGCGATAACATCATTTTTCTGGGCACACCGATCGACGACCAGATTGCAAATCTCATCATCGCTCAGATGCTTTTTCTTTCGGGCGAAGACCCCGAGAAGGACATCCAGCTTTACATCAACTCGCCGGGCGGGTCGATCACCGCAGGCCTCGCGATCTACGACACCATGCAATTCATCAAGAACGACGTCGTAACCTACTGCATCGGGCAGGCCGCCAGCATGGGCGCTTTTCTGCTGCAGGCCGGCACCGCGGGCAAGCGCTTCGCGCTGCCCAACTCGCGCATCCTCATCCACCAGCCGTCGATGGGCGGGTTGAGCGGCCAGGCCACGGACATTGACATTCATGCGAGAGAAATCCTGCGCATCCGCGAAATCACCAACGGGCTGATGAGCAAACATACCGGCCAGGCGCTCGACCGCATCGAGCGAGACGTAGAGCGCGACTTTATCATGAACGCGCCGCAGGCCAAAGAGTACGGCATCATCGACGAGATCATTGACCGTCCGCGGACGTAGAATAGGCTTGCGGCAAGGGTTCCATTTCGGGGCCAGGAGTTACACATCATGAAAACGCGCACGGGATCGGACGACACGCTACGCTGTTCGTTCTGCCACAAATCGCAGGATGCCGTCGCCAAGCTCATCTCTTCACCCAGCGACTACCCGCGGGCCTACATCTGCGACGAGTGCGTGGCGGTCTGCAACTCGATTCTGGAAGATGACCGCAGCGAGACTCCCGCGGGCGCCGCGCCCACGCACCTGCCCAAGCCGCTCGAGGTACGGGCTTTTCTCGACGAGTACGTCATCGGCCAGGACCAGACCAAGAAGAAGCTAGCGGTCGCGGTCTACAACCACTACAAGCGAATCCAGATGAACCGCGTGCGCGGCAACGATGTCGAGCTGTCGAAGTCGAACATCCTGCTGGTCGGGCCCACCGGCAGCGGGAAAACACTGCTCGCGCACACGCTCGCCAAGATGCTGGATGTGCCGTTCGCCATCGTCGACGCGACCACGCTCACCGAAGCCGGCTACGTAGGCGAGGATGTCGAAAATATCATTCTCAAGCTTCTCCAGGCCGCCGACGGCGATGTAGCCCGGGCGCAGACCGGCATCATCTACATCGATGAGATCGACAAGATCGGCCGCAAGGACGAGAACCCATCGATCACGCGCGATGTTTCGGGCGAGGGTGTGCAGCAGGCGCTGCTCAAGATTCTGGAAGGCACGACCGCGAATGTGCCGCCGCAGGGTGGACGCAAGCACCCGCACCAGGAGTTCACCCCGGTGGACACGACCAACATTCTGTTCATCTGCGGTGGCGCATTCGTGGGCCTGGAGCGCGTGGTGGGCCGCCGCGTCGGCAAAAAGGCACTCGGTTTCAAGGCTTTGACCGAGAAGCAGCTGGCCGAGGGTCTGGTCGATGTGCGCCAGCAGCGCGATACAGAACTTCTGCGCCAGGCCGAGCCGCAGGACCTGATCAAGTTCGGCCTCATCCCCGAGTTCGTCGGCCGGCTTCCGGTGATCGGCATCCTCGATGAGCTCGACGAGGTCGCGCTGGTTGAAATCCTGACTAAGCCGCGCAACGCCATCCTGAAGCAGTATCAGAAACTATTTGAATACGAAGGCGTGCACCTGCGCTTCTCGGAAGAAGCAGCGAAGGCGGTCGCGCAGGAAGCGCTCTCGCGCAAGGTCGGTGCGCGCGGCCTGCGCATGATTCTCGAAGAGTTGATGCTCGATCTGATGTACCACCTGCCGGGCAACAAGAAGATCAAGGAGATGGAGATCACGGCCGAGATGGTCCACAAGCGCGATCTGTCGTTCAGCCTGCTTGAGAAAGCCGGTTGACTCGCCTCCACAACCGCAGTACGGAAAGGGCCCGCGCAACACTGGCGGGCTCGCTTTCGTTTGCGTCCAGTGGTTCCACCGGCCCAGGCCAACACGAACCAAAGCATTACAATCGAATCAACACCGCCGGAGCAGGCCGCGGCAAGACGGCGCATCCGATCCCACCGTTGCACGTCTAATCTGGACAAGAGGACAGAATGACCGAAGCCAAAGCAAATAAAGGCGAACTGCGCAAGCTGCCCATGATGCCGATCCGGGACATGGTGATCTTTCCTCACATGATGACCCCGTTTGTCGTGGGTCGTGAGTCGAGCGTACGTGCACTCGAAGAAGCGCTCACCGGCGACCGCAAAATCTTCCTGGCCACGCAGCACGACGCGCGCGTCGACGAGCCGCGCGCGGACGATATCTACACCGTCGGCACCATCGGCAACATCGTGCAGAGCGTCAAAATGCCCGATGGCAATATCAAGGTGCTGGTCGAGGGCCTGGAGCGCGGGCGCGCCACCGAGATGACTGACTCGGACGGATTCTTTGTCGCGACCGTGCGCACCGGCAAGGTTCACTTCGAGATCACGCCGCAGGTCGAGCAGCTGGCGCAGAAGGTCACGACTTTGTTTGAGCAGTACGTCAAGCTGCAGCAGTCGCTGAATCTCGAGTCGACCATGGCCGCGCTGCGCGTCGACGAGCCGGCCAAGCTCGCCGACACCATTGCCGCCAACCTGCAGCTTGAGATCGCGGAGAAACAGGAAATTCTCGATGTGTTCGATCCTGTCGAGCGGCTGACGCGCATCGCGGGTGTGCTCGATGTCGAGATTGAGAAGCTCAACATGGAGCGCTCGATCCAGTCGCGCGTGAAGCGCCAGATGGAGCGCGCGCAGAAGGAATACTTTCTCAACGAGAAGATCAAGGCGATCCAGAAGGAACTGGGCCGGGGCGAGAAGAGCGAGTGGGACGAGCTCAAGAAGAAGATCGAAGTCGCCGGCATGCCGAAGGATGTATTTGACAAAGCCATCCAGGAGCTGAAGAAGCTGGAAGCCATGCCGCCAATGTCGGCTGAGTCGACCGTTTCGCGCAACTATCTCGACTGGCTGCTCGCGGTGCCATGGAAGAAGAAGTCGAAGGAAACGCGGTCGATCGAGCACGCTGAAAAGGTATTGAACGAAGATCACTACGGCCTTGAAAAAATCAAGGATCGCATTCTTGAATTCCTCGCCGTGCGCCAACTGGTCAAGAACCCGAAGGGCTCCATCCTCTGCTTCGTCGGACCGCCGGGAGTTGGCAAGACCTCGCTCGGCATGTCGATCGCCAAGGCAACCGGCCGCAAGTTCGTCCGCATGTCGGTTGGCGGCGTGCGCGATGAGGCCGAGATCCGCGGTCATCGCCGGACCTACATTGGAGCGCTGCCGGGCCAGATCATCCAGTCGATGAAAAAGGCCGGCACTAAGAATCCTGTGTTCCTGCTTGATGAGGTCGATAAGATGGCGTCGGATTTTCGCGGCGATCCATCCTCCGCGCTGCTCGAGGTGCTGGATCCGGAGCAGAACTCGAGCTTCCAGGATCACTATCTCGATGTGGAGTACGATCTCTCGCAAGTGCTGTTCGTCGCGACGGCGAACGTGCTGCACACCATCCCCGGCCCGCTGCAGGACCGCATGGAAGTGCTGCGGCTTCATGGATACACCGAGGTTGAAAAGCTCGAGATCGCGAAGCAGTATCTGGTCAAGAAGGCGCTCGAAAATACCGGCCTGACGGACGCGAATATCAGCTTCGACGATAGCGCGCTTAAAGAGATCATTCGCAGTTACACACGTGAAGCCGGCGTGCGCAACCTGGAGCGCGAGATTGGCAACGTCTGCCGCAAGGTGGCGCGGCGCGTCGTCAAGAACGGCGGCAAGCACATGGAAGCGATCACGTCCGGGAATGTGAACGAGTTTCTCGGTGTGGCCAAGTTCCGCGATTCGCAGGTGCATGAGAAGAGCGAGGTCGGGCTCGTGACCGGGCTGGCCTGGACCGAAGTCGGTGGGTCGATCCTGCAGACGGAAGTGCAGGTACTCGATGGCAAGGGCAAACTTACCCTGACGGGTCAGCTTGGCGACGTGATGCAGGAATCGGCGCAGGCCGCTCTGTCCTACATCCGCTCCCGCGCGCACCATCTTGGCTTGCCGAAGGATTTCTATCGCAACGTCGATATCCACGTGCACGTCCCCGAGGGAGCGATCCCCAAGGACGGACCGTCGGCCGGTATCACACTTGCGACTGGACTAGCCAGCGCGCTCACGAAGATCCCGGTGCGCCGCGACATCGCTATGACGGGCGAAGTGACGCTGCGTGGCAAGGTGCTGCCGATCGGAGGATTGAAGGAGAAACTGCTCGCAGCCCATCGCGCCGGCGTCTTCGAGGCCATTATGCCGAAGGAAAACGAAAAGGACATGGCCGATCTGCCAGAGTTGCTCAAATCGGTCATGAAGCTGCACTTTGTTGAGTCGATGGATGAGGTGCTCGGCATTGCGCTCGAGTCGCCGCTGCCGGAACTGAAGGAAGAGACGCCGGAAGTCCTGCTCGACGTGGCGCCGCCGGCGCCCGAGCACCGGCCTCACCAGTAAACTGCGAGCTCCAAAACCGGCTTAGCTCACAGAAAAGCAGCCGCCAGGCTGCTTTTTCTGTGCTCGTTATACTTGAGCTTCATGCCTGCCTTCCCGCGCTTTCTCCTTTCTGCAACCGCACCGGCGCACTTCCCCCCGCTGGGGCCTCCGGAAGTCGCTTTCCTGGGCCGCTCCAACGTGGGCAAATCGAGCCTCCTCAATGCACTGCTCGGCTCGAAACAAGCGCACGTCTCCTCCACCCCGGGCCGCACCCGGGCCATCAACTTTTTCGCTGTCAGCGACCGTGCCGAGCAGCCCCCGCGGGTCTACTTCGCCGACCTGCCCGGCTATGGCTATGCCAAGCTTTCCAAATCCATCTCGGCGGAGTGGCCCTCTTTTATCGATCCCTACCTTCGCGAGCGGTCTACCCTGGCGCTCTGCCTGTGCCTGGTCGACGCCAATATCCCCGCGCAGGCCAGCGATGCCCAGCTGCTGGCATTCCTCCGCGATGCCGGCCGCCGCTTCCTGCTCATCGCCACCAAGGCCGACCGCCTTTCCGGCAATGGCCGCGCGAAGGCCACTTCCGCGCTGAGGCGGGGGCTCGAACTGGGCAGCGCGGAAGAAGAACCGCTGCTGCTCTGCTCGGCGAAGACCGGCGCCGGCCTGAAGGAACTATGGAGCACCATCTTCGCCGCGGCGGTCTGAATCCTAATTCACGTCCGAGGCCAGACCTTCTCGCCGTCCCGCTCGACTGTCATCACCAGCGGCTGCTCGGCCTGCGCCACTTGCGCCAGAAAGGACGCAAGCTCCTCGTCCCACATGGGCAGCAGGCGCAGCCGCTGCCAGCGCCGACCCAGAACCGGGGACGAGCGCTCAAGCCAGCCGCGCCGCTCTGCATCCTCGATCCATGGCAAAGCAGCGGCATCTAGAAAGTGCATCCGTTGCAGCGATCCATCCGGAACATGCCACATTACCGCGTGCTCCTGCTTTTGCAGCTTGGACTGCCACACCACCAGCGAGGCTCCGCGGCTCGCAAACGTATTCTCCGCAACGTCCAGCAGCTCTGGCTGCACTCCGCGAGCCACACACTCACGCAGCACCTGCTCAGAATGGCCTTGGAGGCACACGCTTACGGGCGCCTTCCGGCGAAGCTCGTTCTTGAGGATGCGCAGCGCCTCATCCAGATCGGTTACCAGGAAGTCGCAAAAACCGGCCCGCACAAGCGCCTTGCCTTGCTCAGCGCCGGGCACCACCAGCAGCGTCGCTGCTCCGGCGATCCGCGCCGCCGCCGCGCGTTCGGCGGTTCCGGGTTCGCACAGCAGCAGAAAGCTTCCAGCCAGCGAAACTCGCAAGGGGCCGGCCGCCTGAACCAGGCTTCGATAGCCCAAATAAAAACGGAGCAGCGCCGCGGCATCATCGGGCAAAGGCATAGATTCAAACTAGCAGTACTGCCGGCTCTCGGCCTCCACGAACAAGCCAGCAGTTTCGGCTATTTCGCCGGCTGAATAGACCAGCTCTGATTCATTCCGCTGCTGGGTTTCTGCAGTTCGATTCCCGCCGGGTTGGGGGTCGAGTCCGGGTTTCCCAGGACAGCATCCGTGCTCTTATTGCGGATCACGAAACCGGCCGCCGTGCTTGTCAGCGACCACAGCTGATCATCGTTGTTGCTTGGCTCTGCATGCTGCGCTGCCGTGCCCACCCCGCTGGCGGCTGCGATTCCAGACGTGGGCGCGGAAAGAAACAGCCCCGTCGCCGCGTTCTGGATCGCATAGTATCCGTCGCCCTGCGATGCGAGAAACCAGGTTTGATACTGGCCTGGATAGGGTGTGAACTGGATGATCTCCGTGCTTGGATCGGGCGAGGCCAGATAGTCGGTCAGCAGCAGATTGCTCGCGCCATTTGTGATGCTGTAGTCGCCGTCCGTGAGCGCAGGTGTTCCCCGCGGCAGTATGCCGAATACCGCGATGCTGTTGTTGGTGCCGACATACACCTTGCCATTGGCGATGGTCGGGGTAATGAACTTGTTGCCGTTGCCGAAGTGGTCGCGCGACCCGGCTGCCTGGTTGCTGTTGTACAGCTCCGTGGCCACGTTGTTCGCGTCGTAGGCGTGCAGCACCGCGGGCGTGCTGTTCTCCACCGCCCAAACAATTCCATTCTGGGCGCCGAACGCGGAAACACTCGGCGTTGTGCCGGGATAGGTAAAGCTCTCTGGAGAGATCGAGCTGGGCGAGCTGGAAAGCAGCGCATGATTCACGTCGAACGAGCGAAGCGGGCTGCCAACCGAACCGTAATAAACATGCCCGTTGTAGTACGCCGGGCTCGACCACTCGCCGTTTGACAGCGCATGAGTCAACTCCTGGTATAGCGTGCCATTCGAGGACGCGTCGAACTTGCCCAGGTTCGTCTGGTCCATCACATACAGGTTTGTGTCCTTGCCGGCGGCCACCGCCAGCTGCCGCGCCACCCCCTTGCTGTCGGTCTGCCCAGGCAGCAGCATCACGCCGCCCGAACCCAGATCCGTGTCCACGTTCGACTCGTCATCCGAGTTGTACATAGTCCAGTAATCCGTCGCCTGCAGCTTGCCATTGAGCATGCTCAGCTTTACCACCGCATTGCCGTAGTCGCCCAGGCTGGGAAAGCCCTGCGCGTTCAGCTGCGTGTCAAACGTGCCGTTGCCGAGCGAGATGAACACGTTGCCCGCCGCATCCGCGGCTGGGCCCGCGCCCGCATTCCAGGGCGCGGCGTCGCTGCCGTTCGGCACAAAGTTGAACACACCAGTCTGCGCGCCGGTTACGGTGCTGTAGGCGAGCATCCAGCCGGTATAGGGGCGGTAATCGCAGTGCGAACCCCAGCTCGTGTACAGGGTGTCGCCTGTCAGCAGCAGCCCCGGCCGCTCCTTGTACTGGGCCGGGTCGAATGTCACGGTTCCGTTGCTGCTATTGTCGCCGGTCCCCGGCGCGGTGGCCTGCACCGTCAGCGGCGAAGCGTACTGCTCCGCGCCGCTTGAAAGCCAAAGCGCATGCAGCCGTTGGTAGTAGTGCCCTGAGACGTCCTTGCTCATGGCCGCCACATAGATGAATCCCTTGGTGCGATCGATCACCGGCGTCGCGGTAATGCCGATCTCGGGTGTCACCTGGTTGCAGTTTCGCGCATCCGATGGCATTTCGCCCGGCTTAAGCAGCGATACCTGCCATAGGATCCTACCCGTATCCGCGTCGAACGCGTACACGCTGTCATGCTCGGTTGCCGCGAACACCACGTTGTGCGTGCCCTTGCCCGCAATCCAGAGGGCGGACGCATACAGCGGCTGCGCATCGACCTTGCCATCCATCGGAACCTGAAAGCGAACTCCAAAGTTGGAGCTGTTTACCTTCGCCGGCGTCAAGAGACTCTCGGTAAGGTTCTGCCCGGTACGCGCATTGTCGTTGTGCCACGTCAATACGTCGGTCTGGCCCCAGGTGAAACCATTCGTTTGCGCGAGCAGAGCCGCAGGCAGCAGCAGCCCCAGCAATCCGAGTGAAACGGTCAATAAAGTTGGCAAACGCATCGTGCTCCCTTTGGTGGATCGGCGCCGCGTGTTGCGAGCCTCCCCCCTGTGCGCAGAGAAAGTCCCGACACCTCATTCAATCGCGCCAGAAGAATGGTGAGAAGCCGCGGCACAAAGCTTTCCGCACCGTGGTAATGACACTTTCAGGTCACACGCCCGTGAGCCTCGCCCCGCGAGCGCAAACCTTGACTTCCTCGCAATGCGTGCGTTCTCATGCCGGTGTCGCGTTCTTTCAACCAGGCTTCTCCGAAAGGTTCCAGTGAGTCCGCAGTCTTGTACCCGACGTTTTTGGTCCGCGGCGGTTGCGGCCTTGCTCTCCTGTGCGCTCCCGCTCAGCGCGCAGAGCACCGCGCCCACCGCCGCGCAACCTGACCCCACTATCGACGCCGCCTGGCAGCACGCCAGCGCGAAATACGATGCGCGCCGCGCAGAGCTGCTCCGGGACGTGGACAGAACCATCGGCAAAGGCCCGTTCCGAGCCGACTGGCAATCGCTCGCCGCCTATCAAGTGCCCGCGTGGTACAAGGACGCCAAGTTCGGCATTTTTATCCACTGGGGCGTCTACTCGGTTCCCGCTTTCGGCAGCGAGTGGTACCCGCGTGAGATGTATCTGCGGGGCTCGGCCATCAACAAGCACCAGGTCGCCTTGCACGGTCCGCTCACCCAGTTCGGCTACAAGGACTTCATCCCGCTGTTCAAGGCCGAGCACTATGACCCGCAGGCCTGGGCCAAGCTCTTCAAAGCCGCCGGCGCGCGCTACGTCGTTCCTGTGTTCGAGCATCACGACGGCTTCGCCATGTATGACAGCGGCCTCTCCGACTGGACCGCCGTGAAGATGGGCCCGCACCGCGACCTCGTTGGCGATCTTGCCAAGGCGGTTCGCGCCGAGGGTCTGCATCTCGGCGCCTCTTCGCACCGCATCGAGCACGACTGGTTCCTCAACGGCGGCCGCCAGCAGCCATCCGACGTCAACGACCCGCGCTACGCCGCCTTCTACGGCCCCGCGCACCTGCAGCGCAACGCCGGCTCCGAAAGCCTGCTCACCGACTTTACCTACGTCAGTACCGAGTACGCGAGCGATTGGCTGGCGCGCGATACCGAAATCGTCGAGAAATATCATCCCGACCTGATGTACTTCGACTGGTGGATCGGCCAGCCCGCGGTGCGGTCTTATCTTGCCCGCTTCGCCGCTTTCTACTACAACGAATCATTCGGGCACGGCGATGCGGTCGGCATTATCAACTACAAGACAGACGCCATGGAGACCGGCTCCGGTGTGCTCGATCTCGAGCGCGGCCAGCTGCCCGGCATCCGCCAGCTCTATTGGCAGACCGACACCTCGGTCGGCAACCAGAGCTGGGGCTACATTGAACACGACACCTTCAAGACGCCCGAGTTCGTCGTGCACCAGCTCGCCGATATCGTCAGCAAGAACGGCAACCTGCTGCTCAACATCGGCCCCCGTGCGGACGGCACGATCCCGGACGAGGTGCAGCAGGTGCTGCTCGATGTGGGCGCATGGCTAAACGTGAACGGCGAAGCGATTTACGGCACCCGGCCATGGCGCGTTTTTGGCGAAGGCCCCACGCAGGTCAAGGCCGGCCAGTTCCACGACACCGACACCCAGCCCTACACTGCGCAGGATTTTCGCTTCACGACCAAGGGAACCACGCTGTACGCCATCGAGCTAGCATGGCCGGCAGACGGCGAGGCGGTGATCCACTCACTCGCGAGCGGCGTGCCCGGCTCGCAGAAGGTGAGCTCCGTTACGCTGCTCGGTTCTCCGGCAGAGATCCCGTTCGACCAGCAGCCGGACGGGCTGCACCTGAAGGTTCCCGCGCCCCCCGCAGGCAAATACGCCTATGCGTTTAAGGTCCAGTTCCAGTAAGCAGCATGCGCCCGGCTGCGCATTTCTGTATCCATCACTGTTACAGACTCCAGCAGGCACTCTCAAAAGTCCACATGCGTCCGCACCGACGGCACCCACACTGGCCCGCGGTCGCGGTTGTAGCCCGGGTTGTCGATATGCGTTAAACCCAGCGCGAAGTACAGCCCGCGTTTCACGTGCAGATTGTAGTAGCTCTCTTCCGTATTCTCGCGGCCATAGTTCAGCCGGCCATCGCCCAGCAGGAAACCCAGTCCGCCGTACCTGAGATAATTCTGGTGGTCCCGCTTGATAGCATTCGACACGAACGCAATGCCGATCCTGTCGTACGGCCGGCTCCACTGCGTACCGTCATAGTCCGCGCCCACCAGCGCCGTCTGGTCTACCTCGGTGTAAGCAAACGACTCATGCTGGCCCTCGTTCCAGCCGAAGCGCGCGCCCGTGCGCAGGTGCTCCGTTACTTCCTGCTCCACGTTGTAGCCGAGCCCGTACTTGATTGCGCCGAAGTGCTCGTGCCTGGTAATGGTGGGCGTCGCGTCCACGCCGCTCAGAAACGCATTCACCGCCTCGCGATAGTCGCCCATGTGCGCGGCATTTCTGTAGACAAGTACCCGCTGCGTCCCTTTGCGGCCCGGCAGCAGGCCCTTGCGCAGCTCGAACTCGGCGTTCTGTCCTCGCGCCCGGCTGATCGCCCAGTCCAGGCTGCTCCCGTTCGCCACGGTCGGCATCAGCGCCAGCGCGTAGCGTGCCGCCCAGTTGCGGTCCTGGTACTCAAGCGTCGCCGCATAGGTGTAGCCGCGCGTATCGGCCGCGTAGTCCCACGCGCCGTTGTTGTCGATCGTCCAGTTGGTGAACTGCAGGTGGCTGTCGCTCAGCACCTCGTTGATATCGAACTGGTCCGGCAGCGACATCTTGCCGAGCCGAAACTCAAGCCGCCGCACCGGCGCCCTGGTCGCGAGCGCGAGCGGTCCGCGCGGCGCGTCCTCCAGTTCGCTCGTAAACCCGATCGTCTGGTGTATCTCCACATGGGCCACGTACGGGGTGGAGCCGAGGTTCGGATTGCGGACCACATCCAGGTTGGTAAAACCGGCCAGTCCCAGCGCCTCGCTGAGCCCTCGGCCGCCCGAGGACTCGAGGCCAAGAATGAAATCTGTGTTGTAGCGCAGACTCCACTCGGTCGCGGACCGGTTGAGCAGCCGCTGCGGCTGGTACGCCAGATACAGCGTGCCCAGCAGGGACGTCTTGTACTCGCCGGCATTGCGGAAACTATTCGGCCCCTGGTACGGCGAGTGGAACGGGGTGTTCGCCTGGAAGATGACATTCGCCTGCCCCGCAACGTACCAGGGCGCCTCTTCCGAGTGCGGAAACATGGTCAGCAACTCGCCGGCCTGCTCGGCCTCCTGCGCCCTCTGCAGGCTGGCGGTCGAGTGGCCGCCGCCAGCCGACTGCGGGTCCACCGCGACCAGCATGGCTGGGTCGTCAGGCAGCGCCGCCGTGACCTGAGCCAGCGCTCCGCGGCAGCATGCGGCCGTCAATGTGAGGGCGAACAGAAAGCGCATCCCCCTTCCAATACCAGACCGATGAAACAGGACGATAAACGCCGACCCCGCCTTGCTAAACGCACACTCGCCGCCTGCCCATCTCCGCTCTTCCTGTGAGCGCACAAAAAAAACTCTTCCACTCATGTCTCTCTAGATCCCATCCATATTTAATATCCGACTATTTTGATCGCCATTCAGAAATACGACATTATCGATCCTATTTCAAGTCAACCTGCCGCAAAAGGAACAATTTCCGGACTGAAAGGCTCAAACCTGGCGCCAAGCGGGTTCACCGAGACAACAGGTCCTGCGCCGAAGCGGGAATTGACCTGCTCCGCGCATATCTGAAATAAGGCTGCCTACCAGCCCAGTGTGCCGGGTGCTCCCTTGAACGGGCCTTTCACATGCGAAGTGATCCAGCCGCCGTAGAAGTCGCCGGGCTGCGGCACGACGCGCTCGCCATCGACGCTGCACTCATCCACCCTGTTGGCGTAAAAGGCCAGGTAATCGCGAAGCGCTTCATAGCCGCGGGAGGGGTCACGATAGCTCCATGCCGCATCGGGAGAGATAACATCGGTTTCGGGTATTTTGATCGTCCAGTAAGTCGCTGAACCTTTAAACTCGCAGAAGCTGCTGCGCCGCAGGGAGCGATCGAGAAACTCCACCGCGATGTCGGACGGAGGGATGTAGAACACGGGAGGATGGCTCGTCTCAAGGATGCGCAGCGCCTGGGTGGTTTCGGCAATCACAACGCCGCCGTGCACGACGCGCAGGTGGCGTGCACTCCGCTCAAGCCGCGGCGGCCGCGGATACTCCCAGACCGATTCAACTTCGTTCTTCTCCATGCACAGATCGCCTCCCTGCTTCGCTTGGATGCCCGCGATTAGAAAACTCACACTGAGCCGTAGAACTTCCAGTTTGCCTTGTAGTCTTTTGTCAGCGGTAGGTTCAGCAGCGCGGCCCGCATCAGCTCGATTGGAATCTCATTCTGGCGAAGCACCGCGTCATGGAATTCGCGGTTTGTCATTTTCGCCGGCACCATCTCGTTATGCAGCGCACTCAGCTGCAGGCCGCCCAGCAGATAGGCCGCCTGGTAGAGCGGCGGGTACGCTCCGCTGAACGACCGGCGCACCTCGCCCGCTGCCGCCTCGGGCTCAAAGCCGACGCGGTCGATCAGCAGGTCGATGCACTGCTGCGGCGTCATCGTGCCGAGATGGAACGACAGCGAAAAGATAATGCGCGCGCACCGGTGCATGCGCCACTCCAGCGCCCCCACCCGGTTCTCGGGGCTGCGCTGGAAACCCATCGAGTACAGCAGCATCTCCCAGTACAGCGCCCAGCCTTCTATCAGAAATGGCGTCTCGCTGACAGCGCGCCGGTACGCCCGGTAGCGCTCGACCATGAACAACTGCAGCTCATGACCAGGGATCAGTTCGTGGAAAACCTCAGCATGCGACATCGCGGCGTTGTTCGCGCGCAGGCTGGTAAGCCGCTGCTGATAGGTCATGGTGTTGGTCGGGTAGGCAATTTGCATCACCTCGCCGCCCAGGAAAAATGGCGAAACCAGCTGCTGCTGCGGAGATATCATGGTGCGGCGCCAGGTCTCATGCGCCAGCGGCGGAATTGTGACTAAGTCGTGCTGCACAACGAACGCCTCTGCCTCGCGCTCGTCGTCCCGCACCAGCCGCGGCTGATCGCCTGGCTTGACATAGGTGTTCTTGACCTTTTCGAGCGCCGCCCGCCAGTTATCTCCAAAGCCCATCGCCTGCGAAGCTTTCAGCATTTCCGCGTCGCACCAGGCAAACTCCGCATTGGCGATCGCGATCAACTCCCGCGGCGTATATGCGATCATCTCGTTGTCGAGCTCAGCCTGCAGGCCTGCCTCGCCGACCGCGTGCCCGACGATATCGCTGTTGTCCCCCGGTCGCGCGCCGCGAACGCTTGCCTCAAACGCGTCGTCGTCGGAACCCGGATCGCCGCCCGGCTTCGCTTGCTCCGACGCCGGCGGCAAACCGAGCATTTCCACGCCGAGAAAACTGCCGTAACTTGCCAGGGATTTATCCGCTGACTTATACCCAGCCTCCACCCACCAGGTAAACTCCGGGTCGTAGCCATCGTAAAATCCATACCAGGCGCGCAGCACGCCGCTCAGCACCGCAAGCTGCTGCACCGCGCGATTGGCCGCCTCCCTGTCTTTGTTCGCGCCTGCTTTCAGCTGCGCCTCGATCTTTGACCGCGTGTCGGCAATCTGCTTTTCCAGCCCCGCCAACGCAGCCGCCGCGGCTTGCCCGTCCACGTCGACCATGTCCCGACGGGCTTCATCCATGCCAACGATCACGCTTGCGAAAGGCAGCAGCACATTCACCCTCTGCTGAAACTGCGCGTCTTCCTCGCCTGTGCTCAGCGCATGCCGAAGGTCGTTGCGCAGCAGCAGGTAATCCACCCGACCATCCTGGCTCAGAGGCTCAAACGGCATCGCCGCGAGCTCAGTCTGCCAGAGCGTGTAGAAGGCGCGCATACGGTCGCGTGTCTTCGCCGCAAACGGAACCGAATAGTATCGGCGCAATAAACTCCGGTCTGCTTCAAACCGGTCGAAGTAAGGCCGCAGCTCGCTCTGCGATCGATCGACATCGATCAGCGAGGCGGGCACACCAGCGGGCGTCCGCTTCGCCTTCTCCGCCCAGCCGGTTTCGCCCGCTGTACCTGCACCCACCAGCACTGCCGATTGCATGCCGCGCTTCAGAAAATCGCGCCGTGTCGCCAAAGTTCTCCTCCAGGTGCGCGATAGACAAATGGACAGCCACTACCGAGATACCAGCCTAAATCTATCTGGAAACTGGCGCCATCGAAACGGTTCTGCCACTCATTCTTGCGTGGAACGTGCTTCAAGGCTTCCGATACCCGTACTCAAGCTCGCCTGTCGATCAGGAAATCTCTTTCCCAGGCGTCGTTTCCTGCGTGACGAGCCAGTTTCCATGGAAGAATTGTGAAACTTCTTTGTCGCGCTTGTTTCCAATTCATCAATGCTCCGGGAGGAAATGCATGAGGAGAAAAACCTTTGCCTGCGCCGCGCTTATTTTATTCGGCACAATCGGCGCAGCCTTGCAGGCGCCTGCGCAAAGCGCGCACCTCACCTCGCCTGCCGAGGCTTTCGGGTTCGCGCCCGGCGCCGACCGCAAGCTGGCCGACTGGAAAGAGTTAACGGCTTACTACCAGAAGCTCGCTGGCGATTCCGACCGGATCCGCTATCAGGAGTTGGGGAAAACGACTGAAGGCCGCCCATTCCTGGCGCTGACGATCTCCTCGCCAGAAAACCTCCAGCACCTGGAGGAATACAAGTCCATCACCCGGCAGCTTTCCGACCCGCGTGCGACCAGCCCGGAGGCGGCGAAGGCTTTAGTGGCGCGCGGCAAGATGATCCTGGTGGTGACGTGCAACGTGCACTCGACCGAGATCGCGAGCTCGCAAAGCGCGGCGGAGTTCGCCTACCGGATGGCGAACGGGAACACGCCGGAGATTCAGAACATCCTGAACAATGTCATCCTGGTGCTGGTGCCTTCGCTGAACCCGGATGGCGAGCAACTGGTGGTGGACTGGTACAGGAAATATCTCGGCACACCCTACGAAGGCAGCAGCCCGGTGGTGCTGTGGAACAAGTATGTGGGGCATGACGACAACCGCGACTGGTATGCGTTTACGCAGCAGGAATCGAAGCTGCTGGTCACCGGTGTGCTGAATGCATTTCATCCGCAGGTGCTCTACGATCTGCACCAGATGAGCCCCTATGGGCCGCGGCTGTTTCTGCCGCCGTGGGTGGATCCGATCGACCCGAACGTGGACCCGCTGCTGGAGTCGAGCATGAACGCGCTGGGCATGAACACGGCACTCGAAGTGCAGCAGGGTGGACGCAAGGGCGTGCTGGTGGACGGCGTGTATGATTTGTGGTCGCCGGCACGCTGCTATATGTGCTATCACAACACACTGCGAGTTTTGACAGAGTCGGCGAGCGCGAACCTGGCCTCGCCCATTGAGATACCGTTCGCCAAGCTGGACAAGGGCATCGGGTACGACGCCAAGGTGCGGAGATGGAACTTTCCCGATCCGTGGATGGGCGGCACCTGGCGCATGAGCGACATCGTCGATTACCAGCTCGCGGCCTTTTTCTCGATCGCGCGCAATGCGGCCGACTACCGCGAGCGCTATCTCCAGAATTCCTACACTGTCGCCTCGCACTCCCTGAAACCGGTAGACGCGCCGTACGCGTATGTGCTGCCGGCGGAACAGCGCGACCGCGCGGCCACGGCCCGGCTGGTAAACACGCTGCGCATGGGCGAGGTGGAGATCGAGCGGGCGACAGCGCCGTTTGCGGCAGGCGGCAAACAGTACGCGAGCGGCAGCTACATTGTGCCGCTGGCGCAGCCCTATGGGCGCTGGGCCAAAACGCTGCTCGAGGTGCAGCATTACCCGGAGATCGCCCAGTACCCGGGCGGTCCGCTGCAGCGGCCGTATGACGTGACGGCGCAGACGCTGCCGATGTTGTTCGGAGTGGGGGCGGATGCGGTTGCGCAGCCGTTCCAGGCGGCAGCGGAGCCGGTTCGGGAAGACGTGGCCGCGCGGGGCAGCGTTGCCGGCGATGGGCGGCACGGCTACCTGTTCGCGGACCAGACAAACAGCAGCCTGTACGCGCTGTTCGCGCTGCTGAGCAAACACGTGCGCGCGTATAGGCTGACCGGCGCTGGCTATACGCCCGGCGCCATCTACCTGCCGCGGCAGCCCGGTCTCGAAGCAGCACTGCGAGAGGTTGCGGGGCGGTTCGCGGTGACAGTCCAACCAGCTGCGAGCGCTCCCGGAGGAAGCGCGCTTGCGGCCACTTTGCCGCGCATCGCGCTCTACCAGAGCTGGGTGCCGTCGATGGATGAAGGCTGGACGCGCTGGATTTTCGACACCAACGGCATCCCGTACACACGCGTGGTCGACGCGGATATACGCAAAGGCGCGCTGGGCCAGCGCTTCGATGCGCTGGTGCTGCCCGACAATGCGCCCCTAGCCATCACAGAAGGGAGCCGCGGCCGTGGGGCGGAGAGCGGGCCGCCTGTGCCGCCGGAGTATACGGGTGGATTGGGTCCGGATGGGGTCGCGAGCCTGCACGAGTTTGTGAGTGGCGGCGGAACGGTGATCGCGCTGAACAAGGCGTCGGGCGTGTACGCGGGAAAAGATACAGCTGCTGTTACAGATATGGTGGAAGGGGTGCCGGCTAAGAACTTTTATATCCCGGGTTCGATCCTTTCCGTGACGCTGGACCCGGCAAACCCGATCGACTTCGGCATGCCGGCGACGACGCCTATCTTTTTTGAGCAGAGCCCGGTGTTCAAGGTGTCGGGCGAGGCCAAGAGCGCGGCGACTTATGCCGGCGATCACCCCCTCCTAAGCGGCTGGCTGCTAGGCGGCAGTTATCTAGCGGGCAAGAGCGCACTGGTGGAGGAGCCGGTGGGCAAGGGGCGGCTGGTGCTGTTCGGCTTCCGCCCGCAGTACCGGGGCCAATCGGAAGCAACCTATCCGCTGCTATTCAATGCGCTGCTGCTGAGCAGCTCCCGGCCCGCGGTGCTGGGCAAGCAATAGCGCGGCGTTCGGTGTTAAGGCTTGGGTGTGTCCACAACGCCGGGAGCGGATTTCGGGAAGGCGACCACGCCGGTGGCAGTGCTGGTAGCACCAAGATCCGGCTTGATGTAATGGTCGAGAAAGGCGCGCTCCTTACCCCAGGCATCGAGCTTGTGCTCTGGCTGCGAAAACCCGTGCAGTTCGCCGGGATAGGTGAAGTAGAAAAAGGTCTTGCCATGAGCGGCGAGCGCATGCGCAAACGCAGCCGACTCAGCCGGAGGCACCTGCGGATCGTCTTCGCCATGCAGAATGAGCACCGGCGTTTGTATCTTCGCGACCTGCGACAGAACATTTGCTTTGGCGTAGGTCTCGGGCTTCTGCTCGGGCGAGCCGCCCATCTTCATCTCCCAGCGCACCGCTGAGTTCGGATTGGTGCGCTCGACGAACAGCGCGCGGTCGACCACGCCGAAACCCTCAATGGCGGCGGCGAACAGCGCGGGATAGCGCACCATCATGTACGCGACCATGGTGCCTCCATGGCTGCCGCCGCCGATGGCGAGCCGCCTGGGATCGGCGAGCTGATGATCGACCAGGTATTGCGCGCCGGAAGCGACATCATCCACCTCGGCGCCGCCGCTATCCTCGACATTGAGATTGCGGAAGTGCTCGCCGAACCCGATTGAACCGCGGTAGTTTGGTTCGAGCACGGTGTATCCCGCATCGGCCAGGTACTGCGCCCAGGTGTCGAGACGAAACACATCTTCACCTTCCGGGCCGCCATGGATCCAGAGAACAGCGGGAGGCAGCGCGCCCGGTTTCACGTTGCGGGCGCGATACAGGAGGCCATCGACCTGTAAGCCGTCCTTGCTGCTCTTCCAGGTGATGCGCTCCGGCGCGGCGAGGGCCCCGATGTAACTGCCGGGCAGCGTCTGGGTCAGCGCAACCGGCGGCGCATCCCCATGGGCTTCCATGCTGTACAGGTCGGCGGAGTGCAGGGGCGTTTCCCGGTGAAAGAAAATGCGGGCGCCATCGGGCGACCAGACTGGTTGGCTGTCGACGCCTGGAACGGCCTGCGTGGCGAGCAGACTGGCAGGGCCGCCCGCGACCGGCTGCAGCCAGATGCGGTCCTGCTCGGGGGAGCCGTTTTCGTCGGCGCGGTTGGAGACGAGCGCGAGCGTGCGGCCATCAGGCGAGAAGACGGGGTCTTCGTCATTCCAGCTCCCGCTGGTAACGGCGCGGGGCTTGCTGTCAGTCCTCGGGTCGAGCAGGTAGACGTTGTCCCATCCACTTTCCTGCAGCACGGCGGCAAGTTGCTTGCCGTCGGGCGACCAGGCCAGGCCGTGGACCGACCAACTGCCGCCGCGGTCGGTAGGCGCTGTGTAGACAGCAATGGGAGCGCCTTGCGGCTGGCCTGATCCGGGATCGATCGACTGAAGCCGGATGGCGCCGCTGAAGTGCTCCGTGGTGCGTTCGATATAGGCGATCCGCGTGCCATCGGGAGACCATACGGCCTCGCCCGCATCGCCCTTGCCGTCAGCGACAAAGCTCTCGGCGTTTCCATCCGCGCGCACGGTCATCAAGCTATCGTGCCCGCGCCGGCCGGTTTCAAACAGCAGGTACTTGCCGCTGGGCGACCACTGCGGTGCGCGGTCCGCGGCCTGCCGAGGGTCGCCCGTGGAGCCGGGCGGCGCGTCGGTGAGGCGGCGAGGCGCTCCGCCTGCCGCAGGCACCGTCCAGATGCTGCCGTGGCTGGCAAAGGCAATGGCCTTGCCATCGGACGACCAGCGAATCCCAGTCTTGACCGCGCCGCCTGCAGTGAGCGCGACGGGCCAACCACCGCCAACGATCTGCAGATAGATCTGCCCGGCGCGCACAAAGGCGAGCGTCTTTCCGTCTGGTGCGACTACGGTGTCGCCGATGGGCTGCACGGCTAGCAGGTCCTCAAGCCGCAGGGTGTGCACGTGGGCGTCTGTTTGGGCCAGAAGCGCGGGCGAGGCGAGCAGAGTGCCCGCGAGTGCATGGGAGGCGATACGGCGAAGCAACGCAGCGGCGCGCCGGATTTTGTCAGACTGGGGGAGCGAATCCTGGACCCAATGCATGCGTCTCCTTTTGACAAACGTGATCGTGCAGCGCGGAACAACCCGCGTCAGTACTCCAGCTTGAGGCCGAACTGGATCTGGCGCGCCTCGGTTTGCCCCAGCGCCCGCTGTGAGAGCGCCTGCCCGTAGGTGGAACTGGCGATGCTCGAAGTCAGCGTCGAGAAATTAGTGTGATTGAGAATGTTAAAGAAGTCGGCGGAAAAGCGCAGGTTCATGCGCTCGGTAATCCTGTTTTCCTTGGCAGCCTGGAAGTCCCAGTTGGTAATACCGGGCTCGCGCAGCACACCGCGCTGCATGCGTTGGCGTGGATCGATGACGCCATCGCCGGGGCCAAGCGATGCGGCGTTCTGGAAGAAAGAAACGACAGGCGTGGGAGCGCCGAAGGTCTTGACAAGATGTCCCGCGCGCGGTCCTAGATTGCCTAGGGCAATGGTGCGGTCATTTGGGTCGCCATCCTTGTTCGAATCAGAGCCGGTAACCGGGATAAAGGGCGTCCCGGTTTGCGTATCGACGATGGAGGAAGCAGCCCAGCCGCTCACAACGCGGTCGAGCGCACCGGGCAGGTTGGCAAACAGCAGGCCGCCGCGGCCGAAGGGGAGCTGATAGATGACGCTGCCGGCGAAGCGGTGTCGCACGTCGAAAGCCGAGTCGCCATAGTTGTACTGGATAGGCGCGTAGCGGACGTAGTTCTGGTTGAACGCCGTCTGCGCATCGGCCTGCGAGAGGTTCGGGTTGGCGGTGGCGCAGCGTACGGCGGCCAGCAGACGGCCCGCGGCCGCCGGCGTTCCGTGCGCGGCGACGCAGGAACTGTTTGCCGCCATATAGGGTGCGACGAGATTCTCTATGGTCGCCTGTGGGAAAGACGAGTCGGTGGAGCCGGCGACGTCGTCGGAAAGATCGTCGCGGCTGTGGCTCCAGGTATAGGCGCCTTCCACGGTAAGGCCGCTCGAAAGCCGGCGGCGCGCGTCGACCAGCAGGGCGTTGTAGCTGGAGCTGGCGACCGATTCGCGATGGCTCAGGTCGGCGAAGGGCGGCCGGATGATACCTGCACTTATATCTGCCCCGGACCGCGCAGCCGTACCTTGGTTGGCGGGGCGGAACGCGCTGGCGAAGCTGGTGCCGAAGTTAGGCCGCTGCGTGGCGAGCAGGTGCGAACCCGTGGCGCCGACATAGGTAAGCGTAAGTACGGTGTTGGGGTCGAGCTGCTGCGCGACGGCCAGGTTGTAGGATTCGGTTACCGGGTTGCGCAGTGAGGGGTCGACCGTGGTTAAACTGTAGGCCTGCGTGGGGTTAACCGTGGACGCGGCAAGCGCGCCGGTGTAGTTGCCGCTGGTGATGCTGGTGGCGACCGTATAAGGCGGGTTGAAGCGGGCATTGCCGTAGACGTTGCCAAACACGCGGTCGTAGTAGAGGCCGTAGCCTGCCCGCACCACCGTCTTGCCATCGCCGCGGGTATCCCACGCCACGCCCACGCGCGGCCCCAGGTCATTGAACTTGGAGCAATAATTGCCGATTCCATACTGCGTGGGATTGACGACGGCGATGCCGGAAAGGCTGCTGTTGAAGGGCAGCGGCTGGCAGGCTCGCGGGCGATTGCTGCTGTCGAGCAGATAGGCGTTCGAGAGCAGCTTATGGCTCTCTGTAAAGGGATTGAAGATCTCGTAGCGCAGGCCCAGATCGACGGTAACTCGATTGGTCGCGCGCCAGGTGTCCTGCACGAAGTAACCCTGCTCCCAAAGCCGGTAGCCGCGCTCGGAAGAGCCGGAGTTATAAAAATACTGGAGCTGGGAGTTGAGCGCCAGCGTGTTGATGTTGGCGAACTCCTGCGCGGCGCTGGCCTGGGCCGCGGTCAGGCCGCCGGCGGCTGCGGCGCTCACAGTGTCAAGCAGTGTTACGGAGGGCCGCACATCGTTGCTGAACGTAGTGTTGTCGTAGACGCGGGCGAGCTCAAACCCGGCTTTGAGCTCGTGCCGTCCGCGCTCCCAGCTCAGAGTGTCCTGATAGGTGAGTACGTCCTCCGCGCGGCCCTGCGGGTAATTACTCGCGACGCCGAGTGTGTTGAATCGCCCGGACAGGAAAGCAATAGTGGGGATGCCGTTCGGGTCGCCTGTGTTCGCGGAGAACGCGGCGCCGCCATCGGGACCTGCGGCACGGTTCGCGCCAGAAGCGAGAGCCGTCAGCGGAGGCGCTTCCGTTGGAAAGGCGGTCGGCGTGCGCTGCAGGCTGACCCGCGCGACGTTGAGCAGGTGCGGGCTCAGCACCGCCGTGTCCTGCACGACAACGTGATAGTCGCGGCCGGCAGTGCCTATGCCGAACCCAGGCAGGTTGCCGCCATTCAGCGCCGCTGCCGGCACCGCATCGACGAGGCTGAGCGTGGCGAACGCCTGATTGCGATCGGAGAAGTTCTGGTCGAGGCGCACAAAGCCGGTATCCGCGTCGAGGTTATTCGCGATGTTGCGATTGGTTGTGCCTGCCCAGGTATTGCTGTTCGTCGGGTCGAAGGCAGGCCCGCTTACCGCTGGATACACCGCGCGGAACAGCGACTGGGTGAGTGGATTGGTGAGCGCATTGACGAATTGCGTGGTAGGCACCAGAACGTTGGTAGGCGTCGTCGAGCGCTGCCGGAACCCCTCGTACGCGACCGAGTAGAAGGTGCGGTCGCGCACCAGTTTGCCGCCGGCCCAAAAGCCGAACTGGTTCTCATTGAACGGAGACTTGAAGCCCACCGGGCTGAAAAAGTTGCGAGTATTGAGCGCGCGATTGCGGCCGAACTCCCACGCGGCAAAATGGAAATCGTCCGCGCCGGACTTGGTGACGACGTTGACGACCGCGCCCGAGGAGCGGCCAAACTCCGCGTTCGGGCTCGAGGTAATCACGGTGAACTCGCGGATCGCGTCGATGGGAACGCTGCTGGTAGCGTTGCCGAAATTGCCGGCGGAGCCGGAGGGAACGCGCGGGTCGTTGGCGTCGCCGCCGTCGATCAGGAAATTATTGTCGGTGGGCCGCGCACCGCCGGCGGAGATGGTGGAGCCCTGGCCGGTACCGCCCGCGCTGCGTGTGGCGCCCGGCGTGAGATAGATAAGGTTCTGGAAGTCGCGGCCATTGAGCGGCAGCGCCTTGATGCGCTGCTGGTCGATCACCGCGCCGACATCGGTCTCCAGCGTGACGATGCTGGCAGCATCGCCGCGCACCTGCACATCCTGCGAGACCGCGCCGGGCTGCAGCGTGATGTTTAACTCGCGCACCTGGTTGAGGATGAACTCGACTTTCTGGAACAGCTGAGTCTGAAAGCCCGAGGCTTCCACGCGGACAGAGTAGGTGCCGGGCTGCACCCCGGCAATGGTGTACTGGCCCGCGCCGTTCACGGGGTAGATGCGGTCGTTGCCGTTGGCTGGGTCGAGCAGGTGGATCTTTGCATCCGAGACGACGGCGCCGGCGGCATCGGTGATGACGCCGCGAACCGAGCCGCTGATCTGCCCCTGCGACCAGGCAAGGGGGCTGGCGGACAAACCGATGAGAAGCGAGGCGGCGGCGCCCACCCTATGCTGACGAAATCGAACACCAAAGTGCATACAAACCTCCCGCAAATGCGAATAACTGCTGGGCTATAAGCAATTTTTTTGAAGGAGAAGCCGGCGGAAGAGAGATATTTCGCTCCCGCAAGCGTCCGCGGACTAGGCGCGGCGGGGGCTACATCGCAGAAGCAGGAGAGGCGCGGCTACACGCGGAGAAACCATGGCTGGAGCCTTTCCTTGACTGCCGGACGAGCCACCGGCGGAGGTGGGGCGGCAGCATCTCGAGACCGGAGCAACGATCTGCATGTGCAACCATAGCACGGGTCTTTGAAAACAATCAGAGATTTATTGGCAGCAGCGCCCTGCACTTCAGCCGCTTGAGCGTGCCATGCTCCTCCCGGTTGTCCCTCGGAGGGTTGAGACTCTCAAGAAAATACTCGCGGATGATGCGCCGCTTTGATGAAGGTTTTGCTGCTTTTCTAGGGAAACGAGCATTGCATTTGCTCGTATACGTCACGAAGGCTACACTCATCCGCGATGAAGCAGATGTCGCAAAGAGAAACGATGCAACTGCCGCAGCCGATCCTGATTGACCCGAGGACTGGCTTAATGAGCAACGACGGATGCATCGCGCGTTGGGTCGTCCGCTTCGGGGAGGGACTGCTGGCTTGCCGGCCGAGCGATGCCGGCTACGCCAACGCAATCACCGATAAGCGGGGATTCAGCAACTGCGTTCTCCGTCGTAAGGCTCTTCCGCAAATTGTGGTGCAATATTGACCCAGGCAGCTATCGCGATCGATATGGGCGGCTCGCACGTGGAATATGGCGTCGTCCGCGAAGACCGGGTGCTGACCTCGAAGAGGATTGCGGTCAACAATCCCTCGCTCCGCGCCGTGCTGGAGAAACTGGAGATCGGCATACCCGCAGTGATAACTGAATCTGGAATCGATCCACGCGATATTCTCGGCATCGCCATGGGAATCTGCGCAGTTACAGACGGCATGGATTCATTAGTGGCGACCATTGGCAAGTACGACGATGGAGTCGGCGTTCACTTAGCGGAGTGGGCCAGAGCTAACTTCGACCTGCCGTGCCGTGTGGAGAACGATGCCCGCCTGGCCCTGCTGGGAGAGCATTCCGCCGGCGCCGCGCAAGGTTTCGACGATGTTGTGCTGGTCACGCTCGGTACCGGGATTGGGGGCGCCGTGATGTTAGGCGGCCGCCTGCTCCAGTCGAGCGGCCATCGAGCCGGCGGGCTCGCGGGCCACCTGGGCGTGGCGTGGAATGGCAGGCTCTGTACCTGCGGCAACCGCGGTTGTGCGGAGGCAGAAGCCTCGACAGCATCGCTTGACGCTATCTGTCGCGAGCGCCCGGACTTTGCGGAAAGCGCTCTCGCAGTCTCAGCGGGTGCGATCGATTTCCGGAAGCTGTTCGAGGCGCTGGACGCAGGGGACGCGCTGGCGAGGGAGGTGCTCGATCACTGCGTTGGCATCTGGTCCGCGCTTACCGTTTCTCTCATCCATGCTTACGATCCGCGGATCATCGTCTTCGGCGGCGGCGTCATGCATCGCGAGGAAGCGATCCTGCCCCGAATTCGTCAACACGTCAATGCCCACGCGTGGACTTTGAAGGGGTCCGTGAAGATTGTGGCGACAAGTTTAGGAGCTTCCGCGGCGCTGCTGGGAGCCTTACCCCTGCTGCGAGGCGTCGCATGAGCCAGAAATCAAATTATGACAAGCAGCCAACGATCGCGGTCTCGAGCGATTCCTCCGCGTGCTTTATTGGGTGGCCGGAGGTCGCGCGGCATTTGCGCGATCAGATTCAGGACAAAGCGCGCACAATTATTGTAGTGGAATGCTATCCTGGAGTGAATGCGGAAGAGGTCAAGGCGGGGCTCCTGGAACTGGAAGTCGACTCTGCGATTTGTGCGGAAAGTGCGCTTAAATCCGCGGAGACTCTAGAGCAGTTTCTAGCTCCCTGGCTGGGCAGTGATCCGGTATTCGGCAGGATGGCGGATTGGGAGCTCAGCTCGCTTTTCGACACAGCCAGAACCGCGCAAATGCGCAGCGATCTATCGAGTGCTCGAGGTCTGACACTGGTGTACGGGACGGGAGCGGCCTATGTCGCGGATACGTGGGATCTGCTGCTGTACTGCGATGTAACCCGGTGGGAGATCCAGCGCCGCCAGCGTGCGCAGCAGGTCGGCAATCTCGGCGCGAGCAATCCGTCGGCTCCGGCCGCGGAGTTATACAAGAGGGCTTACTTTGTCGACTGGCGTGCTGCCGACACGGAGAAGCACAGACTGCACGGTGCCATTGACTTTTACATTGATACGAATGTTCCCGAGCGTCCTGCAATGATCTCCGGAGGCAGCTACCACGCGGCTCTGGCGCTAGCAGTCCGACGTCCATTCCGGGTGGTGCCCTTCTTCGATCCCGGTCCATGGGGAGGTCAATGGATGCGGCGGCACTTTGACTTGCCGGATGGCCCTCCGAATTATGCGTGGTGCTTCGATTGCGTGCCGGAGGAGAATAGTCTGCGCTTCAGCTTCGGCGATCGCATCGTAGAGGCGCCAGCCCTTGCCCTGGTGCATGAGCATCCTGAAGAGCTTTTGGGCAGCGGGATTTTCAAGCGTTTCGGCGCCGAATTTCCAATCCGGTTCGATTTTCTGGATACAGTCGGCGGCGGCAATCTTTCGTTACAGGTGCATCCACTGCGCGCTTATATTGCGGAGCACTTCGGCATGCCTTACACGCAGGATGAAAGCTACTATCTGCTCGATGCGGAGCAGGACGCGGTGGTGTACCTGGGGTTGAAGCCAAATGTCGACGCACAGCGGATGACAAACGATCTTGAAGCCGCGCAGGTTCAAGAAGCCGGCGCCCCAGCGTTTCCGGCCGAAGAGTACGTCAATGCCTGGCCCGTGCAAAAGCACGATCATCTGTCGATACCTGCTGGAACCATTCACTGTTCGGGCAGCAATAGCATGGTATTGGAAATTAGTGCGACTCCCTATATCTTTACCTTCAAACTATGGGATTGGGCACGGCTGGGTATGAATGGGCTGCCGCGTCCGATCCACCTTGAACACGGCCTGGCGAACATACAGTGGGAGCGCGATCACGACTGGGTCAAGACAAACCTGATCGATCAGATTAGCCCGATCGGCAGCGGAGATTGCTGGTACGAGGAAGCTACTGGTCTGCATGCGCTCGAGTTTATCGAGACGCGCCGGCACTGGTTTACGGGCCCGGTCCTGCATGACACCAAGGGTACGCTCAACGTGTTGAATCTGGTGGAAGGCAGCGCGGTCACCGTAGATAGCCCGACCAATGCATTCGAGCCGTTCGTGGTGCATTATGCCGAGACATTCATTGTACCGGCGCACATAGGACCATACCGGATCTCTCCAACCGAGAAGGTGGACAAGCCACTCGCAACTATCAAGGCCTATGTTCGAAGCGACTAAGTTCGAAGCGGCCCGGGTGGGGTGGTGCTTGCCGGCATTATTCCGTGAATGCGCGATCTCTATCGAGGTCCGGCACCATGAACAATCAGGATCGACACATCCAGCTTGTGCGCGAGTTCTTCCGACGTGGAACCCTCGAGCCAGCGGCGCGGCCGCAAAATATCGCGGTGCCCGACGACCAGCAGGTCCACCGCATATTCCTTGACAAAGCGCTCGATCTCAGGCTCGGCCCTGCCCCGAACCAGCTCGCAGACCACTTCGATACCCTGGGCCCGTCCGGCTTCCCTCGTCTGTTCCAGCTTTGATCGCAATGCAGCGTTCTCAGCTTCGGTTTTCTCCAGGCCGACTCCTTCCGCCTCCTGCTCGGGCGCTTGTGGAGTAAGCACGCCCAGCACAACCAGCTTGGCATGGCAGCAGTGCGAGAGTGCAAGCGCAACTTCGACGGCGTGTTGAGCCTCGGGAGCGCCATTGTCTCCCACCAGGATTGACCGGAAGGTGCGGGAGGTGTCCATGATTCAGTCCCTCTGCAAACAAGCGGTTTCATAGGCCTAGGGACGGAAGCGTCCCGTAGGCGGGCCAGAATAATTATCCACCCGTTGCCGATAGCTGAAAGTCTACCGTCTTCCGCGAGAAGTCCCATTCGGCGCGCGGCCCAGAGCGTTCATAATACGCAGCAGGTACGCGTGCGAGGATGATGGACGATCTGGCTTGTATACAGGCAGAGCGGTGTGCAAGCATAACACCAGGCAATGGAATGCGCCTTACCCGCTACCGACGCGGTCCGCCGCGCGTGGCACATAACGCTTGAAACGCTCACAGTAAGAGACTTGCAAGAGATGCGAAAGTGGCGAAACTGGCAGACGCACCAGATTTAGGAACCGTTTTTACCTGTTTTAGCACGTTGCATGGCGTCGCACCGGCATGCCGCTGTGGTCTGCGTCATATTGGTCTATCACTCGGCCAGTGTCATCCAGCACAGCAACACGATGAGTTTGCATTCCCCAGTCAATCCCGACAAAGTATTGAACCATTGCTCCACGGTATGCCTCCCTGGATTGCTTTGCGATGCTTTCGTCAAGCCTGTATTGGCACTCACCGCCTGGTGAGGCGGTGCTACTCCCCACTGGACAATTTGCATCACTGCTCAGCCGTCAAGGCGCAAGTCCCCGGTTGGTGATCCGATCACTGCGTTGCGGAGGCACTCTTGACGGCTAGCCACGTGAAACTCACCCGATTACGGAGAAGTTTTCCACAGCGTACAGGCGTTGCGGGGTGTTCCCGCTGAGATGGGTGGCGGAAGACACCGTTTTTATCGGCAGCTGAAGACAGGGAAGAAACTTCTTCCCTCAAAGTTCCTTGTTACTGACTGCTCATCATTTCTGTTCTTTAATTGCGGAGGTTGCAGACTTTTAAGCGCGCCTAGAATCCTGGTCACTTCTTGATTGGTTGTATGTGTGCATCTCTTCTACAGCTTTACTGTTTACTGCCCCGCTTTTCTCTGCACATAGCGGCACGTACAAAGTAAGCGTCCTGTGTTGGCCGTGTGTACACGGTGCTCTGCTGACGTGATGATGTTTGGATGACGGACGTTGAACTGAGCGGAGGGTTTGGGGTATTTTCTCGGGGGCACCGGAGTGCGGAGGAGCGTCGCCGGGTTGTGAAGGAGACGTTGGAGGTGGGTGCTTCGGTGGCTCGGGTGGCCTTGAAGTACGGCGTGAACGCGAACCAGGTGTTTCAGTGGCGGCGTTTGTATCGGGACGGCAAGCTAGGAGCTTCATCGCGGAACGCGATGAAGCTGCTTCCGGCTTGTGTCGCTGATGAAGGAGAGTCGTTGAAGCCTGAACTGGCTGAAGTGGTTCCGCCGGGTTCCGGCGCGATTCACATTGAGTTGCCGGGCGAGATTCGGATCAGCCTGGAAGGCAGCGTCGATCCCGCGATCGTTCGCGCCGTGCTCCAGAGTTTGCGGTCATGATCGCGCTTCCGGCGGGCACGCGCATCTGGATCGCGGCGGGGTCACGCGGCTTTCAGGGCCTCAGCGGCCAGGTCCAGACGGTGCTTGAGCAGCAGCCGTTCTCTGGCCACGTGTTCATTTTTCGCGGACGCCGCGGCGACACCGTGAAGGTGCTCTGGTTTGATGGCGACGGACTCTGCCTGCTTCGGTATAGCGGTGATAGCCGGTCCTTAGAGTTGAGGTGAGTTCGGCGTTGATGCCGTAGCGCTCCAGGTAGACCTGGTAGTAGCCGGGATGGGACGACTCGTTCTTATGGCTGAAGGTGGAGGCGAAATCGGCGGGATTGACGTTGCCGCTGACCGGAAGTATGGGGATGTTGCAGAGATTCCAATGGCCCTTGTTGGTATGGGCGAAGGCCTGGATCCGGGGATTCTCGTATTCGTAGCCGGCGCCGCTGCCGAATCGGGTGATCGGGCTTAACTGCACCATGGCGTTGGGGACGGAGGCGCCGGGAAAGACGAGTCCGGCCCAGACGCGCCACGGCGGCTTGAATCCTATGTCCGCCGGATTGGTCAGCGGGGCGGTCCCCAGGAAGGTGTTGACGTAGTCCACGGGGCGCTTCTCGGCTTGCAGGCGCGGGGCGGTGGAAATGAGAAGTAGAAGCAACGTGACAAGCTGTTTTCTCATCGAGGCGGCTCTCCGTATGCCTGGTCTGGGAGTTATGAGGATACCGTTGCGATGCGCCGACTTAGAAGCAAGGGGTGCTACCGCGCCGGCAGATTTCCAAAGTATAGGCTGATGCGGCCCTTGTACTCGCCCTGGGCGGTCGCCGGCTGCCCAGTGGGGCCGTGGGATTGCGGAGCCCCGAACTTGCTGCCGATGGCCGGGATGGCATGCAGGAAGGAAACCGCGGCCTGCGGAAACGGTACGGCAACGCGGCCCAGCAGAGCGGGAGGCGGAGTCTTTGGAGTAAAGACCTGCACGTAGATGGGGGAGCCGCGATGCTGGTCCACCATCGCGGTGATGGGGCCTTCAGAGGTATTGAACCGCAGCCAGCGCACACCGGAGTAAAAGCCCTTGAAGAGCGGATAGTCGAAGCGCCCGCCGGGCTTGAGGTCGTCCGGATCGCCGTCCATGGTGTTGTTATAGGGTCGGTTCCAGACGTCGAGAGTACCGCCGGCGAGGCGATTCTGATACACGGGGGCAGGCCCTTCGCCAAGGAACCGCATGCCTTTCACGTCTGCTTCGGGATAGTCGAATCCAATGCCGAAATATTCCTGGGCTCCACTTATCGCGTAGACATAGTCAATGGACAACCAGCCGTTGGGTTGGAGCCGGTAGGTGAGCGATTGCATGGGGCCGTCGAAAGCCGCGGAGATGACAAGATCGCTGCCGTCGGTTGCATGGGTTAGTGATATTAGCTTGGAGTCCGGGGCGAAGACAGGCGGCGGAGGCGGCGGATCTTGCTTGCGCGCGGGAGCCTGCCTGGGGCCCATGGCCAGGACGCGAGGGCCGTTGACGAGCGAGAAGGACTTGCCCTGTCGAGAGACAGAGACCAGCAGGCCGGTGGTCTTGCTTATCCGCAGCGATAGGCCGCCGGCAGCCGCGGTAAGTGTGTCGCCGGATTCGGCGGCGGTAGGCTTTGCGCCGCCAGCAGACTGGTCCAGCTGGTCCAATCGCTGATCGAGGCCGGCGGTGGGCCAGACATAGGTTTGAATCACGCGGCCCGTGGCGTCCTTGATGATGAGTCGATTGGCGTCAGCTGTCCTTTTTGCGCCGTGGCCGGAGAGAGGAGCAGGCGGTCCCCAGTTATCCCAGCTTGCCGAGGAGCCCGGCGCCAGCGAACGGCCATGATCGGTGCGCGATGCCAGCACGACTGATCCGGAAGCTGTGTCGTTAGGTTGACGAAAGGCAATGGCCTGCCACTCGTAGGTGCATTGGTCGGCGTTCAGGAAACTGTAGCGATTGGTAACTGTGTAGGAACGCGAGGCGGCGTCAGGCGGCGCCACGATGATAGGCGACCAAAGCTGTTTGGCGGTGTAGAAGCTGGCTTCCCGCTCGCGATATGGGCCGAGGATGCCGTCGGGGGCCATGTTGCCTTCGGAGTCAAGAATGCCGCCCTTGTCGGTGCGTTTGACATCTTCATCCACAAACGACCAGATAAAGCCGCCGGCGCCGGCCTTGCTTTTGAGAATGGCATCCCAGTAGTCACTCAGGCCTGCTCCGGCTCCGCCGTCATAGAGGCCGTGCAGCATCTCGGTGGGGAAAAAGACGGGATCCTCGGCGAGCTTCTGCTGCAGCGTGTCATAGGTGGGGTAGTGCTTGGTGTCGGCGATGCCCGGAGGGTAGGCCGCCGACGGGTGCAGGACTACACGCTTCTCCGGGTCATACTTTGCGAAATCTCCGTCGAGCGCGGGATTGAACCCGCCTTCATTGCCGTTGTCCCAGAAGATGATCGAAGGATGGTTTACGTCATGCTCAACCATCTCCCTGACCAGCTTCTGGCCAATGTCGGTGTTGTAATGCTGGTGCCAGCCAGCGAATTCATCGAGTACGTAGAGGCCAAGTTCATCGCAAGCATCGAGGAAGTGGCGGTCCGGCGGATAATGGCTGGAGCGGACTGCGTTGCCGTTCATCTCTTTAATGAGGTTGATGTCGCCTCTGGAGATTTGCTCGGACAGGGTCCGGCCGGAGTCGGGCCAGAACGAGTGGCGGGGGAAGCCCTTGAGGAAAATGCGCTTGCCGTTGACGAACAGGCCTTGGCCGGGGCGGAGCTCAATGGTGCGGAAGCCGAACCTTTGACGCACGGTGTGCACGACGGCGCCGCCTAACTTCAGGCGCACTTCGAGCTGGTAGAGGTTCGGCGTCTCGGCCGTCCAGAGTCGCGGATTAACAATCTTTCCGGCGAGATGGGTCCCTTCATTGAAGACGACATCGTTCGCGGTTACCGGATCGCCAACGGGATGGCCGCCTGTATCGAGCACCTGCATCTCGACGGAGGCCGTGGGGGTGCCCGGGGCCGATGCGCGGGTGTCGGAGAGCGCGACATCGACATGGAGGGAGCCCGCCGCGGTGGCGTTGATGGCCAGGTGATCGATAAACGTTTTGGGCACGGCCTCGAGATAAACGGGCCGGAAAATGCCGCCGTAGTTCCAGTAATCACCTCGACGCTCGGCGCGATTGACGGAGTCATTCATAGACTCATCGTCGACGTCGACCTGGATCTCATTCTGCTGACCAGCTTGCTTGAGGAGGCTCGTGATGTCGTACTTGAAGGCGTAATAGCCGCCTTGGTGAACAGGGCCGGCGGATTGACCGTTGATGGTGACCCAAGCATCGGTCATCACGCCTTCAAACTTGACGAAAACGGTTTTGGTCCGCCAAGTCGCAGGCGTAGTAAAGATGCGCTTGTAGGTACCATGAACTCGAGGCCAACCGCCCGCCGGAGTAGGTTGGCCGTATTCGTAGATGCCGAAGCCTTGCAGTTGCCAATTGGAAGGGACACCGATGACGGACCACTTGTTGGCGTTTTGGCCCTTGTCGCAGATAAATTTCCACTTGACCGGGTCGTCCTTGCCCAGGCCAGATAGATACTGAGTTTTAGTCTCCGCAGCTCTTGCTACTGAAGCCAGAAGAAGGATCAACAAAGCAACGTAGCGAACTGACAAACGCATCAGAAATCTCTCAACAGCCATAATCTCGAAGCAATCGATTATGGCATGTGCATTTCGACGGATACCAGCACAAATCATGACAAGAGACCGGAGCGACAAAACACTCTCCACAAGATCAGCCAACTTGCTAACCCTCCGCGATCGCCTGCTGCGCTTCCATCCTTGACTTCCGCAGCGAGACAACGGGATCAGTGGTCGGATCGTACTCCATCGCGATGAAGCGGTTGTAGTGCAGCTTTCCCAGGCTGCGATAGATATTCGTGTAATTAATTTCGCCCGTCCCTGGCTCATGCCGTCCCGGAACATCCGCGATGTGAACCAGGCCTATCCAATCAATATTTTTCTCGAGTTTCTCAATAAGATTCCCGCTGCCGCGTTGCTCATGATAGAAGTCATACAAAACCTTGACGTTGGAGCGGTTGACGGCGCGTACGATCTCAAATCCGTCCTTCACCGTAGTCAGGAAGATCGTGGGATTTTCGATCAGATCGATCGGCTCGATCACAATGTCGATCCCGTTCTTTGCGGACACATCGGAGGCGCGCTTCAAGTTGTCGACAGCGGCTGCGAACTGCACCTGTGGATTCACGCCCTCAAGCCGTTTGCCGGACTTGATGTTGATCTGCGGACATTCAAGTTCCTGGGCAATATGACAATGTTCCGTCACCCGTGTCACGAAAGTTTCCGTCTGGTCAGGAATGGCAAAGCTCGCCTGGAGACCGCTCAACATATCGATCATCACGCCCAGTGAGCTCATCTTGGCCATAAGGCGGCGTTGCTCCTCGGGCGCCCACTTCTGGAAATACCCAGTCAACTCCACTCCTTGATAACCCGCCTCAGCGACTACCTCGATACAACGGTCGAAGGAAGCCAGCTTCAGCGTCGCAATCTCGGAGGAAAATCTAGGTGCCGATGTTGAGGGCGTAACTACCTGGGCTCCCGCACGAATCAACGCTCCTTCTAGTACCGTTGCCACCATCAAGTGACCAAAAGTGCGACGGTTCATAGCGCTCCTTCCCGTGTTAGTACGTTGTCGAAACGGAAATGTTCCGGAACGCCCTTCATCGCAGACTGACGTTTCTCTCAACAGATGCGAAGTTGTCGTCCATCAACAGTTAATGCAGGGAATCACCCGGGTGCTCAGGAATGCCGGGTTCATCAAGCACCTGGACCGCTGTAGCAGGGCCGAAGTGCTGCCAGTCCTGAAGTACCCAGACAACCTTCTTGTCCCGAGTGATCTCCACGAGTTGCGGTCCCTGCTTGTCTCCGCCGCGTGAGCAGATAATTGTGTTGCCATTCGCCAGCCGCGTGGCGGATTGTGAATTGCCATACCAGTATTGGTTCGGGATGTCAGCCTTCGAGACCTGCCATACTGTCTCTTTCTTCGGGTTGACTTCCCGCGTGATTACGTCACTCTCGTCTGTGATAAGAGTGTTTCCATTCTTCAGGCGAATGGCCGCCCATGGTTTCGGGATGTCATAGGACCAGATCTCTTTGAAATTTTTATCGAACTCGATAACACGGTTCATCTCCAGGAACGGCATCAGGTAGGTTCCCTGGGCCGTATACCGGGCGCGACGGAACT